>JBEKPF010000010.1:0-90154 GCA_049521035.1 Occallatibacter sp. | reverse complement strand
CGTTGTCACCAGCGGCAACGTCGTGGAATTCGCTGCCGTAACTGGAATTCGCACCGATCAAGTAGATCCATGGGTTCACGAAGCCGATCGGCGGATCTGCGGCCGCCGTTGCCTGCTGGTTCGCAAGAGCGATGAAACCGGCCCACCGCGGCGCGGCGAAACTGGTGCCTGCCCAGGTTCCGGCACACCCTCCCATGTCGCAGTCATAGTTGTCGAAATCCGCTTCCATGGCCACGTCCGGAACATTGCGCAGAGTTGAGGAAGCGCCGTTCGATGAATTGGCGACCCCAGCCTGCCAGCTTGGAATCGGTATGCCGTCGGGACTGGTGCCACCGCCGCTTTGATCCCAGGCAATCTCCGAGACCAAAGCTCCCGCCGGACCGCTGGTCGTGAGGCTGGTGCCGCCGACCGCCGTTACCCAAGCATCTTCTGCAGGGTAGTAGTACGGAGCCGACGGGCTATAGGCACCGTAATCCCCGGACGCG
The DNA here is from genome assembly GCA_049521035.1 of Occallatibacter sp. Classification (GTDB taxonomy): domain Bacteria; phylum Acidobacteriota; class Terriglobia; order Terriglobales; family Acidobacteriaceae; genus Telmatobacter. The sequence continues at coordinate 89,669 of JBEKPF010000010.1, read as the reverse complement.
ACAAAGATACTTTGGCCCTGCGCGGCGAACTCCTCGAAGAAAACATCGTCGGTCGCGGGATCGTCCGGAGACCAGGACCACGAAATGCTGATCTGTTTCGCGAGATGCTCCGTATCCGAAGCTATTGCATTCAAGATGTCGGCGTCTGAGTTGCCGATATAGATGCGAACATGGCTCAAGCCGGGAGCCATGCCGACCGCCTGCACAATGTCCAGCACCTGCTCAGCGTCGTCTGCCGGGGGATAGAATTGCCCCGGGGTTCCAGTGGCGCCGTCAAGCAGAACATTCTCAATGGGGATGGTGTAAGTTGTTCCTCCTGCGGAGGGCGTGTAGGTCAATACATAATCACTCCCGCTTGCGGTGGCCGAGGCGGCTCCGTCGAAGCTGGCTACAACATCGCTGATGTTGTAGCCATCGAACTGCACGAGGCCGAGGGTCTGGCCGCTACCGGTGAGGGCTGTGCCGCCATAGTAGGCTGCCCGCATATCGCTGGAAAGGTACGAGCCACCCGGGCCGGAACCTTGTATCGATGCGTTGTTGAGACGCTGATCGGCGTTTCCTCTTACCGACATGGAGCGCGGCAGTGAGTAATTGTTCAGACCCGCGATGTGAACGATATTGAGGCTGGAAGGAATTGAAGGCTCGCGATCGGGAGAGAAAAAGGTCCGATTCTCTTTGGGGTGCTGATAGAGCTTCATGGATACATTGAAGGCTCTCTGGACTTGCTCGACTGTGCCGCTGATGGGTACGACCAAGCGGTTGGCGGGAGAAGCGGTCACGACAAAACCTTGTGCTTTTGCGAAATCAACAATGGTCTGATAGTCCTCTGCGGACGGCGCGTACTGTTCAGTGAACTTCGCCACGCTGAGGAAGCGACGATAGTTGAGACTGGACGGATCGTAGAGTTGGCTCAGGAAAGCGGTGAGTTGTTTCTGATTGCGGAGGGGGAGGATGAGGGACAAATTCATGCGCTGGGTTGAGGGCAACGGGGCAACTGGTTTTGCGAGGCCGCTGAAAACGGCTGGGCGAATGTGGTGCGTTAATGGCTGACCAGGTTGCTGGGTGTGAGCGAGGAGGGAACTTAGAAAGAGAAGGATGAAGACGGACTTATGGCAGCGGGCCAGAGAGTGCATCGGGAGGCTCCATAGACGCTGGAAGTTTTCGCGCCTATGGAAGTTTTTTCGGCTGAGACAAGCTGGGGGTCAGCGCTGTCGCGGAACGGTACAGTTTGCTGTGCATATCTTGGGGTGATGGATATTGGTAGGGAGCTATAGAAAAGCAGGTCCTTCGGCTCGCCGCGCTCTGGATGGCAGATAGGAATGGAGGACCTTTATACTTGGCACACTTAGCCGGCGGGCGGTGTTAGCACCAAAGCTATTGGTTCCCGCTGCCCATAGCAGGAGACCTAATCAATGACGATCGAATGCATCAATCCCGATGACCTGCCGACTCCAGCAACGTATACACAGGTCGTGGTGGCGACGGGAAGCAAGCTGGTATTCATCTCGGGCCAGGAGCCCGAAGATATACAAGGCAAGCTCGTTGGCCGTGGGGATCTTGCGGTTCAAGCGCGCCAGGTGTTTGGCAATCTCGGCCGTGCGCTTGCTGCTGCCGGTGCCCGGCCTGAGCAGGTCACCAAGATCACGATCTATGTCGTCGATTACAAACGCGACGAATGCCTGCCAATTATCGAAGGGGCCCGGATAGCGCTATTCGGAGATCACAAGCCAGCAGACGTGGTGGTCGGCGTAGCGACGCTGTCTCCCGACTACCTGATAGAGGTTGACGCAATCGCGATGATTGACGATAACACCGAGAGCCACATAAAGACGCGTAGATAGATTGTTTACGCATTCTCTGACCCGAATTCTTACGAGCCTCATCGATTTAGTGTGAACAGGCGCTAGTTTGGCGACATGCGGCCTGTCTTCCATTTCGAAAAGAGGAAGACGGCTACACCTGCGCCTATTAGGACTGCTGTGCCTCCTAAGACTTTGGCGATTGCGAGAGGCTTGTCGGCCTCGTCGGCGGAGGGGATTGTTGAAAGCACGATGGTGATGGCTGTACTGAGGAATCCGGTGGTGGCAAGCGCAAGGGCTACGGGTTTGCCTCCAGGGACGCGGCGGATGTGAGTGTCGGTGGGATGGGACTGATGGCGGATCATGGCTGCGAAGAGGAAGAGATAGGGTAGAAAGAGTGAGATCACGCCCATGCTGACAAGCACGTTATATGCGCCGCGTACGGTGGTGCCGGCCTGACCAAGGAGCGCGACGACCATGCCTGCGGCTCCATAGACAGCGATGGCGACCCAGGGAGTGCGGAAGCGGGGATGAATGGAGCCGAAGGCGGGCGGGAGATAGCGATCGACACCGACGGCGAAGGGCAGGCGCGCAGTGGCGGAAAGATTGCCTGCTGCGCCGCCGACAGCGTTGAGCGCTACGAGCAGAGCCATGGGCGCGAGGATCCATGCGAGGCCGAGGCGCGCGGCGAGGAGTTCGATGCCGTGAACGAAACCGTCTGGGCCGGCGACGGCCTGCGGAGGAAGCATGAAGAGAAAGGCTGCGGTGCCTCCAATGTAACCGATGGTGAGGATGATGCCGGCGACGAGGATAGCCCAGGGAATGGTGCGGCGAGGGTTCTGGATTTCATCGCCCATGGCGGAGGCGCACTCGATGGCAGAGAAAGCGAAGAAGACGCTGGACCAGAAGACGGCGTTGTCGAGCGACCAGTGAGGGACGAAGCTGGCGGGCGTGACGTGGAGGACGAGTCCGAAGCGGAAATAGCTGAAGATGGCGAGGAGGATGAGTACGGTGAGCGGGAGCAGGCTGCCGAGTGCGCCGATGTTGTTGAGCCACTTTCCGGAGTCGATGCCGAGGATGTTGAGGACAGTGATGACGGCGAGCCAGAAGATGGCGAAGGCCATGTAGTAAAGCGGATTGGACGCGAGCGACTGGGCGCGGGGGCCGAAGGCGAAGAGCGCGGAGGCTGCGCCGAAGTAGAGGACGCTGGCGAAAAAGGGAAGATTGCTCATCCAGTACGCCCAGGCGCAAATGAAACCGGAGAAATCGCCGAAGGCCTCGCGGGTCCAGATGTAGATGCCGCCTTCCTGAGGATAGCGCGAGGCGAGTTCCATGACGCAGGCGGCGAGCGGGATGAAGAAACAGGTGAGGGCAGCGATCCAAATGATGAGGATGCTGGGGCCGGCGGTGGCGGCGGTGGCCGTCCAGCGGATGCTGAGGATGATGACGACGTAGAGCAGCACCAGGTCGCGAAACCGGATGCCGCGCTTGAGTGCGGGAACGGTAGACATGTAGCGCGCAGCATAGCAGAGGCACGGGCGTGGATGAAGCTAAATTGTTTGGCTGTCCTTGAGGATGGCCATGGCGGCGTTACGGCCGTTGATGCCGATGACGCTGCCGCCGGGGTGAGTGCATGCGCCGCAGAGATAGAAGCCTTGCATGGGCGTGCGGGCGGTTAGGCGATTGGACCACATCTGGGGCGGGAGGCATTCGCCCTGAAAGATGTGGCCGCCGGTGAGACCGATTTTCTGCTCGATGTCCGGGGGGGCGAGGACCTGGGCATCGATAACTGCCGCGGGAATATTGGAGCAGAAGCGTGCTAACGAATTGAGGGCCAGGTTGCGGACTTCGTCGCGGCGAGAGTCCCATGTGCCCTGGGCGAATTTATAGGGGACATATTGGGCAAAGACGCTCATGGTGTGTTGGCCAGGGGGAGCTATGGAGTTATCGTGGGCGCTTTGAAAATATAACTCGCACCATAAGTGCTGGGGTAACTCGCCTCGACGAGAAGCAGCGAAGGCTGAATGCCATTCATCTTTGGTGAGAGGGGCGTTGATCTGGCCGCAGTGGTGGGGTTGATTGGCTCCGGGGCGAGCCGTGAAGTTGGGTAAGTCGCTGAGCAAGACGTTGAGTTTTACGGTGCAGCCTTCGATGGGGATGGATTCGACGCGGGCGCTCCAGGATGGGTCGGCATGCGGGCCGAGGAGTCGGAGGGTCTGGACTGGGTCGGCATTGGAGACGATGGTGCGGGCGGAGATGCGCTCACCGGATTCTAGGAGGACGGCTTTACCGGGGAAGATTTGCGCGACGGGGACGCCGGAAACTACAGTGGCGCCGGCTTCGCGGGCGGCGTCGCAGAAGTAGAAGGAAACCATGCCCATTCCGCCGCGGACATAGCCCCACATGCCAGGGATTCCGCCTAGTCGGCCAGAGGAATGATGAAAACGGATGGAGGCAGTGCCAGGGTCGAAGGGGCTCGCGTTGGTGCCGATGACGCCCTGACCGAGATAGGCGATTTGGAGCCGCTCGTCTTCAAGATACTTTTCGACGAACTCGGCCATGGACCAATCGAAGAGAACGGAGAGGGCTTCAGGGTCGTTGACGAGACGGTCTTCAATTTGGTCACGAGTAGGAGCTCCGCCGAGCCATAGATCGTTTGCCCATGCGGCTGCGCCTTTGAGGTTGGCGGCGGGAGCGGGGCGAAGGGCGTCGCGGAGACGGCGGATGACATCGCTCATGGCGCGCCAGCCTTCGACGTCGCCGGGAGCAAGGGCGCGGACTTCCGCGGCGCAGCGCTCGTCGTCGTCCCAGAGCTGAATGCTGCTGCCGTCAAGGAAAGGGACGAAGAGGCCGTTGACGGCCGGGGTCCATGTGAAGCCGCGGCGAGGCAGGTCGAGTTCTTCAACGACGAGAGGATGGAGGAGGCCGGCGAGATAGGCGCAGGGAGACATGCGGACGCCGGGGAAGGGCTCCTCGATGGTGCATGCGCCGCCGACGCGGGCACGGCTCTCGATGACAAGAACACGCTGGCCGGCGTGGGCGAGATAAGCCGCGCAGGCGAGACCGTTGTGGCCGGCACCGACAACGATGGTGTCCCAGGTTTGGGCGGCGAGGGTGCGGATGGGGATGGGAAGGCCGATTTCGCCGAGGACGGCTGCGGTGGGGGAACTCATGTTCGATCTAAGCTAACACTTCAAAAGCGAGGTTAGCATTTGCGGCTGGAGCGTGGTGTTCACCGATTCTTGGGGGTTGTCATGATTTGCCGGCGTGGTCGCCATATTCCCAGTCGTAGGGAACGCCGGTGTCGCCGAGGATGAACTTGACTAGCTCAGGGAAGCCAGCTTCTGAGCGAACATCGTTGGCGAGAATCAGAACGCATCGTTGACTGCCCTCGATGCAGACCATGGTGTTGGCGGTCTGGCCGTCGTGGCCGCCTTTCATGAAGCCATGTCCTTGCGGGCCGTCAAAGACGATGACGCCTAGTCCCGCAAAGAGATCCTTGCGCTGCTGGGCCAGAGGTAGATCGGGCTGAAAGAGTGGGAACAGACCGGCAGTGGGTAGATGCAGGCTTGGCTTTGTGATTTCGGCGCGGGAAGCCGGGCTGAGGCCGTCGCCGCGCACGAGGGCTGCGGTGAATTTCGACAGGTCGGAGATGGTGGTATTCATGGAGCCCGCCGCGCGTGGCTTACTGCGTTTTTCATGCGGCTGCGGCTGGCCCTGATCGTTCCATCCATCGGCGACATTGGTTTCGGGACCGTTGAGCCACACGAGGCTGGTGCGGGTCATGCCCAGGCGGTCAAAGTTGGCCTTGGCAAGAGCGCCGATATCGAGGCCAAGCCCCTGCGCTTTGCGGCCGTGTTCAATGACGAATTGCAGAAGGATGAAACCCTCGCCGGAATAGCTGAAGTGCGTGCCGGGATCAAAATGAATGTGCAGTTTTTGATCGGGTTCAATGAACCAGAAGTTGCTGAAGCCGGTGGAATGAGTGAGGCACATGCGGGGCGTGATTGCTTGCCAGCGCGGATCACCGGCCAGGTCTTTGTAGGGTCCGTATTTGTCAGGGAAGACGGGATCGGGGCCATAGGTTGGCAGCGGTTTGTCGAGGTCGTCCATGAGAGGTGTGTCGAGTTTGAGCTTGCCCTGATCGACCAACTGCATCACGGAATAGGCAAACACGGTCTTGGTAAGCGATGCGCCGTACATGACCGTATCCGTGGTCAACGGATCTCCCTTGGCGTTGCGGAGGCCATAGGCGTTGACGTAATCGACTTTACCGCGATCGACGACCGCAACAGCCATACCGTTGGCGTGGGTAGAAGTGAGTATCTTTTTTACTTCGGCGTCGATTGCGGAGTTGCTCGGTATGGCTTGTGCGGCAGCGGCGAGGGGAAGGCAGGTGGCGCTGAAAAGAGCAGCTAAAAGCTGGGGAACTGTTTTCCGCGCATTCATGGGGAAGGAGTCCTTTCAGAACCCGATATTGACTTACGAGCTTTTGATGCACGCGTGAAGTTGCGGTCTGTGGGGTTACGCCGGCTATTGCATGAAAGTTCCGGAGCGGCGTTCTCAGCCAGGGCACTATTGCAAGGGTGCTATCGAGGTTTCGATTCTCTAACGTCAATCACGATGGTCTCGGCTAAACGGTCCTGGGCGCACATTCGATTGGGGTCCCAAAAGAACTGCAAGAAGCCGAGACCTAATTCGAGCACTGCCGAGCCGTATCCGAGGGCGCGTTCGATGGATTGCCATGGTTGCATGCGTTCGCTGGTGAGAGAGACAACCCTGGTGCGGGCGACCCACTTGCCCGGCGTTTGTCCATTGCCGAAATAATTTGCCAATCCCCAATAGAGGACCATCACGACGATGTTTCCGGCTTCGTGAAAGTCCCAGACAATGTGAATGTTTGTTTCATGCAGGAGAAAGTAGCGCCACGAGAATTCGAGAGGGGACCAGAGGATGACAGCGATGAGAAGGTCGATCAAGAATCCGAGGAGCCTTTGCCAGAAGGTGGCCAATGGAAGGCCGTTGAGCGCATCGGCGCGCGAACCTACATGCGCGTGAAAGCGGCGCCTCCCCTTGCTGAACTGTGTCATTGAGACAGTCTAAGGCGATTCTGGGGTGGGTAAGCACCTATTAAATTCGTCTTGGATCATCGCCCCTGAATGAGGAATTTCTACCAAGGCTCTCCTTGACATTCTCTCCTTGACATTCTAGGAGAGTCGCGATAGCTTCTTTCCTAGAGCGACTAGGGAAGCGGTGGGGAGACGATGCGCGCAGAAAAGCAAGCAAAACAGATTGATTTGCTGCAGGGAACGCTGGATTTGCTGATCCTGAAGGCGGTTTCGCTGGGGCCGCTGCATGGGTATGGGGTGCTGCTGCGGATTCAACAGATTTCCGGCGAGGAACTGGTGATTCAACAGGGGTCGCTGTATCCGGCGCTTTATCGGCTGGAGCACCAGGGTGCGATTACGAGCGAGTGGGGCGAGAGCGAGAACAACCGGAAGGCGAAGTATTACAGCTTGACGGCGGCGGGGCGGGAACGGCTGACGCAGGAGACCGACAAATGGGATCGGATGGCGGGGATTATTGGGACGATTTTGAGTGCAACGTGAGAAGAGCGGGGAACTGGGATCAGGGAACAAGAATTAGGGATTAACCGTGCCAGGTGGGAGATATGAGTTTGAGATCGGTGTTGGCTCGCATTGTTACTCAACCGCTGTCTTGGATGCGGGCGGTTGCTCGGCGTGATCGGCTTGAGTCGGAGATGGAGGCTGAGCTGGCTTGCCATCTGGAGAATCTGACGGCGGATTTGATTAGGGCGGGATATGCGCCGGAAGAAGCGGCACGGAGAGCGCGAATTGCGCTGGGGGCGGTGACGGTGACGAAAGAAGGGATGCGGGCTTCACTGGGATTGCGGTGGTGGGATGAGCTTGGGGCGGATTTGCGGTATGGAGTGCGGATGCTGCGAAAGAGCCCGGGATTTACGGCGATTGCAGCGGCAAGCCTGGCGCTGGCGATTGGGGCGAATACGGCGATTTTTTCGATTGCCAAGAGCGTGCTGTATGACCGGCTTACTGTGCCTCATGCGGAACAACTGCGTGCGCTGAAGTGGTACGGGTACGGGAACATGGCGGTGCACGATATGTGGGGAGACTTTGGGCCAGCACCTGACGGCGTGGGAATGATGGGGCCTATCTTCTCGTACCCAGTTTACCGGGAACTGCGCGCACACAACCGGTCGCTGGAGGATCTGTTTGCATTCAAGTGGGACGGGATGAATGCGACGATTCGCGGAGAAGCGCAACGAGTTCAGACAGAGATGGTGTCGGGAAATTATTACGCGCAGCTTGGCGTGAGGCCGCAATTGGGGCGGGCGATACTGCCCTCGGACGAAACGGCGAATGGAGCAGGAACGGTTGCGGTGATCAGCGAGGGGCTTTGGCAGCGAGCCTACGGACGATCGCCTTCAGTGTTGGGCCAGACGATCACGGTGAATCAAACGCCGTTCACGATTGTTGGCGTCAACCCGCGGGGATTTACGGGGGCAAAAGGCGTTCAGGCCTCGCCGGACGTGTTTGTGCCGCTCACCATGATCCCGGTGATCGATCCGAAAGGGAAGATGTCGCTGCTGGAGGATCCGACGACTTGGTGGGTGAACGTGATGGGGCGCGCCAAGCCGGGCGTGACTGACTCACAGGCGGAGGCGGTGCTGGGGGCGCAACTGGAGGCAGCCACTCGCGGCACACTGCAGGTGAAGCCGGGTGAAACGATGCCGCATCTGGTTTTGGCGGACGGCAGCCGAGGGTTGCGTTTGGCCGATGGGATGTTCAGGAAGCCGGCATACGTGCTGATGGCACTTACCGGCTTTGTGCTGCTGCTGGCGTGCGCGAATATTGCGAATCTGCTGCTAGCGCGCGGGGCGCAGCGGCAACGCGAGATGAGTGTGAGGCTGGCGATGGGCGCGGGTCGCGGACGCATTCTGCGGCAACTGCTGACGGAGAGTTTGCTGCTCGCGGGGATTGGCGGATTGGGTGGGCTGCTGCTGGGATATGTGGGTCGCGACGCAATTCCCAGCCTGATGACAAACCGGTGGGAGACGAATGAGTTCAACGTGCATTTCGATTGGGGCGTATTCGGCTTTGCGGCCGGAGTGACTATTGTTACGGGGCTGCTGTTCGGGCTGGCGCCGGCGTGGCTGGCAGCGCGGGCGGAGGTGAGCAGCAGTTTGAAGGAGAGCGCACAGACGGCTTCGCGCAGGCGCAAAGGGTTGGGAGGCAAGGCGATTGTGGCGTTTCAGATTGCGCTGTCGACGCTGCTGGTGGTGGGGGCGGGACTGTTTCTGCGAACACTGTTTGCGCTGAACACGGTGGATGCGGGATTCAGGACGGATCATCTGATGCTACTTGACGTGAATCCGCCAGCGCGGCGCTACACCGACGAAAAAGCAGTGCAGTTACATGCGCGGCTGGAGGATGGATTCAGGGCAGCGCCGGGCGTACAGGCAGTGACAGCGGCGTCGATGGCTTACATTGCGGATTCGATGTCGAATGATCTGTTTCTGCCGGAGGGTGAAACGGAGGATCAGAACAAGAATCAGGCCGAGTTTTTCAACGTGGTGGGAAACAGCTTCTTCTCGACGATGGGAATACCGATGATTGCGGGGCGCGCATTTGGTGCGGAGGACACGGCCACATCGGCGAAGGTGGCGGTGATTAATGAGAGCTTGGCGCGGAAGCGGTTTCCGAATGCGAATCCGATTGGGAAGATGTTCAAGACTCACGATGCGACGGATGGGATGGTGCGGATTGTGGGAATCTGCGCCGATACGCGGTATATGAACCTGCGGGATGACGCACCGCCGCAGTTTTTCATGGTCTATAGGCAGCAGGCGCAGGTGGGCGGAATGACGTATGCGATTCGCACCCAGATGGAACCGGCGGCGCTGGTGCCGGCATTGCGGCGAGTAGTGCAAGGGGTCGATCGGGATTTGCCGCTGATCGATGTTAGGACGCAGCGGGAACAGATTGACGCGACGATGCAGATGGAGCGGATGTTTGCGGCGCTGACGACGGGGTTTGGCGTGCTGGCGCTGGTGCTGGCTTGCGTTGGGATTTACGGGATCATGGCGTATCAAGTGGCGAGTCGCACGAACGAGATCGGGATTCGGCTGGCGCTTGGGGCACAGCCGGGACAGGTGCGCGGGATGATTCTGGGCGAGAGCACGTGGCTGGCTGTGGTGGGAATTGTTGTGGGGATGGGTGCGGCGCTTGGGCTGACGCGACTGGTGAAGACGATGCTCTATGGGATTCAGCCATGGGATCCGGCGACGATGATTGGCGGGGTTTTGATTCTGCTGGTGGTGGCGCTGGCGGCTAGCTGGATTCCGGCAAGACGGGCGGCAGGGGTGCAGCCGATGGTGGCGCTGAGGCACGAGTAAGGCAGGGGACAGCGAATAGGGGCTGAGGGAGTCGGGGAGAGTATGTTTTTGCGGTCATTGTTTGCTCGCGTTGTGTCTCAACCGCGGTCGTTGCTGCGAGCGGTGATGCGGCGCGATCGGCTCGAAGCAGAGATGGAAGTGGAACTGGCCGGGCACCTGGAATGCCTGACTGCGGATTTGATTCGCGCGGGGCATTCGCCGGCAGAGGCTGCAAGAAGGGCGCGGATCGCGCTGGGGGCGGTGACGGTGGCGAAGGAAGGCATGCGGGCTTCTTTGGGACTGAAATGGCTGGATGAGTTGCGGGCCGATTTGTGGTATGGGGTGAGGATTCTGCGCAAGAGCCCGGGATTTACGGGGATTGCGGCCGCGAGTTTGGCGCTGGCGATTGGGGCGAATACGTCGATTTTCTCATTGGCCAAGAGCCTGTTGTATGACCGGTTGCATGTGCCGCATCCCGAGCAACTGCGGCTGCTGCGCTGGACTGCTGACAGACACAACGTGGTGCACAGCATGTGGGGCGATTTTGACCCCCCTGCGCCGGGCGGGGGAATGCTGAGTTCGTGCTTCTCTTACCCGGTTTTTGAGCAGCTCCGGTTGCACAGCCATGCAATGGAAGATCTGGCTGCCTTCAACGAGGACAGCATGAATGTTACGGTTCGCGGGAATGCGCAGCGCGCCAACGTGGATATGGTTTCGGGCAGCTTCTTCAATGTGCTGGAGGCGCGGCCTCAACTGGGTCGGGCCCTGCAGCTATCGGATGACCAGCCGGGGGCGTTCAATGCGGTTGCGGTGATCAGCGACCCATTGTGGGAGCGCGAGTTTGGGCGGTCGCCAGGGGCGCTGGGGCAGACGATCAACGTGAACCAGACCCTGTTTACGATTGTGGGCGTTGCGCCGCGCGGGTTCACCGGGGCGAAGAATGTGCAGTCGGGTCCAGAGGTGTATGTGCCGATTACCGCGCAACCCGTGATCGATCCCAAGGGAGGCGAGGGCGGATTTATTGACGATCCGAACATGTGGTGGGTGGTTGTGGTGGGGCGTGTCAAGCAGGGCGTGACGGACGCGCAGGCGCAAGCAGAGATGAATGTAACGCTGTCGGCGGCGATCCACGGGACGATGACGGTGAATGCCGGGGACACGATGCCCCAACTTAGGCTGGACGACGGCAGCCGGGGAGGGGGCTTTGCGGCGCGGGAGTTTGGGAAGCCGGTGTATGTGCTGTTGACGCTGACCGGGTTTGTGCTGCTGCTGGCGTGCGCCAACATTGCCAACCTGCTGCTGGCGCGGGGAGCGCAAAGGCAGCGGGAGATGAGTGTGCGGATCGCGCTGGGTGCAGGGCGAGGCCGGGTGCTGCGGCAGTTGCTGACGGAGAGTCTTATGCTGGCGGGCATTGGCGGCGCGGGTGGGTTGCTGCTGGGGTATCTGAGCCGGAATGTGATTCCGCGGCTGATGGCGAATGCGTGGGACCGGGACCAGATGAATGTCCCAATGGATTGGGGCGTTTTTGCGTTTGCCGCAGTGGTGACGCTGGTTACAGGCGTGGTGTTCGGGCTGGCTCCGGCGTGGCTGGCTGCGCGCAGCGAGGTGAGCAGCAGCCTGAAGGAAAGCGCGCAAACCACAACGCGGCGGCGCAGGGGATTAGGGGGGAAGGCGATTGTGGCGTTCCAGATTGCGCTTTCGACACTGCTGGTGGTGGGCGCGGGCTTGTTTTTACGGACGCTGCTGGCGCTGAATGCGATTGATGTGGGATTCCGGTCCGATCATCTTGTGCTGTTCGAGATCGCTCCGCCGGCGAAGCGATATGAGTTGGGCAAGGACGTGCAATTGCACCAGAGGCTGGAGCAGGAGTTTGCGGCATTACGAGGAGTGGAAAGTGTTTCACCGGCGCAGACGGTTTATATGGGGGACAACTTCAACAACTCCGGTTTCCTTACGGAGGGCGAGACACCTAAAAGAGACCACAGCGGTGGTGAGGACGTGAACGTGGTGGGGAATACGTTCTTTGAAACGCTGGGGATTCCGATGATTGCGGGTCGGAGTTTTGGACCGCAGGATACGGCGAGCTCACAGAAAGTGGCGATTATTAACCAGGCGCTGGCGAAGAAGCGGTTCCCGAATATGAACCCGGTTGGGAAACGATTTCGTACGTTCGCGAAGGCGAAGGACTGGTATCAGATTGTGGGGGTGTGCGCAGATACGCGCTATGCGAGCTTGCGCGACGAGCCGCCTCCGCAGTTTTTTGTGTCTTATGTGCAACAGAAAGATGTGGGCGGTATGACCTATGAGATCCGCACTAAGCTGCCGGTCGCCGAGCTGGTGCCGGCGCTGCGTCGGGTGGTGGAGGGGGCGGACCGCGACTTGCCGATTATCGATGTGCGGACGCAGCAGGAACAGATTGACGCAAACATGCAGATGGAGCGGTTGTTTGCGGCGCTGACGGTGGGGTTTGGCGTGCTGGCGTTGGCGCTGGCGTGCGTGGGGATTTATGGGGTGATGGCTTATTCGGTGGCCAACCGCACGAACGAGATTGGGATTCGCCTGGCGCTAGGTGCGCAACCGGGGCAGGTACGCAGGATGATTCTGGGAGAGAGCACCTGGCTGGCCGCGGCGGGTGTGATTGCAGGCGTGGGGGCGGCGCTTGGGCTGACGCGACTGGTGAAGACGATGCTGTATGGAATTCAGCCGTGGGATCCGGCGACGATGATTGGCGGGGTTTTGATTTTGCTGGCTGTGGCGCTGGCGGCTAGCTGGATTCCGGCGCGACGGGCGGCGAGAGTGCAGCCGATGGTGGCGCTGCGGCATGAATAATAGCGCTGGTTATCAGTTATTGGTTGCGGGCGGTCAGTTGTGAGCACCAAGCGATGGGGGAACAGCTGCTAGCGATTTGCGAGCAGGTTGCGGCGATCGGGGATGGATGGAGGGGCAATGGGTTTGAGGTCCTTTGTGGCGGGCATAATTGCGCAGCCGCGGTCATGGATGCGGGCGGTGTTTGGACGCAGACGGCTGGAGACGGAGATGGAAACGGAACTGGCTGGGCACCTGGAATGCCTGACTGCGGATTTGGTTCGCTCGGGGTACTCGCCGGCTGAGGCTGCACGGAGGGCGCGGATTGCGCTGGGGGCGGTGACGGTGACGAAGGAAGGTATGCGGGCTTCATTGGGGTTGAAGTGGTGGGACGATCTTTGGGACGATATGCGCTACGGGATGCGGATGCTGCGCAAGAGCCCAGGCTTCACGGCGGTTGCGGCGGTTTCACTGGCGCTGGCGATTGGAGCGAACACGACGATCTTTTCTGTTGCCAAACAGTTGTTGTATGAACGGCTGGCAGTGCCGCACGCGGCGGATCTCCGGTTGTTGTCGTGGACGGGAACGGAAAAGCATGTGGCTGTACATCACGTGTGGGGCGATTGGGATATGTTGCCGGGCGGAAGAGTGACGAGCACAGCGTTTTCGTATCCGGCCTACCAACAGTTGCGCGCCCGGAATCACGTTCTCGACGATTTGTTCGCATTCAAGAGAATGGGAATGATTGCGACGATCCACGAGGACGTGCAAAGGGTGCGAACCGAGATGGTTTCAGGTAATTATTTTGCCGCGCTCGACGTTCGACCTGAGCTGGGCCGCAGGATTGAACCAGCCGATGACGCTGTCGCAGGCCAGGGCGCTGTGGCAGTGATCAGTGACGAGCTTTGGAGCCGAGCATTCAACAGATCTCCGGCTGTTCTGGGGCAGACTGTCAAGCTGAACAACGTCCTATTCACGATTGTCGGAGTCAGTCAGAAGGGATTCACCGGAGCGAAGGATGTACAGCTGCCGGTGGATTTCTTTGTGCCGCTTTCGATGCAGCCGCTGGTGTTTCCGCGAACAGGTAATGGCTCGCTTTTTGCCGATTCAACAGAATGGTGGGTCAACGTGATGGGGCGCGCCAAGCAAGGCGCGGCGGATGGAACTGCACAGGCGGAACTGGACGGCGAGTTGGCTGCCATTGTGCGAGGCACGATGCCAGTAAGAGCAAATGAAGACGTGCCGCGAATGGATTTGCGCGATGGCAGCCGCGGACTGTTTGAACAGCAGAGGGAATTTGCCAAGCCAATGGCAGTGTTAAGCGTGCTGGTGGGATTCGTTTTGCTGCTGGCTTGTGCGAACGTTGCAAACCTCATGCTGGCGCGGGGTACGCAGCGCTTGCGGGAGATGGGTGTGAGGCTGGCGCTGGGGGCAGGGCGCGGACGCATCGTGCGGCAGATGCTGGTAGAAAGCCTGATGCTGGCGGTGCTGGGAGGGGCGGGCGGCTTGGTGGCCGGATACCTGGGGCGCACCGCAATTCCAAGGATGCTGGAGACTCCGTGGGAAAGCAAGGGCTTTCAGATTCATTTCGACTGGGCCGTGTTTGCGTTTACTGCAGGGATCACAATTGCGACCGGGTTGCTGTTTGGGCTTGCACCCGCACTGGCTGCGGCACGCGCAGAAGTTACGCATGGGCTGAAAGAAACCACGCAGACCACGACGCGCCGGCGCAAGGGGCTGAGTGGCAAGACGCTGGTCGGATTCCAGATTGCTCTTTCGACATTGCTGGTTATCGGGGCAGGCTTGTTTCTGCGGACGCTGGCTGGATTGAGTTCAGTGAATCTCGGCTTCGAATCTGACCATCTGCTGCTCGCAGAGATTGACCCGCCGCGGGGGAGTTACCCGGCCGGCAAAGATATTGCCCTGCATCAACGCATTGAGCAGGCCTTTGCCGGCGTGCCGGGAATCATTTCTGTCGCGCCGGCCCAGGACGTCTACATTAACGAGGATCGATCGGCAACCGATTTTCTGCCTGTCGGAGAGAAGTATCAGGCTAACCAATCGCAAGAGGAAAACTACAACGTCGTGGGAAACGATTTCTTCAAGACGCTCAGGATTCCGATAGTTGCGGGCCGGGCATTTGGGGAGCAGGACACAGCTAGTTCACCAAGGGTGGCAGTGATCAACGAGAGCCTGGCGCGGAGCCGGTTTCCTGGTCAGAACCCGATTGGGAAACGGTTTGTGACCGACGCGCACGATGCGGATGGCGGTGGGGGAATCGTGTTGCCGCAGAATTCGATTGAGATCGTTGGAGTGTGCGGCGATACGCGCTATATGAATCTTCGCGATGAGCCGCCGCCGCAGTTCTTTTTGCCCTATGTGCAGACGGCGAGCGTTGGCGGGATGGCCTATGAGATTCGTACGCGTGTGAAGCCGGAGACTGTCCTGACGGCGCTTCGAGCAATCGTCCGACAGGTCGACCCGGACCTTGGATTGGTGAAAGTGAGAACGCAGGACGAGCAGATTGAATCGGCATTGCAGCAGGAGAAGCTGTTTGTGACGCTGACTTCGGGGTTTGGCGTGCTGGCGCTGGCGCTGGCGTGCGTAGGGATTTACGGAATCATGGCATATCAAGTGGCGAACCGGACGAGTGAGATTGGGATTCGGCTGGCGCTGGGAGCGCAGCCGGGACAGGTGCGCGGGATGATTCTGGGCGAGAGCACGTGGCTGGCGGGTGTGGGGATTGTTGTGGGCGTGATTGCGGCGCTGGGACTGACGCGGCTGGTGAAAAGCATGCTCTACGGGATTCAGCCGTGGGATCCGGCGACGATGATTGGCGGGGTCTTGATTCTGCTGGCGGTGGCGTTGGCGGCTAGCTGGATTCCGGCGAGGCGGGCTGCGGGGGTGCAGCCTATGGTGGCGTTGCGGCATGAGTAAAGACAGGGACTGAGGGACTAGGGACGTAGGGACTACGGAAAAACCCTGGCTTTATGCGATTACCGGCAGGGTGGGCATGGCGCCTATTTCTTTGGCTTCAGCTACCACGGCGTCTAAGTGATCGAGGACCTCGGGGATGGTCATGGTGTAGATTTCGCGCTGGGAGTCGTAGCCCTCTTCGACCAATTGCTTGAGGTAGCGGCCGGCGATTTGCGCGGCCAACTGGTCGGTAATGACTTTGCCGGAGCGGAGCTTCTGCTCTTTCCACGCAAGACAGGGCATGGCGATCCACATGGGGCGGCCGTTGACGTCGAAGCGGATGTCGACGGCATCGGCGTGGCGGGTGGCGATAGCAACCATGGTGCCTTTCCAGTGGCAGTGGAGGTCTTCGCCGGTCCAGCGGTCGGTTACGTGGAAATCTTCATACATGTGGCTAGCGTATCGCTCCTTGACGGGTTGGGCAAGGGGTGGTGGTCGGGGGGAGAACCTCCGAATTGACAGCAGCCACCTGGAATTCGAATCACGGGTGTAGTTTGTCCTCACCTGAAGTTTCGCATTTCTTCATCTGGATACGTGCTCGCTTGCGTTTGAGATTCCTTCGGTATCGCTTGTCTTCATCAATCAAGCGGTTCCAAATGCCCTCATCAACTACGTTAAACCTATGGTTAAGGGATGGAACCTTCCAAGAGTCAAGCGCATTGATGAAGCATCCATCGAAGAAGAAATGTTCGTCCTCGTCCGCGACGAGGAAGAACCCTGGATCTTCCGTATAAACTACGATGCGGAGCGAATCGGGAAGTTGCTCAATGCGATCCACGAATCGGCCATCTTCGCCCCGGAGCCTTACGGTATATTCTCGCGAATCTACACGGATTCTCGCGACAACCTTCGCCTCACGTCGACCGAATTCGTCGAGCAATTCGTAGAATCGGTCGAGTGCCAATGCCTCATCTCGAACTCTGCTCAAAATGGCGTGATGCCAAAACCCATCGCAATTGCCGCTTAGATGAAGGCGATAACCTACCCAATCAGCGAAATGCTGCGGCAGTTCGGGAAGAGGCTCGGCCTCGCTTCTCAATCGGGCCATTTCATATCCTTGGAGGAAGTGCCAAAGCGCCGTCAGGGATTTCACCCCCAGATACATTGCGGGCCGCTCCCGAATCGTATCCAGAATCGATGCCTTCCATTGAATCGTAACTACCATGTCTTTCAGGTCCATCGGTGGCTTGTCTCCAATTCATTTCTCAATTTTATTGTCTCGGCAGGCAAGACCATATCCGTTGTTTTGACCGAGTGACTGGCAAACCGATGACTTTGCCAGTGGTCGAGAACCGGCAACTATTCAACCCGCGCGGGTTGCCGATGAACGTTGCAGGGGAATTGGCGAAGATGCAGATTACTGTGACCGTGTCGGATGAGATTGTGCGGGAGGCCGGGGCGCGCGGGCTGCCGGTTATCGATTTTCTTGAGTCGCTGATTGATAGAGGGTTCAGCGCGGCGAAGGAAAGGCCGGTGCTGACGAGCGCCATGGAACGCATTCGGGCGCTGCGATCCGGTGCTGTGGGCGGTCAGGTGAAGGGGAAGCGATAAGAGTTGAGGCTTGGCGGAAGAGCCGGCGGCTGGTGGACGCTGCTCTTGGCACGCTGGTAGACTAATAAGGTTGCAGTGGCAGTGCTTTAAACCGTACGGACCCGCCTGCAAGTCTACCGAAGAAGGACAAGAAGAGACCCCGTGGATACTCAAACCCGTCATGCCTTGAAAAAGGACAAATTTGTCGAGGCCACCCAGAGCAGCATGGGCTGGATCAGTGGCCACCGGTCCAGCGTTGTGCGCTGGGCGATTGTTGTAGTCGTGGTTCTTGTGGTGGGCGTGGGTGCGCTGGTTTTCCAGAATATGCGCGAGGCGGCGGCGGATAGCGCGCTGGGCGCAGCGATGGACACCTACAGTGGACAGTTGGCGCAGCCGGGCGCACCGCCGGAAACAGGCGTTTATGCCAATGCGACGGATCGGTCGAAGGCGGCCAACAAGCAGTTTCTGGCGGTAGCGGATCAGTATGGCTGGCTTCCCGAGGGGGCCAAGGCGCATTACTTTGCCGGTGTTACCTACCAGGAACTGGGGCAAACGGCGGCGGCCGAGACGGAGTTGAAGAAGGTGGCAGATTCCTGGTCGTGGGGTAACAGGAATCTTTCAAACCTGGCCAAACTGGCGTTGGCGGGGATTTATCACCAGACGAACCGGGACGCCCAGGCGATTGAGATTTATAACCAGCTGACGGCCAAGCCGTCGGAGACTGTGTCCGCCAGCGTGGCCAAGCTGGATTTGGCCGATCTTTATTCGGCGACGGGGAAGCAGGATCAGGCGCGGAAGCTTTGGGCCGAGGTGAAAGATAGCGACAAGGCTGGGGCGGCCGGATCGATTGCTGCACAGAAGCTTGGACCGAAACAGTAGGGACTGATTTAGCGGATTGGACTCGCGGGCTAAGCTGGCCCGCGAGTTTTTCCTTTTTGGGGAGTTTTCTATTGGGCCGCTCGCCAAGAGCGGTGTCTGAGCATTTTTGATTTCGTCTGCGTCTGGTGATGTATGAGCGCCAGCCAGGCAGTACTCGCAGGTTGGATGGAGATTC
This sequence comes from Occallatibacter sp., assembly GCA_049521035.1. Lineage (GTDB taxonomy): Bacteria > Acidobacteriota > Terriglobia > Terriglobales > Acidobacteriaceae > Telmatobacter. The sequence continues at coordinate 71,092 of JBEKPF010000010.1, read as the reverse complement.
CAAACAGCACTGTGGACGAGATAGCCCGCATTGAGGCGAAGCCCGCCCGGCTGGAACGAGCGCGGACGGATGAAGAGACGCTTGCGGCTCTGGTGAGCGAGTATGCCGGGACGCTGTATCGCGTGTCGTTTTCAGTGCTGCGCAATGCTGCGGACGCTGAGGATGCGGTGCAGGAGGCGTTTCTGCGGGTGCTGAAGCATCGGGACACACTGGACGAGGTGCGCGACCGGCGGGTATGGCTGATTCGCATTGTTTGGAACATTGTTCTAGATCGCAAGCGGCGTGCGAAGACCAGGCCGGAAACAGACGATGTGGCCGAGTTGGCGCGGGTGCTGCCGGCGGATGGTTTGAACGCCGAGGACCGCGCGGCTGCCGCACAACACCATGCGCATGTGCTGGGCTGCGTGGAGCAGTTGCCTGTGAAAGAGCGCGAGGTACTGATGCTCTCGGCTTTCGAGGAGCTGAGCAGCGTGGAGATTGCGACGGTGCTGGGGATTACGGAGTCCAGCGTGCGGTCTAGGCTGTTTCGGGCGCGGAACCTGATGGCGGGGTTGCTGAATCATGTAAGGCAGTGACGGAGAGAAGTAAGTATTGGGAGTTTGAGATGAATTCGTCTAATCACAACCCGTTGCTCGAGAAAGCCGGCGCCAGCGACTTTGAAGAGACGCTGAGGCTGATTGCGAAGCTGCCTGCGCCTGAGGGGCTGGAGGAGCGGGTGAAAGCAGGAGTGCACGCGCGCCAGCTTTCGCTGCCTCGCTCGGCGCGGATTCTGGATTTTCCGGCGCTGCGGCCGGGGAGCAACTGGATGCGGAGTGCTGCTGCTGCGGCGATTGTGTTTGTGGTGGTGGGCGGCGGATGGGGTGTTTATTCGCGGGTTCAACAGCCGCAGGCGGCGAAGGTGATTGTGATGCCGCCGCGGGTTGCCGCGCCGGGTAGCTTTTCGAATGCAGGCGCGATGCGAACACCAACTACGCTGAATGCACCGGTGGTGGTGTTGCCGGTGACGCCGAAACAAACGGAAGCCAAGGCTCCCGTGCAAACTGCGAAGAAGATGAATCGACGCGCCAAGATCGGCGCAAGCAAAGCCGCTGCTCAGCCCGCTACGGCGAAGTAGGCGAAGTAGAGGACCTCCTTTCCCTGGGACGATGGCCAAACTATAGGGCTAGCGGAGGGTTGTGAACTCGTTTGCGGGGTAAACGAAGTCGCAGGGGGCATGGCTCTGTTCAAACGCTTTGCGAACTTCGCCGGAGATCACAACGACATGGAGACCGGTCGTAGACCTTGCGACCTTATCGAGGAATTCTGCAAACCGTCCGTACGAAAAGTCTGAGTCCACAATTACATGGACGACCCGCTCCGCACGGTTTTCCATCAAACTGGCAACTGCAGGTGCCAGTTGGTCCGCAGGAGTCTCAGAATCATTGATCCAGGTTCTTCCACCTTTGGTGAGCCTGACGAATTCTGACCGCCCTCCGCAGTCGGTCAATTCGTCAGGATTGTGATGAATTCTCACCATCGGAATGCGAACGCCGGTCGAAGCCGGCATTCGTACCACGAAAGCGCAGAGGCTCAACACCAAAAACAGACTGGCGAATGGCGCGGCCAGCAGACCAAGCAAGCGGTCGAGGTCCATACCATATTTTGACACCGCGAACTGCTGCTTAGTTCCTTAAGTCGCGATCGATATTTATATCTTTTTTGAGCCTGCGTGGACTGCGATGCCAACCAGGGCCAGTGCTACGGCGCCCCACAATGCAGGAATCCATCCGAAGACGTGGAAGCCGGTCACGAGGCGTGACGCCAGCAGGATCATGGCCGCGTTGATCACGAGCAGAAACAGGCCCAGCGTGATGATGGTGATGGGGAAGGTAATGATCTTCAAGACGAAGCCCAGCGTCGCGTTGAGCAGACCGATTACGAGCGCTGCCACAAGAGCAGGTTCGAGGCCGCGCACTACGAATCCGTGCAGGAAATGGGAAACAACCAACAAGGTGAGCGCACTCACCAGCCAGTGAATCAAGAGCTTGATCATTCTGTCTTTCTCCTTCTTTGATGGGGCGAGTAGAACGCGGAAGACGGGCTAAGGCCCGGGTCTGAAGGTCACGCGAATTCATCGTCTCTCAGTGGGTTAAACCCCCTGCTCCCTCCGTAATCGAATCACGCGCTGACTATGGGGACATTGGGTTACAAAGTTGTGTCACGCCTGTTTTGTGATTGCGCGAATCAGCATGCCCAGCAGCGCAAGCACCACGGCGCCGAAGAACGCGGACCCAAAGCTGCGCACGTGAAAGCCTCGCACGATGCTGGACGCGAGCATGATCATCAGGCCATTGATGACCAGCAGGAAGATCCCCAACGTGAGGATGCTGAGGGGGAATGTGATGATTTTGAGGAAGAAGCCGATTGTCGCATTGAGCAGGCCGATGACCAGCGATGCGATCATGGCGGGCCACAGGCCATCGACTTGAAAGCCGGGGACGATTCTGGAAACGATCAGCAGTGCGATTGCATAGAGCAGCCATTGAAACAGAAGTCCGAGCATTCTTTCTCCTTACCTTTCTCATTGCCGGGGGACTGTTTACGAGTGCTTGGGCCAGTGCGGCCGGGCTTTTCCAGTTAGATGCGCGGATGCGGCCTCCGGTATAGCATAGGAGGCACGGCGGGCGACCGCAATGGCAATCGGGGCGGCTGACCACGACCTTTCATGGTCCCTGGGGTCCAATCATAGAGTCAGGCTACGCAGCCAAGTCAAACGAAATCCTCCAATCCAAGGGAAATGCTTTCATGCATATCGCGCGCATCTTCTGCCTCGCCGGTTTCATGACGACTCTGTTTCCGACGTTGCCGGGACGGGCGCAGCAGGCTGCGAATCCGCCATTGCCCGATATTCGCGAACTGATGCATGAGGTGCAGGAGCACCAGAAGCAGCTTGAGAAGGTGCGCGAAAACTATACCTATTCGTCGTTGCAAACTACGCAAGACATCGACGCCAACGGACAGGTGAAGAAGACGGAGACGCGGGAGGGCGAGGACTTTTTTGTCAATGGTCACGTGATCGAACGGACGGTGAAGAAGGACGGAAAGCCGTTGGACGGTCATGACCAGGAGAAAGAGACCGAACGCGTGACCAAGCTTGTGGAGAAGGCGCAGAAGACGCCGCCGGATCAGCCGCTGGAGGGGCAGAGCATCAGCATAAGCAGGGTGCTGGAGATTATGGATGTGCGCAATCCGCGGAGGGAGACGTTTCGCGGGCGGGCGGCGATTGTATTTGATTTCGCGGGACGCAAAGATGCGCAGACGCACGGGCTGGCTGAGGACGCTTCAAAGAAGCTGCAGGGAACGATATGGATTGACGAGGCGGACCGTCAGGTGGTGCACCTGGAGGTGAGCTTCATCGATAACTTCCACGTGGGCGGCGGGCTGGTGGCCAATATCGAGAAGGGATCGAGTTTTCGATTTGATCAGGCGCTGGTGAACGGCGAGATTTGGCTGCCGACAGGTGCAGAGGCCAATATGCAGGCGCGGGTGCTGCTGGTGAAGAATATGCGGCAGCACTTTACGGAAAGCGACTTCGATTTCAAGCGCTTTCATGTGGACGCACAGCAGGAGAAAGATGCAAAGGCGGTGGTGGAGGGGAAGCCGTAGATCTCTTTGCCCCACCCATCGCGCGATGAATCTCCACCCCACGAACGAGGACCAGTCCGTGGGGACCCCGGGCTGCGCGATGGATGGGGCACAGAGACTTGTTTGGAGATGCGGTGTATCTCAGGCGTTTGGTGGAGTTGGGGGCGGGGGCGGTGTTGAGTCGCCGCCACCACCGCCGCGACGGTGCTCCATGCGTTGCTGCTGCCAGGTGGCGAACTTGGTTTTCTGGTCGTCATTGAGGAGAGCGGAGATTTTCGCGTCGGAGTCCTTGCGGATTCCCATCATCTGTTCGCGTGTGGGTTGCGTGCTGCCGGAGCGCAAGGCTTCCATCTTTTCACGACGGTCTTTCAGGATTGCTTTGACCTGCGTTTGCTGATCGGGAGTGAGCGAGAGCGCCTCAGTGAGTTGCGCCAACTCGCGTTCTGCGTTGGGTCCGCGCTGGCCCATCTGACCCGGAGGAGGACCACCAGCGGCGGGGGACTGATCGGACTGTGCCCAGAGGGCGCAGGAACCGGCAGCGATGAATGTGGCGAGCAGTAAGGCACGCCGCGACAGGAAACTTGGTTTCGTCAATCTGAACATGATGCGATGCTCCTATCCATTGGGGGAGATCTCAGAGGAATCCGCGCGGCTGCGTGGGCAACCGGATTGGAGCCTCTGTTGGTGAGCATCCTCGCCGGCGAAGTGCCCAATGAACTAGACGTGGATTGCAGGGGTTCGTTGACGAGGTATTCCCAGGATTCTGAAGCGGGGTTGAGACATCGGGGCGGACGCCTACCCACGCATAAAACACGATGAATGGGGCACAACTTTCAATTGCGTCCTTTAGAGTGGAAGGATGTTTGTGCGCAAGCTTTCCATTCAACGAGTTGATTCTTCAGGGATAAGACACGCTTGCCCGATTCACTGGATCGACAACTTTGCGATGCGCAACTTCACCAACGACGCGGTCTTCGACGATACCCTGCCGGTCGCGGACGGATTGCTGGAAGCCGGGTATCGCGTTCCTCTGGATCGATTGCGGCCAGCGATGGAAGATTGGTTTCGGCGTAAGGGCTACCTGAAACCGGATGAGCGGTTGGAAGTCGAGGAACTGGAGAGGGCGGCGGGTTGAGAGGACTGGGCTGAGAGCCTGAAATTGAGAGCGTCGGGGTTAAACGACTACTTCGTCGCGCAGGGTGGGGTTATGCCAGAGGTGAAACTCGGCTTCGCGGCGGGCTTTGAGGCTGGCATTCTCTTTTGTGCCGGTGTGGTCCCAGCGAAGCAGCTCTACCGCGGCAGCGTCATAGCGACCTTTGTTCAGCTCCTCGAGTAGTTCGGATGCTGCGAGCCTGTTGGGGCCGAGGTTGTAGACGAAGTCGACCAGCGCGTCGTATTGGCCCTGGGCGAGCGCAACCCGGACGAGGCGCTTGACGGCGCGCTCAGCCTGGGCGAGATCGCGAAGCAGCATCTCAGAGCCTTGCGCCTGGTCAATGCCGTTGGGGAAGGATTCCGTTGGCAGAATCCGGTGGCCATAGCCGATGGTGGGAATACCGGCTGCATCGAGATATGCGTGATTGCGAAAACCTTCCGACTTTTTGAGCAAGTCGAGTCCTGCTGAGCTAAGTGGCATGAACTCCTCCGAGATTTTGAGCGCGCAGAGTGGCGTCAATTTCACGCTAGCAGGATGCGGGAATTAATCTGCAAAACTGAGAATGTTGTGATTACGACATTTGTGGACGATCGTGGGCGATTTGGTTGTGAATCGCAAGATGCACCGGGAGATGGTCCGCGGCGGGCTATGGAGATTGTGAATCGCCGACAGCCATTGGTCGAGACGCTGAAACTTGCCCTCAGGGGTCAAAGCCCGCGCTGGTTTTGTGGATGTTGCGGCCCGACTGAAGTTGTGCCCTGATACAAAGCTAGAGCGCGGTACTATTCGCTGTCGGGGAGCTTGTAGGGTTTTGTGAGCCATTGGCGGGCTTCGTTGACGGCTCCCTGGGTGTTGTCGTTGGTCTGCACGGCGAGGCGATACTCGCTGACCGCACGATCGCGCTGGCCGGTGATGTCGAAGATTTTGCCCAGAGCGATGTGGCTCCAAACTTCAGTCCAGCGCGGCTCGCCATCGCCGCGGAGTGCGTCACGATAGGAATTGACGCTGGCCTGGTAATTACGCTGGGTGAAGAGAAGCTCGCCGATGCGGTAGCTGGCGAGGGAGCTCTGCGGGTTGGCTTCGAGGGCTTTCTGGTACTCGGCGAGTGCGCCGGTGAGATCACCCTGCGCCACCAGTTGCTGCCCTTTGAGAATGGCGATGCGGACTTGCAGATCGGGCGTGGATTTGAGGACCCAGTCATTGGGATCGATGGCGATGCGCCGGGGGCGGCCGAAGGTGGTGACTGCATATTGCGTGTCGGTGCCTACCACGTCGACTTTTTGGTTTTCCGTTTTGCCGTCGGTCTCGATACGCAGATCGACAGGCATACGGAAGAGGTCGAGGTCCTGCTGGATTTCCCCGATGGTGCGGAAGCCCTTATTGTTGCCGAGGCGGTAGACGGCGTATTTGTCAGTGAAGACGGGAGCGCCGGTGCCGTCGATCCATTGCGAGAAGAACGGGATCAGCTGCTGCTGGCTCTGGGCTTCGGCTACTTTCTCGAAATCTGTAGTGCGCATGCTGCTGTCGATGTACTGGCTGAGAGCGCCTTTGAGAATGGAGAGAAAAGCCTTGTCGCCGACTTCCCAGCGCAGCATGTGGAAGATCATGGCTCCCTTTTCGAGAGTCATGGACTGAAACTCGGGGCTGAAAGGGCTGAGGCGTCCGGAGCTTGAAAGCGGAATGGTGTCGTAGGCCAGGGCTCCGGCGGAGACGTCCTGGAGAGCGGTGTGCATGGCGCTGCGGCCGCTTTCATCTTCGACATACATGAGCTCGCCGTAGCGGGCCATGCCGTTGAAGATCCATGCGTCATTGAGGGTGCGCGGGCTTACTTCAGAACCCCACCACTGGTGGGCGATGGTGTTGGCGAGGAGGCGTACGCCGCTCTTGTCGCCGACGCGGGAGCCAAGGATGGCTGCGAGCTCGGGCGCCCAGACGGCGGGAAGAGTGTCATCAGGGATCTCGACGACGTTGAGATGGGAGGACTCAGGCGAGCCGAAGCTATCCGTGAAAAAGTCGTACTCCTTGGCAGCGGTTTGCGCCAGCTGGTTGGCCGAGGCCTGATGCGCGACGGTCAGATAGACTTTGACGTTTCCTGGACCTGCCGAGACTGGGTCGACGTAGCGGCCGGCAATGATGGTGCCGGGAAATCCAGGCTTGTTCCAGTTGAAGTCGTATTGGTCACCAGGCTTGCCGTTGGCCAGCGTTACAGACTTTGGCTTTCCGGTGCTGCCGCTGGCGAAGACACGCATACCCTGCGGCACGCGGAAATGGATTTCGGCGGTGAAACGGTCAGTGAGGTAGCCAGTGGTGGGAAACCAGCGCGCGGGATAGAGCAGGTAGGTGATCGGCTCTTGAATGGCGGCCAGCTTGAGGCCCTCGATGGGGCCATCCTCGTTACCGGTAATGGTGCCATCGTAAACAAAGGTCCAATGCGAAACCTGGCCTTGGGTGAAGGGCGTGGACGGGGCCACGCGGACGGTACCGTCGGCTGTGCGCTCGCCGGTGAGGACTTTGCCATTTTCGTCAGTGATGCTCGTGACCTTCAGCGCGGGATGAAAGCCGAAGCTCACCATCTCAAGGTTTTCCGGCGCTGTGAAAGCGACCACAGTCTTGGCGGCGAGGTGGTGCGTGGCGGTGTCGATTTCCGCGTCGATCACGTAGCCGGTGATATTCAGGGCTGGCCGCTCAGTCCTCTGCGCTGAAAGAGGCGCGGCGAGGGGAGCGGCGGTGAGCAGGGATAAGAACAGGAGCTGGCCCAGGCGCAAAGCTGTCTGAGCGGGGGAAACGGACGAGAGTAGGCCGAGCTTGAATCCGGACCGGACTTCAGGTGTCGAACTTTCTTTGCGTGTTCGCATAGCAGTCATCATTGCATTGCAGCCGATCTTGTGGAAGTGGAAGTACTGGCCTGTCTCGGGGAAGATCAGGATTTCATGGTTGCTGGGATTGGCACCAGCGGCGCCGGTTGAAGTTGCGCGAGGGTGATCTCTGCCACCCTTTCTATGGAGCCGTGTAGTTGCTCGTGACCCGTCGGGCGGGCGTTCAGGACCTCCCGAATGGCCTTGAGCTCCTTCATCATGGACTCGCGAGGGGGCCCGTCGGGTAGCAACGGGCTGATTTGTTGGACGATATTTGCCGCGGTAAAGTCATTTTGAATCAGCTCAGGGACGACACGCTTGCCGGCAATGAGGTTGGCCATGGCGATGTGGGGCACGGTGACCACACGCTTGGCGATGGCATAAGTGATGGGCGAAACCCGGTAGACCACGACAAAGGGATTGCCGATGAGGGCTGCTTCTACCGTGGCTGTGCCGCTGGCTACGACTGAGGCTCGGGCATGGAAGAGCGCGGCGGCGGCATCCTCTACCAGATGAACGGATAGTTCGGGGGCGTGGATTTCTACGAGGCGGCGGACTTCATCGCGCTGCGGAGCGTTGAGGGTGGAGGCAAGCGGGATCAGGAACTCACAGGTGTGGGGCGGGGCCTGGACGGCCAATTGGCGCGCGGCTCTCAGGATCTCGGGGAGGTTGTCGCGAATCTCCTTGGGGCGACTGCCGGGGAGGAGGCCGATCCAGGTGCGGGTTGGATCGAGTGAGTTGGCGGCGGCAAAGTCTTCGCGGGTGATGGACGGGAGGGGTAATTCAGCGAGGGGGTGGCCGACGAACTCGGCCTGGACGCCGCGCTCGCGGTAAAACGGTTCCTCGAAGGGGAAGATTACGAGCATCTTGCTGACGTATTTCTGTACGAGCTTGATGCGGTGCTTCTTCCAGGCCCACAGCTGCGGGCTGACGAAAAAGATGACCGGTACACCGAGGCGGTGGAGCTCCTCGGCCAGCTTGAAGTGGATGTCGGGAAAGTCTATGAGAACGGCGACATCGGGGCGGCGCTCGCGAATGGACTGCTTAAGTTTGCGGAATTCGCCGTAGATGCGGGGTAGGTGGCGGATGACTTCGGTGATTCCCATGACCGCCATGTCTTCAGATCGGACTACGCGGTGGAGGCCCGCTGCGACCATGCGGTCGCCACCCATGCCCCAAAAAAAAGCCGTTTGGCCGGTGGCGGCAAGCTGGCGCTTAAGAACTTGAACGAGGAGGGCGCCGTAGTGTTCGCCGCTAGCTTCGCCTGCCGAGATGAAGAAGGTGGGAGACATGATGGGGCTTGCATTGCGCATTCCTGCGCTGGTCTCCATCATAGCGGCTTGAAGGTTGGGGACTAGCTTGCTTCGCGGAGGGTCCTCGCCTGGGCCATCGGGAATCTGCTCTGCCGGGCGAGGAAGTCGGCGATGCCAGCTTGCAGATTGGCGGGCTCGTTCACGAGGGTGGCATCCGCAAAGGCATCGGAATCACCGGAGGAGCTTCCAATACTGATGACGGGCGTACGCGAGCCGGATCTGTGAATCAGAGAGGCGAGCCTTTCCTTGCTTTCGGCGGCAAGGGAATGCCCGAGAAGAACCAAGTCGAAGTCGCCTGTCTTGAAGTGGTCGATCGCTTCCCGGATGGACCACACAGGTACGATGACGAGTCCTGCAGATCTCAACAGCAAGGTTTGAGCGGCGAAATGCTCTGAGGCCAAGCCAACAGCGAGGACGACGGTGGTGGGCATGAAACACCTCCTGTTGTGGGACACGTTTGAGTTGATGGGCCCCGTAGGCAGGGTTGACAATGAGCGGCGCGACCCATGATTCGGTCAGAAAGAGAAGGAACTCCAATGCATCGGCAGAATGCCCGAAGTTCTTTAGAAGCCACTGAAAACTATGTTTGGGGTTGACCGTTGAGCTTCGAAAATAGAGATAGAGTGCCTGAATGTATGTGACGGTCGTCACATGTCGTTCAAAACGGGGCGCTCCAGAGTCTCGCACCGGCAGGCGATGCTTGCAGGAACTGATTGCGCTGGCAGGCTGATTCGACACGAAAAATTCAAACTGAGAATCGCTGAATCTCGTCTACATTGGTACCGAAAGATCATTTGATATCGAGAGGTCATGCGATGCGATCTTTTGTCCGCCCATTGAGGAAGACCCAAGTTGTTTTTCTGCCCGTTGCCGCGGCGCTGCTCCTGGTGGCAGGGGGGCTGCTTCAATCGAGCGTCAGCGCACAGGACGCGGGAAGCGCGCCTTTACCCCCTCCGGGACCGCCCCCTCCGGCTGCATTTCAGAAACCTATCCCCGCTGATCAACTCGCGTTTCTTAACGACTATGCGGGCCGGATGGAAAAGGACCTGCGCAAAGATAAGCGGTTCAACAAGCTGCTGAATCAGGTGATTCCCCGCACCGGGTATTTCTATGGCGGCGAAAAGACACTTGCCGACGTGAGCGACGACGTGCTCGATGCAGATCCGCTGCCGGTGAATATTCGTGACGGGCGATACGCGATGGTGGGCACCAGCGGCGGCGGATTCCACGGCGGGCGGGGATTTGTGTGGTTCGACATGAAGGCGGGGATCGGTTTGGGCGGGATATATTTCCGTCCGACGAACGGCGAACCAACACCAACGCTTGCGATTTATTCGCGGCAATTGGTGGATCAATCGCTGAGCATGAGCCAGCTTCCGCTTGAGTTTGCGCAGGATTTCAGCCAGTGGGAGATGGCTGCAAGGATGCCGCCGGTTACGGTGCGTTACATCATTCCAGGGAACGGCAAGAAGTATCCGCTGTTGCATGACGAAGATTTTTGCGATCACCCGCCGAACGCACCCGCGCCGCCGCAAGACGAGTGCGAACAATTGAATGCCGATGCGGCCGACAAAGACATGGACGCCGCCTACTTCATGGAACAGACCGGGAATCGATCAGATGCGACGGCATACATGCTGGGGCAGGACCAGGTGGCGTGGATCGGAGTTCGGGAACAGACTTGCGGCGGTGTGCTGGCTTGCCGGATTCGCTTCACACGGCAACGGACGCGGGTGCTGATTGGTCATCGATGAGTGGTATGCGCTGCGGCCGGGTTTCTGACTGTTTGATTTCGTTGATCTTGGTTTGTGCGATCCCACTCATTTGCAAAGAACGCAAATGAGTGGGGCACGGAGCTGATACTGATTCATATGGTCAAAGACCTAGGCAATGGCTCTGCGCTCTCGCACGGCGGCGGCTAGTTCAGTGAGCAGCGAGTGGGTTTCAGGCCAGGCGATACAGCCGTCAGTGATGCTTTGTCCGTAGACCAGGGGCTGGCCCGGAACGAGCTTTTGAGCGCCTGAGACCAGATTGCTCTCAATCATGACGCCGATGATGTTGCGGTTGCCGGCGGCGATTTGGCGGGCGACGTCGTGGCAGACCAAGGCCTGCCGGGTGTGATCCTTGTTGCTGTTGGCATGACTGAAGTCAATCATGACGCGCGGAGCGACGCCGGCTTTCTCCATGCGGGTGATGGTATCGGCAACATGATCGGCGGTGTAGTTGACCATGTTTCGGCCGCCGCGCAGGATAATGTGGCAATCGGGATTGCCGGTGGTGACGAAGATGGCGGATTGTCCGTGCTTGGAGTGGCCGAGAAAAGTATGAGAATGAGCGGCCGAGAGAATGGCGTCGATGGCCACCTGCACATCGCCTGAGGTTGCATTCTTGAATCCCACCGGACAGGAGATGCCCGAGACAAGCTCACGGTGGACCTGGCTCTCCGTGGTGCGGGCTCCGATGGCTCCCCAACTGACTAGGCCGGCGATGTACTGGGGTGAGATCATGTCGAGGAATTCAGTGCCGGTGGGTACGCCCATCTCGGCCAGGTCGAGCAGCAAGTGCCGCGCCAGGCGCAGGCCATCGTTGATGCGGTAGGACTGATCGAGACCGGGGTCATTGATGAGCCCCTTCCATCCCAAGGTAGTGCGGGGTTTCTCAAAATACACGCGCATGACGATGCGCAGTTCCTGGCGGAACTCCGCGATGGCCGCCTTGAGCAGGCTGGCGTACTCACGCGCGGCCTTGGTGTCGTGAATGGAGCAGGGGCCGACGAGGACGAGCAAGCGCGTATCGCGGCCCTTGAGGATGTTGACGATATCTGTGCGGGAATTGAAGACGGTGGCCGTGGATGTTTCAGTAATCGGGTGGTCTTCTTCAAGGAAGACGGGAGGAAGGACGACTTTGGTCCACTTGATGCGGAGATCTTCGATCTTCGGGGGCATGGCTCGCCTTCTTGCTTTGAGATCCTTGTCCGACGAGCGGAAAGGGAATAGGAATCCACGGACTCTTAATCAAAATTTATCAGCCCGAGGCGCGGCGGGCTTGTGACGGGCCCGCAGAATGGGACGGCTCGTATGAGTCGTACGCCTGGCGCGCTGTGCGCTGTGGCCTTTCTGACCACAGAGATGGTGCGAACGAATGAAGTGGATGGTAGACTCTGGCTGGCTTGGTTCGAGCTTCCCCTGCAACCGACCGGGCACACTCAATGAGGAGGTTGGTTATGAGCACTGAGAATGGGGCTGCAGCGAATGCAGCTGCGCCGAATCCCGGCTTGGTTTTTGACATGCTGCAGGCGCACCAGCGCACCGCGGCATTGAAGGCAGCGATCGAACTGGATGTTTTTCGCGCGGTGGGCGAAGGGCCGGGCGACGTGGCATCGATTGCGCAGCATTGCTCGGCGTCGGAACGCGGGATCCGCATACTCTGCGACTTTCTTACGATCTGCGGCGTGCTGGTGAAAGAGGACGGGCGCTACCGGCACACGCCGACGAGCGCAATGTTTCTTGATCCGCGTTCGCCTGCATCTTTGGCATCAACCGCACAGTTCCTGGGCAATCCGGCGATGCGCGAGGTGTACGACAACCTGGCGGAGGTGGTGCGCGCGGGACGTACGACATTGCCGGGCGAAGGCTCGGTGGAACCGGAGAATCCGGTGTGGGTGTTGTTCGCCGAGAACATGGCGCCGATGATGGGACCGATGGCGGGTCCTCTGGGCGCGGTGGTGCTGGATGGGCATGAAGGTCGGATGCATGTGCTGGACATCGCGGCCGGGCATGGGTTGTTCGGGATTGAAATTGCGAAGCAGCATCCAGAGGCTCGCGTGACGGGACTGGACTGGGCGCCGGTGCTGCGCGTGGCACTGAGGAATGCGGAAAAAGCCGGCGTTCACGACAGATACAGCATGCTGCCGGGGAGTGCATTCGATGTGGAATTCGGCGGGCCTTACGATGCGGTGCTGCTCACAAACTTCCTGCACCACTTCGATGTGCCGACCTGCGTGAGTTTGTTGAAGAAGGTTCGCGGCGCACTGCGGCCGGGTGGGCGCGCGGCGACGCTGGAGTTTGTGCCGAACGAGGATCGCGTTTCTCCACCGACGCCTGCTGCATTCAGCATGACGATGCTGACATCGACTGCTGCGGGCGATGCTTACACGCTGAGCGAGTTGTCGGCCATGTACAACGATGCAGGCTTTGGCGGAATTACGGCGCACCCGATTCCGATGAGCCCGCACACTATTGTGATGGGGCGCGCTTGATTTCAGCCTGCCGCACGTAGCGTTGTTCGCCGGCTTCCAATGCGACAGGGAGCCGGTTTTGCTCTGGCGGCAATGGGCAGGTGGCGTAGGGTGTGTAGGCACAGGGCGGATTCTCAAGCCGATTGAAGTCGAGAGTGAGTGAGCCGGGCTTGTCGAGTCCGTGGTCGGGCAGGCCGGTGTGCAGGAAGCGCGCAGCTTCGTAGGTTGTGGTCCGGCTGGTCTTGTCTCTGAGGATGAAGAAGAGCGTGCCTTCTTCGCCTGGCTCGGTGACTGGCTCAAGACGCAGAACCGTCTTGCCGTCCAGAGTGAACTCGGCTACGCCGGGAGCGGGCATGTTGAGCGTGGTGCCGATGACGGTGGGAATCTTTTCAACGCGCGCAGGCGTGAAGGGAATCCAGCGGGCAACGATGCGATAGTGCGAATCTGGGACGTACCAATTGAGGCCGTGGAAGCCGGTGCGGGTGGGCGAGTCGGCGTCCTTGATGCGGAGGGCGTAGCGGTCGCCGCGATGCAGCACGACCATGGTAAGGCTGTGCCAACTGATGGTTGAGGGCCTGGTGTCGTCCGCGACGAGCGGGCCCTCGCGTGCCGGGTTGCCGTCGATCATAAGGTCCGGTGGAAAGCCGCCGGTGGGCGAGAGCAGTTGGAGGGCCTTGCCGCTCACGGTCAGCAGGCCAATGTGCGGAGGAGCCTGGGAGCGTACGCGGATCTGGTTGTCGGATGCGGACCCGACGGAGTTGGCACCGGGCTTGAGCCATTCGAGGCCTACGAGCGCCAGCCAACCGTCAGGGGCGGCAAGGTCAGCCTCGCGTTGCGCGCGCCAGGTGGCCAGGTCCTGACGCCATTGGCTATCATCCACTGCGGTTAGTGCGGCTGGTCCCGGGGTGGATGCCGGTGGAGTTGCCGGGATGGATTGGGCAGCGAGAGGAAAAGCTACGAGCGCTATGAATAGCGCTAGAATCGCGGTGTTTCGCCATGCGGAGCGATACCTCATCGAGCGTGTTCCTTTCCGGATGCACAGGGGGATACCGTGAGGCTCAAAGCGAAACAAGCGTGGATCGACAGGACAGTGTGAGTTATCATTTGCGCGCAGAGTAACCGCATCCGCATTTTACTGTCGAATGGATGAGGCTGCTCCTAATTATGCCTTTTGGGAATGCGAGTTAGACGTCCAACTGGGCTGACTGCTCGCACGAATACGGGCTATTACAACCAGCTGCGGATGTCTCGCGGTAAACCTGAGAAGAACCAGATGGAGGGTTCACCCATGAGGAAGTCAGCCTATGCAGGTCTGGCGATCGTTTTTTGTTTGCCAGCGTTTGCGTTAGCGCAACAGAGTCCGGAACAGGTGGCGCCGGTGTCTCAGACTCCCACGCTCTCGCCGCGCACCGAGCCCGCGCCTCCGGTGGATGCGGGGGAGGGACGGATTCATCTGGATGTAGTGGTGACCGATAAGGCAGGGAAGGCCATACCTGGGCTTGAACTCAAGGATTTTACACTGCTGGACGATAACCGGCCGGGCAAGATTCTTTCGTTTCACGCCATTGATCCGGTTGCGCAGGCGGCGAGCCGGCCGGTCGAGGTGGTTTTGCTTCTGGATGCTGTGAATCTTGGTTTTCAGACGGTATCGCAGATGCGGAACCAGATTTCAAGATTTCTACGCGAGAATGGGGGACATCTGTCGCAGCCGGTATCCATCCTTGTGTTTCACGACGACGGCGTGAAGGTGCTGGCGCAGCCCTCGACGGACGGAAATGCGCTGGCGACGCAACTGGACAATGCGGACTCGCAAATTCGCATTATCAATCGGTCATCTCAATACAGCGGCTTTGACCGGTTCGATCTATCGCTCAAATGGGTGTCGATGATTGCGCAGGCGGAAGTCAAGCGACCGGGCAAGAAGTTGCTGATCTGGGCAGGAGAGGGGTGGCCGCAACTCGATCGGCCCAGTATCGAGGTCTCAAACAAAGAGCAACAACAGTTATTCCAGGAAATCGTCTACCTTTCCACCGCGCTGCGCGAAGGGCATATGTCGCTCTATAGCGTTTCACTCGGCGACCCGCACCTGGGAACATTCATCTATCAGGATTATTTGAAAGGGGTGAAGACGGCCGAGAAGGCGAATCCGACCAACCTGACGTTGAAGGTTTTTGCCATTGAAACCGGCGGACGCGTGGCAGGTCCGGATAACGATATTGCCGCGCAGATTGGGAAATGCGTTCAGGATGCCGGTGCTTTCTACACAATTTCGTTCGATCCCCCGAAAGCGGACCGGGCGAATGAGTATCACGATTTGAAGGTGCAGGTGGATCAGCCGGGGCTGACGGCGCGGACCAGTACCGGGTATTACAACCAGCCGTAGGGAGGCTGGTTTTCGACTGAATTCAAGGCGCTGAGATACCCAGAGGTTGTATTGACACTAATAAACACGGCTCCCTAGAATAAGGATGGCGACCCTCAAATTTTTGGCGTAAGCGCTGGAAAAACAAGCGCTTATTTCGCTGTCGCTTAAAGCAAGAAGGCGCCCAAGAGGCGTAAACGAATTGGGGTCGGGTTCATGGCCGTCTCGACAACCGAGACGGGAAGCAGGCAACCATGCCGGAGACACGCGTCAGTCCGCGAGAGCGGCTGGTGCTGACCGCCATTATCGAGTTGTACATCGCGACCGGCGAGCCTGTGGCTTCGCAGGCGGTGGCTAACTCGTTCGCCGATCGGGAGGGTCTAAGCTCTGCCACGGTGCGCAACGTGATGGCTTCGTTGAGCGAGGCCGGGTTGGTGGAGCAGCCGCATACCTCCGCGGGGCGAGTTCCGACAGCCGCAGCTTTCCGGTACTACGTGGAGCAGATTACGCAGCCCGCCGTGCAAGCGGGGCGGATATCCGCGGGTGCGCAAGTTGCCGCTCTGAACGCTATGCCGCAGGGTGCAGCAGCGACGTTGAGCGAGGCTCGGCGCGGACAAATTGAGGACAGCTTTGCGGGCGTCAACAGCTCGCACGAGTATCTTGAACGCACTTCGCACGTGCTGGCCTTGATTTCCAGCGGACTGGGCGTGGCGCTGGCCAGCTCAACCGAGAGCCAGGTGCTGGAGCACATTCACTTTTCACGACTCTCCGCGGGGCGCGTTCTGGCAGTGCTGGTTACACAAGGCGGCGCTGTGTTGGACCGGGTGTTGAACCTTGACCGCGAGCTGGCGCACGTTGAGCTGGAGACCGCTGCACGCTATTTGAACGAGAATTTTCGCGGCTGGGCGATCGAGCGCATTCGCTCAGAGGTAGCGCGACGCATGGAAGTGGAGCGCGAGGCTTATCGCGCGATGCTGACCTCAGTGGAGGAGCTTTGCCGTAAGGGTGCGCTGGCCGGTGACGATGCGGGGCCGGCGATTTTTGTAGAGGGCATGGCGAACCTGATTACCTCGGAGCTGGATCACGAACGGCTGCGACAGATGTTGTTGGCTCTGGAGGCCAAGGAGCGGCTGGTGGAACTGCTGACTGCCTACGTGGACGGTCGCCAGCAAGAGGTGCGGGTTGTGGTGGGTCTGGATGGAACTTCTCCAGCCATGCAAGACCTGGTTCTGATTGGCGCTCCGGCGCGGCTAGGAGGAACGAGCCTTGGCACGGTGGCGGTGATTGCGCCGACGCGCATCCAATACCAGGAGATGATTCAGGCGGTGCGCTACGTGGCCCGGCTTTCGGAGCGATTCCTGGAGGTTCCGGAGAACTAGGGTCTGAAAAGTCCGGCAGGGGAGCTTCTGCATCTAATTTGCTGGGCCGTTGCGGTCCGCGATCAAAGAAAAATCATGAGTTAGCGCGGGGGGGAAGACGGCAATCCTCGCGCAATTTATGATGAAAGCAGGAATCATTGATGTTTCGGAGAACTCGTAGAGAGATGCCAGAGCAAGAAACGGAGTTGAGCGTGGTGGAACCAGTGGATGCAACGCCTGCAGCCCAGGTCGCCTCGGAAGAGGGCGCGTTGAATGTGACGGCTGAGGGCGAGACCGTGGAGAGCCGCGCGGAGTCCGTGAGCCGGGAAGAATTCGACAAACTGAAGGTTGAACGTGACCAGTTGCTGGATAGGCTGGCGCGGCAGCAGGCCGAATTTGAGAACGCCCGCAAGCGCGGTGAGCGGGAGCGGACCGAGTTCCGCGAGTTCGCCACAGGCAGCGTAGTGGAGCAGTTTTTGCCGGTGCTGGATAACTTTGAGCTGGCGCTTAAACACGACAGCACGGTGGCGCAGATGCGTCATGGTGTGGAGCTGATTGTGAAGCAGATGCAGGAGACGCTGCGCCAGTTGCAGGTGAATCCGGTTCCAACGGTGGGCGAGGTTTTCGATCCGCGGGTGCATGAAGCACTGGGGTCGGTGGAGCGGGACGATCTGCCCGACCAGCACGTGGCGGAGGAGATTCGGCCTGGCTACAAGCTGCGCGAGCGGCTGCTGCGGCCGGCGCTTGTGCGCGTAGTGCATAACCCTAAACAAACAAGTGAATGAGTGCAATAAGCAATCGAGTGAGTTCAAATAGAGATGAGTTCTAATACAAACGTGAGCAAAGAAGACTACTACGAGGTTCTGGGCATTTCTCGCGAGGCCAGCGACACGGAATTGAAGAGCGCTTATCGCAAGATGGCGCTCAAGTATCATCCTGACCGCAACCCCGGCGACAAAGTGTCCGAAGAGAAGTTCAAGCAGGCCAGCGAGGCATACCAGGTGCTGAGCGACGCGGACAAGCGCGCCGCATACGACCGCTTTGGCCATGCCGGGTTGGGGGGACAGGGCTCGGGCTTTGGCGGGCCGTTTGCCGGCGGCGTGGACATTGGCGATATCTTTGGCGATCTGTTTGGAGAGATGTTCAGCGTGGGCGGCTCGCAGCGCGGTGGACGCCATCAGCGAGGCGACGACCTGCGGTTCGATCTGACGATTAACTTTGAAGACGCCATCTTCGGCAAGGAAACCGAAGTCAAAATCCGACGCAGGGAGATTTGTGGGACCTGCCATGGGCGGGGAAGCGCTTCAGGCCGCGGTCCCACGGTGTGCGGCCAATGCCATGGACGGGGCCAGATCCGCTACCAGCAGGGATTTTTCTCGGTGGCGCGGACCTGCAGCGTTTGCGGAGGGGCGGGGACGGTGACCCTTGATCCCTGCCAGACCTGCCACGGAGAGACGCGCGCGACCGCCGAGTTGAAACTCAATGTGAAGATACCGCCGGGCGTGGAAGATGGCACGCGTATCCGTTATGCAGGCGAAGGCGACGCAGGCCGATCCGGCTCACCCAAAGGCGATCTATATATTGTGCTTTCGGTTCGTGCTCACGACTTTTTTGAGCGCCACGGCAACGACCTGCATTGCGTGATTCCCATCAGCTTTCCGCAGGCGGCACTGGGCGCGGATATCGAGATCGAGGGCATCGACGGCCCAGTGACCCTGAAGATTCCTGAGGGCACGCAGAACGGCCGGGAGTTGAGAATGCGCGGGCGCGGCGTGCCGTTCCTGAATGAAAAAGGGAAAGGCGACCTGGTGGCCAAACTGGTGGTACAGATTCCGAAGAAGCTCAGCCGCAGCCAGCGGGAACTGGTGAGTAAGTTGGCCGAGTCGCTGACGGTGGAGAATAAGCCGACTTCGCCTGGGCTGCTAGAGAAGATGAAGGACTTGTTTAATTAGGATTGAGAAGTTTCCTCAGAGGCTGAAGCACACATTCATTTGCATCGATTGCGGCACGACTGAGGTCGCCCCCTGACGCTTACTGCGGCTCCTCTATAATTCTTCCGCGGTCTTGGAAGTTGTGCCTTGTCCTATCCTGCATGGCCGGCGGTTGGCTTGGTTCTTACGATGCGAACAGGGCGATGGCTATTACTGCGAGGCCGATCAGTTGGCTCATGCGGTCAGTGAGGGCGAAGGCTACCGGGTCTTCGTTCAACTCGCCACGCGAGGCGAGGAGCCACACACGGTTGAGCCAGAGAATCATGAGCGGCACAATCAGCCATAGCAGTTTGGGCTGGTGATAGAGCTTCACTACGTCAGCGCCGCTGATGTAAATAGCGAAGACCACCACCGAGGCCATGGCGCTGGATGTGCCGAAGCTGCGCAACTGATCCAAGTCGGCGAGGAAGTAGCCGCGGCCGTTCTTTGGGGTTGCAGTGGCGGCGCGCAGATTCTCCAGTTCCGCGAAACGCTTGACGACGGCAAGCGAGAGAAAGAGAAACATGGAGAAGCCGGCGAGCCAGTGGGAGATGGGCGTGTCTGTTGCCGCTCCACCTGCCAACAAACGCAGAATATACAAACCGGAAAGCGTAAGTACATCGACCAGAGCAATGCGCTTGAGGTACGAGGAGTAAGCCGTGGTGGTAGCGAGGTAGACAAGCAGCCAGCCGTAGAACTCTCCGGAAAGAAACCGCCCGCCCAACAAGCTCGCGAGCAGAAAGAGCGCGACGATTAATATCCCTGCGAAGACTGAGAGATCACCGGAGGCAAATGGGCGGAGGCGCTTGCGGGGATGGCGGCGGTCGGCTTCGATGTCGAGCAGGTCGTTGACGATGTAAGCTGCGGAAGCAGTGAAAGAAAAGCAGCAGAAGGCGGCCAGCGCCGTGAGGAGTTTGCCGGCAGCTAACGCATGCGAACACAAGAGGGGGACAAAGATGAGCAGGTTCTTGGTCCACTGATGGGGACGCACAGCTCGTAGCAGCGATTTGAGCGGATGCCGGGCCGCAAGGAATTGGCGAGAAGGGCGAATGTTGCGTGCGCGGAGGGCCATGCGCAGACGCATGCTTGGATTGGCCACCATGGGTTGATTAGCTTGAGCGAGCAGCGGCAAGTCGGGCGAGTCGTTACCGACATAGTCGAATGCGCAAGGGCCGAGACGGGCGCGCAGGCCGTCGAGTTTTCTGGAGCCGGTAAGGTTGGTTCCGCCGTCAGAACCGAGCACGCCGGTGAAGATGCCGAGATGAGCGGCAACGCGCTGGGCGAGATGCACGTCTGCGCCTGTAGCAAGATAGATCTCGCGGCCCTGTTTATGCTCCTGCTGCAAGAACTGAAGCAAAGGGTGGTTGTACGGCAGGTGCGCTACATCCAGAGCGATGGATTCAGTGACGTATGCCTTGAATGCGGCTTTGCCTTGAAGAAGGCGGCTGGGCAAAGCTAAGAAGCCCGCCGGGCGACTCCGCGCAAGCACCAACAGAGAATCCACCAACGTATCGGACTTGACCAGCGTACCGTCGAGGTCAACGCAGAGGGGTGGCAGCGCTTGATGGGCGGCTTCCGGACTGGGACTGGGGTTGGTGATGGACTGGGGCAACCACGCACCTCGTTGAGGATCACTGGCTCTTCCAGGCAGAGCCGGCTGCAGAGCGTTTGGCCTTCCATGGAGTTGAGGCTGAATTCGCTGGCCAGCGTAAGTCAACTCAAGTATACAGTCGATCGGGAGCGGCTCAAACACGTCTTGCTCCTCATGGGCAGCGCTCGAAAAATCTGTTTGACGGATCAAACTAATCGCGGCATGCTACCACGTATGTTGGAAAACAACGTTAGGCGATTGCTTGGGGCGTATCCCACGATCTACTTGGCCTGTCATCGCGAACACACGCGCGCCGACCAGGCGGGTAAACCACTCACGGAAAACCAGGCGAGTGTGCTGGATCACCTGGACGCGGCACATCCTACGACTTTGTCGAAGCTCGCGGAACACATGGGTGTGGGGCGCTCGACCATGAGTATCACAGTGGCCCGGTTGGTGCGGGGCGGTTACATTGCGCGCAGACCCGGCAAGCAGGATCGGCGAACTACTGGACTGACGCTGACACCCGCGGGAAAGAGAATTAAGGAACAGAGCTCGGTGCTGAATCCACAGTTGATACGACAGATGTTGAAGATGATGGAGCCTGCCGAAGCGGAGCGCGCACTTGCGGGAATGGAATGCCTGGCAAAATATGCGGCCATTTTGCTGAAGCAAAGAAAGAGGGCGAGAGACAAATGAAGATTGCTCTCATTGTGGTTGGGGTTGCAGCGTTGCTGGTGGTGACGGTGGTTGTTATCGGGGCGTTGCTGCCGAAACGGCACGTGGTTACACGTACGGCTTTTTTCAAGGCAAGTCCCGAAAAGCTGTTCGCGTTGATCGCTGGAAATCAGGATTGGCGGCCCGACGTGAAGGCCTGCGAGATGATCACGGAAGATGGAAAGCAGTTTCAACGCGAAACATCGAAGCACGGGGATACGATTCTCTACGAGCTTGAGGGGAGCAGACCACCGCTGGTGATTCAACGAAGAATTGCTACTGAGAATCTGCCTTATGGTGGGAGTTGGAGCTTTGCGCTGGAGCCGGAGGATGGAGAGACGCGGGTACGGATCACAGAGGATGGAGAGGTGTATAACCCGGTGTTCCGGTTCGTTTCACGATTCGTGATGGGGCAGACGGCTACGCTGGATGCGTACCTTGCAGCCATGGGCAAAGCTGTGGGGGAGAACGTGCAGGCAGGGAATTGAATGACAGAGAAGAGGATAGTTTGGTGGAGCTGAGCGGGATCGAACCGCTGGCCTCCTCGTTGCGAACGAGGCGCTCTCCCAGCTGAGCTACAGCCCCACGACTTAACTATCTTACCAGCGATTCCGATGCATGGGAAGTTGCGCGGGGGCACCGGAAAGACGGCGTGTGACCTGATTCAGTCTGAAATAGCTAACGGCACAGCTTCAGCATCAGCGGGCGTACGAAAACGTCCCACACAGGTTTGTTGAATGCGCGATGGCGTCGAATGTGAACTCAGGTGCATCTTCACCGGAAAAGAACGCTACCTGCAGAGATTTGCCCACGGCGTAGGCGGCCATCCATTGCGTATCCTGCGCTCCGCAAAGGGCGTTCTTATGGAGGAAGCGTTGCTCCGCCGGAATCTTCAACCGATAAAGTGTGCCAGGGCTCGCTGCGTTCGAGTCCGCATCGAAGACCGCGCTTACTTCCGACGGCTTCAGGCTGCGGATGGACGCAAGCGGAAACGCTTTGAAGTTGATCGAGATCTTTGCCTCTGAGATGGAGAGGTCGCCGGTGATGGAGGCTGCGGTATTGCTTGCCGCTTGCCAGTAGCCTCTCTCGCGGTTCTGCGCTACTCCGTGCAGCGCGGAAACCAGTATCAGAATCGCAAATGAAGCTCTCAGCATGGTTCGCATCGTTAGGCTCCGCCGCGGAACGGCAAGAAAGGCCAGGATGCTCCCCGGCCTTTCTGATTGCCACCACCCAGCATTACAGCTGGTTCATATTCTGAAGGAATTCGGCGTTGTTGCGGACCTTCTCCAGACGGCCGATCAAAAGCTCCATTGCTTCAACGGGCGAGAGCGGATTGAGGACACGGCGAAGGACGAAGATGCGCTGCAAGTCTTCCTTGGGAATGAGCAACTCTTCCTTGCGGGTGCCAGAGCGCTGAATGTCAATGGCCGGGAAGACACGCTTGTCGACGAGCTTGCGGTCGAGAATGATTTCCATGTTGCCGGTGCCCTTGAACTCTTCGAAGATAACTTCATCCATGCGCGAGCCCGTGTCGACGAGGGCTGTGGAGATGATGGTCAGCGAGCCGCCTTCTTCAATGTTACGGGCCGCACCGAAGAATCGTTTGGGGCGCTGCAGGGCGTTTGAATCGACGCCGCCGGAGAGCACCTTTCCGGAGGGAGGAACGATGGTGTTGTAGGCGCGGGCGAGACGAGTGATGGAATCAAGCAGAATGACGACGTCGCGCTTGTGCTCGACGAGGCGCTTGGCCTTCTCAATGACCATTTCGGCCACTTGTACGTGGCGTGCTGCCGGTTCGTCGAAGGTGGAGCTGATGACTTCGCCCTTCACCGAGCGCTGCATGTCCGTCACTTCTTCGGGGCGCTCATCGATGAGCAGGACGATGAGCACGACTTCAGGGTGGTTGGTGGAAACGGAGTTGGCGATTGCCTGCAACAACATGGTCTTGCCGGTGCGCGGCGGAGCGACGATGAGACCGCGCTGGCCTTTGCCGACCGGGGTAAGCAGGTCCATGACTCGGCCGCTGATGCCCTCGCGGACTGTCTCCATCTTGATGCGTTCCTGGGGATAGAGCGGGGTCAGGTTGTCAAAGAGAATCTTGTTGCGGGTTTCTTCAGGCGACTCGAAGTTGATGGCCTCGATCTTGACCAGGGCGAAGTATTTCTCGCCTTCATGGGGCGGGCGGACATTGCCGCTGATGGAGTCGCCGGTCTTGAGGTCGAACTTGCGTATTTGAGATGGAGATACGTAAATGTCGTCAGGCCCCGGCAGATAGTTGTAGTCGGGCGAGCGCAGGAAGCCGTAGCCATCGGGAAGGATTTCGAGGACACCTTCGGCAAAGATGTGGCCCTCTTTTTCGCTTTGCGCCTGAAGAATCTTGAAGATCAGATCCTGCTTGCGAAGGCCGCTGGCGCCTGGGATTTCCAGGGTACGCGCGATGCGGCTAAGTTCCGTGATGTTCTTTTCTTTTAGTTCTGCGATGGTCATGTTCACCTGCAATAAGGGAGGATGTGTGTGGAGGGATGCGAGAGGGGGGTGTGCTCCAGGGGAAGACCGGACGAGATGCTCATGGAGCGGCGGCTACGCCCGCACTTCCAGCATCTGCCGACTTCAAGGGTAAAACCGAAACGCCGGAGAAGCGCAGCCACTGTTGAAAGGGAACTGCCCAGAAACCGCTGTTTGACTCAACTATACCCTTTTGGAATCCGCTCTCAGGCGGCGCGACGACGTTCGACGGGCTGGGCCGCAGGCGCCGCAACGGGAGCCAAGGACCCAGGGTTGGTGGTTTGAAAGCGGCACAGGACTTCGTTGGTCGTATCTTGCAGCCGTGTGTTCGGCTTGTGCAGCTTACGAGTTGCCTTGCTCGCCAGTTGACAGAGCTGGTAGCGATTGGACACGTGAGAGAGTGCCCCAAATACCAAATCAGAACGCATTACAATTCTCCTTATTCAAATTCTTACCCCGGCGGACTTTCTATATTTCGCCACCGGTACACCCGGGGGAGCCGAATCGAAGCCTGGCGCCCTAAATTCCCGCTCCCAAGTCTTTAGACGCACGAGCCAGTTGACTCGTTCCAAGTTTTGCCACATTATCGCGCAGTCTGGAACAGGCCTAACACCTTATCCACAATGCAGATTGCCGCCTTGGGAATCCAATGCCCGTTTTCCCATCCCGGGAGCGAAAAACGCACCGGGTCATCAAAGGGTGAGCCTCAGCTCAATATGATGCGGGATAACACAGATGGGCTGTGCAAAATTGCTCACTGCAACTTGCCCTTTTTGGATGGTACATCTGAATGTAAACCCATTCGGATGCTGGGTCAACTACTTTTTCGGGGCGATTTCCCGCGTGAGAGGTTTCTGGGCACGCCCGCTAGTCGTCTTTATAAAGCTTTATAAGTCAAAGCCATGCGAGATTGTTCACGGGTCAACAGCCGACTCTTAAGGGTGCTTCGAAGGCACTGAGAGACCGGCGTTCCATTTGGAGGGACATAGACAGTCAACAGGGGCTCTGTGGAATTCTCCCGGCATGCGGAGATGCAGAAGTCCTGTGTCCCTAAGCCCAATAGCTGCGGTCGAGGGTGCGGTATTGGATGGCTTCAGCCAGGTGAGCGACGGTGAGGTTTTCGGCTGTTTCGAGGTCGGCAATAGTGCGGGCTACCTTAAGGATGCGATCGTGCGCGCGGGCGGTGAGTCCCTGCTGCTGCATGGCGCGCTCCAGCAATCGCTCGGCGTCTGCTCCTAACTCACAATGAGTGCGGATCTGGCGCGTGGTCATTTGCGCGTTAGCGTAGATTTTCTCGCCGGCTTTGCGAAAGCGCTGGCGTTGCCGCTCGCGCGCGGCCATGACGCGAGCGCGAATTTCCGCCGAGCCCTCGGCCGCCGCGCCTCCGCGGAGTTCCTTGTATTGAACGGCGGGCACTTCGATGTGAATGTCGATGCGGTCGAGCAGTGGGCCGGAAACTTTGGAGACGTAGCGCTGAATCATGGGCGGAGTGCAGCGGCACTCGCGCGACTTGTCATTGAAGTATCCGCAAGGGCAGGGATTCATGGCGGCTGCCAACATGAAGCGGGCAGGAAAGGTGAGCGACATGGAGGCGCGCGCGATGGTCACGGTGTGATCTTCGAGGGGCTGGCGCATGACCTCAAGCACGTTGCGCGGAAACTCGGGCAGTTCATCTAGAAAGAGGAGTCCATTGTGGGCGAGAGAAACTTCGCCGGGGCGTGGAACGATTCCGCCACCGATGAGCCCGGCGTCGGAGATGGTGTGGTGAGGTGCGCGGAAGGGCCGCTGCGTGACCAGGCCGGCGGCTGCATCGAGCACACCGGCGACGGAGTGAATCTTGGTGGTCTCCAGAGCTTCTTCGAAAGTGAGAGGCGCCAGGATGGAGGGCAGCCGCTTGGCGAGCATGGTTTTGCCCGAGCCGGGCGGACCGATCATGAGAATGTTGTGGCTGCCCGCCGCGGAGACTTCAAGAGCGCGCTTGGCTGTTTGCTGGCCGCGCACATCTTTGAAATCGACGGCGAAATGCTGCAGTTCACCGAGCAGCGCTGCAGTGGACACGCGAACCGGCTCGCGTTGAATTGTGCCGACGACGGTGGAGTTGAGAAGTTCGAGGACATCGAGGAGCGACGAGACGGGATAGACGTTGACGCCTTCGACCACTGCGGCTTCCGCGGCGTTGGCTGCGGGAAGAATCAGATTGGGAATATTCTTCTCGCGGGCAAGGATGGCGATGGGCAACATGCCGGGCACGGAACGCACACTGCCGTCCAGGCCGAGCTCGCCTACCAGAAGGAACTGGCTCAGGTCGCTGATGCGCAATGCGCCATACGCGCCGAGAATACCGACGGCAATGGGGAGATCGAATCCGGCGCCTTCCTTTTTCATGTCGGCGGGCGCGAGATTGATGGTGATGAAAGTGGGCGGGATCAGGTAGCCGGAGTTTTTGATGGCTGCGCGGACGCGGTCGCGGCTCTCGCGGACTGCGGCATCGGGCAGGCCCACGGTGTGGAAGGTGTCCTTCTCCGCGACCACGCCGCTGTAGTCCACCTCAACATCAATGAGGTTGGCGTCGATGCCGTAGACTGCCGCGCTTAAGGCTTTAAAAAGCATAGTGTGAGTTGCACGGAGTCTAGCAGCAGCGAGACGACCAAGCGTGTGACGCGCGACAGCCACCTTGATGAGCCAGGCGACAAGCCAGACTGGGCTGCCGGTTCCACGCTACAATCTCTTCCGTGACTACGAGTCTCTTTGACCTGTACAAAATTGGCGTTGGCCCTTCGAGTTCGCACACTATGGGACCGATGCGCGCCGCTTGCCGCTTTGCGCAAGAGCTTGGGCCGCGCGGGGTGATCGATCGAGTCGCGCGAGTGCAAACGGAGTTGTATGGTTCGCTGGCGCTGACCGGGCTGGGGCATGCGACGGACCGGGCGATTCTTCTGGGACTCTCGGGCAATGAGCCGGCGATGATCGATCCCGCTGTTATCGAGTCGACTGTGGGAGAGATTCGCAGTACCGGGCGGATCAACCTGGCTGGGGTCAGGTCTATTCCTTTTGAAGAAGCTCGCGATCTTCTGTTCGAGCGCACCATCATGTATCCGCCGGGCTCGACTACGCAGCACCCCAACGGGGTTCGCTTCAAGGCCTTTGACGACGCTGGGGCTGTGCTCGATGAGCGGACGTTCTTTTCGATCGGCGGCGGGTTCATTACCGAGGACGGGGTTGATCCGTCTATTCAAACGAAGCAGGCGGCGATTCCATTTCCGTTTCACAGCGCCGCGGAGCTGCTGGCCATGGCGCATGCGAATGAGCTTTCGATCAGCCAGCTGATGCTTGAGAATGAGTGCGCATTGGTGCCGCGAGATCAGAGCCATGCGCCGGTTGAAGTTGTGCGCGAACGCATTGAGCGCATCTGGCAAGCGATGCAGATCTGCGTGAACCGCGGGATGGATACGGAAGGGATTCTGCCGGGTGGATTGCAGGTTCG
Source organism: Occallatibacter sp. (assembly GCA_049521035.1). Classification (GTDB taxonomy): domain Bacteria; phylum Acidobacteriota; class Terriglobia; order Terriglobales; family Acidobacteriaceae; genus Telmatobacter. Next base: position 43,923 of record JBEKPF010000010.1, on the reverse strand, counting down.
GCGGCGTGCACATCGCTTGGCAGCACGACTGCGCGAGAAAGAAGCCGACGGGAAGCGCGGCGATCCACTGGCCCCGCTGGATTGGGTCACGGTGTATGCCATGGCGGTGAATGAAGAGAATGCCGCGGGAGGACGCGTGGTGACTGCGCCCACCAATGGCGCTGCCGGCGTGGTGCCAGCAGTGGCGCATTATTATGACCGCTTCATTCCAGAGGCGGACCACGAAGGGCTGATGCGCTTCTTCCTGACTTCGGCGGCCATAGGCATCCTCTACAAGGAGAACGCATCGATCAGCGGAGCGGAGGTGGGCTGCCAGGGCGAAGTAGGCGTGGCCTGCTCAATGGCCGCCGGCGGATTGACCGCAGCGCTGGGCGGGACTAACGGACAGGTGGAGCATGCGGCGGAGATTGCCATGGAGCACAACCTCGGCATGACCTGCGACCCCATTGGTGGACTGGTGCAGATTCCATGCATCGAGCGAAACGCGATGGGCGCGGCAAAGGCTGTGCAGGCGTCACGCATCGCCATGAACGAGTCCGAAGCGCACAAGGTCTCGCTCGACCAGGTGATCCAGACCATGTATCAGACCGGACTCGACATGCAATCGCGCTATAAGGAGACCAGCCTGGCCGGACTTGCATTGAACATCATCGAGTGCTGAGTGCTTTTTACATACTGCGAAGGGACGACGGTATGTCGCTCGGGAGGTCTTGGGCCTCATCGTTCGGCGATGTTTGCTGCATTCATTAGAGGTGAGCAAGCGTCGTTCAACGTGATGGTCATTGCGCAGACCGCATTTCTTCTGGGGAATCAGCACAGGCAGAAATGTGCGAAGTAGTGATGCGGGACAGGCGTTGAGGGCTCTGTGCGTGTGGATGAGACATTCATCAAGGCCGATCCCAAGATCGTCAGCCATATTTCGACGATCTCATTCAACGTCGCGAAGCAGGAACGCTGAAGCAGCTCGCGAAGCAACATGCTGCCTCCGCATGTAACAAATGACGCTTCGATTTTCACTTCACACGTGCGAACTTCTCGTTTGAGAGTCGACACTCGATGCGTCGCGAAAAAATTGTTGACCTTTTTTCCACTCATATTGCTTTTTTTTCTTGACACTTATCTTTGATGAATCTATACATTCATCAACTGCAATATAACAATTGCAGGATCGATGCAAACCATCGAAAAGGGAGAATAGGCAAATGGCAACTAAGAAAGCAGCTAAAAAGGCACCCGCGAAGAAGGCGGCTAAGAAGGCCGCAAAGAAGAAGTAGCGGACCATTCAACCTGTAGGCAAAACTAGCAAGAGGCAACATTGAGGGGGGCGCATAGAGCGTCCCCCTCAATGTTTATGCGGGTGAAAGAGACATTGAACCGAGTTGAAGGTTGTGGAGAGTGATGTGACGAGACGCCGCTGGATTGCCGAACACTGGGATGAGGCCACCGCAACGATCGTTGGCGCGCAGGCTGAACACATGGTTCGCGTGTTGCGTGCCGAACCAGGCATGGAGGCAGACGTGGTGGCGGGCGGGCACGTGTTTCATGCCTCGTTGGCCGCCGTGACTCAAGATGAGATTCGTTTCAACCTGATTGCCGAGGTTCAGGCCGATCCTGCGTTGCCCGTTACGTTAGTGGTAGCCGTTTACAAGTTCGATCGCATGGAGTGGGCCATAGAGAAGGCCACCGAGCTGGGAGTGGCCGCATTGGCTCCGGTGATTGCGCGACGGACGGAGAAACATCTTGCGCAGGCCGCGGAAAAGCGGGTGGAGCGATGGCGGCGCATTGCACTTGAAGCTGCGCAGCAGTCGCGGCGCTCCGATGTGCCAGTGATCCACGCCCCTGCACCACTAAACGAGCGCGTGCGCGCTGCATCATCGGCCACACGCATCGTGCTGGCGGAGCAGGAGCGCACTACGACGCTGCGGAGTGCACTGGAAAATGCGGTGTCGCAGGGTGGAGCAGAGATGCCTACGCTGGAGATCGCCATAGGTCCTGAAGGCGGATGGGCTCCCGAGGAGGAAGCGTTGTTCGACGCCAACGGATGGCGCGCGGTATCGCTGGGCCCACGCATACTGCGCGCGGAGACTGCGGCGATTTCCGCGCTGGCGGTGGTGGCTTCGTTTCTGGAGTGAAGACAAGTCTGTTGCGACAGTGGAAACGCCTCAAAGGCTGACATCTGTCGTCAGGGACAGCGATGCATTCGACTACAAGTGCGCGAAGTGCAGCAGCAATCCCGCTAGCGCTGCTCCCGCGAGGTCGCCGATGAGGGGGATGGGCGCATAACGCCAGTTCGATCCGCCTTTGCCGGGAATGGGCAACAGCCAATGGACGAGGCGCGGACCCAGATCCCGCGCGGGGTTGATGGCGTATCCCGTAGTTCCACCGAGAGAGAGCCCGATGCCCCAAACCAGGCTTCCGACAAGCCACGGAGCAAGGCCCGGTGCGGGGCCGGTGGCGGAGACTCCATGCGAGCCAATGGCTGCGGCGACGATGACCAGCACAGCGGTGCCGATCATCTCACTGAGGATGTTGAACAGCGGACTGCGGACGGCGGCGTTGGTGCAGAAGATGCCCAGCTTGGCTGCGGGATCGGGCGAGAGCTTCCAATGCGGGCCGTAGTGCAGCACCACGAGCGATGCGCCGGCCATGGCGCCAAGCATCTGCGCCGACCAGAAGTAAAGCAATTGCGAATAGTCTCCGCTGTTGACCGCGACAGCCATGGTGATGGCTGGGTTGATGTGTGCGCCTGGGCTGCCGAAGGCCTGCGCCACCAGCACTCCGCACAGCACGGCCAGCGCCCAGCCGGCTGCGATGACCATCCATCCTGAATCGGCAGCATATGACTTGCGCAGGGTCACTCCGGCGTTGACGCCGTTGCCCAACAGCAACAGTACGAGCGTGCCAAGGAACTCACCTAACCAGACAGAATGCATTGCGTCTTCCTTTAAAGGCGTTTTTGGCTGAGGGAGATGTCAGCCGGTACATGTTCAAAGATCGATCTGAAGATCAGCGCTAACTTTTGGAATCAGAACCATGTTTTGCGTTTGTAGTCCAGATAGGCTGTGCCAAATTTTTCGAGGAGAACTTTCTCTTCTTTGCGGACTCGGAAAATCTGCAAGGGAATGAGCACAAGGAAGATTAGCAACCCCCAGGGGCGACCTGTCCAGACGATTGCTCCCGTGATTACGAGAGCGCCAAAGAAATAGATGGGGTTGCGGATGCGGGAATAGAGGCCGCTGGTCACAAGCCGGGTTGCCTTGGCTTCGACGCTGAAGGACCGTCCCAGTTGAATGCGCGCAAGAACGAACAGCAGAAGGGACGGAACTACAATGCTGAGACCGATGATGCGCGGGACTGTCATGGGAAACGTCAAGGCATTCGCCACAAAAACCAGCACAGCAACAGCGAAGAAGATCAGCGTGCCGTAATTCAGTTTCAAGGTAGGTCTCCATTTTGTCGGAATTCGGTGCGGGCCTTTTCGACTAGCTCGGAAAGCAGCAGATTTCGGCGGCCGCACAGTGCAAACGAAAACAGGATTTGCTGAACTCAAGCATTCTCTACCATTCTCCTTTCCTCGCCAAGTGGAGAGGCGGGCCGGCCTCAGGGCGAGCATCAGATAGAACGCAAGAAAACTTGTATCGGGGAGAAGATTGCCGTGCCTGAAGGTGGCGAAGCATGGCTAGAATCGATCTATGGATGCGAGAATCCGGCTGGCGCAGCGAGTCGATACGGACGAACTGACGGAGATGATGGCAGCGCTCTGGCCGGACGCTGCGATGGATGAACTTCGGGCGGAGCTGACCGGCGCATTGAACCGCGAATTCGCAGGGAGTTTGCCCTCCGCAATGCTTGTCGCGCAGGGGGATGATGAGCCGTTGATAGGGTTTCTTGAGGTGGGATTGCGATCTCATGCGGACGGGTGCGATACGGCGCGGCCGGTAGGCTTTGTTGAGGGCTGGTTTGTGAAGGATAGCTTTCGAGGACGAGGGGTTGGTGCAGCATTGATGCGGGCGGCCGAGGAATGGGCGCGCGCTCAAGGTTGTCTGGAGATGGCGTCGGATGCACTGATCGACAATGACAGCTCACTGAAGGCACATGAGGCGCTGGGGTTTGAGGTGGTCGATCGATGCGTGCATTTAAGGAAGGGGCTGTAAGCTCACGCCTTCCAGGATATTGAGGGTTACGTGCTAGGGCTGAGCGGCGACTGGCTGATCCGCGCTGGGAATCGTCTGCTGATACTTCGGCCAATGCGTTAGCAACTCGCTTACCACGGTATGGCCGACCGCATAGGCTGCTTCGAGCGAGGGTAGATAGCCGCTGTAGGCGCCGATGCGTTGGTTGGCAAGACTCTCAGCGGCCGAGGTTCCGCGCGGCTGGCGATCAAAGTTGCTGACTGTGCGCAGGACCATGACGCGGTTGAGGTCGACTCTCTTGGCATTAGAAAGGAACTGAAGCGATTGCAGGGTGCCTGTGTCTTCCATGGCGGTGGTGAAGAATTCTCCCTTGCCGCCGGTGAAGTAGGGAACCCACTGCGCGGCCCAGGCGTCGAGGATCTTGCCGTGCCAGTAAGTGGAGGACGAGATTTCGTCGCCCATGGTTACGAAGGGCGGGCGTTGGGCGGCGGCGCCGTCGAAGTGGCTGCGAACTTCTTTCAGATGATCCGAGTCAGCGAGCGGCGTGGAGCGCGTGAGGTTGAAGGCCCATTCAGCTAGGCTGGCATTGAGGGCGTAGACCTGGCCATCGAGTGGCGCAGCGGGTGGGTCAAAAGGCTTTGGCTTGCGCAGAGGGAGATAGCCGGTGGTCCAGTCGGGCGGAATTTCGCGCGCGTCGATTTCATAGCCCAGGTCACCGTCGACGACCCAACGCGCCCATGCGGCGGAGCCAAGCGAGATGCGGTCGGGACTTCCTCCGGCGATGCCGGCGATGATCCAGTAGGAATGGGTGAGGTCGAAGCGCGGGTCGAGGCCGAGGGCCATGATGGTGGACGCGGCGTGGGCGGTGCCCTGGCCAGTGAGGACTGCCATCTCGCCGTCGGCGTTCATGCGGAGCGTGTGGTAGGCCGCCGGGAGTTCATAGATGCGGTCGAGATGATCGCGCTCGACCCAGTATTGAAGCTCGCCGGGCTGGTCGCCGGTGTCTGCGCCCACCTCAAACATGGCTACGACAACGACTTTCACGGGAATGGGGCGCGATTGGGCGGCGGCAAGCGTGGCCGCGCACATTAGAAGAAGGGCGAGAAAATGTAGCGCGCGAGAGCTCATTAAATGCGATGGTAACGGAGAAAAGCGGGGAATAGGGAACAAGGATCAGGGAACTGGGGCGTGGTTGGGTTATACCATGGGAGAAAATGCGGAGGGTGTTTGCGTGCAGATGACAAGAAAGATTCTGATTTCGGTGGCTATGGCGGCGGTGTTGGTCTGGAATGTTGCGGCGCAACGGGCTGCGCCGACCAAGGTGATTGGCTTCATGACGGACTTCGACGTGAAGGACGATGCGGTGGGCATTTGCAAGGCGGTGATGGACGGAGTTGCGCCGGGTGTGCGGATCATCGATATCACACACCAGTCTGAGCCTTATAACATCGCCATGGGCGCGCGGTTCCTGGCGGGGTCCGCGCCGTACTTCCCCAGAGACGCGGTGTTTGTGGTGGTGATCGATCCCACGGTCGGGTCGAAGCGCAAGGCGATCATTGCCAAATCGCGGGTGGGCCAGATGTTCGTGCTGCCGGACAATGGACTGCTCACACTGGTGCAGGATCGCGACGGAATTGTGGAGGCGCGCGAGATTACCAATCCTGCATGGATGATTGGATCGGGGATTTCGTCGACGTTCCATGGGCGCGACATTTTTTCTCCGGCGGGGGCGCATCTGGCGCGCGGAGATGATTGGACTGCCGCGGGGCCTGCGCTGGATGTCACGAAGCTGGTTCGGCTGGATCTAAAAACCGCGACCGTGGATGAGAAAGGCCTGCATGGCGAGGTGATTGGGACGGACGGGCCGTTTGGGAATCTTGTGCTCAACGTGCCGGCTGAGACATTCTTCAAACTTGGCTATAAGATCGGCGATCAGGTTCCTGTCACGCTGGACGGCAAGCGCTATGCATTCCCGTTTGTGAAGACTTTCAGCGATGTGCCCGTGGGCAAGGAGCTTTTCTATATTGACTCGCGCAGGCGACTCTCAATTGGCATCAACCAGCGCAACTTCGCGGAGACTTACAAAGTTGGCGAGGGTGCGGAGTTGGCGATTCCGAAGAAGTGAGAAGGGCAGCGGGACAGCAAGTCGGCGTATTGGCGCATCGATGAGGGGTCGGGAGGAGTCGAGCAGATGAAAAACGCTTGGCGAGGTTGGGTATTGGTTTGGATGTTGGTTGCCGCGGCTGTTGCTCTTCATGCGCAGCAGCCGGTGCGTCACTGGGCTGTGGTGGTGCATGGCGGGGCGGGTGTGATTGAGCGCGTCACCATGAAGCCGGAGACGGAGGCGGCCTATCGCGCTTCGATGACTCAGGCCACGGAAGCTGCCGCCAAGGTTCTGGATCGAGGTGGAACATCGGTGGACGCGGTTGAGGCAGCAATCCAGATTCTGGAAGACGATCCACTGTTCAATGCGGGGCGCGGTGCGGTGTTTACCGCCGAGGGGAAAAACGAACTCGACGCGGCGATCATGGACGGCGCAACGTTGAAGGCTGGCGCGGTGGCCGGAGTTACGCGGACGCGGCACCCGATCAGCCTGGCGCGCGCGGTGATGGAGAAGTCGCCGCACGTGATGCTGATTGGCGCGGGTGCCGATGCGTTTGCCGCGCAGGTGGGCCTCGAGGAGGTGGACCCGAGTTTCTTTTTCACCGAGCGGCGCTGGCAGGGGTTGGTGAAACAGTTGCAGAAGGAAGGCCAGCCGATTCCGCAGCGACCGCCGGGAGCGCCTGCGCCACCAGCGGTGCCTGTGGCTGAGATGGATGCACCGGGAGCGCACAAGTACGGCACAGTGGGCGTGGTTGCGCTGGATAAGATGGGGAACATTGCTGCCGGCACTTCGACGGGCGGAGTACAGGCGAAGCAGTGGGGGCGCGTGGGCGACTCACCGATTATTGGTGCGGGGACTTACGCATCGAATCAGTCGTGCGCGGTTTCGGCGACTGGGACGGGCGAGTACTTCATTCGGCTGGGCGTGGCGCGGGAGGTTTGCAACCTGGTGTACTACAAGGGAATGCCGCTGCAGCAAGCGGCGGACCAAGTGATTCACAAAGAACTGGAAGCGATTCATGGCGATGGCGGGCTCATCGCTATAACTCCGGATGGGCAACTGGCGTGGAGCTTCAACACTCCGGGGATGTACCGCGCAAAGCTGACTGAAGGCGGCAAACTGCAGATCGGTGTCTACAACGACGAGCCGTAAACGGCACCTATTTCCTTAGATCGAGTCCGTTTGATTGCGTAGTTGCCACTTGGTGCGCGTGTAGGCGATACGGAAGCCTTTGCGCTCGGCATTGCGCTGGGAATCGCTGCCGGCCCATGCAACCATCATGGCAAGGTCGCAGCCGCGCTCGAATGCATAGCGCATGCGCGCTTCAAGGAGCGCTGACTGCAAGCCGCGCCTGCGCAATTCGGGGACGGTAGACGAACCGCCGAAGAGCGCAACACCTTCATGCATGCAGAGGACGCCGGCTGCGCCCGGTTCTCCGTTCACTTCGGCCAGAAAGCAGACGGCCTGATCGCGCGTCGCGCTGACCGCGCCGAGATCCAGGAGAAACTCCGTTAACTCCGGATGGTCGTGCGCCCATCCTTTCGCACTGATTCGGCTCCAGAGGTCGGCTTCTTCCGGGCCGGCGATGCGAACGGTGACCTTGCCTGCGTGCGGGATCGCAGGTTGCTCGGCAGGTTCTTCAACGGGCCGATAAAGAACACTGCTCAGTTCGACTGGCGTGTAGCCCCGTTTGCACAACAGTTCGAGAGCGGCGACTCCGGCGAACGGGCTCACCTCGTGGATTGCTGGTGCGCCACGATCGCTAAAGAAAGATTCGATCGAATCCAAGGTTAAGCCGGTCAACTCCTCAAAGAGGCCGAGCCCAAAAGTCTGCGTGCAGGGAGAGTTGACACCATCGAAGACGACATAGGCACCGCCGCTCACGATCCATTCGGCTCCACTAGCGGGGAATTGACGACGGCGCGCTTCAGCATATTGTGCGCAGGAGAATCCTTCGGCGCGCTCAAGGCGCTTGGAAAGAGCGAGGTCGGCGAAGAGCATGGAGTTGAGTGTAGGCGATGGAGCCGGGGTTTCGCCCCGACGCGAGAAGGCCGTCCCCGTGAGGACGGCCTCCTGGTTGAAGCTGGTATGAGAGAGTTTGCCGGGTTACGGTTGCGACGCAGCACCCACAGCTGGGGCGCCGGAGTTGCGGGCTTGTGCTTTCTCTGCCAGGACCTTGTGCGCATTGTCTTCGAGAGCTTGCGCTTCGGGTAGAAACGTTAGAGCCTTGGCAATCATCGGATCCCAATCGGCGAGTGTGTGCAAACCCTGCAACTGCCCGAATTGGATGGTGACGATTTTCTCTTTGATGCGCGCCTTCAGCCAGTCTTTCACGCCGTTCAAGTCGTTCTCGCTCCAGTCAACATTCTGGCTGGTGAGGTACTTCTTGAAGTCGTTCATCACGGCGTCGTCCACCTGGAAGCTTGGATCGACCGTGTGGTTGGCCACGTAAACCGGAGCGAAGTGGAAGAAGATATCCTTTTCGATCAGCGTGTCCTGGAAGTGGTTGCTCTTGGGAGTCTCGATCTTCTCGTCAGGCGTGATGCCGCCGCCACCGTAGACGGTGCGGCCAGAGTCAGTGAGCTTGACTTCCTGGTTGCTGGAGTTGGCTGCCAGCGCGCCGGCGTGGTTGTAGTAGTAGTCGTAGAGCGAAACGCCGGTGTAATTGCGCTGGATGAGGCGGCCGGAGGGCGTGTAGTAGTGATAAGTGGTGAGCGCCAGGCCGGTATTCTCGCTGAGGTTGTAGACGGTTTGCACCAGGCCCTTGCCGAAGGTGGTCTCACCCACGATGAGAGCGCGGTCATGATCCTGAAGGGCGCCGGAGACAATTTCCGCGGCTGAAGCCGTATTGCGGTTCACCAGAACCACGATGGGAAAGGTCTTGCCGTCGTTGCCGCGGGTTGCGGTGTAGACCTGATCAGGATAGGCGCGCCCACGTTGCGAGACGATGGTCTGTCCCTTGGCGAGCAAGTGATCGCAGACGTCAACCGCCTGGCTAAGAAGACCGCCGGGGTTGTTGCGCAGATCGAGGACCAGGCCCTTTAGATTCTGGAAGCCGTCGACGGCTTCAATGACTTCCTGTGCCGTGGTTTCCTGGAACATGACGAGATGCACATAGCCAATGCCGGGGCGGATTTCATACGCCAGGTCGACGGAGGGATTGGGGATTTCGTCACGCACCAAATCAAAGGAAAGAGCCTTGGTCTGGCCTTCGCGAAGAGTGGTCAACTGGACGTGAGTGCCTTTGGGGCCTTTGAGCGCCTTGGCCACCTGATCGGATGTCCAGCCGTCAGTAGGCTTTCCGTCTACTGAAGCGATGACGTCACCGGGGTGAATGCCGGCCCGGAAGGAAGGTGTGCCTTCGCGAGGCGCAATCACGTAGACCTTATTATTCTGTTGCTGAATGACCATTCCGACGCCGTAGTAGCGGCCATGCTGCTCTTCGCGCATGCGGGCGTAGGCCTTGGGATCATAGAAATTGGAGTGCGGGTCGAGGCCACGAAGCATGCCGGGGATGGCGCCGTCGTAGATGGCCGTGTCAGCCTTGTCGCCGTCAATGGGCTCGGCGTAGTTTTGCTCCACCACCGCGTAGACATTGGCGAAAGACTTGAGGTTGTCGCGAAGCGAGCTTTCGTCGGCGGACGACTGCGCCCCTACTTTGCGCTGCATCACGCTGCCCACCACGGCGCAGACGGCAAAGAAGAGAACGACGGTGAAAAGGGCGCGGCGTGCGCGTGGAGTCATAGGCTGAGAGAACCTCCGGACAGCAACTGGACCAGAACCGAATAAGGCGCCTTACTGCGATCTCCCAACGGTCTCGAGTGGCAGTCCAGCGCGGTGAGGCTGGAGTGTTTCCCGATAAAAATTAGCCTTGCCCGATGAGCCGCGTCCGGCTCCGGCAAGGCTCGTGGACCTGGGAAACCGCTCTTACTAGTCCTCGCAGAGCGGTCTTACGTAGAAGTATACCACCGGTTAGTTTGACGGCGGATGGGTGGTTCGGGTAGCCCGGGGCGTTCTTCCCTCATTTCCCAGGGCTCATCCGGATCCATTTGAATAACGGGAGATGAGATGTGGGGTCCGTCCAATTTTATGGATGGGTTGAGGGTGGGACGCCGGGCAGACTAGAGATAGACTCTAACGTGAACTGGCGCGAAAACGCTGAGCCTATTTCCTGCAGATCCGAAAAGAGTTTCCCTCCGGCTGCCCTGATCGCCTCAGTTGTAAGTAGCGCGGTACCGACAAATGCCTCAGTGCTTGCCCCGGTTTGAGATTTCGACGGCAAAGCAACTAGAGTCAGTACCCGGATAGAGCCGCCGGGGGCAAGGGTTATGAGCGTCCCGGTGACCTCCGGGCGGCCATACAGGTCGACTCCACCCGACAGCATTCCTCCAGGGTTTTTGACGGGGGCAATGCGTAGACTGATGCATTCCAGGGTATAGCCGGCCTTGGGGTCGGCAGGCTCTAAATCCGCCGGATGGGGCGATATCGGAATAACGAGATCGACTTTCCCCGAGTTTGTAAGTAGAAATTCGACCTCAGTGCTTCCCTTCGTATCGGATGAGCTTCCGTGTGGTTGGATCTCCACCAGCAAAGAAACCTTGCGGCCCACTCCGCCACCATGTGTGACGTCAGCGTTTCTCTGCCTTTCCCGTGCGGGCGTTGTTGCGTCTATCGTCAGTTGACTGGCAGAGACGATTGAAAGGGAACCAATTACGGCAACAAGCGCAAGGCAACGTGCGGACATTGACTTCATTCTCATTCTCATTGGCAATAGGCTACGGGTTGAGCGCCGTTACAAGCTGCGTACGACGGACCAACATTAATCACCCCGCAATACTTGCAAGCCTGGCTGGAGTCATAAGTCGCAAGTCCGTTGCAGGGCTCATTAGAAGGCGGCAGGTGGTCCGCTCATCGATCTCGTCACCCGTCTACGTTCGCAAAGATGGAAGTCTGTGCCCCATTCATCGCGGCTTTATCTGTTCAGTATCAGGAGATGCTTTACACATCGTGATCAGGAGATCCTTTACACCAGCGAGGCGGGTGGCCCACATCTGACCAATAAAACTGGGTGGCCCTCGATTCTGAGACATGGGATAACAGGAAGCTGGCTGTCGAATCTCCCAGGTCTGAAAATCCAGACATGGTCCACCCCTTCATAGAGCGACGATTGAGATGTGGGGAACGATGATCCCCAACCCGCGCTTTCTTGTCCTTTACTGGCGGGTGAGTCACATCTCTCCGTTGAGACCTGGGAACTCAGGCCGAATTCGCAAGGCATTCTCAACCGCACATGCACAGTCAGCGCAAACCCGGAAAAACAACACGCTTTCATAACCTTACGCCGGTTCTATGTGTCATCCAGGCGTCTTCCACAAAAAACACGGTTCAATTCTCAGCAACTCTTTTCCTTAATTCGGCACCATTCCAGGTGCCAATTCGCAAATGCAGCAGGCCCACAAGGTTAACCCCTCCAATTTCTGCAACCGCCCAGGCCAACATTTCGCCCAATTCGTAACCTTCCAGGCGACCGTTTACCGGGTTCCGTCCACCCTCGCAGGCCAACATTGCACGCCAAGATGCGTAGGGCCGCACCCCGTCCTTCGCCACGGTAAATCGCCCCTCTGCTGTCCTCCTTGCTGCCCAGCCATTTACAATGGCGTCTATGCTTCAGGTGGAAATGAATTGCTCCCTGACGCGTCCTCAATTATGACCCTGACTCCATTTCGCATTCCCGCGGCTCTCGTGTTCTCGACGGCGCTGCTCGCAAGTTCTGCCCTGGCGCAAAACCGACCGGTCGCGCCGGAGAGCCCGTATGGCGGGGTCACGGTGGAGGATATTGTTGCCCGCGTGAACGACCAGATCATCACGCGCTCCGACTACGACCGCGCCATGAAGGAAATGGACGACGAGGCTCGCCAACACGGGGCCACGTTGCAGCAGATCTCCGAGGCGCACAAGGACTTGCTGCGCAACCTGATCGATCAGCAACTGTGGCTCTCGAAGGGCAAGGAACTGGGGATCAACGGCGAAACGGAACTGATCCAGAGACTAAACGAGTACCGCAAACAATATAACCTGGACACAATTGAAGACTTGGAAAAGGCTGCCAAGGAACAGGGCGTTTCGTTCGAGGACTTCAAGGCCAATATCCGCAACCAGATCATTACGCAACTGGTGATGCGCGACCAGGTGGGCCGCAGGATTCAGTTCACTCCGGGCGAGGTGCAGCGCTACTTTGAAGAACACAAGAAGGATTACGTTCAACCGGAAAGCGTGCGCCTGAGCGAGATTCTGATCTCAACCGGCGCCGACTCCGACGACCCGGCAAAACTGGCCGCGGCCACGGCGAAAGCCAACGATATTGAAGCCAAGCTGCATCAAGGCGGCGACTTCAGCCTGTTGGCTAAATCGTTCAGCGATGGCACTACGGCTGCTGAAGGCGGCAGCCTGGGAGTATACAAGCGTGGGGATCTGAACAAGGTTCTTGAAGACGACACATTCGGGCTCAAAACAGGAGAGTACACTGAGCCGATCCGCACCAAGCAAGGGCTGGTGATCTTCAAGGTGGTGCAGCACAACGCGGGCGGCCCTCCGGAGTACAAGGACGTAGAGCAGGACGTGGAACAGAACTTCTATGAAGCCAGGATGATGCCGGCCATTCGCGATTATCTGACGCAGATGCGCGAAGAAGCGGCGATCGACATCAAGCCTGGGTTTCAAGACACGGGTGCCAGTCCCAAGCAGACCAAGTTGAGTTACAGCGCGTATACGCCTCCGGTTGCCAAGAAAAAGAAGAAGGTTGAGCGCACCCGCTTCCGCGAAACGACACGCACCTTCCGGCAGAAGAGCACCCAGGCAGCTGCGCCTGCGGATACGACTTCGCCTGCAGCGACAAAGAAGAATGCCAGCCTGACGACTTCGCAGAAGCCAGGCAAGAAGGAAAAGATTCGATTCGGGCAGGCGCCTTCGAAGACGCTTCCCAGCGCCGCCTCTACAAAGGTGGAAGATGCAGGCGCAGGCGATCAAACTGCGGCGGCGGATACACCGGCCAATCCGCTGGATGCGAGCACCAAGCCGACGCAGAAGACCCGTTATAGTGCCCGCGCCAAAGAAGTGAAGCAGGCCAAGGCCGCAGCGAAACCAAAGACTGACGCACTGGCCCCGGCCCCGGCCGACGCAGCCGAAGTTGCAGATCGCCAGACGCAGTCAAGTGCGTTGGGTTTGGGCGGCGACACGACGACGAAAAAGAAGAAAAAATCGAACGCGACTACGGGCGATAAAACTCGCCTGACGGACAAGAGCAAGAAACCCGCTGCCACATCGCAGGATAGGGGAACAGCCACACCCATGGCGCCGACCCCGCAGGTTCCAGGCGCGCCGGGTCCGCAGACGGCGCCAGCACCTGCACCTGCTCAGCAACCGCAACAGTAAAACAAACGCGAGGTTGATATCGCCGGGCCTGGGAGTGAATCCCAGGCCCGGCGTGTCTTTTGGCAGGAAGCGGCCATTCAATTTAAGCTTCAGTGCATAATGAAAGACATTTATATCGCCGATCTGGCCAACTTCGAAGAGGGCAAGTACTTCGACAGTTTTTTCCTCGTTCTGCTTAAGCAGCAGAGAACTACAAAGACCAACAAGCCTTATTTGAATGTGATCCTGGGCGACAAAACAGGACAGCTCGAAGGCCGAATCTGGGAGCCGGGCGACCCGCGCATCGCCAAGGATTTTGAGCGCGGCGACATTGTGAAAGCACGCGGTAGCGCGTCGCGATTCGACGACAGGCTGCAAATGAAGGTCGACCAGCTGCGCCTGGCTCAGCCCGGTGAAGCAGACAAGGCCGATCTGCTGCCATCCACCACTTATGATGTTGCCAGCTTATGGAAGCAGCTTCTGGGCTTTGTTGAGAGCTTCACCAACGCCGACCTGAAGCAACTGCTGAGCACGATGCTTGAAGATCCGGCGCTGGCGCAGGCTTATCGTGAGGCACCCGCCGCGAAGCAGCTTCATCATGCGTGGCTTGGAGGGCTGCTGGAACACGTGATCAGCCTTTGCACCTTGGCCGATCGCGTCGCCCCCCACTACCCAATGATTGACCGCGACCTGTTAATGACCGGCGTGATTCTGCACGACATTGGCAAGGTGCGCGAGCTGAGTTGGGAGATTGGATTCGAGTACACATTAGAAGGCAGTTTATTGGGGCATATCCAGATTGGCACGGCGCTGGCAGAGCGCACCATGGAGAGCCTGCCTAACTTTCCGTCGAAGCTGAAGGTGCTGGTGTTGCACATGATTCTGAGCCATCACGGCAAGCTGGAGTTTGGCTCGCCGAAACTGCCTATGATTCCAGAAGCGCTGATGCTGAATTTCATCGATGACCTGGACGCAAAGATGCAGGCGGTGCAGGGCGAATTTGATAAGTCGATCCGCGAAGGGAAAGGACCTGATGAGCTCACAGGGAAAGTGTGGGCTTTGGATCAGCGGCAGTTGCTTAACACCGGGCGCTGGCTGGGGGAAGACAAGAAATAGAGTCGGCGCTCGCGATATCTTCCAGTGATATCTTGACCTATGCGAATCTCTGCCGCGTTTCTGATTGTGCTTGGTAACTTCGTAGGCTGCCTGCATGCGCAGGAAGGCGACGCACAACTAAAGCTGCTCTATGATGCGCATCGCTGGTTCCTGCTTCGCTATGTCGTAGCTCGAACCAATGCGCCGTTGTTCTACAAGGCGGCGGTTGAGGCAGCGTTCAACCAGCAGCCCCAGGCGGAGAGGGACCTCAACGCCGTTATCTCATCGAAATCAGAGCCAGAGACAGCGCATGAAGCGCGGGAACTGCTGATTGGCATCTACTACCGCGCGGGAATGTACCATGAGGCCTTTGAGCAGGCGAAAGCGATCCTGAAAAAGAAGCCGGACGCGGACGACATCCGGAACATTCTGCCCACGCTCAAAGTGCTGTCTTCCGCTCATGATCAGACTGTGGCTTCAGAAGAGCCCGTGCCGGTGACGATGGAGATTGTGGACCAGAACCTGATTCTGCCTGTCACGGTGAACGGTATTCAGGCGCATTACATCTTTGATAATGGATTCAGTCTTTCGGCTTTGAGCGAGTCGGAAGCCATGCGGCTTGGGCTGAAGATTCATGATGTCAAGACCCATATCGATACGATGAGCGGCGCGCAGGTGGGAATACGCGTTGCGGTCGCCAAAGATCTTGAAGTTGCCGGGGTGCATCTGCGCGATGTTGCGTTTTACGTGCTGCCCAAGAATCAGCCTCCGTTGAACCAGCTTGCCGACGGACGGCAAGGGATACTGGGACTGCCGGTGATTTTCGCGTTGAGGCGATTTCAATGGAATGCAGCGGAGCACGGCTTTACGGTGCTTCCGCCCACAAGCGAACCGCACAAGTTTGCTCCCAACCTGGCCTTTGAGAGCACGTCGATCTTCACTGAGCTTGGCTTCCATGGGAAGTCTCTCGACTTCAGCCTGGATACAGGGGCGCAAGGGACAGAACTCTATCCTGCGTTTGCGCGGGAATTTCCGGAGATCAAAGCGACTGGTGCGCCAGAGGGCCGGAAGCTGACCGGCGTGGGTGGATCGGCGAAGATGGAATCTGTTGTTGTTCCCTCACTGGCGTTCATTGCGGGAGGCAGGGAAGTGGTGCTGAAGCCGGCGCACATTCTGCTGAAGGACAATAACTCGAACAGCAACTGGTTCGATGGAAATCTGGGGATGGATTTGTTGAACCAGGCTCACAGCGTTGAGGTCGACTTTGACGCGATGACGATGCTGCTGCGGTAGCAGCTCGGATGGACAGAATCCCGGTAGGTTGGGGGGAGCGCGAACTGATTTTTCGCGGTCATTTGTGCAAGCTTGATCCCCTCGTTCAAGCAAGCAAGGAGATCCTGCCATCTTCTTATCCGGGATTCCCTAGGACAAGAACCACTCCCACTGTTCCTGGGTCAGGGGCACCACGGAAAGCCGTCCGATGAGGACCAGCGGCGACGTGGCAAACAGCGGCTCCTCTTTAATGATGGAGAGGGTTTTCGGGTTCTTCAGGCGCTTGCCCGCCTTGACCTTGACGATGGGCACCTTGGGATCAGTGGCATCGACGCTGACCACCGTTCCGGTGCCAACGGCGGCGCGCTCGTCGCCTGTGTGGTAAAAAATCCACTTTGTCCCCGCCTTCATCTCACGCAAGTGCTTAACGGCAGTTGGGTTGGTGACGCCGTCCCAGATAGTTTCCTGGTCGCGGAGGAAGTCGTCGAAGGAGTAGACTTCGGGCTCGGTCTTGAAGAGGAAGTAGGCCATGCGCTCCATCGTAAGCGAGAACCAGAGCCACTGGGAAGCGCACAATTCTTCCGTGGTACGCTATCGGCATGACGGGCGGCAAACTGGAAACATTAATTGAGAAGGGCTATGCGGCGCGGCGGGAAAGCCGGCTGGATGAGGCCAAAGGCCGTTTTGCGGAGGCGGTTGAATTGTGCCGCATGAGCGATGATCCGGTTTTGCTGGCGCGAGCGCTGGCCGGTTTAGGGCAAATCGAGAGCGACCTGAACCGCCCGGATGCCGCCCTCAAGTGCTATGGGGAGTCGGTCGAACCGTACAGGGTGGCGGGTCGGCCCCTGGCTCTGGCTCACACCGTTTGCCACGACGCGGATCTGTTTCGGAAGCAAGCCAAGCTGGACTTGGCGGCGGAGCGCTACAGGGAGGCTCTCTCAATCTATCGCAGCCACGAGGAGACTCCTCCGCTTGACCTTGCCAACGCTCTTCGAGGATTTATGCTGCTGAAAAGCAGTGAAGGCGATGCCGAAGAGGCGACGAGGCTTTAGAGGGAAGCTGGCGGGCTTTATGCCGCGGTTGGCGTGGAGGCTGCGGTGGTGGAAAGCCAAGTGCAGATTGAACGATTGACCGCTTAACCGGTTGACTCGCTAGTCCGTTACAATCAATAGAATATGATCCGTTTTTCAACTGCCGGAGAATCGCATGGGGAGGCCTTGGTTGCGCTCATCTCCGGACTGCCTGCCGGCGTTCCTGTCGATCTGGAATTTGTGAATCGCGAACTATGGCGGCGCCAGCAGGGCTACGGGCGCGGCGGGCGCATGAAGATTGAAACCGATAAGGCACACGTGCTCTCCGGCGTGAGACACGGTAAGACGATTGGGTCGCCGGTTGCGATTGAGATTGTGAATCGCGATTGGAAGAATTGGGAAGAAAAGCTGCCCGTGGAAGCAGGCGACCCGGCCTTGCACCAGGCGGTGGCCTCGCCGCGACCGGGGCACGCGGACCTGGCTGGCGCGCTGAAGTACAACTTTCCTGATGCGCGGTATGTGCTGGAACGTGCTTCGGCGCGCGAGTCGACTGGACGCGTGGCGGCTGGAGCGTTTGCCAAGCTGCTGTTGCGGTCTCTGGGGATTGAAGTAGCTAGTCATGTGATTCGAGTGGGGCGGGTGGAGTTGGAGCGCACGGCTGCGTGGGATGAGATTGCTGCCGTGGTGGCCAAGGATGAGATCATGCTGAGCTGCGTGGATGCGGCGACAGAAGCGCGCATGAAGGAAGAGGTCGAAGAGGTCTCCCGCACTGGCGACACGGTGGGCGGCGTGTTTGAGGTGGTGGTGCATGGAGCGCCAGCCGGACTGGGTACCTACGCCAACTGGGATGAGCGGCTGGATGGACTGCTGGCGTGGTCGGTGATGAGTTTGCAGGCGGTGAAGGCGGTTGAGATTGGACGAGGCGTTACGGCTGCAGAGTCTTTTGGCTCGAAGGTGCATGACCCGATCCACTATGCGGCGGAAGACAATGGCAACCCGACGCGCTTCACGCGGCCTCAGAATAATGCCGGAGGGATTGAAGGCGGTGTCTCCAACGGCGAAGACATTGTGGTGCGCGGTTATCTGAAGCCTATTTCAACGCTTCGAAGGCCGCTGGAATCGGTTCGCTTTGACACGCGCGAGGCGACCAGTGCAAGCTACGAGCGCAGCGACATTTGCGTGGTCCCGGCCGCTGGTGTGGCTGCAGAAGCCATGGTGGCGCTGACGATAGCAGGCTTGGCGCAGCAGAAGTTCGGCGGCGACTCAGTGCTTGAAATGAAGCGAAATTTTGATGGATACATCGAACAGATACGGAGCTTTTGAAGCAAGGAAATGATTCTGAATATCGTCAAATATCCTGAGCCGGTGCTATCGCAACCCGGCGAACCCGTTACGGAATTCAACGACGAACTGCGCAAGCTGGTCGCCGATATGTTTGAGACTACCTATGCCTCGCAGGGTATCGGGCTGGCCGCGCCGCAGGTGGGTGTGTCGAAGCGGCTCACCGTCATCGACCTGAGCATGGGCAAGGAGCCTGACAAGAAACTGGTGCTCATCAATCCCGAGATCATCTCGCAGGATGGCAAGCTCTACGAAGAGGAGGGTTGCCTTAGTTTCCCCGATATTCGGGAGAAGGTGGTGCGCGCGGCCAAGGTGCGGATTCGCGCGCAGGACGAGCACGGCAAGTGGTTTGAGATGGACGGCGAAGAGTTGATGGCGCGGTGTATGCAGCATGAGATCGACCATCTGGACGGCATGCTGTTCATTTTCAGGATGAGCGCCCTGAAGCGCGACCTGAACCTGCGCAAGATCCGCAAGCTGCAAAAAGAAGGCAAGTGGTAAATCCGCGAGGAGGCCGATGAAGCTCGTTTTCTGTGGCACTCCCAGCTTCGCGGTTCCCACTCTGGATGCATTGCTCGCGGCGGGGCATGAGATTGCGATGGTTGTTTCGCAGCCGGACCGGCCTGTGGGTCGCAGCCAGACATTGACAGCACCGCCCGTGAAGCAAACCGCACTTGGCGCGGGGCTGGCTGTTACGCAGCCGGAGAAGATTCGGAACAACACGGAGCTTCGTACGCAGCTTGGAGCGATTGCCCCGGACGCGATCATCGTGGTTGCGTATGGGCGCATTATTCCTCCGTGGATGCTTGCCCTGCCGCGGTTGGGCTGCATCAATCTGCATGGATCGCTCCTGCCGAAATATCGAGGCGCCGCGCCTATCCAGTGGGCCGTGGCCATGGGTGACGCTTTCACCGGAAACACTACCATGCTGTTAGAAGAGGGACTCGACACCGGACCAATTCTGTTGCAGCAGACCGTTGAAATTGGGCCGGAACAAACTGCGGTGGAACTCTTCGAAATACTTGCGAAGGCGGGTGGGCCGTTCATGGTGGAGACGCTGGCGGGGTTGGAGGACGGAACCATTCATTCGCAGCCGCAGAACCACGCCTTTGCCACCTTCGCGCCAATTCTGGACCGCGAAGACGGAAGGATGGATTTTGCCGCGCGTTCCGCACACGAGCTCTACAATCGCTGGCGGGGATTTCAACCGTGGCCCGGCGCATTTACTTCGCTGGGCGGCAAGAAGCTTATTGTGCATCGGATGATCATCGCGAATGCGTCGGAGTTTGCGGGACCGCGTTTCGCGCAGTCGGGACAGCTTCACGTCGAGAACCATCGGCTCTTCGCGGTCTGTGCTGGAGAGACGTGGATCGAACTGCTTGAAGTTCAGCTTGAAGGCAAAAAGCGTCTCAGCGCCGCTGAGTTTCTGCGCGGAATGGCTTTGGCTGAAGGTGCGCGGCTCGGGGATCCGGTTCAGTGACCTCGCCCCAAAAGACCGCGCCGAAGAACCGTCCGACGCCGATTTCTCCAGCACGCAAGGCTGCTTTCGGCATCCTCATGGCTATCGAGCGCGGGCATTCGCACTCTGACGATTTGTTGCGAGGGAAAGCCGTCAACGCACTTTCGCTGGCGGATCGCAATCTGGCTACTACGCTCGTGCTTGGCGTGCTTCGCTGGCAGATACGGCTCGACTCTCGATTGAATGCACTGTTGTCGCATCCTGGTGGCAAGCTCGGGCCTGAAATTCGGATTGCGCTGCGTCTCGGCGCGTTCCAGTTGTTGTATCTGGATCGCATTCCTGCGCGCGCGGCTATCGACGAAAGCGTGGAACTGGCCAAACAGGTCGGGCATCGATTCGCTTCGGGCATGGTGAACGCTGTTCTCCGCAAGCTCGGCGCGGCTCCACCGTTTCATCTTTTGGAGGAGAGCGTCGCGGAACTCGCCCTGGCGCAGGCGCATCCCGCGTGGATGGTGGAGCGCTGGGCTCGCTTCTATGGATTGGAGGCGGCGCGAGCGATCTGCATCTACGGGCAAACGCAACCAGCGGCAACTGTTCGCATCGGAAGTCTTTCTGTTGAAGATGAACTGGCACAAGCCGGCGTGACTCTTGAGCCGGGCGAGTTGTTGACTATCGCGCGGACCGTCGCATCGACCGATGTTGCACGCACTGCGGCGTTTTGTGAGGGGCGGGTTCGGTTCCAGGACGAGGGGTCGCAGCTAGTCGCTGAGCTGGCAGCAATTCAAAGTGGACGAGAAATGAAAAACATTCTTGATGCGTGCGCGGCTCCTGGTGGGAAGACTCTTATTCTTGCCGAGCGCAATCCTCGGGCGAGCATCGTTGCATGCGAAGCGAGTCCGTCGCGCCTCGAGCAACTGCGCGAGCGGCTTGCAGGGCATGCGGACCACATTGAATGTCGGCTCGGCGACGCAACGCGACTTGCAGAGGAGTCGGTATTCGATCTTGTGCTGGCCGATGTGCCTTGCAGCGGCACCGGCACGCTGGGCCGCAATCCGGAGATTCGCCATCGGCTGCGTCTTGAGGACTTGCCGAGGCAAGCTGAGCGGCAGCGCGCGATTCTTCAGGGTGCGCTGCGTGCCGTTCGTCCGGGAGGGCGCGTCGTATATTCCACTTGCTCATTGGAGCCGGAAGAAAATGAGGAAGTTATCGCAGCAGTCCTCGCGGAGACACCGAATGCCCGACTCGTTTCGTTCGAATCGGTGATTGGTATGCTGCTCGGCCAGGGTATTCTCCCGGCTGAGGGCGCAGTTGGATTGCGTAAATGCGTCACTGCGGAAGGCGCATTACGGCTGCTTCCAGGCGTATTTCACACAGATGGATTCTTTATTGCGTTGATCGAGAAAGTTTCCTGAAAATTCAGTTCCTCGTTCCGTTATTCGGCCGCAAGCCGCAGTGATGCGTAGTCACGGTCGAGCATGACGCAGAGTGCCTCGACTACTAACTCGTGGTCGGCGCGTTGGGGCAAACCAGAGACGGTTACACTGCCCACCACGCCCGCGCCTTTGACGATTAGAGGAAACGATCCGCCATGCGAGGCGTAGTCATTTGTTGGCAGGCCACGGGCTTCCAGCGTGTCGTTCTTTGACTTGAGGTTCAATCCGACGCCGTAGGAACTGCGGTGGAAGCGCGCCACGACATTGCTTTTGCGCCGCACCCATTCTACGTTGTCGGGCGTCGTGCCTTCCAGCGCAGCATAGAAAAGCGGCTGGCCGAAGCGTCGGACATCAATCACCACGGATAGACTGCGTTCCAGCGCCGTGGTCCTGAGGCGTGCGCCCAGATCCCACGCAACTTGTGCATCAAAGCTTGGCAATTGGAGTTCGCGCTCCTGCAATGCAACCCGATCGAGATCTTCGTTCAGTCCCATCTGACTTCTTCTCCTCTGACTTCGCTATTGAGCGCTCATCCTTCGGCTTTCTCTTCAATCACAAGATTATGCTGCGGCACAATGCCGAGGCGCTCATAGATCGGGCGCATCTCTTTGCGAATCCCCTGGAGGCGCGTCCAGAACCATAACGATCCGAGAATGCATGCGGCACCGCTGACGATGACCGTGTGTGGAGCGCCGATGGCATGGGCCAACCCACCGGCCAGCAGGCTGCCGAAAGGCGCCATTCCGACAAACGCCATGGTGTAGTAGCTCATGACCCGACCGCGCATTTTTTCGTCGACCAACGTTTGCAGGATGGTGTTGCTGGCTGTCAATCCCTGCATCATGCCATAGCCTACTACCAACATCATGAGCATTGAGAGCCACAATGCGTTGGACAGCCCAAAGCAGGTGAGGCCCACGCCAAAGGCTGACGCTGCGATGGGAATCATTTTGGTGAGCCCGCGCACCGAGCGGCGCATGACCATGGACAGTGCCGACGCCAACGACCCTACCCCGACCGCGCCCATCAGGAATCCCAGTGTGTGCGGTCCTCCATGCAGCACCTGGACAGCGAACACTGGCATGAGCACCATGAACGGCCAACCCATCAAACTGAGTAGGGCAAACATGAGAAGAATGGCGCGAATGGGGCCGAAATTCGATACATAGGTCCAGCCCTCACGCAGTTGCGCAACCATGGTCGTCGTCGCGCGCTCTTCTTGCGACGGCGTGAGATGCATCATTAGGAGCGACGCAATGACTGCGATATAACTGACGCCATCAACGAGAAAGCACCAGCCTTCATTGGTGGCCGCGATGAGCATTCCGGCCAGCGACGGGCCGACGAGCCGCGCCACATTCACCATGGACGAGTTGATGGCAATGGCGTTCGAAAGGTCTGCCTTATCCTCCACCATTTTGACCATGAACGATTGGCGGCCGGGCATGTCGAATGCGTTGATGATGCCTTGCATCACACTCAATGCCAGGACTTCGGGGATGGTGATGCGATGGGTGAGCGTGAGCCAGGCCAGCAAAAGCGACTGCACCATGGCGAGGCTTTGGGTCCAAACCAGAATGGTGCGGCGGTCGATGCGATCGACGATGACGCCAGCCAGCGGAGCCAGTAGAAAAGTGGGAATCTGGCCGGCAAAGCCCACGGTGCCCAGCAGCAGCGGCGATTTGGTGAGGCGATAGACCAGCCACGAAGTGGCGATGCGCGTCATCCAAGTGCCGATGAGCGAGATGCTTTGCCCGCCGAAGAAGAGGCGGAAATTCCTGTGTCGCAAGGCGCGCCAGGCATGCGAGAAGTCACTGGGCGCGGTCATGGCGCTGGCAGCATTCTCTTGTTTTGCCTTTGTTTTATCTGTCATGCCTCTCTTATAGATTTAGATGCGCGATGTTTGTGGGCTGACTCGCAGAGTTCCTGATACGGACGAATAAGAATGGCTGTACTACTTCGCAACGGTCAGCTTGACCTTGGTGGCCTGGTCAACGCGCGCGCCGGCAGGAGGCTGTTGTGCCAGCACCGAACCGGGCCTCACAGGTGGCTTGGGTGGTGCGTCTCCGGCGCCGACGGGAGCAATTGGGACGTCAATGAAGACGGGCGGCGCCGATTGGATGCCAACCTTGGCTAATTGCGTTTGCGCGGTGACTACGGGAAGGCCTGTCAGGTCGGGCATGAGGAATCCGTCAGGCACATCGTCACCCGGCGCTGCGACCAGCAAATTAATGCTAGGTTGAGCAATGCCCTGGGCATGACCGGGTGGATCCTGCGCAATGACGGTGCCCTCCGCTGCTTTGCTGTAGGGCAACTGCGCGATGACACCCACTTCAAGACCAACACGCCGTAATGCAAGCGCAGCCACCCGTTCATCGCGGCCCACCGTGTCGGGGACATCCACCTTCTGTGGGCCAAGGCTTTCAGCGACGCGGACTCGCCACTCGCGGCGCACCACGGTCCCGGATGGCGGCGATTGCGTGAGGATATGTCCCGCGGCCACTTCGCCGGAGTAGTAGCGATTGTCCACGTTAAGATTGAGGCCCAGGCCAGCGGTCTGGCTGCGTGCCTCGGCGACGGTCATTCCTTTAAGCGCGGGTACCTGCACTTCAGCGCCATGGATGGCGAAATGCATGGTAGTGATGGCCGCCAGCAGCGCAGCTACCAGGAGCAGCAGCAACAGCGAAGCTATCTGGAAGAAATTCTTGATAGTGCGAACGGTCATGCTTCAGGCTCACCGCTGGCGTACACAATCTCGTAGTCGATCGTTGCCGTCTTCTCCAGCATCTTGGAGACGGAACAGTATTTGTCTTTCGACAGCGCCACAGCGTCCTCGACGGCCTTGCGGCTCAGATTCCCGCTGACCTCATACGTCAGCTTGATATGCGTAAAAACGCGTGGGGCGGTCTCGGCCTGCGTGGCAGTCGCGGTTACCCTCAGGCCTAGCAGCGGCTGACGTTTTTTCTCGAGAATGGAAACAACGTCAACGCTGGTACACCCGCACAGCCCCATCAAGACTGCCTGCATGGGGCTCGGCCCCTGTTCGTGCGAGGGATGCGCATCGAAGAAGATGGAATTGCCTTCTTCGGAGATTCCTTCGTAGTTGTTACCGCCCTTCCATTCGCTGTGCGCAATCATTCTGTATCCTTCCCTAAAGTTCTCGCGTCTTATCGCAGATTATCGGTTACCGGCTCTGGGTGAATGGTTACGCGCTGCACCTCTGGACACTCCAGCTTGAAACGATCTTCGAGCCCGGTCATCACTTCGTGCACACGGTGCATCGCGAGATCGTCCGGCAACGTGCAATGGCACGAAAGATAGATGTGCTCCCCAGCGCGACCCACCATGATCTGATGCACATCCACCACCTCAGGAAACACTTTGGCGGCGGCGCGCAGGGCAACCTCGATTCGTCGATCTTCAACGATTATTTCTTCCGGCTGCTCGATGGTGGCGGGTTCACTTTCGATGTGCGTCAGGACCGAGTCAATCTCCGGCGCCTCGCGCAGGATCTCCGCTTCCATGGAACTGACAAACTCATGTGCGGCTTTCAGCGGCAGATTCTCGTCCAGTTCCACGTGCTGCTCCACGCGCAGGCGGCCCTGATGCGACTGCACGCTTAGCTCGTGTACGTTGACATTGTTGCGTGCGGCCACGGCACGAATCCGGTCAAAGACGCTCTCTGTGCGGGCCTCGCGCGGCACGGTATGGATGACGACGTCCGCCTCCGGCAGGGCGCGATGGGCAGCATCGGTTGCCTCGCGCACAAGCTCCCCGGTGTGCTCAAACGTAAACCCTCGCGGCAGCGCCAGCGTCAGGTCAGCGAAGTAACTCGCGCCTGCCCGACGCACGCGCGCCTGCTCGACAGCCAGCACACCCTCGACGCGCTCCACTTCGCGCACAAGCTTCTGGCGCGTCTCCGCTGGAACCTCGTCGAGCAGTACGGCCACCGTTTCCCGGCCCAAAGTGAGGGTGAGACGCAGGATCATGAGGGAGACAATGATTGCCGCGCAGGGGTCAGCATATTGTAGCCATCCGATTTCGAAGTGGGTGCCCGCCCAACTCAGGGCGAGGCCGAAGAGCACCGCGACCGTTGACCAGATGTCACTGGCAAAGTGAAATGCGTCGGTGGCGAGCGCGGGGCTTCCGGTGCGCTCTGCCACCGCGCGCAGCCGCTGGGAGCGCCAGTAGTCCGCCGCGATGGAGGTTAGCAGAACAAGAATAGGCCAGATGGAATGGTGCAGTTCGACGCTGTGGCGAATGATCCGCTGCATCGCCTCCCACACAATCCACGCGCAGGAGATGGCCATCAATCCAGCCTCACCGAATGCGGAAAGGTTTTCGAATTTTCCATGGCCGTAGGTGTGGTCGTCGTCGGCTGGTCTATCACTCACCTGCACGGAGAAGAAGGTGAGCGTGACACCCACGAGGTCGAGGCCGGAGTGGGCCGCGTCGGAGAGTACGCCGAGAGAGCCTGAGAACAGTCCTGCGGCCAGCTTGAGCAGGGTCATAGCCGCAGCGACGATCATTGAGTGCAACGCGACACGTCGCTTTTCAGCAGAGAATCCGGCCAGACCCGCGCCAGAGCCCGACGGGGTGGACAAGGACGGACTGGAAAGCGCCTGGGGCATCGCCTACTTAGGCTATCGCATTCTCAGGGCTTTGGCCGTGCGCTTGTATACAACCCGGCAATGCCAAAGGTGTAGGGCTGCCACGCGCAGTCTTGGTAGTCTACGCTGCGCATCAGCTCCAGCATCTCTTGGGGAGGCGGAAAATTGCCCACAGATGTGGGCAGATAGCGGTACGGACCGTCGCTGCCGGTGATCATGCGTCCGATGGCCGGCAGCACGCGCCGGAAGTAGACGGCATAGGCCTTGCCCATGAGGCCGCCTGGCTCGGCGAAGTCGAGTATACCTAACTGGCCGCCGGGCTTCAGCACGCGGTGAAACTCCCGCAGGCCAGCTTCGTAGTTGGCCAGATTTCGAAATCCGAAGGCGGTGACAATCAGATCGAGCGAGGCATCCCGAAGCGGCAAATGCAGCGCATCCGCTTCCAGCGGCACTGCGTACGGAGCGCCTTCCATCTTGGGACTCAGGGTCCACTGGCTGAATTTCTTGGCTCCGCGACTTAACATCCCGTGCGAAAAATCCGCTGCCAGAATAGGCCTGGCACCGAGCGGCCTGCGCTTCAGCAGCGCCATGGTCATATCGCCGGTGCCACAGCAGATGTCCAGCACCGCGGCATTAGGATCGGCCAACACTGCGCTGAAGCGGCGCGCCGTTCGCCACCACCAAAGCCGGTCGACATTGGCGGACAACACATGGTTCAGCAGGTCATAGCGCGGCGCGATGGAGTCAAACATTTGCTGCACAGCGCGAGCCGCACCAGCTTCATCTTGTGCGCCCGATGGCCTGGCTCCGGTGGCGGGCATCAGGAGTTTTTCTCCACAGCGCGCGCCAATATGTAGCCCACTGCCGGCTCAAGCTCAGCCGCCGTCACGTCTTCCACCACGCCTGCGTCGCCGATGCCTACAGGCAGGACGAACCGTCGCACCCCGCCGACGTTCTTTTTGTCGGCCCCGGTGGCCGCAACCACTTTGCCTGGACGCAGCTTCAACGGCGGCAATGGGCCATAGAGATGGATCAAGCGCTCCAGACGTTCAAATTGATTGCTGGAAATTGTTCCCCGTTTCCGCGCCAGCCAAAGCGCCGCTACCATGCCCCATCCGATGGCCTCGCCGTGCAGCAACGTCTTGTAGGCGGTCGCCTGCTCCAGAGCGTGGCCCACCGTGTGTCCGAAGTTCAGGATCATTCGCAAGCCGCTCTCGCGCTCATCCTTGTTTACTACGCCAGCCTTCATGCGGATGGACGCGGCAATCACCTTTTCGAGCGCCTTTGGGTCGCGGCCCAGGACTGCGTTCCAATGCTCTTCCATGAAGCGCACGAGAGTGCGGTCGCGGATGATGCCCGCCTTCACACTTTCCATGAGTCCGGAATGCAGCTCGCGATCCGGCAGAGTTCCCAGCACACCGATGTCGGCAAAGACTGCCAGCGGATGATGAAAGCTGCCGACAAGGTTCTTGCCCTCGGGCAGGTTGACGCCGGTCTTGCCGCCGACGCTGGAATCCACCTGCGCGAGAAATGTTGTCGGGACCTGTATGTAGGGAATTCCGCGCATGTAGATTGCGGCAAGAAATCCTCCCACGTCGCCGACGATGCCGCCGCCAAAGGCAATCAGGAGCGATCCGCGATCACCGCCCGAAGTGGCCATCTGACGCAACATTTTTTCAACACTGGCCAGAGTTTTATGGCTCTCGCCCGGTGCAAGAAAGAGAGTGATGGGGGTCTCGGCAAAAGACGTACAAAAGGTTTCGCCCCACAGCGCCCAGATGGGAGGAGAAGTGAGGACAAAAACGCGCCGCGGAAGCCTGCCCGCTATGCGCTCAATCCGCGGGGCCAGCGTCTGGATGAGGCCGCTGCCCGCAATTACATCGTACTTCGCCGAAGGTGTTTCTACTCGTATGGTTTGCACGCATCTTTGATCTTAAATGGCCGTCTCCGCCAAGAGTCGACTGGATCGATTGTTAAGAGTTGTTGAATGCGATGGAATTGCGCAGGATAATGGCGTCATGCAGACCTTCTGCTCGCAATGCAATGCACCGATGATCTGTACCAAAGAACCTGGCTGCTGGTGCGCAGATTTCCCGCATGTACTGCCCGTTCCCGATGATCCGGCGAAAGGTTGTCTCTGCCGAAGTTGTTTGACGGCGAAGCTGCAAGAGCACCTTGTCTCCGCAGTGGAAACCAAGAATAGGCGCTAGGTTGACCTTGAAGGCAGGCGCATCCGGCAGTCGCTCGATTGAACGCGAATCTAAAGCGCGGGTGCATCCTGACTTGCTTTGAGAGACGAAACTTGACGCGTCCGACGATCCGACGCGGGCTGCTGGGTACGTCTAACTCAGGCTGCCTCGGATTTGTTGTAGAAATTGATATAGAGCCTTCGCACAGTGCGGTAGCACTCGCATGCCGCCTTTTCAAGGCCGTCGGGATTGATGATATGGATTTTTCCGCGGCTGTACCTGATAAGTTCTTTGCGCTGCAACTCTCCTGCTGCGGCAGTTACCGTGGTCCGGCGCGCCCCTAGCATGTTGGCTAAAAACTCCTGGGTCAGATGATAGGTTTCGCTCTGTACCCGGTCCCGTACCATAAGCAACCAACGCGCAAGGCGTTCTTCCGCCTCATGCAGACGGTTGCATGCCGCAAGCTGTCCGAGGATGAATCCCTGGCTTTGGACGCATTGCAGCACACATTGGCGGAGCCCTTCATCCTCCAGAAATTCTTTCTGCAGATCCTTGAACGGCATGCGCAGGGCTGTGCCCTCCATCTGGATGAAGCAACGGGTGGGGATCCTGGCCTTGCCCAGAAGATGAAAGCTCTCTACCAGCCCCTCACTACCCCAGATACCTACTTCAGCGCTGGCGCCGTCGGACATTGAACTGACAATGGAGGCGATGCCCGAAGTCATAAAGTGTGCATATTTGGGCGTTTCATCGGGTTCGTAGAGGACGGTTCTGGTTGGCAGCGAGACTGGCTTGAGGCGCGCCAGGAGGAGATTTCGATATGCAACAGGAAGAATTTGCAGCAGCAAATTGGAACCCTGGCCGGCCATGGACACGCCCTCTCAGCTCGATTTGCAAAGGACGCCGCCGAAGAATGAGCTTGAATCCTGCGTTCTCTGTGAAGATGTATGGGTTCGCATCTTTGCAGGGATTATCTCATTGATAATTAAATTCTTATGTACGGTATTGGACAGTAATGACCTGAATTCCGCATGCGATCGCTCTCACCTGATCCTTCTGCCCGGTACCAGACAGAACCCGGTTTGGGGGCGCGAATTAATCTGCATCTACTGTCGCGGCACGTTTGTCGATGGCGCGTTTCTTCCCAAGCGAGGCCATATGAACAGTGATGCGCACGTGCTCAT
The DNA here is from genome assembly GCA_049521035.1 of Occallatibacter sp. Taxonomy (GTDB): domain Bacteria; phylum Acidobacteriota; class Terriglobia; order Terriglobales; family Acidobacteriaceae; genus Telmatobacter. Next base: position 14,662 of record JBEKPF010000010.1, on the reverse strand, counting down.
CGTCAGTAACGACCAGATGTTGCTGCAAACCCGTAGATTGATCCTTGGATCTTATTTTCGGGTTGCGACCGCGGGCCGGGTGTCGTACGCTTGTTCGCTGTTGGCACAGCAAACCTTCGATCGTGTCGTGCTGTGCCACACGCTGTCGGACGGCGAGTGTCAGCAGGTGATCGGATTGGTTGATGAGCAGAAAGAACCCCCGACCGAAGATTATTACCCTAAGCGCGCTGGGGCAACACTATTCGGATTCCGGGACCGGTCCCAGACTCATGGCTGAAGACGGCCCATTAGCGCTGGTGAAGAAATCAGCTGAACTGGTGGGATTCGATCTGAAAAGCAGAGCCAAAGCGGCTCAAGGGTGAATCGTCGGTGCACCTCTTCGGGTTTTTAAGAGCGCAAGAGCGCCGGCTCCCAGCTATCAACCCGAAGCCTGAAGGATCCAGAGTGCATTTCTCCTTCTCATATAATTTGCCTGTTGAAAACGCGGAGTGAGCTCAGGCAGCAAGTTGCCGCAAGCCACGATCGCGAAAGCTGCATCTCATCTACATTTACGTTTCCTTTGCGGAGGCCGACATGGCGAAGAGAGTAGCGGATCTTTTGGTGGATGTTCTGGCAGGGGCGGGAGTGCGGCGGATTTACGGAGTTTCCGGCGACTCGCTCAACGGAATCACTGACTCGATTCGATCAACCGGAAAACTGGAGTGGGTTCATCTACGGCATGAAGAGACGGCCGCGTTTGCCGCGGGCGCTGAGGCGCATCTTACCGGAGGGTTGACGGTTTGCGCGGGAAGCTGCGGGCCGGGAAACCTGCACCTGATCAACGGGCTTTACGATTGTCATCGCAGCCGGGTTCCTGTGCTGGCGATTGCGGCACAGATTCCGAGCGATGAGATGGGGAGCGGCTACTTTCAGGAGACTCACCCGGAACATTTGTTTGCGCAGTGCAGCCACTATTGCGAATTGGTTTCGCAGCCCGAACAGATGCCGCGTGTACTGGAGATTGCCATGCAGACCGCCATTTCGCGGCGTGGTGTTGCGGTGATTGCGATGCCCGGCGACATTGCGCTGCGAGATGCCGTGGTGCAGAGCCCGCGACTGCATTTTCACGATGCGAAGCCGATCGTCTGCCCGTCAGAGGAGGAGATTGCGGCGCTGGCGAAGATTCTGAACGACTCGAAGAAAACCACGATGCTGGCAGGAGCGGGTTGCGCGGGGGCGCACGATGAGCTGATGGAAGTTGCCGGCAAACTGAAGGCGCCGATTGTGCATGCGATGCGCGGGAAGGAATATGTGGAGTACGACAATCCTTTCGACGTGGGTATGACGGGGCTTCTGGGATTCTCATCCGGTTATCAAGCCATGATGAATTGCGACACACTGCTGATGCTGGGAACGGACTTTCCGTATCAACAGTTCTATCCGGAAAGAGCGACGATTGTTCAGATCGACATTCGGGGAGAGCAGATTGGCCGCCGGACGAAGGTCGACCTGGGGCTGGTGGGCGATGTGAGAGCCACACTTACCGCGCTCAGCAAGCAGATAAAAGCGAGGAAGAATGATGCGCATCTGAGCACTTCTCTGAAGAACTACGTCGAGGTGCGCAAAGACCTGGACGAGTTGGCGACGGGCAAGGCTGGCGAGAGTCCCATCCATCCCCAATATGTTGCAAAAGCTCTGGATGAGCTTGCGGCGGAGGATGCAGTCTTCAGTTGCGACGTGGGCACACCCACGATATGGGCGGCGCGCTATCTGCACATGAACGGCAAGCGCCGGTTGCTCGGCTCGTTCACGCATGGCTCCATGGCCAATGCACTGCCGCAGGCGATTGGAGCGCAGGTGAGCCACCCCGGACGCCAGGTGGTTTCGCTCTGCGGAGACGGCGGGCTCGCCATGCTCATGGGTGATCTGCTGTCGCTCAGCCAGTTGAAGTTGCCGGTGAAGCTGATCGTCTTCAACAACAGTTCTCTGGCGTTTGTGGAACTGGAGATGAAGGCAGCCGGCATTCTTGATTTTGGAACCGACCTGCACAATCCGAATTTTGCGAAGATGGCCGATGCTGCGGGGATACTGGGTCTGCGGGCGGAAACAGCGGACCAGGTGAGGCCGATGATCGAGCAGGCTCTGAGCCATGACGGGCCAGCGCTGATTGAAGCCATTGTGAGCAGGCAGGAACTCTCGATGCCGCCGACCATCACCGTGAACCAGATCAAAGGTTTCAGCCTGTTCATGATCAAGGCCGTTCTGGATGGGCGAGGGAGCGAGATCGTTGATCTGGCCAAAGTCAATCTTCGGCGATAGCTTCAATGGCCTGTCTGTGCGCGGCTAATCGTCGTCGGGTGGGCCTGAGGCTTTCTGGGCCAGAAAGAACTCCTTTGCGTGCATGGTATGTACCGGGGTGTAGGGCGTGGGCGGCTGCGTGTAATCGAAGCAGTCGCTGAAATCGTCGGAGATGCTGTCACGTGTGCCCAACGACGGCAGGTCGAAGACTGTTTCTGTATAACGCAAGAAACCGCCCGACTCGTGCGTGACGTGGGAGACGTAGCCGCGTTTGGCATAGGGTGACACCACAATGACAGGCACGCGGAAGCCGAGTCCCATGTCGTCGACTTGCGGCGGAGGGACATGGTCGTACCAGCCTCCCCAGTCGTCCCAGGCGATGAAGATGGTGGTGGAATCCCAGAATTGGCTGCGACCAATCGCGTTGACGATGCTGACCACCCAGTCAGGTCCCAGGGGTGGCGCGCCTGGATGGTCGGAGTTGTTGAAGGCCGGAACGATCCAGGTAACCTGCGCGAGATGGCCGCTGTCAATGTCCTTGAGAACACGGGTTTCCGGCGAGACCACTTTCTCGTTCCAGTCGGGGCCGAAGAAGATGTGCCGAATGGCCTGGTAGGCGGAGAGGATGAAGAACTGGTCGCTCTCCTCGCTGGGCGCGTAGTACCGCCAAGTGATGCCCTTGGCGTCAAGCAGATCGGCGATTGTGAGGTAGTCGAAGCATGGATACACGCCGGGACGATCGGTCCCATTCGGTCCCAGCAATGGGACGCGAGCGGTTGAGGCGGCGCCGCAGCCCCACACATTACCAGAGGGATTCTCTGAAGCGTTCCCCGACTGGCCAGCGATCATGTACTGGTGGGCAACGAAGCTCGGGCCCGTATTGGACTGAAACATGCGGTCGCCGAGCGTGAAGTTGCGAGCTAGCGTCCAATAGGGCTCAACCTCTTTTTCCCTGATATACGAGTAGGGCAGCATCGTGCCGTTAGTGCCGAAATTATCCATGGCACCGCCGTTCCACTGCTTCCACCAGTTGGTGTGGGAGTGGTCCAGGTCCGGTCCGTTGCCGAGAGAGGTGGGAACCAACGGTACCTCAACACCTTTATGCATCCCGGTTCGCACGGTGTCCGCTCCTGGGAAGCCATTGAACATGTGGTCGAACGACCGGTTCTCCTGCATGATGATCACGATGTGCTGGATGGGTGTTGACGACAGCGCGCCAGAACCACCCGGCGCATATTGAATGCTGGAGCAGGAAGTGCAGGCGATGAAGAGAGATGCTTCAGCCAGGAGAACGATTTTGGAGAGAAAGCGCGCCATTACGCCGGTTCCCCCGGCGGGGAGACCGGGCTTTTAAGGGGACTTGTACCGATAATGTGATGCTGCCACGGATTCTAGTTTGAGGGAGTGATTTATGTCACCCGGATTCGAGACGAAAGGCTGCAATCAGATGCTCGGAGTTCCCGATGTGGAATGGATGTCAAGACGGTGACGCGTGGTAATAGTTCCTACGAGAGATCATTCCTGCGCGTTGGGCTGGTCGATCGCTCCATGCGCGAGAGCCCAGCTCACAAAGTCTGCTGGAGCGTTCTTCACGCCGGCGATGTTCGCTCCATCGATACTTTTCAAATGCTGCCATTGAATATTCTTCAGGTCTGCACCGCGCAAATCCGCTTGGTCAAGGTTTGCTCCCAGAAGATCGGCGCCGACGACGCTGCTGCCCGTCAGATCGGCATTTTCGAGTTCGGTCTGAATACATTTTGCGTGATCCAGAAGGGCGCCTCGAAGGTTAGCTGAACTGAGGTTTGCCAGGGTGAAGTCGACCCCAACAAGATTGGCATTGCGCAGGTCGGCAGAGCTGAAATCAGAACGTAGAAGATCGGCGTTTTTCAAATTCAGCCCTTGCAGGAATGCTGAGGAAACATCAACGCCCACGAGTGGAACCTTGTCCGCATTCAGTTCCTGCAGAGCTTCGATTCTCCCACCGCTACCGCCCTTTCCCTGGGCTGTGTTGATGACCTGCCATGCCTGGTAATGGCGCTGCTTTATCCGATCGCCGGACTCGGCGAAGTAGAAGATGACGGCAACCAGCACGGAGAACGAGCCCAGATATTCAAGCACCTCGAGCAAGGTCCAGTTGCTCAGGGCGTATGCGACCCACTCCAACCCCCACTCGAAAGCGGTGAACGGGGTCAGCCAACGGTGGTTTGAGGTTTGCTTTCGTGCCTTCCACGGAACGGGGCGCTTTCTGGGTTGGTGCGCGATCATGGGTGGATTTCCTTAAATGCCAAGGGAACTCGGGTCGGGGTCTGATGGAATCGCTGTGCTGTCAATGAGACGCTTTCGCGACGAAGAACGTAACAAGCGGAGGATACAGCGCGAAAGTGAATGCTGCAGTGCGACCAGGAATTAAAAAACATACTGCAAACGCAAAACGGCGGAGCTGGTATGCTCCGCCGCCTTCCGTACAAACCGCTTCTCAACTGCCGAGCCAGCGATTACTTGTGTCCGCCACCTTCATGTTCGCTGCCACCGCCGCCGCGAGGAGCTGAGGCATGCTGTGGTGCGCTGGCATGAGAAGGAGCTGCATGGCTTGCGGCGGGACGTGCTGCAGCGGGGCGGTTCGTCGCCACTGCATGGTTGCCGCTAGTGCGAACAGCCGACGTGCGGCCGTGCGCGACAGATCCACCTCCTCCGCGAGCAAAGTTGCTGTGGTTAGCGGCATATCCGCCTCCGCCACGATAGCTTCCGCCACCACCTTCGACGAAGCGATGTCCGCCCCAACCATGGCCATAGCCCCAGCCGGCCCACGGACCCATGCCGAGGAAGATGCCGTTGTAGAAGTAGCCTGGGCCGTAAAAGCCATAGGGCGAGCAGGCGTATGGCGCGTAGTCGTAATAGCCGTATTGGCAAACAGGTTGAACGCCACCGCCGATGCTGACGACAATTTGCGCCTTTGCTGCCGGCGCAAGGGCAAGCCCTGCGAGCAGTGCTGTGGTACTGAGAAGTGTTTTGAGTCCGCGCATGTGTTGACCCCCCTAAGGTGTCTGCGGTTGCCTGAATTGCGTGGGATGCCCTGCTGCCACGATGAACCATCCGGCAACAGCGCCACCATAAGGAATTTGAATCCGTCCTTGGATGTCCCTCACAATGTCGGGGGTTGAATGTCGGTCTGTCCTTACGTTTCCGACATTAGCTGAGTTGCAGACGCCGCGTCTGAGCTATAAGGCTCATCACCCTGTTCGGGGTTGGCGGTGCCAATGCGGGGCGGCTGACGCGCCTTGGATCGGATTCGCGGTGGTAGCCTAGGGTTTGATGGCGCTGGCTTCGCATGTGGATTTTCTAGTAATGGGCGCGGGTGTCGCCGGGCTGAGGGCAGCGGTGGAACTGGCGCATCACGGCGACGTGCTGGTGGTCACGAAGCAGTCTCTGGCCGAGTCGAACACCCACTATGCGCAGGGTGGGATCGCCGTTGCCATGGGGGACGATGCGGACATCGCACTTCATCTTCTGGACACTGTGAACGCAGGCGATGGAATTGTGTTCCGTCCTGCTGCGCAGGCGCTGGTGGTCGAGGGGCCGGTGCGGGTTGCCGAGCTGATTGAGTGGGGCGCGCACTTCGATCGCGAGGGAGACCACGCAGCCGGGGCGCTGTTGCGCACGCGCGAAGCCGCCCATTCGCAGCCACGCATTCTGCACGCCAACGGCGACGCTACGGGCGCCGAGATCAGCCGATCGCTGGTGGCTTTTGCGCGCGGACACAAGCGCATTCAATTTGCCGAGTGGACCATGGTGACGGGTCTGGCGGTGGAAGACGGCCGCGTTGTGGGCGCAGATCTGGTGAGCGCGAATTTCCGGGCAAACGACCTGAAACCGCATCGAGTCATTGCGCGCTCGGTGCTGATCGCCTCTGGCGGAGCAGGGCAAGTGTATTCAGACACCACCAACCCCGCTGTAGCCACTGGCGATGGCATTGCGCTGGCGGCCCAGGCTGGCGCCGAACTGGCAGACATGGAGTTCTACCAGTTTCATCCGACCGCGCTGTCTCTGCGTGAGGTGCCACGCTTTCTGTTGTCTGAGGCGTTGCGGGGAGAGGGCGCGTATTTGCGCAACGACAAAGGCGAGCGCTTCATGGAGCGCTATCACCTGCAACTCGAATTGGCTCCGCGCGACGTGGTTGCGCGCGCGATTGCGCGGCAGGGGATGGGCGCAGCACCCGGCGAAACGCGCCAGGTGTATCTGGATATGCGCCATATCCACAACCGGGACCTGGGCCATCGTTTTCCCGGCATCAGTGCCTTCCTGGCGGAACATGGACTGGAGCTTTCGTGGGACCTGATTCCGGTTCGTCCCGCGGCCCATTATCTGATGGGAGGTATCCGGACTGACTTGGAGGGAAGGACCACGCTGCCCGGGCTGTATGCGGCGGGCGAGGCTGCGTGCACGGGCGTGCATGGAGCCAATCGGCTGGCATCGAATTCGCTGCTTGAGGGATTGGTGTTTGGTGCGCGGGCTGCGCAGGCCGTGCTGAACGATGCGCTGCCACTGGTACCTTCAGTCGCGCCTGAGACTGTTCCTGCGCGGCTTTCGGATTATGAAGATGCTGAAGTTGAAGGCCTGACTCGCAGGTTACAAGCGTCGATGTGGGCGCACGCCGGGTTGTTGCGCGAGGAGTCGTTGCTGCTTGAGGGAGTTGAGGTGCTGCGCGCAGTAGAGGATCGACTTGGAGAGTTGGTGGAAGAAGGGAAAGGAGGCCGACGACTGAGAGAGGCGCTGGCATTGAGCCGCGTGGCTGAGGCCATTCTGCTTTCGGCGATGGCTCGGACCGAGAGCCGCGGGGCGCATTATCGGAACGACTACCCGCAGCGGGACGACGAAGGATTCCGCAAACACTCCGTTCTCGGTCCGGAGGGCAGGGTTAAGTTCGAGGAATGGTAGACATTCCTTATGAGGCTACTGAGCCTTGATCTCTGCTTGCCGCAATCCACGAGATTACTGCGCATAGAGTCAGGATCGTTCCCATAATGGCCAGTGATGGAACGATGGGCACGTCTACCCAGCGCGCGGCGAGCATCTTGAACGCGACGAAGGCCAGCACTGCGCCTAGGCCATAGTGCAGATAACGGAAGCGGTCGAGCAGCGCGGCCAACGCAAAGTAGAGCGAGCGCAGGCCCAAGACGGCGGCGATGTTTGATGTGTAGACCACGAAGGGGTCGTGGCTGATGGCCAGCACTGCGGGGATGGAATCCGTTGCGAAGACCACGTCAGTAACTTCGATGGCGAGGATGACCGGCAAGAGCGATCCTTTGGCAGGCTGCAGCTTGCGAATCCATTCCGGAATGGCTGCGTGCGCGGAGCTTCCGCGTACCAGGCGCACTGCTGCGTAAAGTAGAAACAGTCCGAAGATCCAGGTGATCCATTCGAAGCGCTGGAGCAGGGCGATGCCCGCGGCGATGAAAAGCGCTCGCAGAATGACTGCTCCGCCGACGCCCCATAGCAATGCGTGGTGCTGGCGCGCGGTGCTGATGCGGAAGCCCTGAAAGATGACTAGGAAGACGAAGAGATTGTCGACGCTGAGTGAGGTTTCGATGGCGTAACCGCCCACCCATTCAAGCGCTGTTTGGTGACCCTGCGATACGGCGACCCAGGCGGCGAAGGCAGTTGCGGCTAGCACCAGGACGCCGGTCCAGATCCACGCGAAGGCTTGTGCATGGCCGGATTCGCGACGATGGCCGGGAAGGAGCGAGTCGGTCAGCAGCAACACAACGACTGCCGCGTGGAAGCCGACCCACCAGACCCAGGATGCGCCTGCAATCATCTATGGATGGTATCGCAAGGGAGGGGGTCGGGGATCAGGGGTCAGCTTTACGGCAGGCTATTTATGAATCTCGTAACAATGTCAGCGGATTGCTGCGGTTCTCGCTGAAGGATAAGGTGAGGGCCCCGAATCTTTGCGACTTTAATCTGCGGTTTAATTCCTACAATCTCTTCGAGACAAGATGGGCCGACCAAGCGGTCTTGCTGGGCTTGAATGAAAAGAATGGGCACTGAGACTTTATTGAGTTCGAGGCGGGCGTCAACTGCAAGAATCTGGCGAAGACGCGCACTTAGGACCGCCGACTTGACTGAGCGAATTGTTGCGCGAACAGCCGAGTGAAGTGATTCTGGTGCATCCGGTCCTACAAGAAAATGAGCAACGGCGATCTTCGGTAGAGGGAGATGGAAAGCTAAAGGCGCAATCAAGGAGGCGACCAACTTTAGCCAACCGTGGATCGGAGATGTTGCGAACCCTGCGCAGAGAATCAGACCTCTTAGATTTGTTGGATTGGTTGCGGCGAATTGAATAGCCAGAGGGGTTGAGAAGGACTCGGCAAGCAGGACATAAGGATCTGATTCCGGAACAGTGACCGCGACAGCTTCCTGTAACTGACTGCAGGAAGGGCTCACGCCAGTCGGGTAGTGAAGTGCTTCGATGCGATCTTGACCGGGGATCATTTTCATGAATTCGGAGAAAAGCTCTCCGGTTCCGTGCATTCCTGGCAGAAGCACGAGTCTCTTAATCATCTCTGATTGATCAGGCGGATCGTTTCCATGAACACGTCGCCGTCGATGGTGAGGCTGGCGGCGCTGACTTTGTCCATGGTGTCCTGGGCGGTGTGGTGGTATGCGTTGTTGGGGCCGTAGTCCAGGTCGATGACGTCGATGGAGGGGACGCCGCGCGCGACGAAGGGGAGATGATCGTCCTCGACTGCTTCTTCGCGCTGAAAGAAATAGCGCTCATCGCCGTACTTCTTCGCCGCCTGACGGACGATGCCCACGAGCCAGTCGGTGGATTTGGTTTCGCGCTGAATGTCGAGGTCCTTGTCGCCGATCATGTCGGCCAGGATGAAGGCCTTGATCTTGCCGAGCGTACCGTCGCGTCCCCACTTGGCGGCGAGATGTCGGCTGCCATACGTCGAGTCAGAGGCCGACCAACTTTGGATGGCCTCTTCGCCGTCGAAGAAGACCAGCCAGACAGAGTAGCCGTCGAGGGTTTTGCCGCGGAGTTGGTCCGCGATGGCGAGCAGGAGGCCAGTCGTCGAACCGCCATCGTTGGCGCCGACGAAGTTGATGTTCTTGAGCCAGTAATTCGTTTCGTAGTGCGTGGCCAGGACGATTACGCCGTCCTTTTTGCCGGGGAAGCGCACGATGAAGTTGCGCATCGCCACCGGGCCGATGGGCGTGTCGGCGGTGAACGTGTCTTCTTCAAGCTGGTCGTGTTGGAAGTGGGCGCGGAGGAATTGCTCGGCCTTGAGGTGACCGGGGCTGGTGGGCCAGCGCGGGCCGATGGAGACAAACTGGCGCGCGTACTCAAGGGCTTTGGGGCCGTTGAAATGCTGCTGGGCGGACAGCGCCAACGGAGCCAGCAGGAGCAGTGCAGATGCGAATCTTTTAAGCCGCGAGAAGCGCATCATTGTGCGGCCTTCTTGGTTTCCCGGGCTTTGCGATGCGAGGGATGTACCCACCAGGCCACGCCGATGCCGACGAGATAAAGCGCCAGCATGGGGACGGCGTAAATGCACATGGTCCACGGGTCGGGACTGGGCGTGATGATGGCAGCCACAAGAAATACCGCCAGGATTGCATAGCGGATGTTGGTCCAGAGAAATTTGGGGCTGACGATGCCGAACATGGCCAGGAAAAAGATGAGGACGGGCATCTCAAAGCTGATGCCTAGGCCGAGGATGATGGAAAGAAAGAAGCTGGTGTAGTCCTCGATGGTGATCATGGGCGTGAAGTTGTGGCCCATATCAATTATGAGAATCTTCATGGCGCCCGGCAACACGTAGTAGTAGCCAAAGGCCGCGCCGCCGAGAAATAAGCCGACTGTCGCCGCCATAAAGGGGATCACGAATCGCCGCTCTTTTTGGTAGAGCCCCGGGGCGATGAAGAGCCAGACCTGAAAGAGGATGAAGGGCGAGGCAACGATTGCCCCGCACACCAGCGAAACCTGAAGCTGCAGGTTCAACGCGTCCATGGGGTGCGTGAAGACCAGCGACTTGCCAATGTGGTTCAAGGGCGCCTGGATATAGGCGACGAACCGATCGCGAAAGATCCAGGCGATGATGAAGCCCGCGGCGAGATAGAGAGCGGAGTGGACAATGCGGCGACGGAGCTCGTCGAGGTGCTCCATCAGGCTCATGCCGGGCAGTTCCGCGCGCTCAGTTACCGCGGCTCGCGCCTTGCCTATTGCGTCTGCCGCATCAACCATGTGTGTGCTCTGATTCTGCCGCCAAGTCTTCGGCTGGCGCTTCCGGAGCAACAGAGGCAGAGACTGCTTCAACGCCATTGGCAGCCTGCGCAAGCGCTGTCAGGCTGTTGGGCCGCGCTGCGGGCACCCGCTCGCCCGTTGAAGGTGGCTGAATGCGGAGAGATGCCTCATCGACGGGAGTTTCAGGAGACGGGTCAACTGTCGGAGGGTAGACACCGTCGTCGGGGTAGATGGTTTCGGTGGCTGGAAGAATGGTTGCTTCCGTTGCAGATGAAGCCGAGGGTTCGGGAGCTCCGAGTTGCGGTGGGGTCGCAACGGCCAGGGCCTTGATGCGCTCCTCTTCCTTCTTGCGCCGGTCGGCTTCTTCAGCGTTGCGCAGTTCTTCTTCCATCTGGAACTTGAAATCGTTGGAGGCTTTGCGGAACTCGTACATCAGCTTGCCAATCTGGCGGCCGATCTGCGGGAGACGCCGCGGACCAAAGACCACCAGCGCCATCACCATCAGGATGAGCGAGTCGGCCATGCCGAGGTTGGCAGTTTCAATTGTCGGCGGGATTCCCATCGAGAGCAATGATACCTTTCCGTGCTTTGAGGTCACAAACGGTGGGACAGGGTTTCGCCGCTGCTTTTGAAGGAGTTCCGGTTCACCAGCTGTAACCTCCCGAGGGCGGAGGCCATGAGCTCAGAAGCTGGCGCAGCAGAACGATGCGCCCGAAGTGGTAGGCGTTGTGCGCGCCAAGGCTCTCTAGTTGCTCGCGCACCGTCATGATGCGTACGGGTTCACCAGGGCGTGATGGGCAGCGGATCTCTACGTCCAGACGGGATTTGTCCAACGTCGCCGCAGCTGCAAGCCGGTTGCCGAGGAAAAACCGATCGCACAACTGCCCCCAATATTCGCGCTCGGCGTCGAGAACCGTAGGAAATCCGTCGACGGGGCTTGCGGGGAAAGGAGTCTCCTCGCCGGCAATCCAGTCCAAGGTCACCTGTTGCCAGAAAGTGATGTGCCACAGTTCCTCATAGATAGAATGGGGCGCGCCAGCTGGCTTTTGATGCGCCAATTCAGGCGTCAATGCCTCAAGAATACGCGCAGGCGCTGTGTGCGCGCTTTCGCCAGCTATTACCTGCTGAAGTTCGTTCATCTTCGCTCCTGTTAGTTTGCCCGGGATTCCGAACGCAGTCTTCGCGATTATTCCACGGGGGCGGCCAGTGTTTCGTCTGCGTTAAAATAAGTCCAGATGGTTGGCCTGTCGCCGGTTCATGTCTGTTTGACGCGTTCCGGCTTCGAGCAGCATCGAACAAATGAATTGGGCTGCAACATCCCCGCGGATGGGGAGTTAGAACAGTCGGTCGGAAGGTCGATCGTCTCTCGAATCTCAGCGCGTCCGCTGCAGCCAGGTTAGCTTTCAACATCCCCGTCCGGCAGCTTTCTTGAGACTGGCTGGACTGAAGGCGGAAATGCAGTGAATCTGATCGTTGAAGAAGAAGCAGCGGAATTGTCCGCTGAAGACGGCAGCAGTTGCAGCCTTGAAAACTACCTCGCGCTCCCCGACCACACCATGGATGCCCGCATTGCCGCAGCGCGGGAACGGCTGGGCGCGACCACCATTCTGCTGGGCCACCACTATCAGCGGGACGAAGTGATCCGCTTCGCCGACTTTACAGGCGACAGCTACAAGCTCTCGAAAGTCGCAGCGGAAACGGACGCTAAGTATATTGTTTTCTGCGGCGTACACTTCATGGCCGAAAGCGCGGACGTGCTGGGCCGCGATGGCCAGCAGGTGATCCTGCCCGATCTGAACGCGGGATGTTCCATGGCCGATATGGCGGAAATCTCGCAGGTGGAAGCCTGCTGGGAAGTGCTCACGCACCTTCACCTTTCGGAAGAGTTCATACCCCTGACGTATATGAACTCCACGGCGGCGATCAAGGCTTTTTGCGGCGAGCGCGGCGGGCTGGTCTGTACATCATCGAACGCACGCGCAGCCTTTGATTGGGCTTTCGCTCGCGGGAAGCGGATTCTATTCCTGCCCGATCAGCACCTGGGGCGCAACACAGGATATGCCATGGACATTCCTCTTGAGGAGATGGCGGTTTGGGATCCTTGGGCGATTCAGCTTGGTCCGCTTCAGGGCGGACTGACGAAGGAGCGGATCGCCGCCAGCCGGGTTTTGCTCTGGAAGGGGCATTGCGCGGTGCATCAGCGCTTTCTACCTGGGCACGTTGAGCAGGTACGCGCTAAATATCCCAATATCCGGGTGATTGTGCATCCGGAGTGCCGCTGGGAGGTTTGTCAGAAGGCAGATGCACTGGGTTCCACGGAGCGGCTGATCAAGATTGTGGAAGACGCTCCAGCAGGGTCCATGTTCGCCGTTGGCACGGAGATTCACCTAGTGAACCGCATGGCGCGGCGCTTTGCTGCGGATGGCAAGCGTATCATCACGCTCGACGATACCGGGTGCCTGTGCACCACGATGTATCGCATCAGCCCGCAGCACCTGGCGTGGGCTCTGGAGAACCTGGTGGAGGGACAAGTGGTGAACCGCATTCAGGTTGCGCCGAGCGTGAAGCACTGGGCCAAGACGGCGTTGGACCGGATGCTGGAAGTGTAAATAGGGAGATCAGAGAATTCGGAACAAGAAACAACCGACGATTCAGCGACCTTGTCCAGACTCATTTTGTGAAAGAGGCTCAGTGAACTTGATCTCATTCCCTGAGCCATCGTTGAGACGGAAGTCGCGATTCCCCCAAGGTTTGCGCGCGATGCCTTGCGACAAGTGTCCGCCCCTTCGCTGGAACTCGGCGTAGAGAGCGTCCAGATCTGACGTGAAGATATGAATCCCAACCGGAGAATGGCTTTTTGTGTCGTCATGAAAAAGGTGAATGGCGACATCGTCACGCTCTACGATTGCATAGTCGCCATCCGGCATCTGCATGGCTACGTGGAATCCAAGCTTCTGTTCATAATGTTCAATGGCCTCATGCAGATTGGAGACTGGGAGTTCAGGTGCGATCCGAGAGAGCTTCGCCATGGTTCCATTCCTTTCCAGTGGAAATTGTTTCACCAATCGAGAGCGAGTTAGCACTAAACGAGATGAATGGCGTCGCTTTGAGAACGCGAAAACGCGCCTGCGGAAAACGCGGCTGTTTCCTGCCATTTATTAACTATTTATTAAACAGCGTTTCGTCGTATCCTAGAGAGTAAGGAAATCTTTCATAATGAAAACCTTTACTCTTGAAGAAGCACAGTCCCTGCTGCCGGTGCTGGAGTCGCTGCTGAAACGCGCGGTGGAAAGCAAACAGGCCGCCGAAGAGGTTGAGGCTGGTCTGGCCGATCTGTCTCGCCGTATTTATCTTTCCGGCGGCATGATGGTGGATGTGGCGAAAGTTGCTCGGGAGCGCGCGGAGGTCGAGACCCATATGCAGCGAGTGCGCGAGAGCATTGCCGAAATCGATTCGATCGGCGTGCAGGTGAAGGATCTGGAGTCTGGGTTGCTCGATTTTCCCTGCACACTTGAGGGCGAAGTTGTTTTGCTCTGCTGGCGCATGGGCGAGACTGCGATCGAACACTGGCACACCCTGGACTCAGGATTTCAGGGGCGGCAGCCGATCGATGAGCGGTTTCGCCGGCGGTCTACTTCTGGCGGACGGCCGAACTGAGGTTCGAAGCTACTAGCTCCCAGCTTTGAAGTTTGAGCTTCTGGCCTGGCTATGTTGGGAAGAACCCGCAGAGAAATATGGCTGCGATTAAAGGGGCCACTTAAGGGCGAGAGGCGACCTGTATCCTGATTGCGCCCATGTATATATCCGAGCACGAAGTTCGCGGCGTACTTACATACGAAACCCTCGTTCCCGCCATTCGACAGGCGCTCATCGACTACTGCGCCGGGCTGGTGGAGCAACCTGCGCGCATGATTCTGCGAGCAGGGAATGCGGAGGGTTTCCGCAATGGATGGTTTGCGGTGATGCCGGTGATTGCCGGCGATGTGATGGGCGTGAAGACAGTCACGTTCTTTCCTGGTAATGCTGAGCTTGGCCTGCATACGCACATGGCGGTCATTGAGCTGCTGCGCCGTTCGACGGGCGAGCCGCTGGCGGTGATGGATGGGCGCGTCATCACGGAAATGCGCACTGCGGCGG
>JBEKPF010000009.1:0-102787 GCA_049521035.1 Occallatibacter sp. | reverse complement strand
CGACACAACCGAGGATCTGAGCCCATCGAATGCCGCGGCCGACCCTAATATGTTCAACATATCTCCAGACTACTTCCGCGCATCCGGGACATCTTTATTGGCGGGCAGAGCCTTCACATGGCATGACGACACAAACGCCCCGCGCGTAGCAGTGGTGAACCGGGAGTTCGCAAGCGAGATACTGGGCTCCGTACCGGACGCTGTCGGCCGGTATTTCAAGCTGCGAGATGGCGCGCGCGTGCGGGTGGTGGGTCTGGTCGAAGACGGAAAATACGCGAACCTCACCGAAGGCCAGAAGCCCGCGATGTTCTTCCCCCTCCTGCAATCGCCAGCCAGTTGGATATGGCTGGTGGTGCGGTCGAGCCGCGACCCGCAGGAGCTTGCCGCAGCCATGAGAAGTGCGCTCCGGGATATCGACCCTGGGATGGCTCTGGCGATTCGCCCGTGGAGCACGGAACTGGGTGGAACGTTGTTCCCTTCGCGCATGGCGACAGTGTCGCTTGGCGTGCTGGGCATGATGGGCGCCATGCTGTCATTCACCGGTATCTTCGGAATGGCGGCATACTCGGTGAGCAAGCGGCTGCGGGAATTGGGAATTCGCATTGCTCTCGGCGCCAAGCGTAAAGAAGTCCTGCAGGCGGCGCTGGGACGGCCATTAAGGTTGCTGGTCTTTGGCTCGGCAGCAGGATTGGTCCTGGGATTACTGGCGACCCGCGTGTTGGCTTACATCGTGTATCAGGCAACACCGCGCGATCCGCTGGTATTGGCTGGCGTTGTTCTCGCGATGTCGCTGCTGGGACTGGTCGCCACGTGGGTTCCTGCGCAACGTGCACTGTCTGTGAATCCATTAGTGCTGCTGCGGGAAGAGTAAATCGGTTTCATTGAAAGCGTATTGGCGCATTCTCAACAAACGGAGGGAATATGAAACTCCCCGATTTGCCTGGAATAGCTTCACTTCGTTTCCGCATCGCCGCTCTCTTCCAGCGTTCGCAGATCCGTGCGGAGATGAACGATGAGCTGCTCTCTCATATTCAGCATCGCGCCGATGACTTAGAACGATCAGGTATGGACCGTGCTGCTGCGGAGCGGCGCGCGCGTATCGAGTTCGGCGGACGGGAGAAGTACAAGGAAGTGATCCACGAGTCGCTTGGCGCCAACCTCATTTCTACTGGCTTGGAAGATATTCGTTATGCACTGCGTGTCCTGCGCAAGTCCCCCGGCTTTACCATCGCGGCCGTCTTGACGCTTGCCCTGGCCATCGGCGCGAATGCGGTAGTATTCGGCGTATTGAATGCGCTGATTCTGCGCCCGCTGAATGTGCCTCATCCGCAGAACCTCTACACAATTGAGCGCGGAGGCTACAAAGACCAGAGTACTTCGTATCCAGACTATCTCGATCTGCGCGCTCGCAACCGCAGCTTTGAAGATCTGACGGCGTATATCCTCCTCCCGGTAGGTCTCGATACCGGCGGAAATCCTTCGCAGGCCTGGGGCTACGAAGTGGCGGGAAACTACTTTGACGCAATGGGCATTCGGCCGTATCTCGGACGATTCTTCCACGACGCCGATGAGCACGGGCCCAGCAGCGCCCCCTATCTCGTCATTAGTTATGCCTATTGGCACAGCAATTTTCAGGACGATCGCGGTGTAGTGGGCCGCGTTGTCCAGGTGAACAAACATCCTTTCACCATCCTTGGCGTAGCGCCGCCCGAATTCAACGGGACCCTGGTTTTCTTCTTTCCCGACTTCTGGGCGCCCATGGTTGAACAGGAAGAGTTGCAGGGATTGAAAGTCCTGAACGATCGCGGAGAGCGCGATATTTACATGGTGCTGGGACATTTGAAGGCGGGAGTAAGTCCGGCGCAGGCTATCGGCGATCTGAATTCGATTGGCTCGTACCTCGAAAAGGCCTACCCCAAAACGGAAGCCTATATGACGTATTCCCTGGCGCGCCCGAGTCTTGCCGGAGACCTGCTCGGGCCCGGAGTGACAGGTTTCATGACGGGAATGATGTTGCTGTCGGGGCTGATTCTGCTGGCCGCCTGCGCCAACCTGGGCAGCCTGTTCGCAGCGCGTGCCGCTGATCGTTCAAGGGAAGTGGCTCTGCGTCTCGCGCTGGGATCGAGCCGCAAGCGCATTCTGCGCGGAGTTTTGACCGAAGCGGTGCTGATCTCACTAGCCGGAGGCGCCGTGGGAATGTTGGGCAGCGTGGCGTTGTTGCGCGAATTGAGTGCGTGGCATCCCATTCCCCAATTTCCCATGCATGTGCCGGTGAATCCAGATGCAACGGTCTACCTGGTCGCATTGCTGCTGGCTTTGGTCAGCGGATTCCTGTTTGGCGCAGTACCAGTGGGACAGATCCTCCGCACCAACCCATACGAAGTGGTCAAAGCTGGCTCAACCGGCATCATTGCGAGCAATGGTGGGCGGCGGATTACACTCCGGGACATTTTGCTTGTGGCGCAAATTTCCATCTGTGCTGTGCTGGTTACTTCTTCGCTCGTTGCCGTGCGGGGGCTGGTGCGTTCTATGCACAGTAACTTTGGTTTTGACCCGCAGAACGCAATGCTGGCGGATACAACTCTCAGGATGGCCGGTTACAGCGGCGACAGAGCGCTCGCGATGCAAAAACAGATGATCAATGCACTGCAGACGATTCCCGGTGTGAAGTCTGTGGGTTTCATCAATCAAATTCCTCTCGGAGGCGGCGCTTCCACCTCAGATGTTTTCACTGATCAAACGACCGAGTTGAAGACGTCGAATGCCGCGGCGAACGTCCAGGAGTTCAAAGTCTCTCCCGAATACTTTCGTGCGGCGGGCACTGACTTGTTGAGCGGCAGAAGTTTTTCATGGAGTGACGACAAGAATGCACCGCGTGTGGCAGTGGTGAACCGGCTATTCGCCATCAAAGTCTTCGGTTCGGTAGCCCGCGCGATCGGCAGGTACTACAAGATGGAGGATGGAACGCGCGTCCAAGTGGTGGGCATCACAGAAGACGGAAAGTATTATCAACTGACAGAAGATCCGCGACCGGCAATGTTTCTGTCGTTCCTGCAATCATCCAGCGGCCTGATATGCCTGGTGGTGCGCTCGGAGCGCGATCCGCAGCAGTTGGCGCCAGAGATCCGGAGAAAGCTGCTGGACCTTGATTCCAGCTTGCCGTGGACCATCCAAAGCTGGACCCAGGGACTGGACATCGCGCTGTTTCCCTCGCACGTGGCCACGGTGGCACTGGGCGTGCTTGGCCTGATGGGGGCAATGCTGTCGATCACCGGGATCTTTGGAATGGCTGCGTTCTCAGTGAGCAAGAGGTTGCGCGAACTGGGAATCCGCATGGCACTGGGCGCGCAATGGAGAGAGGTGCTGCGCGCAGCGTTGGGACGACCGCTTAAACTGCTGGCCATCGGTTCTGGTGCGGGGTTGGTACTCGGAATTCTTGCCGCGCGCGTGCTGGCTCACATTGTGTATACAGCTACTCCGCGCGATCCGCTGGTGCTGGGCGGTGTTGTTCTAGCCATGTCATTGCTCGGGCTGATTGCCACTTGGATCCCAGCGCAGCGGGCGCTTTCAGTCAATCCATTGATCCTTCTGCGCGAGGAGTAAATCACAGTCCGCAGACATCTAGCATCTGCGCTGATAGGTCCGCGACAGGCGGTCGTGCCAGCTCATGTGATCCTCGTCGAAGATGGCCCACGCCAGGCCTAGGCCAACAGGCAACACCGAAACCAGCAGCGCGACCAGCCGTTTCCGTAATTGCGCGCGCGTCGGTATTTCGTCGTCGAAGGTGCAGAGCGAGATGTGCGCGTATTTCATGCCCGGCGTCGCCTGCCCGAGCGTAAAAAACAGTGTCTGATACAACATGCCGATTGTAGCCAGAAAGAATGCCAAACCTATCTCCAACGTCTTGACCGAGGGCAATGCCTTTACATGCGATCCCACCATGGCGGAAACCGCCAGGGACGCTCCCAGGATCAGCGCTCCATCGACGACCGCTGCCATAGCGCGAAGTCCGATAGGTGCAAGGTGAAATTGCGATGCCGACGGAGGCGCGGCAGCTTCTGCCATACGCTCCATCCGCTCCAGGGAAGGCTCAGCGTCCAGTTCAATTCCAGACCACTCAGGCCCATGCCATGCGGGCGAAACCGCTTCGCTTACGACGGCCGGCAGCTCTGGTTCCGTGGAGATGGTCGCTGGGTCTACCTCGAAAATGCTCAACTGCCCCTCAGACGGGCCCAGCGCTTGTCTGCCTTCAGCCCGACGCGGGCGCATCTTCCGCGTCGCCACGATCTCGCGCGGAAACTCAATCAGGTTGGCGTGAGCAGAGGGCGCAGGTTCTACCACTTGAACGCTTGCGGTGTCTGCTGCCTCGTTGGCCAGAGAGGATGCACCTGGCTCCAACCAATCCTCTGCGGGGCTCTCAAGTTTGCTGGGCCCTCGCGAAGCACGCGTCTCTGCCAACTCCGATGAACGCATCGGCAGATCTTCATCCCAGCGGATTCCATACGGTTGATTGTCCAGCGAGTCGATCTCCCGATGCTGCTGGGATTGATCCAGACCCTGGCTTGCCATCTGCGCGGGCGATTCGGTCTTTGCCTCCCACGCCAGTTCGGGTCCCTGATACGACGCCCCACGATGGAGAGGCTCGGGCTCCCACAATTGCTCGTCGTCAGACGCTGCCTCAAGGCTGGCCAACACCGACTCAGCAACCGCCTGCGCCTCTAACGCTGCCCTGGAGGCAGCCTCGGCCGCACGCACGGCACTGCGTGCCTCCTCGGCCAACATCTCGCTGTAGCTGGGAGCTTTTGCATAGCGTGCTGCTACGCGTGCCGCCGCCTGTGCGGCCCGGCTTGGTGTGCCGGACGCCGCGGTCTGGCGGGTCGAAAGGGCTTGCGGTCCTTGCGGCGATAGATGTTTTTGATTTTTGTGCGCGGCGATGCGCCGGTTTACTTCCTGCTTCCACGAGGGTGCGAGGTTTGCTTGGCCCGGGGATGTGCTCAAAGGTTCAAAGTTCCCTTCTGATGCGGCTCTTGCGGCGCGTGTGCAGACTTCGCTGCCTTTGCGCCCGCATATGAACACATCGTAAACGGATCACAGCGGAGATCGCGCTCAAAAAGGGTGCAGGGGTATCGCGTGAATACACAGCAACGGCCCAAATCTGCAGCCCATTTCGTGCGGTTTTCCAGCCTGGATTCTGTCCTGCTGCCCACGGCGCTGGTTGCGCGTCCCATCGAAAGGCGCCCACTTTTGCTATGCTGACCCTTGGTCCCTGGATGCGTTTTCGTCACCTGATGTTGATCGCGCTACTGGCACTCCTGAACCTGCACCTTTGCGGGCAGACGGCGACCGATGCGCAACCCGAGCCCCAGGCTCTGCCTGACGATCCCAGCCAGGAGATTCTGCCGGTGGCTCAGCCTGAGCCCGAAGCTGCAACCGGTGTCCCAGTGCGTTGGAGTGCGGATCGTCAGACCTGGGTGGGTGAGACCGCGACACTTTACGGAGTAGAAGAGTTCCACTATCGCGATTATGTTTTGAGCGCCGACAAGGTTACATACAATCGCTCCACCACCGAGCTTCAGGCCGATGGGCATGTGCGGGTTGCGGGTGGTCCCGACGACATTTTGATGAACGCCGACCGCGCCGATATGGTGCTCAACATCCATATTGCCCGTTTCTACAACGTGAACGGCACCATGGGAGTGCGTACCGGTGGGCATACCGTGGTTTACAGCACCGCGAATCCACTTTACTTCTCGGGAAGGGTTCTGATCCAGAACGGCGAAGGTAACTACAGGGTCATCGACGGAAAGATGACCAACTGCCGGTTGCCCAAACCCGACTGGGAGATCATCTCGCGCGCCATGACCCTCGAGAACGGCAAGGCATCGACAGCCAACTCCATATTCAAGTTTCTGGGCGTGCCGCTCTTCTGGCTTCCGTATTTGCGCCATCCGGTGGACGAAACGGGGCGCGAGAGCGGATTCCTGATTCCGGTCTTCCCCAGCAACTACTCTTCCGTTAGAGGCTACACACTCGGCGAGCAGATTTATCTGGTTATCAATCGCAGCATGGACATGGTTGTCGGCTCGGAGTACTACAGCAAGCGCGGCTTTGCGCCGAACGGCGATTTCCGCTATAAGGGGCCGGGGATCGATCACCTGCTGGTGCGCTGGAATGCACTGTTCGACCGCGGCTTTGAACAGCAAGTGGGCACCACAATCGGCATCGCGTCGGGCGAAAAAGCAAGCACCCAAACCGCTCAGCCCGCCGTTGTTCATCTGCCTGGCCAGGTGGGCATGGAGTACGTCAATCAAGGCGGCGTGGACATTGGCGCGCTGGGACGAAAGGACTTCTCACCAGAGACCTACATGGTTGGCAATGTCGAGTTTCTGTCCAGCTACGTCTACCGCCTGGTATTCGACGACAACTACACGCAAGCGGTCAGTTCGCAGGTGTCCAGCGTGGTGGGATTGACCCACCAGCACAACGGCTTCATACCCTCCGTCTCGCTGGAACGCTTTCAGACTTTTGCCAGCGCAACCGAGGGCGAAGAGGCGAGGATTATCCATTTGCCGAATCTGCACTACGACGTGCTGGATCGCCCGCTGAGTGCGTCGCCGCTCTATTGGGGGCTGACTTCATCACTCAGTTACCTATCCCGCTCTGAGCCCGAATTCCACGCTCGCAATATCGGCCGGATCGACTTCTATCCGCATCTCTCTTTGCCAATTTCTTTTGCCGGTTGGAGTGTGGTTCCTGAGGCTGCCCTGCGCGACACCTTCTACTCCGGGAGTCAGAGCCCTGTTTTGAGCGGCAACGGAGACACTACCCCGACCATCAGCCACGCGGCGCTGAATCGTTCGGATCTCGAAGCTGCTATCGACGTGAGGCCTCCGGCGATCGAGCGAGATTATGCGCTCTCTGCATGGCACAGGGAACTGCGCCACGTGATAGAGCCTGAGTTTGCGTATCGATTCGTGGGTGGAATCGGCGAGCAGGCTCGCAATGTGTTGCTGATCGACACCACGGACATTGCCACAAACACCAACGAGGTGGGCTACTCGCTGACCCAGCGCTTTTATCTACGCCCCACAACGGTGGAGAACTGCAAAGCAGAAGAGAAGCTGGCTTCAGGGAATTGTCCCGACAAGCCTCGCGAGTGGGCAAGTTGGGAGATTGCCCAAAAGCTCTACCTGGACCCCTACTTTGGGGGCGCGCTGTTGCCCAACCGCCGCAACGTCTTCGATTCCAGTCTGGACCTGACGGCCGTTGCCTTTCTTACCGGCCCACGCAATCTCTCGCCCATTACGTCGCGCCTGCGCTTGGAAACAATCGACAATCTGCGCCTCGAGTGGGACTTGGACTTTGACCCCAAGACCGGACGGATGGATGGGGACAACCTGTTTGCGGGATATACCTGGGGACGCACCACTGTCGGACTGGGACACGCGATGCTCAATGCGGTGGACGAGGTAACGGGCTCCTCCGCCTCCGCCACGCTGCAGAGCCAGCAGATTCAGCCGTTCTTTTCCATTGGCAAGCAGAGCGGCCTCGGCTTCAACATGGCCGCAAACGGCGGATACGACTTCATTCAGCACTCGATTCAATATGCCGGAGCGCAGGCGGTCTACAACTGGAATTGCTGCGGCCTCACGGTTGGCTATCGACGCTTCCAACTGGGTACCGTGGGCACCACGAGCCGAAACGAGACTCAGTACCTCTACAGTTTCACACTGGCTAACTTCGGCAACGTGGGTGACATTCGGCGCTCAAACTCCGTCTTCCGCGACCCAACTTTGCCGCCCGCGTACTGACGGGGAAAATTTGCTCTTCGCGGACTTTACTTTGCACGCCGGATCCTCGCAGCGTATGACGATCGTACCGCGCGCTTGCCTTTCCTACTTTGCCGCGTCAACCCAATGTGGCCAAACCGGCCGAGGGATACGCCTGTCCCCGTTACCCCCGGCTGGGGTATCCTTTGATGAGAGGAATTCAACTTGCTGCGTACCTTCTTACTCGCTGGCCTGCTTGCTCTGTGCGTGGGCGCAGGCTGCAAAGCTCAATCAACCGCACCGCAGGCCGCCTCGCAGGGCACCATGGACGCCGCCACGCTGAACCGGCACATCGAGGTGCTGGTCCGCTCACAGTTCAACGTGCCGCAGGATTACACGGTGACTCCCGGCCAACGCAAGCCGAGCGCGATCACCGGGTATGACTCGCTTCCCATCACGCTTTCGCGCGGCGCAAGAAGTACGGTGGTGAACTTTCTCATTTCGACCGATAACAAAACTTTGGCCCGCCTGGAAACCTTTGACCTGGCCAGCGATCCGATCTTCTCCATCGATGTTTCCGGCCGGCCTATCCGCGGCAATCCTGGAGCCAAGGTCACCGTCGTCAACTTCGACGACCTCGAGTGCCCCTATTGCGCTCAAATGCACCACACGCTGTTTCCGTCGACCATTGAGCGCTACAAGGACAAGGTGCGCTTCATTTACAAGGACAACCCACTTCCCCCGGAGATGCACCCGTGGGCCGTGCATGCGGCTGTGGATGCCAACTGCCTGGCCGCGCAGAGTGGCGATGTCTACTGGACCTACGTGGACTACCTTCACTCCCATTCCGACGAGGTCACCGGACCTGATCGCCAACTGCCCAAGAGTTTTGCCGCGCTCGACCGCATTGCCCGTCAGGAAGGCACGCTGGCGAAGCTGGACTCAGGCAAGCTGGACGCCTGCATCACAAAACAGGATGACAGTGCAGTGCAAGCCTCGTCTAAGCAGGCAGAGGCCATGAAAATCGAATCGGCGCCTGCAGTCTTTGTCGATGGAGAGCGGGTAGATGGTGCCATTCCTGAAGACCAGCTGTGGTTGGTGATCGATCGTGCCCTGCGTGCGGCCGGTGTTGAGCCTCCCGCCCCCACACCGGCAAAGTCCGCCAGCACCGGACAGCCGGGCGGAACAGGCAAATAGGCCCTCGTACTGCTATCGTCGCACTGGCATGTGGATTTATCCTTGAAAGCTGGGACCGACGCGGCCCCATAGGAGACATCAGGTTGCAAGTCGAATCCGTTTTCCCGGTGCGTGCCCGTTCTGCCGCCTTTATTGTTCTCAGCGGGGTCCTATTTATCGCAGTCGTCGGCTGCCCCCACTCGCCATCCCCCGATGTTGTGGCAACGGTGAATGGCAAAGAAATCCAGCGCGCCGATCTGGAACGGAAGTATCAGATTTGGAAGATGAGCCAGGGAGAAAGCCCACAGGATCCCTCGTCAGAACAGGTCGACGTTGCCCATCTTGCTATTCTGCGCCAGATGATTGATGAGGAGATCCTGCAGCAAAGGGCAGCCAAGCTGAATGTGGCCGCTTCCGATGAAGACGTGAATGCGGCTCTTACAGAGAAGAAGCTGCCTTACACGCAGGAGGAGTTCGACAAACAGCTCAAACAGCACAACGAGTCACTGGATGACTTCAAGACCGACCTGCGGCACAGCTTGACGGAAAACAAGCTGCTGAATAAAGAGATCGACTCCAAGATCAACATCACCGATGCCGAGATCACGAACTTCTATGCGGCCCATAAGGCGGACTTCAACCTGATTGAGCCGCGCTACAACCTCGCGAGAATCGTGGTAAGCAACGCGCCCTCTGCGCAGACAACAAACCTGCAGAACAACAAGGCATCCGGTGCGGTCGACGCGAAGAACAAGATTCAGGCTCTGCATCAGAAGCTTGAAAGTGGGGAAGACTTCGGTGCTGTGGCCGTGAACTTCTCAGAGGACAAGGACACAGCTCCGAGTGGCGGCGATATGGGTTTTGTGTTGGAATCGCAATTACGTGACAACGCTGCCCCGGAAGTGTACGCCGCCATCATCAAGCTCAAGCCCGGCCAGTTTACCGAAGTTCTGCCTCTCAATGGCGGCCCGGCTCCAAACCAAAAGCCGATCGGCTATGCCATCTACAAGCTGCTCTCGAAGGAAGCCGCGGGACAACGGATGGAAAATGACGTGCGCGTGCAGGCAGCGATTCGCCAGAGCCTTCGCGAGGGCCACGCGCAGTTGCTCAAGGACGCCTACTTTGAGGTCCTTCGCGACGATGCCAAAGTGCACAACTACCTGGCTGACCAGATTCTGAGGGCGGGCGCCAAGTAGGCCCCGGTTTGATTGAGGATGATTTGAGCAGGAATGGTTTGGCTCGGTCTTTCGGGCTAGCCTGCGGCCTTCGCGTGTACTCCTGATTTATCCTCCCCGCAAACCTGCATGCGGCCATAGTACTCGGAGCGCCCGCCCCCCGTACGACCTCGAATTCAGGAGGCATGCATTGCCCGTATCTGGGCTTGAAAACACCCCTTAGGAGGGAAGAAAGCCATCATGAAAAACGGCCTCCGCGCGATGCGGAGACCGTTGGTTTGAAGCGAATTCGAGCCAGGCTCTTACTTCATATTGCCGTTTGAATCCATGGTGATGCCGCCGGGGCCCTTTTCCTTCTTCTCTTCGTTGGCCTTGCGGGTTCCCATGGCTTTGGTGCGCCACTCGTCTGACTTGGCCATATCGGCCTTTTGAGCCGCCACGTCACCCCAGTCCTGGTCCGCCTTGCTGCGGTAAACCAGGTTCAAATAGACCATCGCATCGTCATAGTTGGCGCGATTTGCCACTGCCTGCTGGAGATACTGGAGCGCTTCTTCGACGAGCGGTCCATTTTGCGACTTGACCTCGTCCATCACCTTTTTAGGGGCCTTCGGGTTGCCTTCGCCGTCATCGTTGATCCCGGCAGGCACCAAAGCCTTCAGCAGGTTCTCGTGTGCCTGGGTCCAGTCGATCACGCCGACGGTATAAGCAGCCTCGGGATCCTTCGGATCCACGGCCAGAACCTTCTTTTGCCAGGTCCGGGCGTCGTCCAGCTTCTTCACACTGAAGTAGATGGCTGCAATCTGCTTCAAGCTGTTTACATCTGTCGGGTCCTTGTCCAGAACCTCCTGGAAAATGCTGATCGCCTGCTGAGCGGTCTTCAGGTTGTCTGGTGTATCAGAGCCGGGAACTACGTTCTGCGCCAGCGCGGTGGCCAGATAGCTCTTTGCCATAGGAAGACTGGGGTCCAGTTGCGTGGCTTTCTGGAAGTGTCCGATCGCTTCTTCATAACGGGCGCTCTTGTAAGCGTCCACTCCCTTGTTCAACTGGTCACGGGCTGCCAGCCGGTTGCAACCGCTCATGGAAAGCACCATGCCGGCCAACACAACCGCGAGCGCCGTATTGCGTGCGGGTCCATTCATTTTCGTATCCTTCTCCTTCAGGTCGTGCCTTTCGATCGCGCGCCTGGAATCTCTTGGCAACTGGCTGCGGGCGGGAGGATCCGAAACCAGGATAAAAAAATTGTACTCCTGCTACCGGCCGGAAATGTCACCCCGGACGTGCGGCCAACCACAAATAGAACCCGCTGGGCACGTTTTGCATAAATCTCCGCAAGCCGGACGGGTAATTCCTGCCGGGCTACGGTTTGTTGATTGATCTTGAACACCGTCGCCTGTCCGTCGGTCCCCTGCAACACTTCAAGAACTACGGCGTCGGCGATCTGCACGTCTGAGCGGCTCTGGTGGAGAGCCTGTGCAGCTTCTCCCCTGGGCATGACGGGAACGATCACCATGAAGATAATCAACAGTACCAACAGAACATCGATCATCGGTGTCACGTTGATCTCGGAGGACATACCCCCGGAATTGCTGCTATTCATCGTCATGGCGAGGTTCCCCATTCGTCCCGTTCAGGGAGGATGCGCGTCCGAAATCTTATTGGCCGGCTAGAATCTTGGGCGTCATCAATCCGATGTGATCGACGTTTGCCGCGCGGCCGATATCTATGACGTCGGCAACATAGGCAAAGTTCAGATCGTCATCGCCCTTGACAAACATGACGCGCTCGGCGCGGTTGGCATAGATCTCAGTGAGCTTGCCCACCAAATCATTGTGATTCACAGGGGTCTCATTGATCTTGTATTGCGGCGGACCGCCGGGAACATGCAATATCTGCACGACGATGGTGCGGTCGTTGGGCTGCTCCTGCTTTTGGGGATTCTTGGGCGGCTGGGGCACCAGCGCATCAAGACCCTTGGGGGTTACCGGCACAATGACCATAAAGATGATCAACAGCACCAGAAGAACGTCAATCATGGGCGTAACGTTGATCTCGGAAGAGTAACCTCCTCCGCCTCCCATTGACATTGCCATGGCTTCAAACTCCTCGCTTCAAATAATCGTTAAGTGATACCGCAAGCGCTAGAAACTACTCTCCGCCCGCCAGGTTTCCTTCGCGCTTCTGCGTTAACAGGCCTACGTCTTCCACGCCCGCTGTACGCACGGCATCGATTGCGTCCTCAACTGCCCGGTACTGCGCACGCGCATCGGCACGGATGAAGATCGTCTTGCCCGGCTTGTCGGCCAGCTTATCGCGCACCCTGGGTCCAAGCTCGCTCACGTCAACCTTGTCCTGCCCAAGGAATACACCCCCATCGCGGGTGATCGCCACCACGATGGCATCTTCCTTATCGGCATCGGGCATGGAGGTGGGATTCTCCACTTTAGCCATGTCGACCTGGACTTTGTTCTGGAGCATCGGAGTGATGACCATGAAGATGATCAGAAGAACCAGCATCACGTCCACCATAGGCGTCACGTTGATGTTGGCGCTGATTTTACTGCCTTCTTTGCGAACCGCCATTGCCATTGTTTAGGCTCCGTACATCAGAAATTCTTGCCCCGCCACCATCTGCGGCGGCACTGAACTGTCATCTTTCCGGCTTGAGTCTGAAATTGGCGGGCAGGAGATTCATCGTCCCCTGCCCTCAAGATTTCCGCTCAGGCCGACAGCCGCTTCGCTTAGCGCTTGTGGCTCTGCTTGATGAAGTAGTCGATCAGCTCGCTGGAAGAGTTGTCCATCTCCACGTCAAAAGCTTCGACACGGCCGGTGAAGTAGTTGAAGGCCATAACGGCGGGGATGGCCACGAGCAGGCCGAATGCCGTGGTAACCAGTGCTTCAGAAATACCACCGGCGACTGCACCGATGCCCGAGGTCTTCTGAGTGGCGATCTGCTGGAAGGCGTTCAGGATGCCGACGACGGTGCCGAACAGGCCGACGAAGGGAGCCGTGGCGCCGATGGTAGCCAGAACACTTAGGCCCCTCTTCAGCTTGGCGTGAACGATAGCTTCGGCACGTTCAAGTGCGCGGCCCGAGCTCTCGATGGTCTCCTCGGTCGCCTGACCGGCGGATGCACGGAACTCCTGCAGGCCGGCCGTGACTACCTCGGCCAGATGGGACTTCTTGTTGCGATCGGCAATCTTGATCGCTTCTTCCAGCTTGCTGTCTTTCAGCGCACCGGCGACCTTAGGCGCAAACTCGCGCGACTGCTTGCGGGCTGCCGAGAAATACAGGTAACGGTCGATCATTACGGCCAGCGACCAGATCGACTCGATGAATAGAAGAATGGCAACGCAGCGTGCGAGCCATCCCATATGTTCCCAAAGCCCCATCGGGCTGAAGCTGACGGTCTGCTCCCCTTCCTGGAAAAGGGCCAAGCTGGTGACTGCGTGCGAAGCGAAATGCGTGAGCTGAGCGAGAATCACTGAATCGTTCCTCCTAAGGAGTTTCTTGTGAGTTGCAACTGCGGTGCGGCTGCTGAGGAATACGCCGCTTGCGACGAACGTATTCAAGTAAAAAAGTGAAGCTCCTTCCCAAGCAGCAGGAAGGAGCCAGAGAGTTCATCATCCGCCGAGGCTGAA
Source organism: Occallatibacter sp. (assembly GCA_049521035.1). Lineage (GTDB taxonomy): Bacteria > Acidobacteriota > Terriglobia > Terriglobales > Acidobacteriaceae > Telmatobacter. The sequence goes on along the minus strand of JBEKPF010000009.1, from coordinate 89,029 downwards.
GACCACATTCACTGTAGTTTCTACCTCGACCGGCTCATTATTGAGCAGGTATGGCCTGTAACGCCACGACTTCACTGCATCCAAAGCCGCTTGCTGCAACATCGCAGGGCCACTGATGACGCGAAGGTTCTCAATCGTTCCCGACTTCGAAATGGTGGCCTGCAAAATCACGGTACCGGAAACACGGGCTGCCTTGGCGATCGGCGGATACAGCGGAATCGTCTTCTGGAGCAACATTCCGGCGGCCACACCGCCGGAGATGTTCACCTTCTTGGGAGGCGCGGCTTGCACTCTAGGCGCAGACGTTGCCATTCCAGAAAACGCTCCGGGGACTCCACCCGCGCCGCCCAGGCCTTCCATGCCGGCCACGCCGAAGCTCTGCGATGGCGGCGCTTCCTTCTCGGCTACCATCTTAATGTCGTGCGGGATCCGGGTAGGAGCCGTGAGCTGATTGTTCATCATCTCCGACTGCACGTGAACCACGTGCACCACCTCAGGAGGTGGCGGAGGTGGCGGTGGCGGCGGAGGTGGCGGCGCTACCAGGAGCGTCTGCATCGCAGCTTTGGGAAGTGCTTCAGGGTAGATCAGCGGAATCAGGATGAGCAGCACCAGGATGGAGCCGTTGGTGATGAAGGTCGCCAGCATCCAATACTTGCTTTTGCTCTTGATCCTGCCTGCGGATTCAAACGTGGAATCTTCAAACATGGCCAGCCTCGAATCGAGTGTCGGTTACCTCTACTTAGACACCGTGGAAACATCAAATGTTCCCAGGAATCAAACGGTACCACACGAGCGTGCTCAACTTCTATCAGAACAATTCGTCACATGCAACGCATGCTGCAAAACCGGTGCAACCAGACTGCGAATTTGCGCCCTTTACCTTGCCCGTTTCGCGGCCGGCAAGGCTACGGCATTGCCCTTCTTCGCTCGCCATTCCTGCCAGGACACCAGCATTGGAGCTGCAACTGCAATGGAAGAGTATGTGCCGATAAGAATACCAACCACAAGTGCAAATGAGAAACCGCGTAATACGGGTCCACCAAAAACATACAGCGAAAGCACTGTCAGAAATGTCAGTCCCGAGGTCAGCACGGTTCGACTCAGCGTCTGATTAATGCTTCGATTGACCACATCGGGCAGTGCCTCCCGCCGGCTCAGCCTGAGGTTTTCGCGAATGCGATCGAAGACCACGATGGTGTCGTTCATTGAGTAGCCTACCAGCGTCAAAATTGCCGCAATCACAGTCAGACTAATTTCCTGACCGGTCAGCGCAAATGCTCCAACGGTGATCAATGTGTCGTGGAAACACGCAACCACTGCGGCCACGCCATAGATCAACTGGAAGCGGAACCAAAGATAAATCAGCATCCCCGCCATGGAGTAAAGCGTTGCCAGGGCGGCCTGCTTCTCAAGTTGCCTGCCCACTGTGGGACCCACAACTTGCACATTACGCACCTCGAAGGGATTTGCGTAGTGGGCCTTCAACGCGTCCTGAATCTGCTCCCGACCGGCATCCAGCGAGGTCTCGTCATGCTGCTCCGGCAGGCTGACCAGCACCTCGTTGCTTGAGGTTGATCCCACATCCTGAATAGGTTGGATGCGCGCGTCCTTGATTCCCGATGCCTCGGTGGCCTGACGAATCTGATTCACGTCGGGCGTCTGCTCAAACTTCACCCGCACTTCCGTGCCGCCGCGGAAGTCCACGCTCAATGGCACGGGGCTGCCGATCTGCGACCAGTTCATGCTCATCTTGACCACACCGGCCACACTGAAAATCAAGGAAAAGCCGAGGAAATACCACTTCAGCTTTAGCCAATCAACATTTACGCTGCGAAACAATTCCACTGGTTCTCTCCGCTTCCTGAGGGCTGGAGCCCGTTTGCTCCGCCGTTATTCTGCATCCGCTGCCAATCGATCATCCCGACTCGGCAGTTGTCGTGCCTGGTCCGAGCCTAGTCCTAAATGGATACTGCTTCCCCTGGCTTCAACTTGTTCAGGTGCCAATCGAAGATGGTGCGAGATACATAGACGGCCGTAAACAGGTTGGCCGCCAGACCGATGGTCAGGGTGGTGGCAAATCCTCTCACCGGGCCGCTGCCGAAGACGAACAGGATGGCCGCTGAAACGATGGTCGTGACGTGAGTATCGATGATGGTCACCCAGGCATGGGCAAAGCCCTGGTCGACGGCCGCTGATGGAGCTTTCCCGGCCCTTACTTCTTCACGGATTCTCTCGAAGATCAGCACGTTCGAATCGACGCCCATGCCGATGGTCAAAATGACGCCGGCGATGCCGGGTAAGGTGAGCGTGGCGCCCGTCCAGAAGCCCAGAACACCCAGCAGAATCACCAGGTTCATGACCAACGCCAGATCGGCGTTGATGCCCGAGCCGCGGTAGTAGATGAGCATGAACGCCATCACTACCAGGACTCCCACAACAGCCGCCGTTACACCCTGGTGGATGGAATCCGCACCCAGAGATGCACCTACCGTGCGGTCTTCAAGATAGTTCAACGACGCCGGCAACGCGCCGGTCCTCAGCATCTTGGAAAGGATGGTTACTTCATCCGGAGTAAAGCTGCCCGTGATCTCGCCCGAATCGCGAATCGCGCTCTGGATGTTGGCAACTTCGCGGACGCGGCCGCCCATGACCACGGCCATGCTCTGGCCCACATTCTTGCTGGTGTAGTCGTAGAATTTGTCGCCGGCCTCATTGGTCAGCGTGAACCGGACATTGCGCCGACCAGTCTGGTCCGTGCCGGGATCAGCGGAGCGGAAGTCCTGCCCTGCGACAATCGCAATCCGCTGCAACACGTAGACGCTGTCCGCATCGGAACCCGTCGCCAGGTTTCCCGAACCATGCAGCAGAACGTCGTCTGGAGGAACGTTGCCGCCCAGACTGGCAGTCGCTTCCTGTTCGTCCTTATATGGGCCACCCACCACAGCGTGAATCTCAAGCCGCGCGGTGTCCTGAATGATTCTCTTGACGCGGTCGAGGTCTTCGACGCCGGGAAGCTCGACCAGGATCTGGTTGTCGCCTAACCCGTACTGTTGAATCAGTGGCTCGCTCACACCCAGCGAGTCAACGCGGTCGCGAATGCTCTCGATCGCCTGCTCGACGGTCTTCTGCTCCAGTGCCTTCTCGATTGCAGGCTTCATGGTCAGCGTGACGGTGTTATCCGCGCCACCGCCGGTCAGGTCATATTCCGTTGAGTACTTACTGTCGAGCGTGGAGAGCGCCTCGTTGGCTTTGCCCGCGGCAATCCCTTCCACGCGAATCACCGTCGGCTTGGTCGGATCGGGCTTCAGGGCCTGGGCAAAGCTGATGTTGGCTGCCTTCAGATCCTGCTGAACGCGCGCCATGGTGTTGTCGGTCTCAGCGCTTACGGCTTCGCTCACCACCACCTGCAAAATCAGGTGAGCGCCACCCTTCAGATCAAGTCCAAGGTGGATCCGCTTGCTCATCGCTTCCAGCAGGGCGTTGCCGCTGACCCCGGAAGGAATGCCGAAGATGCCGTATATGCAGATCAACAGCACCGCAACAATCAGGGCAAATCTGTTTGTGAGATTCTTATTCATCGTCCCGTTTCTCTTATTCTCAGGTCCAAAAAAAATCAAGCGCCCGCGGTGTCCTGGGTGGTAACCGACGCAATTGCGCTTTTGGCCACTTCCAACTTTATGTTGTCCGGCGCCACGCGAATCACGTACGCATCGTCTTTGATTGAAATAATGATGCCGCGAATGCCGCCGGCAGTGGTTACACGGTCGCCTGCCTTGATGGAGCCCAGCATGGCCTGCCACTCTTTTTGCCGCTTCTGCTGCGGCCGGATCATCACCAGATAAAGCACAGGGATCAACAGCAAGGGCAGCAGCATGGTGAGATTGCCCGCTGCTCCTCCGGCAGGCATATCCGCCCACAATGCCAAAGTCATCACCACACTCATTCCTAAACTCTTTCTTGGCCCATCCCCGGTAGCAAGCAACCTTTTGCCTTCGGGGCACAGACGCACCCAGCCTTAGCCAGCCGCCTCAATAGATTTGTCTCCGGGAATGTTCCTGGCCGCCGTTCGATCCGGCCCTCGTTCTGGCCAGATTCTGGGGGGAAAGCCACGCTTGCCGAACGCTGAAACCAGGCTTTCGGTCCCGCGCCCGCATCCGTACCCTTAACCCAACTGCCGTCTGCTTCCTGTTCGACACAGCATTCCTCCCATTGTCCGAACCATAAACCACGCGCTTCAGCCGGTGATTCAATCCGTCCGGATTCCGAAAGAATGCCTAGAAAGATAAGATACGCGTGGCCGGGGGCGTGTCAAGGCTGGACATGCGTCCGGTCAGAGCGATTCGCGTCTAATCCGAGGCGACTCGGAGCGCGATCGCCCGCTTATAAAACCTTTACAGATACAGTATTCCACCTTTATCACCCGAGATTTCTCCTGACATAGAACGCCTTCTGCGCTTGACGCTCCTCTGATGGTCGTCTCGCACGGCGGAGGGTGGAATACAGGAGCGCCTCATGCTCGACCTTCTTCTTCGCTTGCTATGGCTCATTCCGGTAGGGCTTGCTTTGCTCTTTTTGCTCTGGGCATTCTGGAATTTCAGCAAGACCTCGGACAGACGCTAGGCGTCTTTCCGGCCGCGTTCACGAAGATCACATCACTGTCCGCTATCCGCAGGCGACTCCGCATTGTTGACTGCCCGTTGTCCGCTCATCACTGACCACTGTTCACTGGTCGCTGTCTTCTGGCTCCCAATAGCGTAACTCTGGCCGCGCACAACTCAGGCACAGGCGTTCTCCCTCAGCTTCCACGAATCGCCCAAAGTTCACGCCTTCGCCGCAGCGCGCGCACACAACGCGTTCGCCCTTGGTTCCAGGCAACTCAGCAGGCCCCACGTTCACCCGTACCCACTGCTCGCGGAAAAGCTGGGCATCGGAGAGTTCGCGATAGGCCAGCATCTGCTGGCGGCTCTTGCTCTCCTCGTGGGGATAGAGCGCCCGTGCCAGTTCCCGCGAGTCCTCCAGCGCCACAATTCTTAGGCCGCGCCCCGAGCTGAGATCCACAAAGGTCGCGGCCATCTTTCCCCAATCGCGGAACTTTAGAGCGCGCTTGCCGAGTCTGCAGCCTGTCACCAGCGCGATTGCGTCTGTAGCGCAGCGGTCAATTTCGACAAACGTCACCAACCGCTTGCGATCCGCTCCTCGCGGGTCTGCAATCCCCAATCGATCCAGGCCGAGCAGCGCCAGGCGGACCCCGAGAATTTGCCCCGCGCACAGATGCCCATGCGCCGCCTCAGCCTTCACCAGAAGTTCATCGATCGATTCCACAGGCTTTTCCCACTTAATGCTCTTCGCTGACTTGCTGACTCGCTGACCCGCCGACTTGCTATTGAGTCGGCTTGGCTTCAGCCGCCGGAGTCTCAACGTCGTCGCCCGACTCTTCCACAAGGACCGCCGACCCCGGCACCACGTCAAAGCTCACGCCATCTTTTCCTGCAGGATGAAAGGTAATCTTCAGCGGCTCGCGCTGCCACTCGGCCGCGCCGCATACCGGGTCGGCATGATTCTCCGCGTCGAACGCCGCCAGTTTCTTGGCAAGCACCGGCTTTCGCCCTGCAACCTGCGCCACCATGGCATAGAGGCTCTTCCCGGTGGCGGTCACTCCGCAATAAGCTCCGTAGTCACGAAACCAGCTCACTTGGCTTACACCGGGATCGTAGTCTGGCAGCTTCAACGCCGTCACATGCCCAGTTACGCGGTCCACCAGCAGCCACGGCCCGCGCTGCCAAACCCAGCGGCTGGCAGCCGGGGCGGACTTTGGGTTGGGATTGTCACCAGGCAATGCATCATTGAGCCGGATCACGCGCCGAACCACAAAGCTGCGGTCGGTTACGTCGTGGGCATCGCCGGTGGTCCACTCCTTTAGAACGCCATCGACCAGCAATGCTCGAATCTTCAGGGAATCTTCGCCTGTGGCCGCGCCTGCCGGGTCACCGGCCTTGGAATACGGCACCTTTTTAGCCGCGCCCAGAACCACCGTGTGGACTTTGCGTGGCGCTGCCGATCCCGTTAAATCGCCAACGAAGATGGTCACAAGGACCATCGCTACGATTGCAATCTGTCGCCGCATTTGCATGCCGGCTCCTAACTCTGCGCTGCCTCCACGGCCCGCGCAACACGAAACGCAGTTCCCTCATTCAAGTGCGCAGCCAACACCTGCATCCCAACAGGCAGACCCGCCCCAGTGGTTCCGCACGGCACAGTGACACCACAGATTCCAGCCAGGCTGGCGGTTACCGTGTAGATGTCCGCCAAGTACATCGCCAGCGGATCGCCGGTCTTCTCTCCCAGCTTGAACGCTGCTGTGGGCGCCGTCGGAGTCACAATCGCATCGACCTCGGCGAAGGCCCGCAGATATTCCTCGGCCAGCAGCCGCCGCACCTGCTGCGCTTTCAAGTAGTAGGCGTCGTAATAGCCCGCGCTCAATGCGTACGTTCCCAGCAGAATGCGCCGCTTGACTTCGGCGCCAAACCCCTCATCCCGTGAGTGGCTGTACATAGCGCTCAGTGTCTCTGAAGCCGGCGACCGGTACCCATAGCGCACGCCATCGAACCGCGCCAGGTTGGCGCTGGCCTCCGCTGTGGCCACAAGATAGTAAACGGGGACGGCATATTTGGTGAGCGGCAACGACACCGGCTTCACGCTGCAGCTAGCCGCTTTCAGCGAGTCGATGCCCTTCTCGACCGCCGCGCGTACCTCGGCGTCAAGCCCTTCGCCAAAGTACTCAGCTGGAACGCCGATGCGCAGACCCTCGACAGGCTTGTCGCTCTCCGCCGCGTAATCTGCTACCGGCGCAGCCGAGCTGGTTGCGTCTCTTGGGTCCTGTCCGGCAATGACGCCCAGCATCGTGGCCGCGTCGCGCACATGAGCGGCAAACGGTCCCACTCGATCCAGCGACGAGGCAAACGCAATCAGACCATAGCGCGAGACGCGCCCGTAGGTCGGCAGCACGCCGACCACTCCGCAAAAGCTGGCTGGCTGGCGAATGGATCCGCCGGTATCAGAGCCCAGCGCAGCTACAGCAAGATTCGCCGCCACTGCCGCGGCCGAACCGCCGCTCGAACCACCCGGGACTCGTTCCGTATCCACTGGGTTGCGCACCGGGCCGTACGCGGAATTCTCATTCGACGAACCCATGGCGAACTCGTCGCAGTTCAGCTTGCCCAGCAGCACCGCTCCCGCTGCTTCCAGTTTCGCGACTACCGTCGCGTCATAGGGAGGAAGGTACCCTTGCAGAATCTTCGAACCAGCGGTTGCTGGGGCTCCGCGCATTACGAGTACGTCCTTGATGCCTACCGGAATCCCGGCCAGCGGCGGCAAGGGATCGCCCTTCGCTGCAAGCGCGTCTACGCGATCTGCTTGCGCGAGCGCGCGGTCTTTGCTCAGGCTCAAATACACATTAAGCCGCGGATTCACCTGTGCGATGCGCTCGTAATAGCTGGCCGCAAGATCGGCTGCTTTGGTTGTTCCAGCGGAGATCTCCGCGCGTAACGCCGCAAGAGTCTTCGGCTTCTGTACGAACGTTTCGTTTTTGGCCGTTGCTTCCACCAATTCGCCTTCCTTGGTTGCTGCGCTGCGCGGAAATGCCAGCATTGCGGATAGCTGCTGAGCTGCGTTCAGTCTCTCCGGAGACGGCTATCTTTCAATCACCTTTGGAACTTTGAAGAAGACCTGATCAGTCTCCGGCGCCTGCGCCAACACCGTGGCCCGGTCCAAGGACGGCAGCAGAGCGTCCGCACGCAATTCCCCGGTTTCGTCAGTGCTGAATAGCTCGTTCACCTGTGCCAGCGGCGTCACTCCGTCCGTGTTCAGCTCGTTCAACTCGGCCACGTAGTCGAGAATGGCATTCAAGTCCTGCAGCATGTGCCCTGACTCATCCGGCGTCAGCTCCAGATGAGCCAACTCGGCTACCCGCGCCACATCTTCCACAGTTACTTTGGCTGACATTCCCAGTTCTTCTCCATCTCCGGCTATTGCTTCTCAGAACTTCCCGCGGCCTTAATAGCGTCTCCTTTGCGGGCGGCCCGAAAGTAGAGTATAGCCGGTCGCAGCTTGCTTCCCGCAGCTTGGCTCGGCCTTCGGCCTGCGCCTCACAAGCACGTTAGTCCACTGTCAGTGTCAGCGTCAGATTGTGCTGGACTCCCATCGAAGTCACGGTGACGGGAATCGAGTACGTTCCTGGTGGAGTTGCACCGGCACCACCGCCGCCTGATCCTCCAGACCCTCCCGTTCCTCCGCCGGAGCTAGTGCAACTGGATATGCCGCCCACGATAGCCGCCAGCAACGCGATCCACAGCAGGCCACTTTTGCGCCGCTTCCAACCAAACGGCAACAAGACCAGCGCACATGCCAAGGGGAGAATCTTCCATGCAGCCGGCATGATGGAACCCGCCGAAGATGAGGCCTGCCCAGTCGATACCTCCACCGTCACATTTCCGGTTACGCCCGCGTTCAGAGTTTCGCTGGCTGGATTGAATACGCAGAGCGCGTTCGTAGGAAGAGAGCCGCATTGGAAAGCGAATGCTCCTTGAGCGCTCAGACCGGGGGAAGCCGAGGAACATCCACCGACGCCGCAAATCGCCAGAGTGTAGTCAGCCGTCAGGCCGCTGGCGACTGTCTGCACAGCAGAGCCGCTGTTCGACAGCGAGAAGTCAAAGCCCATGCCCGACAGGGACACCGACCCGGAGGCTGAAGCCGTAGTACTGGTGATGCTGACGGTTCCTGTCTGCGCCCCCGCGCTGGTTGGCTCAAACACCACGCCCGCAGTGCAACTCGCTCCCGGCGCCAGCGTGGCCGGGCAGGCGTTGCTGATCAACTCGAAGCTCGCAGGAACTGACACCGCGAGATTGCTGAAGGCGATTGTGGTTGAAGGATTCGTAATGGTCAGCGTGGTGGGGCTGCTGGTGGCACCTATGCCCACGGCACCAAAACTGATGAGCGGCGGTGTTACCTGAATCGCCCCAAGCCCACCCCCCGTTCCGCTCAACGCCACCGTGGCCATGTTCGACCCAGTTGCCGAACTGACGGTCAAGGCTCCGGTCACTTTCCCACTGCTCACCGGCTGAAAGACGACTCCTACCGTGCAGTTCATTCCAGCTGCCAGGCTGCTGGAGCAGGTGTTCTGCGTCAGGCCGAACTGAGAGCTGACAGAGACCGTGAGAGATGTCGCGGTGGCACTGCCTGTATTGCTCACCGTCACTGTTTGCGCCGCGCTCGATTGACCCGGAATCACTGCCGGGAAGGTCAGCGCAGCTGGACTCACGTTGAGCCCGGTGGTGGAGGTCCCGGTTCCGTTCAGCGGCACACTCACCGCTGTCACGCCCAGCGTGGATGAGGAGACAACAAGCGTGGCTGCACTGCCGCCCGCCGTGGTCGGGTTGAAGATTACCTGCACTGTGCAGCTGCTACCGTTGGTCAGCACCGCTCCGCAGGTTGTTGTCCCGATGCCAAAGCTGCTTGCACCCAAGCCGGTTATTTGAAACCCCGCGTTGGCCATCGGAGCCCCGCCGGTGTTGGTCACCGTCAGCGTTGCAGGCGCGCTGGCCACGCCCACCTGTTGCGCTGCAAAACTTAGGCTGGGAGGATTGATGCTGAATGCGGGCGGCAATAAGCCTGTTCCACTCAGAGCCACCGTCTGCGTGCGCAGCAGATCTGAAACAGTCAACGCTCCAGTCTGGACACCAGCCTGGCTGGGAGCGAAGGTGACTGAGATCGCACAACTCGCAGGCCCTGTGAGTTGCGTGCCACAGTTGTTGGTTTGTTGAAATGCTCCGCTGACCGAAACCGCGATGGATGTCAGCGGAAGACCACCGCTGTTGGTCAAGCTGACCGTCTGCGCCGTCGAAAGCTGTCCTTCTATGGTCCCTGGAAAGGTCAGCGACGTGGATCCAAGGGTATCTGTCGGCGGCGCGGCACCAGTTCCGCTCAATGCGACTATCTGCGTTCCGACGGCGTCTGTCAGCGTGAGTGTTCCCGTCACCACGCCTGTTTGGGTCGGCGTAAACTCCACCGTCATCTGGCAATCGGTTTCCGCTGCAAGCGCGCTGGTGCCACATGCATTGCTTGCAATTGTGAACGGAGGTGTGACGGCAAGGCTGTTGATGGGAATCGCCGTCGAACTGGCGTTGCCCGCCTCAATCTGCAATGGCGAGGAGGTCGTACCTACTGCGATCATGCCAAAGTTGATAGCGGCTGGAGTCAGCGTCACCACGCCGGCTGGCGTTCCGGTTCCGCTTAGATCCACAATCAGTTGCCCGCCGTAGACATTGGCGCTGATGGTCATCTGGCCGGTCCGGTTCCCAGTCGCGGTGGGAGTAAATGTCACCTGGATGCTGCAACTGGCACCGACGGCAACGGTCGCATTTTGACAGTTGTCTGTTTCGCTGAAATCGCCGCTCATGGAAATCGCGCTGGTCGTCAGACTGAGCGAGCCCGTGTCCTGCAATGTCACCGTCTGCGCGCTGCTGGCGATCCCGAACATCTGGTTCGAAAATGTCAACGATCCAGGAAACGCGGTGGCGCTGGTCCACCCGGTGGTCGCGCTCCACAATGGGGTCTGCCACGCACCTCTGCCGTAGGTGGCCGCCACCAGTGTCTGCGCGCTGGCAACCGTGCTCAGTCCAACTACCGGCGCTTGCGGAAGTCCACTGCCAAATGCCGACCAGCATGTAGAGGGAAGAATCGCGCAGTTCCAAACCTGCGTGGTGAAATAAACGCCTGCATCGGTGGCAACGTAGACTGTGTTTGCGCTCTCGGGATCGACGATGACTGCGCTGGCCGGTGCCCACGGAAGATTCGCATCGAGCGATGCCCAGTGCGCCCCGCCGTCATTGGAGCCGTATACGGCCTGCACAGCCTGCGTAGCGCTCGGAATGCCCTCCACTGTCACGTAGATTGTGTTTCCGCTGGGGTCATGGGGATCGATGAAGATACTCGAAATATCCATCTCGAAAGCATTCAGCCCGTTGCTACTGTTGCTCACGGGGTTGAGGGTCAGATCGTGCCAGACCGGCGCTGCCCCAGTTCCCGGAGTCACGGTCGCGCTGAGAATATGACCCGGCAACAGCGTTCCCCCATTCGCCGAGCCGTAGGTGCCCACGTAGATCACTTCGCTGCCGATGCTTACAGCCATGGCGGAAATTGAACGAATCAATGCGTCGCCGCTGCACGATGCGTTGCTTGCGCCATTGTCCAGAATCGGGCTGATGGCGTTCGCTGTGCCCCAGCCAGTTGCGCCGTTTGCCGGCCCGCGCCACACACGGCAAGTCCCGATCAGCAATTGCGTCGGGTCCAGCGGATCCATCAGAAACGGTGCCGGGGTGGTCATGGTCAGCCCATCCCCGCCTACATCTGCGTCGGTCACCACGGGGCTTGTCCCAAAGTCTGCAGGCGTGCAATCGCCTGACTCGCTGCAGCGGTAAATCGACACTCCCGCTTCTGCGTTCACATACCAGTTCTCGTTGTTACTCTGATCGATGACCACCGGGCCGCCGTAGCCACCCAGAATCTGCGGCCAGTCAGCCGTGGCCGTACCGCTTTTCACGCCTGCCGTTCCGTTCACACCTAACCCAATCATCAGCGTGTAAGGGGAAGAAGAAATCTGTGACATGCTCTCGACTTCCGCCAGCGATCCCAGGTTCGCGTTCAGGTTCTGGAAATGGCTTGCATCCGTGGCCGCGCACGCCTGCCCTGTTTCGCCCACCTGGTCCATGGAACGCCACAGGCCGCTGTCATTGCCCACAAACATCTCCAACGGACTGGCGATGCTCCATTCCAGCGCGTGCTGGTAGGCGGGCACCTGGGCGCTCATGCAGGTATTTGCATTGGTCGTGTTGCGCCAGACGCAACCCGCTGCCAAACTGCATCTCCACAGATCGTTGGCGCCGGCAAATAGCGTGGTGTCTACTCCGCCGATCAGCGCAGAAGGTATTGCCGCCAACGCCAGGTTGTAATCTCCGTTGGCAATTGTGGTGGTCCCTTCCTGTGTATTTGTCTCAAGCGCCGCTGTGTTCCATCGCTGGGCAAACGTGAGAGTCGGATTTTCACACGAGCCCGCGCTCAACGAGCACTGATCCTGCCGCAGACCCTGGTCCTGATTGTTGATATCAACAGTCCATGCAAATGTGTCTCCCGTTTGAGGATTCACCGCGAGCGTTCCGCGATATATCGGGCAGGCGATCGACCCTATCGCCACACTATTGGTGGGGCACATCTGCGCGCTTAGCCCCGTGCCCGGCTGCGCCGTCATGCGCGTCCAGGTGATGCCGTCTGCCGATTGGTAATAGCCATGAAAGCGAATCGCAGCAACAAACAACTGCCTCACTGGATTCCAGACCACCGATGTTGCGGCATTGCCGTCGGGCCTGGTAAATGAATCCGTAGGTCCCTGCACATCTGCTCCGGAACCATCGGTAATCGTCGCCAGGTTCCAGGTTGCGCCGCTGTCTGCCGAGTAGTAAAGCCCCTCATAGCTGAGATTGGACCGGTCCGCATTCACCAGCGTGCCCTCATAGGCCTGGGAAACCGCAGCCACCACAAGTTGCGGAGTAACCGTGCTCCACGCAAAACCTGCAAAACCTTCTCCTGCGAAACTCCATTTCCCGTCCGCGGTCAGCTGAATCAGGCTCCAGGAATTTCCACTATCGGCGGAACGCAGAATCCCCGCTCCATAGTAGGAGTCCAGTGCGTCATTGGGATCGCCGGTGCCGGCCAGAATCACGCCGGTCTCACCCGTCTGCACCGTCAATGCTCCAATACTGATGGACGCATCCTGAGCTCCGACAAGATCCTCAAGCGTGTCAGTGAGTGGAGTGAACACTACGTTGGCCGCGTCCGAGGTGCCTGCGTTCTGCGCTACCCAAACGCCGCCACCGGTGGTTCCCAGGTAGAGTCGATTTCCCGTCGAGTCTGAGGGATCGAGCGCCACCGCCGAGACTCTGCCCGTGACCAGGCCATAGTTGGGCGTCAACACTGCCGTAGGGCCCAGCGGCTGCCAGGTTGCCGTTGAGGCGGACGCTGCACTTGATGTCGGCCCTGTCAATGCCGCACCAACCCGCTGGGCGCTGAGTCGCGAGCCTGGTCGTGCTTGAGGACGGGCCGCAGTCCATCCCCTATTTGCGAGAAATTTTTGCGCCTGAATCACGCGTGGAGGCACACTCGGCGAGGCCTGAACCGTCTTTGGAGACTGCGGGTTGGCCTGCTCCGCGGTTTGGCTCTGCGCACACGCGGCTGTGGTCGTGATAAACGCGAACAACGCCAGCAGCGAACCGGACCATCCGGCGCACCTGCCGCCATTTCGTGTCCCGGAGAAACTCAGACCTGCCACGCACTCCCGGTCAGGCTGGCCGGATACCCACTCAGAAAACTGCATATTGGCACACGTCCGGAATCCGATTCCGGCCTCCCCTCTCTTATCCTCAAAGGGGGTTTAAGCGAAATCCAATGGATTTAGATTGTGTGAAACGCACAGTTTCCGGGAACGGAATGATGGCCCATTATGGTCCGGTCAGGAAGGAACTGACGGTGATGCAGATTACACGACAACGAACTCTTATCTATCGCAGCTTTAACTGGCCGTCCGACCGACTGTGTTGCTGAATGTATTGCTCAGCGTCGAACTTCTTTGCTGTTGAAGCACCAGTCATGGTCCGCACCAGCCCGAACACTGGCCGGTCAAACCAGGGACGATCGTGCCTGCCAACAATCGCCCACGCAATCCCCGCATACCCGTTCGGATCGCGCCCGTCAAGTTCGTATTTATCATTCAGCATCACTGCCCACTCGAATGCTCGCGCCGGATCTGGAGCCCACTCCAGAATCTTTTTGCCCCAGTACATTCGCATGTAGTTATGCATCCAGCCCGTTTCTACCATCTCCCGCTGCGCCGCGTTCCACAGCTCGTCGTGCGTCTCCGCGCGCTCCAGTTGTTCCAGGCTGTATCGGTGCGGCCGCGCATCCCCCGCATGCTCCACCAGTGTCTTGCGCGCCCATGGAGCCGCGCACTCCCAGTTGTCATAATTCGGCTCGTGCCGCGCAAAGAGGACAGCAAGCTCTCGCCATCCAATCAACTCATCCAGAAACTTCTCGCCCGCACTCTCCGGAGCTTTGCCCTGCTTCACAGCTTCATTGACAGCGAGCGCAATGGTGATAGGGCCGATGTTGCCAAAATGCAGATATGGCGACAGGCGGCTCGTGCCTTTCATCTCGGGATGATTCCGCGTCTCCTCGTAATCCTTGAGCTCTACATTCACGAACTGCTTCAGCCGCTTCATCGCCGCATGCGTGCCGCCGGTGAAGGTGTCCACGGGTCCCACGCTGCGATCGAGCTTCGTGAATCCCTCGGTCATGTCGCGCGAAAGATCGAAGCTCGGCAAAGCATGCTTGGGATTCCATGGATGTAACGGCTTGATTTTCTTCGGTGGGACGAGATACTTCGGCAGTTCCTGTTTCAAATGCGGCCTAAAATGATGCAGTAGGACAAAGCTTCGGTTGAATACTTTGGACGGCACCACCACATCCGCATCCACAGTCCAGTAAGGGATTTTCAGCCGCTTCGCCAACACTCTCCGCCATCGTTCCGGCTCACGGCATGGATTCTCGTCGCCAATCAGCAGCGCCGCCTGTGTCTCCTCCAGGAATGCGTCGAGAGAGTTGTTGGGATGCCGGCGCACAACGAACCCTACGCCGCGCTCTTCGGCGTCCTCTGCCACATCCCGCAATCCCTGCCGCAGGAAGTGGTAGTGCCGCAAATTGGCATTCGGGTAATTCGGAATCACGGAGAAGAACACCACGACCGGGAGGCCGAGCAGGTTCCCGGCTTCAATGGCAACATCGAGCGCAGGATTGCCCACTATGCGCAGCGCACGCTGCATCCAGTAGACGACGCACTTCGGATCTGTTCGCGTTCGCCCCCCGCGCCGCAGGTTTACTCGAGAGTTTTCGGCGAGGGCAGCGAGGGAATGTGTCAGGTCAGGATGAGGCATCGTCTCTTCAGCGTATATTGATTCCAAAGGACTCGCGTCTTGGCTTTCGATCATGTCAAAATGAGCCACGGCAGCGCAGTCTGACGAGACGAGGCGAAGTATTCCGGCTATGATCCCCTTGCTAGACAAAATCAAAGTGCGATTCCAGCGGGGCCGACTCGCCCGCGCGCGTCAAGTATCCTTCAACTTCGATTCTGATGGGGTGATTTACAGCTCTTGGATCAATGGTGAACCGGAGATCGAGCAATTGATTCCTTGGACAAAGATTGAGATTGTTGCAGCATTCAAGCGCGACCTCTATGCGGTTGATCTCATTTGCATCGCTTTTGAAACCGCTGATTTCGTCTATGAAATCAATGAAGAGATGGTCTGTTGGGCCGCGTTCGTAGGGGAGATAGCCACGCACCTACCCGGGTGCCTCAAAGCGGAAGATTGGTATCAAGCAGTCACGCTGCCAGCCTTTAAGACAAACTGGACTGTGCTTTACTCGCGCGAAGTAGCCTCCAATTTGAGGCCGGGCTCCTAAGCGGAGAGCAACAAGCAAGTAGACCTCCTACACTGTCTGTAGCAGCCTCACTCCAACTTCCGCTCGACAAACCGGAGCGCTGTAAACCTCGACGACACAGAGGTCACCTTCGTATCGATCATTCCATTCTCCCGCAGCAGCGAGCGAATCGCCGTCTCGTTGATCGCATGGCCCGGGCCCTTGGCATACACCATCCAGATCGGGACGCCTCTCAGCATTTGTGCTTTCGCTGCGCGCAACGCGGCGTTGAGCGAGTCAGGAGAATCCACGCAGGCAAGAAGCAATCCAGCGTTCTTGTTTGCAATCGCGGCAGCCTTGGCGAGCGCCTCGTTGAGAGCTTCGTCGCAAACCTCGCCGATGACGCGCACGACAATCCTGTCTGTAATTCCGAGCTTGCGTGCGAGACTCGGAGACGGGTTGGTAATGGTAGCAGCCCACTGCGCCGCTGCCGGCCCAAGGGAAAGCTGAACAGTTTCGCCGGCAACGGTGAAACAGAGTCGGTCGGCCTTCGCGTTGACATCCTTGATTTCGCTGAAGGGGATCCGTTTGCGCATCGCCCCGCGCAAGATGATCTCGCCCGACTCAAGCAGAGCTTTCACTTCGGCCACAGTCCCGTCCCAGTCGCAAGTGCAAAATGCCTCTCGCCCCACCGCGAACCTCCTCGCCAGGCGGCTACAAGCCATGAAGGCCGCCCAATGGGCGGCCTTCGGTAAACCTGATCACTGAAAACTGACCACTGATAACTGTTTTACCACCGTCCCCAGGCCCGGCTGAAGTAGTCCGCCAGCGTCATCCCGATCAGTACCAGGAACGTGAACAGCCCGGCCCCTACCGTCAACTTGGTCAGCTTCGTCGAGTACTTCACCCCCATGAAGAACAGCACCACCAGCGTAGCCTTCACAACGCCAATGGCTATCGCGACAATTGGGTTGAACACCCCCATCTCAACGAACGACGCTCCCACTGTCAGCGCCGTAAACACCAACAGCGTTGCGAAGATCACAATATAGACAATGGGCGGCGTCACATGATGCTCGTGTTCGCCGTGGACTGCCGCGTGTTCTGGTGCGTGTTTAGTCGGGTCACTCATGCCGTCGGTCCTTTAGTTGGCGTGTCTGCTGATCAGGTAGAGAAGCGGGAAGAGGAAGATCCACACAATATCGACAAAGTGCCAATACAGCCCGAAGTTCTCAACAAACGTCACATGCCCCCCAGTGTAATCCCCGGCTCGAGCCCTGAAGATCATGAATCCCAGAATCGCAATTCCGATGATCATGTGCAGCGCGTGCATTCCAGTCATGGCGAAGTAGAGAAAGAAATAAAGCTCTGTGTGGCGAGCCATATCCAGCGGCAGCGGCTTGTCCCCCGCGGCCGTCGCAGCTTCGTCGGTTTCAGGATGGAGGAACGAGTTCAGACTGTAGTGGAATCCCGGAACGTGATGCTTCTCAATTTTCTCCGAGTACTCAATTGTCTTAATTCCCAGGAAGACCAAGCCCAGAAGGAAAGTTAAAATCAGGCAAAGCACCAGGCCGCTCTTGCGCCGCGTCTCCGCGCACCACACGCCCATGGCCATGGTGAAGCTTGAAGTGATGAGCACCCCTGTATTCGCCGTGCCCCACCACACATTCAACTGGTGCGATGCCGCCACAAACGCAGGGTAATACCAGTTGCGGTAAATGAGGTAAGCGGTAAACAGCCCGCCGAAGAACATGATTTCCGTCAGCAGGAACAGCCACATTGCAAAGTTGGTGGCGTCCGCCTGCTGCTCCACCGTTTCAAAGTGGTGGCGCTGATACGACGGATGCTCGTGATGGGCCTCGTGGGCAATCGCTGTGCTATCCGACACTGGCTACCTCTTTAGCTTTCTGTTGATCCAGCCACTCATAGTCGTAGCATTCGTGATCCATGATCGGAGTCTCCAGGAAGTTCTCCGTCAGCGGCGGCGACTGCGTCTGCCACTCAAGTCCCGTTGCCTGCCAGGGGTTGTTGCCCGCGATCTCGCCGTACTTCAGTGACCATGTCAGATACAGAATCGGAAGCAGGTAGCCTACGCCGAGGATCGTCGCGCCTGCCGTCGAGAACACGTTCAGCACCTGAAACTCTGGCGGATAAGCCGCATACCGCCGAGGCATTCCCAGCATGCCCAGGATGAATTGCGGGAAGAAGGTGAAGTTGAAACCGATGAATGTCACCACTGCTGCCAGCTGCGAAATCTTCTCGGGATACATGCGGCCGGTCATCTTAGGCCACCAGAAATGGATGCCCGCCAGGAACGCCATCAACATTCCGCCCACCATGACGAAGTGGAAGTGGGCCACGATGAAGTACGTCTCTGTCAGGTGAATATCTGTACCAGAAGTGCCAAGAAAGACGCCGGTCAATCCGCCGATGGTGAACAGTCCCATGAACCCGAAGCTGTAGAGCATCGGCGTTTCAAATGTGATGGAGCCTCTGTAAAGCGTGAATGTCCAGTTGAATATTTTGATGGCGGAAGGCACCGCAACGAGCATCGTGAGAAGGCTGAACACCAGCATCGCGTAGTTCGAGATGCCCATGATGAACATATGGTGGGCCCAGACGAAGAATCCAAATACCGCGATAGCGACTGACGAGAATGCTACGGCCGTATAGCCGAAAACACGCTTGCGGCTGAAGGTCGAAATGGTCTCGGAGATCACCCCCATGCCGGGCAGAATCATGATGTAGACGGCCGGGTGCGAGTAGAACCAGAACAAGTGCTGGAAGAGTAGAGGGTCGCCGCCCTTGGTTGGATCGAAGACTCCGATGCCCACCGTCCGCTCCAGAGCGACAAGCACAATTGCGATGGCCAGAACCGGCGTGCCCAGCACCATGAGGATGCTGGCAGCGTAATGCGCCCAGACAAACAGCGGCATACGGAACCAGGTCATTCCAGGGCAGCGCATCTTGTGGATGGTCACAATAAAGTTCAAGCCGGTAAAGATGGAACTGAATCCGGCGATGAAGATCGCTAGCCCCGTGGTCAGCACATTGGTATTTACGTAATGTGTGGAGAGCGGAGTGGTAAACGTCCAGCCCGTATCAACGCCCCCGGTCACCATGGTGGTGATCACCAGGATGCCGCCCACCACATACAAATACCAGCTGAGCAGGTTGACCTTGGGAAGCGCCAGATCCTTGGCGCCCAGCATCATGGGTATTAGAAAATTACCCAGCGTTGCCGGAACCGACGGCACCAGGAACAGGAAGATCATGATCACCCCGTGCATGGTGAACACCTTGTTATAGGTGTCCGTCGCCATCAAGTCGCTCTGCGGCGTCAGCAGTTCCAAACGGATCATTCCCGCGAGAGCACCGCCTATGAAGAAAAAGAAAGTGATCGAGATCAGATAGAGAATTGCAATCCGCTTGTGGTCACCCGTCAAAAGCCAGCTCAGAAGGCCGTTCTCTTTCGTGATGAAGTTCATCTTCGGAACTCTGGCCGTCGACTGATCGGGAAGACTGACGATTGTGTTGGCGTTGGTACTCATTGCTTCACCATCCCTTGACTGGCAGGCGCAGCAACCTTTGCTGCGGCTCCCGTCTTGCCTTCGCCTTCCGGCAGCAGATCTACAGTGTTCGTCGTCTGCTGGATCCGGTAGTCGGAGTTGAGGTTCTTGATGTACTCAACCAGCGAGATAACGCCTTCTTCGCTGATCTGGCCCTGGTACGTGGGCATGATCGGTGCATAGCCCTGGGTCACGTGTTGCGACGGGTTCAGGATCGACTCGCGCAGATAGGCATCGTCCGCGAGCACCGTGCCTCCGCTGGAAAGCGGCAGCTTGGCGCCGTAAACATTCGCCAGGCTCGGTCCACGCGCATCGGGCCTCGCGTTGTGGCAGGCGTTGCAGCTCAGACTGGCGAACAGACGTTCTCCGTTTTGCGCCAGTGACATGCCGCTGGTTGATTCCGCCAGCCACTTCTTGAAATCGTCCGGCGTCTGCACAACGATGTCGCCGATCATTGCGGAGTGCGATGTGCCGCAGTATTGCGTGCAGAACAGGTGGTACGTGCCCGGCGTTGTGGCCTCAAACCAGACAGACGTGTAACGCCCCGGAATTGCTTCGCGCTTCACACGGAACGCGGGAATCGAAAAACTGTGAAACACATCCTGCGAAATCAGCGTTAACTGCACCGGCTGGCCCGTGGGCACATGCAGCGAGTTGATCTCATGCTGGCCGCCCGGATGTTCCGCTTTCCACATCCACTGCTTGCCCACAACGTAGATATTCATTGCGTTGGCAGGCGGCGTGTACACACGGAAATAAATCAGCGCCCCCCAAACGAACATCACCAGGAACAGGCCCAGCGGAATGATGGTCCACGTAGCCTCGAGCAGCGTCGAGCCTTCAATCTGCACCGCCTGTGGATGCCGCTCCCTGCTGTAGAGAATGGAAAAGCTAGTCACCAGCAGAACCACGAGGGTCAGCCCGATCAGGCTCACCAGCGTGATGAAGAAGAGCAGCGCGTCCATCTGAGGCGCAATCTTGGACGCCTCCGGCGGAAACAACGCGAAGTTCGTCATCCACTTGACGAGAAACTGCCAGATTACTGGACTGATGTGATTCATTCCGTTATCCGTTCACCTTTGTCCCTTTTGATCCCGATCCAGGCCCGTTGTCGCCCTGCCGCGCATCGCGACGGAACATCACCAGCATGAATCCCCCCAGCGAGAAGACAGTTATCAATCCCCCGAGTTGCACTACGCGAGCCACGATCAGCGAGTGCTTGTTGGTCTGCGGATCGTAGTGGTAGCAGTAAGTCAGTATGTTGTCCACCGGCGAGCCGATGCGATTTGCAGAGGCCTCGGCCAGGCCGAGCCGCAGATCTTTGGGCGAGTACTCCACGCCCATGTAGTACTGCGCCATTTTGCCTTCTGGCGTGACGATCTGGATCGAACTGGCATGCGCAAACTGCGTTAGCTTTCCATCAGGCCCTGGAATTTTCACATAGCCGAACCCAACCGCTTTGGTCAGCGCGTCGATGTTCGCCTGCGTACCGGTCATGAAGTGCCAGCCCGCTGCGGTCTCCGGATGCCCATACTTCTTCAGGTAGATCCGCTTCTTGGCCGCGGCAAGATCCGTTCCTTCGCTGGGATCGATGCTTACTACGATCACGTCGAAGTCACGACCTGGAATTTCGTCCACCATCTGCAATGCGCCGGTAAGGCCATTTAATTCTTCTGAGCACAACATCGGACATTGGTAATACACAAGCGCGAGAATCGCGGGCTTTCTGCCGAAGTAACTTGCGAGCTGCACCTGCTTACCCTGGTCATCGGTGAAGGTCAACGCCAGCGGCAGTTGCCCGTTGAGTTTTTGCGCAATCCCTACTCCGCTCAGAATCGTAGGCGGCTTGTCGTTGGCCGGACCGGTCTCCTTGTCTCCATAACCGGAAACCTGCGCCACAAGCGAAGGAGTGAGCGCAATTACGCACAGAACAAGTGCCGTCGTCGCAACCGATACCCCGTCGTGCCACGCTCTCCGAATTGTGCCTGCCCTCTGCATCGTTCTCGCCTTCAGTCCAGCTTCCGTAACTCTACTTGCGCCGCTCCGCGATTGCCTCAGCCTGCGCCTCGTCCTGCTCGTACCCGGTCCGCGCAAACCCATTCGTCAAGGGTTCGGTGACGACGCCCTGCTTCGCATCCCCGGTCATCAACGATGCCTGATTCGCAGCCGGTGCTACCGGCAGACCCTTCTCGGCAATCAACTCCATGGCGCGCTCAATTGGAATGCGCACCTTGCCCTGCGACTGATCTACCCAACTGTAGTTTTCCAGCAGCAGGTCCTCGCGCCCATGCAGGTCCACCATCTCCTGCATTCCGTCGTCCTCCTGCAGCCGCGGCGACGGAAAGGTCTGGGCCAGCTCAGCCATCTTCTTCTGCATTTCCGGATTGTTGGGGAGGTTGCCGAGCTGCCGTATCTGCACCGTCTTGGTCCACTTGGTCGTCGGCCCGTCCTGCTTGTCCAACTGCGCGTTGATCACCATTCCGATTCCGTAGCAGAGCACGCCCGTCACTGCAACAAAGATGCCCAGCGCGGTGAGGAACACCACGATTCCCGTTACCCGGACGTCGCTCTTCTCATATCCCGCGGCTACGTCGATCTCATCTGGCCCGTGTTCTTCCGGCTGCTGCCAGATGCTGCGCTCGGGGCCATTCTCGTTATGCGTGGGCATGTTCAGGCTCCAGAATTTCCGCGACATGCGGATCGTTGGTCTGCACCAGCGGACGCTGCTTCAACCGCGTGCAATAGAAGGCCACCCAAAAGGACACCATCGCCACGGGCACGGCCACGTACTCCAGAATTCCAAAGCTGAAGTGGAGGTTGCGCGCCGCATCTTTGAAGTTCGGCTCAATCAGCCAGAACAGATCGAACGCCTTCGCAAAGACCATCCACTGGCACACCAGGACCAGCCGCTTCTTGTTACGCTTGATATCTCGCGAAAGCAGCATCGAGAACGGAATCAGCCAGTGGAAGATAAAGTCGAGCGTGATGATGACAGCCCAGCCGCCTCGGAAGCGATCGAGATACCACGGGATTTCTTCCGGCAGATTCCCAGACCAGATGATCAGGAATTGCGAGAAGGCCAGGTAGATATTCAGCATCACAAAAGCGAAAGTGAATTTGCCCAAGTCGTGCTGTTCCGTCTGCCGCAGTATCGTCTTGAATGGCTCGGCCTTCGACAGAGAGATGGAGACAATGATCGACAGCGCCAGCACCGAGTAGCCCTGGCCCACAAGAAACAGCAACCCGTAGACCGACGAGTACCAGGTTGGATCGAGCGACATCACCCAGTAAATGACCGCCGCCGTCATGGTCAACGCATACACTAGAATTCCCGGTCCGCTGATGTTTTCCATCTTCTTGATCCACATCGGCGTGTTGTCCGGTGAATCCTGATCGCGCAGCAATCCCAGCCGGTTTAGCCGCCACGAGTAGTAGGTCCAGACCAGGAAGCAAAACAGCCCTACCAGGAGGAACATCTCGGGACTCAGCATGGGCCGCTTGAACTCGATGGCGTGCGCCTGCGCCTCGTTGATGAAGCCCGACTTCAGCGCTGCAGCAACTTCGCTCGGTTTGGAACCATCAACCTGCGCCCACAGGTAGAGCTTTCCCATGTACATCGCGAACGCAATCACTAGCCAATACGCGAACACCACAGGCAGCGTGCGGCTCATTGCCTCCAACGGCCGCCGCAGCAGCAGCCCCCACTTGCCACCCGACACGTATTGCACCATCAATAGCGCCAGCCCGCCCACTGACCAACCGAAGGTCAGCACCGTGCCCAGCAGCCAGGCCCGTAGCACGTGGTCCAGGTCAAAACCTTTTCCATCA
Organism: Occallatibacter sp.; assembly: GCA_049521035.1. Lineage (GTDB taxonomy): Bacteria > Acidobacteriota > Terriglobia > Terriglobales > Acidobacteriaceae > Telmatobacter. The sequence goes on along the minus strand of JBEKPF010000009.1, from coordinate 66,113 downwards.
AGGAAGGCAAGTCCCACCGCTATCACTGCAAAGATCAGTGCGACGACCAGCGCTCTTTTCTTCCAGTCGTCTACAAATGCCGGGGCGCCCAGCTCTTTTGGTAGCGTGTTGGCGTGAGTCTCGTGAGCCATTCCTATTCGTCCCTGGTTCTTAGTGCGCGGCCGCGGGGGCCGGTTTGGTTACTGGAATATTGATGGCCGGGTCAGCCGGATAAGCCGGGGCCAGCGCCGGTGTTCCCTGCTTTGCATCCGGTGGATACGCTTGAATCGCTGTTGCCGGCAACCGCCAGGGGTTGGCATATTCAGCATGTCCCTCGTCCGTTGCGATGGACTTGAGATCGCGCACAGTCACGCCTGACGGAACATCACTTGCCGGTGCAGCCTGACTCAATTGCAACGCGCGAATATACGCCGCAACTGCCCAGCGATCCGTTGGCGTTAATTGTGCTGAGTAATCCGGCATGGCCCCGTAGCCGTGGGTCATCACGTAGAAATAATGCGAGACCGGCTGCGCCAGCCGCACCTGATCGTGCAGGTTTGCCGCGGGCTTGTAGCCGCGCGCGACTATCTCGCCCATCCCGTTGCCCACGCGCGAGTGACACGGCGTGCAATAGATATTGAAGCGCTCCTGCCCGCGCTTCAGCACTTCCATCGTGACCGGAAACGGAATCAGATTCTGCTCTTCACGGTATCCGTTCGCGCCCTGCACCACACCGGTATAGAAGTAGCTATCCTCGTGCAACTGCCCGCGTGCCACGGTATTCACAACCTGCGGACGAGCTCCGCGATGATCGGCAAACATCTCCGACCCCCGTTGAGCAATCAACTTAGGCTGGTCCTGCATATCCTGCCGGCAACCAGCAACCAGCAGCATGACAGCGGTCATGAGCAATAGCTTGGGTGCCCCATCCACGCGACGGCTTTTGGTCGCATGGGTGAGAGAGCAAAAATCCTGACGCGCGCTGTCATCCTGTGCCAAGCGCAGCGCAGTCGAAGGACCTGCTTCCTGCAATTCGGTCTTGAGGCGGCTAACGTCCATCAGTACTCCACCTCCACAACAGACACGGGCTGAAATCCCGCCAGATAGGCGCGTGCCTGCACCAGATCGAACTTAGGATCCAGCGCCTCCAGGCACAGGAAGAATTTGTCCGTCGTTGCTCCATCGCGAAAATTCGGCGCGTTGAACAGCGGATGATAGAGCGCCGGCAGTCCGTTCAACGCCAGCATTCCGAAACCCGCCGACAATCCGGCCCACAGAATCGTCCACTCATAAGCGGGCACAATGAAAGCAGGCCACGAGTACGTGGGACGCCCGCCGATATTCAATGGATACGCCCAGACCGAGATCCAGGTCTCCATCAGAAACATTGCGGTCAACCCCATCAGACCGCCCACCAACGTAATCAACGGCACCTTATTGCGATGGAAACCGATCGCCTCCGCCGCCTCTTCCACGGGATAGGGCGTATAGCATTCCATCCTGCGCCAGCCATCTTGTCGCGCTTGTCGTGCGGCTCTCACCAAATCGCTCGGCGTATCGAATTCGGCTAACAGGCCGTACGTTCCTTCTCTTGGAGGCATCAGTCACCCGCCTTCGCTGTCGCCTTGGGTGTGATCTTTGCCCCCGGCAGCAAAATTCGAATTTCGTTCATCGGGATCATGGGCAGGAAGCGCACAAACAAGAGGAACAGCGCCGTAAACAGTCCCAAGGTCCCAACAAAGGTTGCGTAATCCCAGCGCGTCGCGCGGTACGTGCCCCACGATGAGGGAAGAAAATCGCGGTACAGGCTGGTCACTACAATTACGAACCGCTCAAACCACATGCCCGTATTCACGACGATTGAGATGAAGAACATGAAGGGTATTGACGTCCGCAGTTTCCTCGACCACAGCGTCGTCAATGGAATCGCAAGGTTGCAGGTGATCAGCACCCAGTAGGACCACCCCATCGGCCCGAAGACGCGATTCCAGAACATGAACGCTTCCCAGTGCGAGGCCGAGTACCACGCCATGAAAGCTTCCATCCCGTAGCCATAGGCCACAATGAATCCCGTAGCCAGCATCACCTTGCCCATGTTGTCGATGTGCCGCTCGGTGACCAGCCCTTCCAGGTGATAGAACTTGCGCAGCGGAATCGCCAGCGTCAGTACCATTGCAAACCCTGAATAAATTGCGCCGGCCACAAAGTAGGGCGGGAAGATCGTTGTGTGCCAGCCCGGCAGCACTGCCACCGCGAAGTCGAAGCTGATGACTGTATGTACTGAGAGCACCAGCGGCGTAGCCAAACCGGATAACAGCAGCGAAGCTGTCTCATACCGCATCCAGTGCCGCGTTGAACCGCGCCAGCCCAGCGAAACAATGCCATACGCATATTTCGCCAGCGGCGACTTTGCCCGGTCGCGCAACGTGCCCAAATCCGGCACCATGCCGATGTACCAGAACACAACCGAGATGGTCGCGTAAGTCGAAACCGCGAACACGTCCCACAGAAGCGGCGATCGAAACTGCGGCCACACTGTCATCGTGTTGGGGTACGGAAACAGCCAGTAACCCAGCCACGGACGGCCGACGTGAATCAGCGGGAACATGCCGGCGCAGACCACGGCGAAGATCGTCATGGCCTCGGCAAAACGACTGATCGAGTTACGCCAGCTTTGCTTGAACAGCAGCAGAATTGCCGAGATCAGCGTTCCCGCGTGGCCAATGCCGATCCACCACACAAAATTGATGATGGCGAATCCCCACGCCACCGGCTGTGTAATAGCCCAAATTCCCACGCCCTTGAGGAACAGCCAGGTCACCGCCGTCAGCAGCACCGTTGCCCCAGCGCCGCCTATGCTGAACAGCGCAAACCATCCCAGCGGCGTATTGGGCGTCAGCACGATCCCCGCAATTTTCTCGGTGACCGATCTAAATGTCTGCCCCAGCCCCAGCACCCGGTATTCGCCCGTCGCTGGATCAGTGCCCGCGAGGCGCTTTGAATCTTTCGGTATCAGGTCTTTGGTTGCCATCGTGGCTTCAACCCTTCGCCGGCATATGCTCCACCGGCGTTTGCATTCCTTCGAGTTCTGAGTTCGTGTTCAACACCGCGGCCACATACTTGGTCCGGGGACGCGTATTCTGATCGGCCAACACCTGGTAGCTGCGCTCATTCTCTTGCAGCTTCGCCACCCGGCTCCCCTTGTCGTTAAGGTTGCCGAAGGTGATTGCCGATGCCGGGCATGCCTGCTGGCACGCGGTCACAATCTCGCCATCGCGAATCGCCCGGTTCTCCTTATCGGCCTCGATCCTGGCTGCCGTAATTCTCTGCACGCAGTAGCTGCACTTCTCCATTACGCCGCGTGAACGAACGCTTACGTCGGGGTTGCGTGACAGCGCCCTGACCGGGTCATCCCAGCCGGATTCATCGCCGGAGTAGAGCAGGAAGTTGAACCGCCGCACCTTGTACGGACAGTTGTTCGAGCAGTAGCGAGTACCCACGCAGCGGTTGTACACCATGGTGTTCAACCCCTCCGGCGTATGCACTGTCGCGCCAACCGGGCAAACCTGTTCGCACGGTGCGTTCTCGCAGTGCTGGCAGGCCATTGGCTGGAAGTGCGCTCGCGGTGCAGCCAGATCGCCTTCAAAGTACGTATCGATGCGCAGCCACTGCATGTTGCGTCCAATGCGCACCTGCTGCTTGCCCACGACTGCGATATTGTTCTCGGCATAACAGCTCACGATGCATGCGTTGCATCCTGTGCAGCTGTTCATGTCGATCGACATGCCCCAGGCATTTTCCTTGTACTCCCAATTGGGAAACAGTGAAACGCTCTTGTCGGTCGTGGTGTGCGTCTCGCCTTCGTTCGCAAATCCCGGATCGGCCTTGTACTCGTCGAGTGTTGCGTAGCGGATAATTCCGCGCTCGCTGATCGCCTCATCCGCTTCAAGTGAGTTATTCCCGTTACCCTGCCCGCTGACCAGCTTCGACCGGTGGTCCTGGAAGTGGCTCTTGGTGATGGCCGTGCCCCACTTGCCATCGACCTTCTTGATCGTGCCGGTTGCATAGAACGGTGCATCCGCTGTCCGAATCAGGTAGGCATTGAATCCCGCACCGCCGGCCACGCGTCCCACTTGCCGCCCGTAACCAAGATGCACCGTCACCGAGTTATCCGGATGCCCCGGAGCAACAATCACTGGCGCCTTCACTGTGCGGCCACCCACGCTCAACTCGACAATATCGTCTTCTTCCAGGCCCAGCTTCGTCAGCGTCGCTCCGGAGACAATCGCGGCATTGTCCCAGCTCAGGTTGGTCACCGGCTTGGGTAATTCCTGCAGCCAGCCCACGTTGGCCCAGCGCCCGTCATACACATTCGGATCGGGCCGGAAGATGATCTCAATGGAATCCTTCGAGGAGGGTGCGGGGACTGCTCCGTGAAAAGCCGCATCCACGCTCGCCTTTGCACTCTTATCGAAAGCCGTTCCGTCGATCCATCCGTCGTGCAGCGCCTTGCGCCAGCCCGTCTCAAAATCGCCCTTAATGACCGGCTTCCATGTCTCGCGCACCGCCTCATACGCGCTCAACAACGGCTCATTCAGTGCAATCTGCAACACATCATGTGCCGACTTGCCGCCATACAGCGGATCGATCATCGGCTGCACAATCGAAACCGTCCCGTCATAAGCACGCGCATCCGACCACGACTCCAGATAATGCGCTGCGGGAATCGTCCAGTGCGCAATCTGCCCCGTCTCGTTCAGATGCGAATCCAGGTGCGCCACCGTCTTAGCCTTATTGAAAGCGTCCGCGAAGTTCAAATCCGCTGGCGCTGAATAGATCGGATTGGCATTCAGAATCACCAGCCAATCCACTTTGCCCGCATTCAGATCGTTGACCAGCGCCTTCAGATCCATAGTCTGGCTCTTGGCAGGGACCGGATTCACAGGCTCAGCCGCAACGGAAACCGCCTTACCCACATTGCCCAATGCGTCGTTAATCGCCATCGCGAGCGAGTAGATCGACTTGTCCTGGTAGAGCCCAGGAATCACCACACTCTTGCCCGCGTTCGCCTTCAGGTCCTTCGCCAGAGCCGCGAGGAACTTATTCTGCTCATCCGTCCATGCGTACGCCGGAGACTCAACGCCAGCCACACCCAGCGCCTTCGCCAGCTCCGCCGTGAACGCCGGAATCTCGCTTGCCCGCAATCCAAGCCTGTGTTCAGCCTTCAACCCAGTCGTGGTCGGCATGCTTTCAATCGCGTATAGACGGTTTAGGTTCGCCGGATCCTTTCGCCGCTTCGCGTAATCACCAACCAGCTTGTGGAATCCCGGGTACGACGCACCTGAAAGAAAATCCGCATCCAGCGACAGGGTCACGTCCGCGGCGGACAGATCGTACTGAATTCCCGGCGCATCTTCCAACCAGGTTTGAGCCAGAGCCGCGTCATATTGAATAAGCTTCGCCTTCGGATAGGCGTCCCCGGCAGCTTTCCATTGCCGCGCCAGAGTTGGCGAAGTGATGGTCGAGCTCAGGATATAAACCCCGGTTCCATCTTTGCTCTCAATTAGCTTCTGCCGGAAGGCCTGCGCAAACTCCGCCCACTCGCGGTTCTCGCCGCGATAGGTCACATGCTGCGCGCGGTCCGGATCGTAAAGCTCAAGCAGTGTGCCCTGAGAAAACGGGTCAGACGATCCCGCGTTATAGGGATGCTCCGGATTCCCATCCACCTTGATAGGGCGGAACTGATCGCTCTTCACCAGCACCGGCACCGCGCCCGTCGCAAATGGATGCGCCGTGGCAAAGTACATCGGCTTGCCCAGAATCAAATCTTCGGGCGCCTTCACATATGGATAAATCGGCTCGTCCGGCTGCTTGGTGCATCCAGCCAATCCGGCCAGCGCCATCGACGCGCCCATCAACTTCATGAACCCGCGCCGACTGACCGGATCGACCCACTCCTGCGCGGCCGACGGAAACTCCTTCTCCACCGCCGCCTGAAATTCGGCGGTACCGGCAAGCTCATCCACCGACCGCCAATAGCGTTTTCCCTTTACGCCCTTCAATTCCTCGCGCACCGCGGCCAGAGTCATCGGCGCAGCTACGTTCTTTCCGTTTCCATTCATCTGGCCATTCTCGTATTTGCTCATCGGTGGCAGACCTCGCAACTGGTCAGCTCTTTCGGGGTCCGAATCTTGTAGTGATCCACCAGGAAGTGGCCCAACTCCTCCTGGCTGGTGAACTTCTTAAATACGGGCGCAACGGGCATAGCGGCCGCAGCCACGTCCCCAGCCAGTCCGTGAGCACCGGCCATCGGGAGCTGTAAGGACGCCACTTCAGGGCCTGCTCCAGCCGGATCCTTGGTTACACAGTTCACGCCCTGCGCTGTCGGCACTCCGCTCTGAACATCGGCAACCGAGCACCACACTGGCCTTTCTTCGGCCGGCTTCTCCCATGCCATGTTGTAAATCTCGCTTGTCGGCCGGATATTCTTCGCAGGATTGCGGTGGCAATCCAGGCACCACTCCATCTGCAGCGTGTTCTGCTCGTACATCAACGGCATCTGGTCTACGCGCCCATGGCAGCTTGCGCATCCCAGCCCTTTGTTCACGTGAATCTCATGGCTGAAATAGACAAAATCAGGCAGGTCGTGCACCTTGGTCCATACCAGGCTCTGGTTGGTCGCCCAGCTTGTGCGCACAGGCTCCAGCAACTGTGCATTGGTCCATATCTGTGCGTGGCAGTTCATGCAGGTCTTCGTTGGCGGGATTCCAGCGTAGCTCGACTTTTCCACCGTCACGTGACAGTACTGACACTGCAGTCCCAATCCCTGCACGTGGTGTTTGTGGCTGAAAGGCACCGGCTGGTCCGGGCGCTGGCCTTGCCGTGTCACCCAGGGCGAACGCTGCAACCCGTCCAACGTGACCCCCAAGGCGATCACGATCAGCCCCGTCAACACAAGGCTCGCTCGAGCCAGTGCATTGGAGCTGCGTTCAAATATCTGCGCCATGATTGCTTTCCCTGCTTAATTTTTGTTCTCGGTTCAGCCCGCTGTGCCGGCGGTCGAACACGTTTTTCAGTCGAACACGTTATCTACGGGAATTTGATATTGACGAGTAATCATCTGGCGCCTGCGTGCTGTATCCGATTTGCCAGATGTGCCGACGGTCACACATGTTGTGTACAAAATACTCTCTTGAACAAAACTCACCTGGGAGGTGAAGAACCCCGAAAAATCAATATAGCAGCCGGAGAAGGGTGAGCGGGGGGATGAGACCCTAAATTCCCAAAAAATATCTTCGAGTTCGTAACTTTGTAATTTGCTGAAAAGAAAACCTCTTGTGATAAAGAGGGATGAAGGGAAAACTCCACCGTGCCCCTGGCGGCTTGCGTACCAGAGACTGGGATATGCAAACAAAATATCATGCCACGCGCCCCACCCGGGACAACGCTCATGGAGCACCCATCAAGTCTGTACGAGGCTGAGTTCCGACACTGGCTACCAGATTCGAACTCTGCACCGCTTGAATTCCCCAGCGATCGGCGCTAATGCCGATGTTGTACCTAAGGCTGAGACTCCTCCGGCGTCTTCGCATAGGCCTCGCCGAACGACTCGTCCGGTGAGGTCTGTGGCCACCCAGCCATGACCAGGAAGACATCCAGCACAAAAAGCGCAATGGCAATGTCGTTGTAGAGCGTCGACTGCGGCGAATTCGGCCAAAGCTGATTCGCGCCCCAGAACAAAAAAGCAACCGCCAACATCGCCGCCTTGGCGAATTCCCACCGCGCGGGCCGGTGCGCAATCTGGTAGACCATGTATGCAACAGCGATCAACGCCAATGAAAACGACGCCAGAAAGTCGTGGCTCCTGGCTGGAAACAGCTGCGGAAGAGCGTCCCAGACAAACAGCACTGCGACGTCCGCCAGCGTGATGACGCCGAGGATCACGGGAATTGTCCTGTGGTTCCGGTCCAGACGAGTGTACATAGGTCATTATTGCTTGCTCCGCAAAAGGAATCCGTAAGGGGAGCAAGGAACTCCGCATGCCTGGCTTCGCATTTGTGGCGTCCGTCGTGGCCAGCGCGAGCGGTTCTTCCCGGATTCTGGAAGCGGACGGCCTTTGCCGATGGAGAGTCCTCTGTCGCAGCGGACGGTGATGTTCGTCACTCATGACTGTTTTATGACGAAAAGCGGTCCCAATTGACCAAACATGGGGCGCCAAATCGGATAGAAAGTAGCAATGACCACGAGAACACCGTCCTTAAATTTCATTTGTCCTATTTGTGCTGCGCAGCCCGGTGAGCAATGCGAACTTACCACGGGCACTCCCCGCTTCCAGTCTCACTCTGAGCGTGTGTGGATCGCCCAGGATTACCGGCTAAGACCCGGGATCACAGAGCCGCCGGTAGGTTGGCGGGAGGACAATCGGATCGGGCGCACGGATCACATCGAGGACACGCTTAGCCTTCCCAAAGCTAGTTGATGGCTCAGGCCCTGCTATGCGGACCCTTCCGCGACGTGCAGTGGAACTGCGCGCTGGAGAAGCGCAAGAGCACCCATTGCGCCGTGCAACGCATGAGCGTCAGTATCTCCGAGGATAAGCACGCGGCGGGCGAACACCTGCGAGAGGTGGACGCCGCGGCGCCATTGCTCGGATTCGACGCTATGAACACTTGCATTTAGAATTCATAAAGACGTTCGAGCCGGTTACTATCAGTCACAAACCACAAGCATTGCGGACCTCTTCTGAAACCGGGGTCCGGAGGGCGATCTTCCATCGGCCGGATGCCTGAAAGGGAAGACGAATGAAATATGCCGGGTTGCTGGTAATGCCTGCCGGTTTTTTCCTGTCGATCGCTGCGCTCGTACTTTTTCCTGCCCCGGCCCCGCGAGCCGCTTTTGTCTTCTGCGGAATCGCCGTTGAAACCCTGGGCCTCGTCGTCGCGGTCCGCGGCCACATTGAGCCGCGGGGCCAGACAATGGGAGAGCCCCGCTGATGAATCCGGCACCGCTCGCCATCGCTCCCGCAATGACCGACACCACCTTCGCTCTCACCCTGGTTCTGCTGCTCCTTGCCCCGTTGGCCATTGCGGGCGTGGCCCTCATCAATACCGGACTTGGCCGCTCCCGCTCGGCTGCTCAAGCGCTGCTGGGAAATGTAGCCATTGTCTCCGTCGCCAGCATTGCCTTCTTCCTGATAGGAGCCACGCTGACCGGCGCACCCTCCGACGGCCACATCATCCACCTGGCAGGAAAGCCGTGGAACTGGCTCGGCACGGGTTCATATTTGCTGGGTGGATTTAGCGCCGCGCCGCTTCAATCGCAACTCGCGGTGCTCTTCGAGTTTCTGGCTGTCGCGCTTGCCGCGCTCATTCCCTGGGGCTCGGGTGCAGACCGTCTCCGGCTCGCTGCTGGATGCGCCACCGCCGCGGTGCTTGCAGCATTCGTCTTTCCAGTCTTCGCCCATTGGACCTGGGCCGGCGGGTGGCTTGCTCAACTCGGCGTCAACTTCGGGCTGGGCGCGGGCTTTCTCGACCCCGGCGGTGCGGCCACCATCCACGCACTCGGTGGCGTAACCGCTTTGGCCGTCATTTGGATCACGGGCTCGCGCAAAGGCAAGTTCCCTAAAGAGGGCTTCTCCACGGCCATGCCCGGCCACAACGCGGTCTACATCCTCTTCGGTTGCCTCGTGGCTCTGGTCGGATGGCTCGCTTTCAACCTGGCGGGCGCGATCCTCTGGCTCCATGCGCCGCTCGCGGCCCTTCCCATCGCTGCCGTCAACACGCTGCTCGCAGCCTCAGGAGCGCTCGCAGCCACCTTTACCGTCACCCGCATTCGCTTTGGCAAACCCGACGCCAGCCTCTGCGCCAATGGATGGCTCGCGGGCCTGGTCGCCTCCAGCGCTTCCGCTGCGCTAGTTTCGCCCATGCCGGCTTTGGTCATCGGCATCATCGCCGGCATCCTTACTGCGCTGCTGGTGGAGGTGCTCGAACTCGCCGTCTCCATTGACGACCCTTCGGGCGCCATCTCTGTCCACGCTGCTTCTGGTGTGTGGGGAATCATCGCCGCCGGCATCTTCGCGGGCGGAACTGGTCAGCTGGTCGCTCAGCTCATCGGCGTCGCCGCTCTTCTCGGGGTGGTTCTGCCGTTGGTCTACCTGCTCTTCTGGCTTCTGAACCGGGCCGTTCCCTTCCGCGTGGATGCGGATGGAGAGCGCATCGGCATGGACCTTCATGAGCTAGGCGGCGGCGCTTATCCCGAATTCGTCATCCACCGGGACGATTCGTATCGCTGAGTTGGAGATTCCAGAGTCAGGCATTCGACGGGCACAGCTCACCCTCGAAGCCGCCATGTGCAGCGGCCTCTATTTGCTGTGCGCCGGCATCAGAGCGCCGATTGGATCGCTGCGCTTGACCACCGAACGGCCTCGCCAAATCGCCACATGATCTGGTCGAAGGGGAGTTCATTGGCCCGAAGAATTGCCTCGCCGGCAGCCCAGTCTCCGCGATCCTGACAAGTCAGAAATTCGAGCAGCAGGCCCTCTGAATTTCCCTTTCCCAGCAGTGCATCACAAGCCTTTGCCCGCAAAGGCAGCATGCGCACCAGATCGTCCATTGAAATCCGCAGCATCGCCGGGAACATACTCACCATGCCGATCAGGTACTGTTCGCTCGGATTCAAATGCAGAAGCTCCGCGGCCAGCTCGCAGAAGCGCCCCCGCTCAAAGGCCATGCGAAGAAGCTCTGCAGGTTGGTCGGCGTTGAACTCGCTGGCAATGGCCAGCATGGCAATACGGCGCGTCCTCTCTTCTCCCAGCAACAACAGTGCCGAACGAACTGACGTCACCTCTTTGCGCACCGCGAAGAAGGGCGAGTTCACCATGCGAAGCAACCCGTAAGTCAGAGAAGCGTCGGCCATCACCAACTGGCTCAATCGATCCAAATCGACTGGGTCTTCCTGCAAGGTCTTCAGAATCTCCAATTGTGCCAGGTGATTTGAGGGGATCTTGTGATCCCGCACCAGCTTTGGACGGCAGAAGTAGTAGCCCTGAAAGAGCTCGAAGCCCTCGGCGACGACCTCTTTGTATTCTTCCTGCGTGTGAACGTTTTTCGCGATCGGCCGGGTAGACTTCGCCTTTGCGCGACGGATCAGGCTCTTTCGCTCGCTGGCTTTGACTTCAGAGGTATTGACCTTCACGAAGCTGGCCAATTCCAGTAGCGGCTCAGCCAACTCCTTTCCGGTAAAGTCCTCCAGCGCAATCTGAAACCCCAGGGCCTTCAGTGCCTGGCACGCCTCCAGCAACGCAGGCGATGGCTCGGGGTCTTCTCGCACTTCTAGGACCGTCAGATCCGGATCCAGACCCCGGACCCAGTCTTCGCTCAACGAATCGGCGGTGCAGTGCACAAAGGCCGGCAGTCCTGAAGCCAACTGCTCCACGCCAACAATCATCGCGTTGCCAATCATCGCTCTGACAGCCAGCTCGCTTCCCGCGCCAAAAACTGTTTCCAGGCCATTCCAGAACAACAGCTCGTAGCCAAAAACTTTGGTCCGCTTGTCCAGAATCGGCTGGCGCGCCACGGCGCGAATCAGGCCGGATCGTTCCTGAAGCGAAGTCTGAAGCAAATCCTGAAGACTATCGTCGCGGCGATTAGGTAAAAGTGAATCCGCAGCCATTGCGCTTGTCCCCTATAAATCGATACTTAAATTAGAACATGATCGGGCCCCGCACCCGGAGAGTTTTAGTGCGATCGCTGCGCGGCACGGACCAACTTCCCCGATAAATTCGGCCGCCAATCCCGCGAAAGCGTTCTTCATGAACAGTTTCCTTATCTCCTAAGGTGTAATCTGTCGCTAGGAACGACAATCAATGGGATTTCTCAGTCATCTTTTCTATCCCTGGAGCCTGTTGCTCCAGGTGGGCGCCGTCATCCACTTTATCCGGCGCAGACCTAATGTTTATTGGCTCTACGTCATCATTTTTCTGGGTCCCATCGGCGCACTCGTCTACATTTTCGTCGAGGCGTTGCCCGACGTCGGCCTGGCGCGTGAGTCCTTCAAGGTTTTTCCCCGCCGCAAGCGCATCAACCAGCTCGTAATCGCGATTCGCGACAATCCTTCCGGCGGCAATTACGAAGAGCTCGGCAACCTCCTGATGGACGATGGCAAGCTCCAGCTTGCACGGGACGCCTTTGATAAGGCCATTGCCGCCCGCGCGGACACGCTCGACAACTTCTATCGCCGTGGTGTCTGCGCTCTCCAGTTGGGCGACGTCGCGGCTGCGCTGCCCGACCTGGAAAGAGTGTTCCTCAAAGAGCCCGACTACGATTTCCGCCGAGCCGCCGGATTGCTTGCCCACGCCTATGCCCAGACGGGACAGAAAGAGAAGGCCGAGGCGCTCTTCCGCCAGACAGTCGTCACGTCAACCTTGTCTGAGACCTACCTGAACTTCGCAGACTTGCTTGCCTCCCAAGGCCGCAGCAAGGAGGCCCGCGAATGGGCACAGAAAGTCCTGGACAAGCGGCCCACCATGCCCGGCTACCTTCGCCGACGCGAGCGCCCCTGGTTCCGCAGTGCCACCAGAATCCTCAGACGCCTTCCTGCGTGAAAAATCGGATTACCTATTGCACAAAGATAACTAATCGGGGATCCCAGCAGCGGCGAGCCTCGGGAATTCCAGAGCAGCCATAGGTCATCCTTGGCCCCTCCGAAACCAACTGAAAGCTAGCCTGGCTTCGCCGATTGTATCTACATCTAAGGAGCAATTTTCCCAATTTGATACATCCAATCCGAACGAATCTTTTGAGTGTGCGTGAATAATTTACAAAAAAGACCGTTGATCTTTTCGGTTAGCCGGGTTACTCTTGCTCAAAAGTAACCCTCTAGACTGACCTCAATTGCCGCTTCTTGAAGTTCTTTGTTCCTTGGTGTCCCCCGAACGTGGAGCCCTTGTGCGAGTAATATCTGAACGTATTTACGCGATGAATTTCGCGTTGCCTGTGGCATTGTTGGTTGGAGCTGCGACCCTTCTAACAGGGTGCGGCAGTTTTTCCATCACAAACCCAAACACGTTTGCCTCGATCTCGGGACCCACCACCATCCGGGTCAACCAGCAGATCCAGTACACCAGTCCTGCTCTGAATCTCGGATCGCCGATGACTTTCTCTGTCAACGGCATTCCCGGAGGCAACTCAGAAATAGGGACGATCGATAACAATGGCCTGTACACGGCTCCGGCGATTGTTCCCGTTCCAAATACCGTCAACGTGACCGCGGTTGCGAACGACTATCCGAACTACCCTCCAGGCTCCTCTGCGCTGGGCGTTTTGAACCCGATTCCAATCATCAGTGGTGTTACGCCCTCGACCTTCCCCGAAGGATCGGCGCAGGTCAGCGTAACTGGATCGCAGTTTGTATTCGGCGCGCAGATTGTCTGGAACGGTACACCGGTTCCGACCACGATGAATTCGAGTTCCGAGCTGGTTGCGGTGATTCCCGCGCCGAATCCGGGAACCTATCCGCTATTGGTGAGTAACCCCAATCCCGGGTCGGCCAACTCGGCCACGGTCCCGGTGCTGGTAGGCCCAGGCCAGGTGGTGCTCACGCTGCAACCCAGCAGCGGCTCGGACGTGCGCGTGAGCAATCAATTGAATATCGGGCTCATGGTCAACGGTACAAACAACACTGGCGTAACGCTGCAGGTGAACGGAGTGGCCGGTGGCAATGCGCAGTGGGGCACAGCAGTCTCCAATGCGGATGGCTCCATTACCTACACCGCACCGCCAGTGATCCCTGTCTCGACGGTGGTTCCGGCGTACCCGAATGTCGTCCAGCTCGCCATCACCAGCGTCGACAACCCGGCGGTATCCGTCAGCCAGAACATTTCCATACTGAACCCGATTCCGATTCTCAATTCGGCATCGCCCATGAACTTCAATGTTGGACCTCCGTCCACCAATGTTGTTCTGACGGGCCAGAATTTCATCAATGGTGCGCAGGTGCTGGCGAACGGCGCCCCGGTGACGACGACGTTCAATAACGGGGGCCAATTGACCGCGAGCCTGGATCTGAGCGAGCCCGGCAATCTTGATCTGCAGGTATTGAATCCCAGCCCAGGGCCGGCAAAATCCGCGGATCTGATCGCGCTTGTGAACGGCACCCCACCGCTGCCAGTCGTCTCCCCTGAAGATGCTTCACGATTCCTTCAGCAGGCAACCTTCGGCGCTACGGACCCGGATATTCATCATCTTTCTCTGGAGGGATACCCGGCGTGGCTCAATGAGCAGTTCGCCATGCCGCAGACGCTGCACGAACCTGCGGTGGAGCAGGCTGTGATCCTCGACAATCCGCCCTGTGCGTCAGGCGACGTCACCTGCAACTCGATGCTCTTTCAGCAGAACGCCAATGATGAGAGCTTGGTCCAGGACACTTTCTGGCAGCAAAGCATTGCCGGCAATGATCAACTGCGCCAGCGTGTCGAGTATGCTCTGACCTCATTGTTCGTTATCTCCACCGAGCCGAACTTCAGCATCCAGAGCATGCCTCGCGGAGAAGCCAATTACTACGACGTGCTTGGTGCAGACGCATTCGGAAATTTTCGCACCCTGCTGCAGGATGTGACCTTGAATCCCATGATGGGGCAGTTCCTGAACATGCTCGGGAACGATAAGGGGAACGCCACCACCGATCCTGACGAGAACTACGCGCGCGAGGTAATGCAGCTCTTCACCGTCGGGCTTAATTTGTTAAATGACGACGGTTCGCAACAACTGGATGCAACGGGCAATCCTATCCCGACTTACTCAAACACTGACGTAGAGGGCCTGGCCGCGGTGTTTACAGGCTTCGGTTGGAATATACCCGGCAATAACTCCGACACCGCCTGGTCGAACTGCTGCCTGTATGTCGGCCCTGGATATGGCGAAGAACTTCTGCCGATGCAGAGTTTCCCCAGCCACCATTCGACCGTTCAAAAGCAATTTCTTGGTGTCACCATTCCAGCTTCCACAAGCTCGGACCCTGACGGCGATCTCAAAACCGCGCTCGACACGATATTCAATCACCCGAACCTTCCACCTTTCTTCTGCAAGCAGATGATCCAGCACATGGTCACGAGCAACCCAAGCCCGACCTACATCAGCAACTGTTCCGCGGTGTTCAAGAACGACGGCACGGGTGTGCGTGGAAATCTGCAGGCTGTTATTTCGGAAATCCTGCTTGACCCGGAGGCGCGCGCTTCCGCCACTGACTTCGCCAATCCGCAATATGGAAAGGTGCGTGAGGCGCTCCTCCGCTACACGGAATGGGCGCGCGCGTTCACAGCCCAATCGCGCACGGGATCTTATGATGAGGGCAGTACCGAAGATCCGATTTTCGGACTGGGCGAAATGTCTCTCCGGTCGCCCACGGTCTTCAATTGGTTTGCCCCGAACTATGTTCCTCCTGCCACGACCATTGAAGCGGCCGGCCTGGAGGCTCCTGAGATGCAGATGACCAACGTCTCTACGGTCGTGGGCTACATCAATTACATGCAGGGCGCCATTGGCAGCAACGCGACCAGCGGAGACGACCTGTTCTCGAGCTACGAGACGGAGATGAGCCTGGCTTCAAACCCCAACGCACTGCTGGATCGCATCAATCTGCTGTTGATGGCCGGCGAAATGGACAGCACGCTCTACGGCCAGATTCTAGGTGCAATCAATGCGATCCCGATACCCACCGGCGATCAAAACGCAATCAACGCCGCACTTGCGAACCGTGTGCAAACGGCAATTTACCTGACGATGGCATCGCCATCATTCTGCGCACAGTTTTAGGGAGCCCACGATGAACAACTTTGAGCGGTCCCGGCGGCACTTTCTGAGAACGGCTTCCATGGCAGGCATGGCAGGCATGTCAGTGAGCCCATTTCTCATGGAACTCAACTCCCTTGCAGCCATGGCCCAAGGAACCGGAGCATCCAGCTATAAGGCGCTTGTCTGCGTCTTCCTGCAGGGCGGCAACGATGGGCACGGGGCGGTCATCGCCACTGACCCGGACTCCTTCAGCGCATTCACAACCGCGCGGTCAGGTGCGCCCGGACTCGCGTATCCGATAGCCGATTTGCTGCCAATCACCTTGAAGACGCCGCAGAGCGGACGCACCTTTGCTCTCAACCCCGCTCTGACAGGAATACAGAACTTGTTCAACGCCGGCCGCGCCGCAATTGTTGCGAATACGGGCACTCTTATAGCTCCCGCCACCAAGGCCCAGGTAAATGCCAACTCCGTTCCCTTGCCCGCTTCGCTGTTCTCGCACTTTGATCAGTCGGCGGCATGGCAGGCCATTGCATCCAATGGAGGCAGCGCGGAACACGTTGGATGGGGTGGCGCAATGGCGGATCTCATCGAAAGCATGAACGAGAATTCGAACTCTGCATTCACCTGCATCTCCACCGCAGGCGTAGCTCTGTTCCTTTCCGGCCTGACGTCGTATCAACTGAATGTCACATCGGCAGGCCCAATTCCCATCTACGGATTGGCCCAGCCACCATTCGGGCTGCCGGCTGCAGCCAACCCATTGGCTTCCATTCTCAGCGCTGATGAATCCAACCTGTTTGCCAAAGAGTATGGAGTCGTCGTCAACCGCTCCATCGCAGCGCAGAAGACTCTGGCAAGTGCGATGCTTCCGGCCGGCGCCGGTGGAATTCCCAATCCTCCTCAATTCCTCGATCCGCAGACGAAAAAGCTCGCCGATAACCAGTTCGCAATCTCGTTGCAAACCGTTGCCAGAATCATCGGTGGATACACCAGCCTCGGCGTCACCCGGCAGATCTTTTATGTGCAGCTTGGCAGCTTCGATACCCATAACAATCAGGCAATCCAGATTGCGTCACTCCTCTCGCAGCTTGGCGCGGGCCTGGAATACTTCGACGGATTGATGGTTTCGGCTGGTCTCGGCAACCAGGTTACGACGTTCACGGCTTCTGATTTCGGCCGCACGCTGACCAGCAACAGTAACGGCACTGACCACGGCTGGGGAAGCCATCACTTCGTTGTCGGTGGCGCAGTTCAGGGGCAGGATATGTACGGTCAGTATCCGGTGATTGGTACGAATCAGGCCAACGACGTGGGTCAAGGCCGGTTGATTCCCACCACAGCAGTCGATCAATACGCGGGAACCCTTGCTCGCTGGTTCGGGCTAACCGACGGCCAGGTTCGGCAGGTATTTCCGAATTTCGGCAACTTTGGTTCAAGCCCGTATTTAGGGTTTATGAGCTAGAGAGCCTCTGCCCAGCAGTCGCTCGATTGCTGGGCAATGAAGTTCTGGATTCTTTCCCGCCAAGTTACGCTTAAATATCCCGGTAAAAGCTTCATACGGCTCGTGTGCTGTCTTCCCGCCTTCCTGCCGGCCATTCGGATCGCCTAGTCGACTTTGCGGCTGTGCCCGGGGCGACCGCGACATCCCGCATCGAAGCGTAAGACCTGCGCCAACCGTCACATAATTCCAGGTCAGGTTAGGTGAGAATCAGATTCGTTGGCGTTCGTGCGCGGGCTTTGAGGCTGCGCTCTGAGCCCCGACGGGTCGATGATGAGGCTGGCAGATTTTCGAAACTGCGATCGCGTCTATAATCGAAGGCATCGACGACATCTAAAAAGGTGACTGCCATGGCTACAAGATCACCAGGGGCAAAATCCGGCAATTCGCTGCGTGATATGGCCCAGAATTCTCTCCAGGGGAAGGTGGGGCAATCTCACTATGTAGTCCGCCTGCCTATCCTGGATCCGTTAAGCAACGTGCAGGCATACGAGCTGCTCTTCTGGGATGGACAGCAACTGAGCGCCGGCTGGAAGAACGAACTGGCAACCCATGCCGTGTTTGGGAATGCGATGGTTTTCGGGATAGAAGAATTGACATCCGGGAAACCGGCGTTTGTGCAATGCACCGCCGAGTCGCTGACCGAAGAGTGGATTTGGAAACTGCCTCCCGACTTGACGGTCGTGGAACTCCTTGAAGACTCGAACCCATCACGTGATCAGCTTGACGCCTGTGTCAAGCTGAAAAAACTCGGCTTCCGTCTGGCCCTGGATGGCTTCACCGGGAAGAAAGGTGCACGGACACTTTTGGACATGGCCGACTACGTAATCGTGGATATTGCCACAGTCGGCTCCAAAGAGCGACGGTTTCTGCATGCCTTTCTGGAGGGCGTAACAGCTTGCCCGATAGCCAGAAATGTGGAGTCGCAGGAAGAGTACCGGGAGGTCTGGGGAGCGGGTTTCAAGCTTTTTCAGGGGCATTATTTCTGTCGTCCCGAGCCGGTTCGCGATCATCAGATTCCAGCCAATCGCATGCTTCATATCCAGATTCTGGAGGCTCTGCAAAGAGACCCCGTCGATTTGGATCAATTGAGCCGTCTGATCATGGGCGACGCATCACTCACCTACAGTTTGCTGCGGCTGGTCAATTCTCCCGCCTTCACCATGCGACAGGAAATTACGTCGATCCACTCGGCGCTTATGCTGATGGGGGAAGAGCGGTCGCGGCGCTTAGCCATGCTGGCGATCGCCACCGACTTCGACAGCGGCCAACCGCCAGAGCTTCTTCGCATGGCATTCGAGCGAGGGCGTTTTTGCGAATTGGGAGCGGAGCTGCTGGGACTGTCCGCGAGCGAGCAATACCTGATCGGAATGGTCAGCATGTTTCCGGCGATGCTGCGCATGACCATCGAGAATCTGGTGCCTTTGCTGCCGCTGCGCGAAGGGGCTCGCGACGCCTTGTTGGGTGGAGAAAGCCCGGAAGGAGTCCTTCTGAATTTGATGCTGGCTCAAGATCGCCGGGACTGGGCAGCCCACGATGCACTCGTAAAGACATATGATCTGCGTGTCGACCAGCTCATGTGGCGCTGTGCCGAGGCGCGAGATTGGGCCAACGCCGCAATTAAATCGATGAATTGATTTGCCTCGGCGGATTTTTGGATTCCGTTTCGCACGGTTCTATAGAATATTTCGGAGACGTATCCGCCGACTCACCTTCGGGCTAGCATCAGCATCACCACAAACAGCACCACAGGCACCAGCGCCAACCCCGCATAGATCATCGCCTTCCGTTTGTCCAGCGAGAACGGTAACTTCAAAGCCGGCCGCGCGTCGTCATCCACGCCCACCAGATCCTGGTGTTCCAGTTCCCAAGCCATCTCACTCGCCGTCTGATAGCGGTTCCGCGGCTCACGTTCCAGTGCCCGGTTCAGAATCTCCTGCAACTCCGGTGAAATCTCCGGACGCAGTTTCCGTGCCGGCTTGGGATCGTTCAGCAGCCGCTCATTCATCACCGCCAACGGGCTCGGTCCGCTGAACGGAACTTCGCCGGTGAGCATTTCATACAACATGATTCCGAGCGAATAGACGTCACTTCGCTGGTCGCCGCGCTGTCCCTTCACCTGCTCCGGCGAGATGTAGTCTGGCGTCCCCAGGGTGGCCGACATATCCACGAACGTAAGGCGCCGTGCGTCTTCTTTCATCGCAATCCCAAAATCGATCAGCTTGATCCGGTCCTGGTCGTCCACCATGACGTTTTCCGGTTTCAGGTCCCTGTGCACCACGCCATGCTTGTGCATCGTATCGAGCGCATCGCAAATCTGCAGTGCAAGGTTTACGGCGCGCTCAATCGGCAGCTTTCCTTCCTCACTTAGCACCTTGCGCAGCAGCTTGCCTTCCACCCACTCGATCACCATGTAAAGCCGGCTGCGTTCTTCGCCGTCGTACGTCTTCACCACGCCGGGATGGTCAAGCTCCTGTCCGATCTCCTGCTCGCGCTTGAACCGCTCTACCAGAATCGGATTGGCTTCCATCTCCGCATGGGGAACCTTGAGGGCCACCTGCCTGCCGTCGCGCAGATCCGTCGCCCGGTAGAGCATCGACATCCCGCTGCGCGCAACCGTCGCATCCAATCGGTAGTGGTCCAGTGTGTCTCCGGGTTCGAGTGTCGTCATGAGAAGGGTCTGCATATAACTCTAATTCTTCCACCCGAAATGTAAGAAAACCCTCAAGGGAATCAAAAAGTAACACAATAGACGCAAACCAAAAGGCTTAGCATTCACCCAAACGCAAGCTAGAATCGATCTGAGACTCATAAATGCTGTTCGCCCTTCGATTGCCGCTTATTTGCCTGTCGCTCGCCACTTTGCTGGCGCCGGCCTCGGCGCGCACCGGTGTGGCCAAGGAGCATCCGGTTCGTCCCGAGCCGCTGCAGGAAACAGGCTTCCTGAATCGAAAGCTCGATCTGCACGGAGTTACCTACCGCTTCCAGGTCTATCTTCCTGAAGAGTGGCGCCGCGACGACCACAAGCAATGGCCCATCATCCTGTTTCTTCACGGCCGTGGCGAGCGCGGTTCGGAGGGCATGTGGCAGACACAGATCGGCCTTCCCCAGGAAGTGCGCGACCACCCTGAGCGCTGGCCTTTCATCATCGTGATGCCTCAATGTCCCCAGACCAGCTACTGGACCGATGCGGAGAACGAGGCCATGGCCATGGAAGCGCTGGACCAAGAAACGGTCGAGTTCCATGCCGACCCAGACCGCACTTATCTCACCGGCCTCTCGCTTGGTGGATACGGCGCGTGGGAGCTGGCGCGTCTCTATCCTCATCGCTGGGCCGCTGTGGCCATGGTCTCCAGCGGAGTTTTCTGGAGCTATGCACCCGAACGCTGGCAGGAGGCCTCAACCCTGCCCGCCGAATACGCCCGCGCCCTCGGCCGAACCTCAGTCTGGCTCTTCCATGGGACCGACGACAACGTGGTGACCCCGCGCGAAAGTGAGCTCATGTTCGAAGCGCTCAAAGCCGCCGGCGGCCGCGTCCGCCTCTGGCTTTACCAGGGACTCAAGCACGACTCCTGGACACGCGCGTACAATGAGCCGGAGTTGCCCCGATGGCTGCTCGCCCACCATATCGAAGCCAAGCCTGCCATGGAGCCACCGCCCTTCTCCGAGCGCCTCCTCATCCCGCTCCACCCTCCCGCAATCAAACTGCCTCTCCCAGCGCTCGACGCCCTGACTGGTGAATACCGCGACCGCAATGGCCGGCCCGAGATCACTATTTTTCGCCAGGGCGATCAGCTCTTCGAGAAGAACCGCGTGGGCGAAATCGACGAGCTAGCTCCGGAATCGCCGACCGTATTCTTTTATCCCAGCGGTTCCAGCATTCCCCGTCTTACCTTTGAACACGACCCGCAGGGCCGCATCACTGCCCTCGTCTTCCGCGACGATCGTCAAGAAGAGCGCTGGGAAAAGCATGTCCAGGCGGCCAGCCGATAGTGCGTCGCTCTGGTGCTTGTTCCTTGTTCCCTGTTCTGATGGAACCCCCGACCTCATCCATGCGTAATAATCTCCGCACGCTCTTTTTAAGGAGGGCGCCATGTTTTGCAGCGGATGTGGTCACGCTTTACTTCCAGGGCAGCCGGTCTGCCCCCAGTGCGGTCGCCCGGCAGCCCTGGTAGTTCCTCCAGTGCCCGATCTCCAGTTTCAGGTGGAAAGCTACGCCGGAAAAATCAAGGCCCTCAGCATAGTCTGGTTCATCTATGCTGGTTTCTCCGTGCTGGCGGGTTTTGCCGGGCTCGCCTTTGCGCACGCCTTCTTCTCGAACCACTTCGGTGGCTGGAACCATGGTCCCTGGTCCAATGGATCGAGTCCCGAGTGGTTCGTTCCAGCCCTGTTTCACATTGTCTGGCTGAGCATAATGGTGCGCACCGGTCTAGCCTTGGTTGCCGCATGGGGTCTGCTGGAGCGTACCCGTTGGGGCCGTATCTTCGCCATTATCGTGGCCATCCTCAGCCTGGTGAAGTTCCCCTTTGGAACTGCCCTCGGGATCTGGACGCTGGTGGTGCTGCTGGGGTTCCGCAATAGTATGCTCTATCAGCAAATCGAACAGGTCTGAGCCCGATCTGCATCGACTGCGACAAAGCGTTGGCCGCGAAACGGCGTCTGCCACCCTTCAGGCGGCTTAGAGAGATTCTTCTGGCGGCTCACCATTCGCCGCCGCTCTGCCTAACTGGGGAATCTGCATATAACTGCTCTTCAAGCTGCATAGCAGGTTGTAGCGAACGATGTAATATGCCGCTGCTACCCCGTCCCACGCAGTAATCTTCTTGCCTTCCTCATAGGTGCGGCCATAGTAGCTGATAGGTGTCTCGTAGATAGCGCACTTTAACTTGGCAACCTTGGCGGTAACCTCGATCTCAAAGCCGAACCCGCTAGAATTGATCTTCATCTGCCGGATGATGTCGCCACGGAATGCCTTGTAACATGTCTCCACATCAGTGAGATTGATGTTGGTCGCCAGGTTTGACAAGAAAGTCAGCAGCTTGTTGCCCAGAAAGTGATAGAAATACAAAACCCGCGTCGCCCTCCTGACCAGAAACCGCGAGCCGAACACAACGTCCGCATGCCCATTCAGAATCGGCGCAATCACTTCCGGTATTTCTTGCGGATCGTACTCGAGGTCGGCATCTTGGACCATCACAATCTCGCCGCGTGTCAGTTGAAATCCAGTCTTCAGCGCCTCTGTCTTTCCTCGGTTTCGTTCGTGTCGCGCCGTGATGATCTCGCCGTGTTGTGCGCTGAGCCGTTTCAGAACTGCGGCAGTCGTATCGGTTGAACAATCGTCGACAATCACGATCTCCAGCAGGCATGGAAGCTTCAGCAGCTTGGCAACGATTGCGGCAAGCGTGCGCTCCTCGTTGTAAACGGGAACAACGACGGATAAGCACCGGTCTTGCATAAGCTGTTCTCCGTTCACTCGGTCGACGCAAAAATCCGCGCTTGGACTCAACACGTGCGGCTTCCGATGCAGCTATTCAATGGGGAATTATATATGTGAGTGCCTGCGATCCTTCGCGGTGATGTTGTTGTGCCATCGGGTCCTCGCGTCCTCATGTATGATCGAAGGTTCCGATTGCCCGTTGTGCCGCAAGGATCGATTCCCGAAGCGGAAACCAGAGGGGTTGAAGATGACAAAGGCGCGTCTCGACGGGCTGTACTTGGTGCTTCTGGGAAGCCTGGTATTCATCCTGCTGGGCGCGGTGATGGAGAACGCCGCATCTTCACCGCTGGCAGACTTCAGAGGCCTCTACTACCCCACTCAATGCCTTCTCCGACACTGCGATCCGTATTCGCAGGCCGATGTTATGCGCATCTATCGGGCAAGTGGTGTAGACCATCCGTCGGACTCTGACAAGGTGCGCCAAATCGCGACCCAGAGCGTCTACCTGCCAACCGTGTTCTCGGCAACCCTTCCCTTTGCGATCCTGCCATGGGGCGTCGCTCATATCCTGTGGATCATTTTCACCATCGCAAGCCTGATCCTCGCCTCGCTTCTCGCCTGGAGTCTCGCCGCTGACTTCACTCCAGTCATGTCCGGTGCCCTGATCGGCTTCCTTCTTGCCAACAGCGAAGTCCTGTTGATTACCGGCAACGCAGCCGGCATTGTGGTCAGTCTTTGCGTTATCGCTGTCTGGTGCTTTGTCAGGGATCGTTTCATATTCGCCGGCGTCCTCTGCCTGGCAATCAGCCTCGCGATCAAGCCTCACGATACGGGTCTGGTCTGGCTCTATTTCCTCTTTGCCGGCGGAGTTTATTTCAAGCGCGCCCTCCAAACGCTCCTGGCCACCGTTGCAATCAGCCTACCGGGACTCCTATGGGCCTGGCGCCTTTCTCCGCACTGGACGCAGGAATTCAATTCGAACCTGCTCGCTTTCTCCGTGCACGGCGGCACCAACGATCCCGGGCTTGCCTCTGGCGGGGCCCATGGTCTGGGCACAGTGGTCAGTCTGCAAGCTATCTTCAGTGTCTTCCGAGACGATCCGCACTTCTACAATCTGGCCAGCTACCTGGTCTTTGGCCTGTTGCTTCTCGTCTGGATCTTTGTCACTGTGCGCTGCCGCTCCACACCCGCCAATCTTTGGCTTGGCCTCGCCTCCATCACGGCTCTCTCCATGCTCCCTGTCTATCACCGGCAATATGACACCAAGCTGTTGCTGCTCACCGTTCCTGCCTGCGCTCTGCTTTTTATCGAGCGCCGCTCGGTTGGCTGGCTTGCTCTGCTGGTGACGGCTGCCGGTTTCGTGTTGAACGCAGATATTCCCTGGGTCATTTTCCTTGCGCTCATCAAGACCTTTCACGCGCCCACCACTGGGCTTGCCGGGAAGATCCTGATTGGGGTGCAGGTCTTCTCGGCGCCGCTCATTCTACTTGTCATGGGCATCTTCTATTTGTGGATCTACGCGCGGCGCTCCGCTGCACATTCCGCTCCTTCTACGCTCGATAACGATTGACGTGCCTACGATCACGGCCCCGCAGAAGAGTTCAATTACAATCGACATTATGAGTTTTCCTGAAATGCGGATGCGCCGTCTGCGCCGGAGCGAGTCGCTCCGAGCCCTTGTGCGTGAAACAACCCTCGACCCCGGCGACCTGATCTATCCTCTCTTTCTTTGTCCCGGCGAGGGCGTCCGCCGCGCGATTGGCTCCATGCCTGGCGTCTTCAACCTCTCTGTCGATGAGGCTGTTCGTGAAGCGGAAGAAGCCGCCAGCCTCGGCATCGGAGGCCTGCTCCTCTTCGGCCTGCCCGAGGCCAAAGACGTGCAAGCTTCCGGCGCCTATGACGAAAACGGCATCGTGCAACAAGGCCTTCGCGCCCTCAAGCAATCCAAATCCGCAAAGAAACTCGTTCTAATCGCCGATGTCTGCCTCTGCGAATACACAAGCCACGGCCACTGCGGGATCGTCACGGAAACCAGCGACGGTTTTGAGGTGGAGAATGACTCGTCTCTTGGTCTCCTCGCAAAGACTGCCGTCTCGCTTGCCCAGGCGGGCGCTGACGTTGTGGCTCCCAGCGACATGATGGATGGCCGCGTCGCCGCCATCCGTCGCGCTCTGGACAACAAACAGCTCGCCGACACCCCGATCCTCAGTTATGCTTCGAAGTTCGCGTCCGCCTTCTACGGCCCGTTCCGAGAAGCCGCCGATTCGGCTCCGCAATTCGGTGACCGCAAGACCTATCAAATGGATGGCGCAAACATTCGCGAAGCCATGCGTGAAATCGACCTCGACTTGCAGGAGGGCGCCGACATGGTTCTCATGAAACCAGCCATGCCTTATCTCGATGTGATCCGCGCGGCCCGAGAGCGTGTCGATGTTCCTATTGGCGCATACCAGGTCTCCGGTGAGTACTCCATGCTGCAGGCCGCTTTTGAAAAGGGCTGGCTCGATCGCGACCGCGCCATCCTTGAATCGCTTCTCGGCATTCGCCGCGCGGGTGCCGGCTTCATCGCCACTTACTTCGCCAAAGACGCCGCTAAACTCCTCGCGTGACCCTGGGTATTCAACCATCCTGCTAATCCCGTCTTAAGGTTTCCATAACTTTTCTTCCAAATCCGCGCAACTAACCTCGCCTCAAAGTGTTTTCTCAGCTAAAGCCTGGTAGGTACTCCGAGTGCTCCACGTGCTGAACCGAGTGCTCTTCCTGGCCGCGACATAGGTATTCCAAAGATGGATTCCGCGCGAACGCGCAATCTGCCTTCTATTGTTGCCTTTTCCTTGAGACCGCGCTGAGATCGCGCTGGAATTGTTACGGTACCTGCGGGTTGTCTCCCGCATCGCTCCCGTGCGCCCCGCGACCTTAGCTTTGCTCCCTGTGGAGAGACCGCACATGAGTCGGCCTGGCGTTCGCATGCCATGAGACAGGAAAACGACATCAATTGAGAGAGGAAAACTTGCTATGGATTCCAGGACACAGCTCAGATTTTTGCCTTTAGTATTTGCTTCGCTGGCAGCCGCCGCATTGGTGGCAACAGGCTGCTCCAGCGGAAGCAATTTGTCAAACATCACCAACCCCGCCACCGAGACCGGCTCATCATTTGTCGTCGGCACAGACGCACCCATGGCAAGTGTCGTCTCGTTCTCAGTGCAGTTGCAGGCCGTCAACGCAATCGACGCAAGTGGAAAAAGCGTCTCGTTGATCAGCGGCACGCCGACAGTCGACTTTGCCCGCTACAATGGCCTCCAGACCCTCCTCGACATGAACGATGTCACGGCTGACACTTACACCAGCATCCAAATCGTCCTTGGCCCCGCAACCATTGGATATCTGAACACGTCAGCCGGCGCTGCTCCCACGATCGCGACTGAATCTGCGATCTATCCCCAGGGGGCAACCACTTATACCATCACGGACACCCTGACTAATCCGCTGGTTGTAACTCAGTCGGGCTCGCCGGTCGGCCTGCACATGGACTTCGATCTTCGCAAGTCCATCGGAGTCGACTCAACTGGCGCCATCACCGGCGACGTGACTCCGACCTTCAACATCAACACGGTGGCTAGCTCTGACTCCGGCGCCTACATTGACGAGTTCGACGCAGCAGTAGTCACCGTTGCCAGTTCGGGACAGTCTTTCACCATCACGGGCCCCCACGGGCGCACGTTTACGGTCAACGTCACCGGCCAGACCGAGTGGGAGAACAACGAGAGCATCAGCGATCTTACGTCCAGCAGCATTGTCGTTATCTCCGGCACGCTGGATAGAGCCGATGCTACCATCGACGCAGACTGCATAGGCGTCCTTTCGCAGAATGGCTTCTATGCGGGCGGTCAGATCACCTATGTCACTCCGTCCAGCGGTCCTGCAACCAGCTTCGATCTCTACGTCCGCGGTCTGTTGCCCACCACCACCGGTCTCGCTCTTGGCGACATTGCGCAAGTCGATTTGAGCGGCAATGAGAACTACTTCATTTACTGGTGGCACAATCCGCTCACCCATTTCATCTTCAACTCCAGCCTCCTTCTGCCGGGTCAACATGTCTCGGTGGGTGGACCTGCCACCGGTGCCACAAATCCAAATGACGTTACGGTCAAGAGAGTCGTCCTGCGCCACTGGGGATACAACTCCACCGTTGTTGCCAACAGCGTGAACGACGCAGAAGGCACATTCCAGATTCAAGTAAATGGCTTCGCTGGATTGCTGGTACCGCAGACCGTCACCGTCTACACCGCCCCCGGAACACAGTGGCGCGACGGTTTGACTGGAATCGGCAGCCTTACTGGCGGCGCAAATGTGCGCGTCGTCGGCCTGCTGATCAAGGACCCCACCTCGGGAAACACCTGCCTCCTGGCACACTACATCGACGCTCTCGACTAACCCGAACGCCTCCAATTTGGCCGGAGTTGCTCCAGGCAACTCCGGCATTTTTTGCGCGCGACTCGCCGGTCTTCATCAACGACCGACGACGAGCCGCATTCTGCCGCTCTCTCGCCAGCAAAATGTGGAATGCCACCAAGCCCGTGCGAGCCTCCCGCGAGCGTCTGCCCCACCGCACATGGCGTCTGCCGCATCGCAGGTGGAAATCACTTTGCGTTCCCGCCCGTGTGTGCTCTTCTAAAAGCACCCGCCTATGCTCAAGCGCATCGAGACCTATTTTGAATTCACCCGCCTGGGAACCAACTGGCGCACGGAAATCCTCGCTGGCATCACGACCTTCCTGACCATGGCGTACATCGTCCTGATCAATCCAGCCATCTTGTCCGCAGCCGGCATGCCTCTCGCGGCCGTCACCGCCGCCACCTGCCTCTCCGCGGCCTTCGGCTCCATTTTGATGGGAGTCGTGGCCCGCTATCCCATCGCGCTCGCTCCCGGCATGGGGCTGAATGCGTACTTTACCTACACCGTGTGCATCAAGATGCACATCCCCTGGCAGACTGCCCTCGGCGCAGTCTTTCTTTCCGGCATCATCTTCCTCGCGCTCACGGCCGCCGGCATCCGCCAGATGATTCTCCGCTCCATTCCACATGAGCTCTACGCTGCCGTCGCCAGTGGCATCGGCCTCTTCATCGCCTTCATTGGCTTTCGAAATGCCGGGCTTGTCGTCGGCGATCCGGCCACGCTCGTCGGCCTTGGCAACATCCGCAACCCGACTCCTGCTCTGGCCTTCTTTGGACTCATCCTCATGGTCGCACTCGAAGTCAAAAAAGTCCGCGGCTCCATACTCATCGGCGTACTTACGGTCACCGGAATCGCCTGGGCTCTTGGCCTCGTCCATTGGACTCCCGCCGCCGGTGGCTTCAACGCGCTCGCCGCAACCGCATTCAAGCTCGACATTCCTGGTGCACTCAACAAGGGCTTGCTTGAAATCGTCTTCGTCTTTTTCTTCGTCGACCTCTTCGACAACCTCGGTACACTCGTCGCCGTCACGAAGCGCGCCGGCCTCATCTCTGCCGACCACTCCATTCCCCGCCTCGACCGCATTCTCTTGGCCGACGCCACTGCCACGGTCTTTGGTTCGCTCACCGGAACCTCCACCGTCACCAGCTATGTCGAATCCACCGCGGGTGTCGCCGCAGGCGGCCGCAGCGGCATCACCGCCATCGTCACCGGCCTGCTCTTTCTCGGAGCCATCGGCGCAGCTCCTTTCGTCGGCATTGTTCCCACCGCGGCCACAGCCCCCGCGCTCATCCTCGTCGGTTCGCTCATGCTCGCAACAATCACTGAGATCCGCTGGACCGACCCTCTCGTGGCCGTTCCTTCGTTTCTCACCTTGATCCTGATCCCGCTCACGTACTCCATCGCTAACGGCCTCGGCTTCGGCATCATCTCCTGGGCCGTGATCCATCTTGCCACCGGAAAGTTCCGCAGGAGGGACTGGCTGCTCTACATCCTCGCCATTCTCTTCCTGGCCCGTTTCATCTATCTCGGCGCAAGTTAGCCAACCTCTGCGCACGTTAGGGACTTTTCTAGTCACTTCTCAAGTACGTGCCTTTTGGTCCATCCTCTAAAAATGCGCTTTCTCAAGTTGCACCGCGCCCTTTTCGCTCTGTTTCTACTGATCTTGGTCGCCGCGCACTCCCACGCTGCAGACACGTATCAGGTCGTCCACACCTATCCTCACGACGCGCAAGCCTTCACCCAGGGGCTCATCTACCTCGACGGCCACCTTTACGAGAGCACCGGTCTTGAAGGTCACTCCTCGCTGCGCATGGAAGACCTGGAAACGGGCCGAATTCTCCAGTTCCAGGACGTCCCAAAGTATTTCGCGGAAGGCCTCACCAATTGGGGAAGCACTTTGGTCCAGCTCACGTGGCAAAGTCATATCGCCCTGGTCTACGATCAATTTAGCTTCCACCTGCTACGCACGTTCTCGTACACCGGCGAGGGATGGGGCCTGACCCAGGACGGCAAAAGCCTCATCCTCTCCGACGGCACCGCGACCCTGCGCTTTCTCGATCCCACAACGTTTTACGTCCAGCGTCGCATCACTGTCCGGGACCATGGCAATCCAGTCACTGAACTCAACGAACTCGAATACGTCCACGGCCAGATTTACGCCAACATCTGGCACTCAGACCGCATCGCCCGCATCTCTCCCGCAACGGGCAAGGTCCTCGGTTTCATTGACCTCAAGGGCCTGCTCTCGGAAAGCGAGCGCACGAATCCTGAAGCCGTCCTCAACGGCATCGCCTACGACAAAGAGCACGACCGCCTCTTCGTCACAGGCAAGCTATGGCCCAAGCTTTTCGAGATCAAAGTCGTTCCCGAACCGACAAAGAATGCCCCCGCCAAACACAGCAAGTAGCAAATTGGAACCACCTCGACAAGTCTGCCCGCCATCACATTTCGACAATTCTTACCGCGCGTATACTCCCTCTCAAGGCAATCCACGCCATGGACCCATCCGAGTATTCGTCGCCGAATCTTCTGCAGAACGCTGCTATCCTCACCATCATTCTCGCGTTCATCGGCTACCTGACCACCTTTCTCAGCGCCCGCATGTTAGCCCGGCGCAAAGACAAGCTCGATCTGGTTAACAAGCGTCTCAATGAGTTCTACGGCCCACTGTACGTTGCTTCCCAGGCCGGCAACATCGCTTACCTGTCGCTGCTCAAGAAGCAGGGCAAAACTCAGTGCCATCCAATCCGCGACGAAGAACTGACCGAGTGGGTCTTGTGGATGACCTCCATCTTCATGCCACTCAACGATGTCCGCGAGAAGATCATCATTGAGAAGGCCTACCTCATCGTCGAGGAGCAAATGCCCCATTGCCTGCTAGACTTCGTCACCCACGTCGTCGGCTATAAGGCTCTTCTCTCCAAGTGGGCGCAGGGCGACTACTCCGAACGCCGCTCCACCATCGGCTGGCCCCCGGAGTTCGACGGCTACGTCGAGCGCTCCTACCACGCCCTCAAGGCCGAGCAGACGCGCCTGCTGCAAAGCGCAACCCAGCGGCTCTATCACCGCCTGAAAAACAGCCGCCGGCCATAGCCCCAACGACGCTGCCACACTGCAATTCAAGCCTTATTGGTCGCCGCGTTTAGCGAAGTCACCTGTGCCACCGTCTTGACCAGGCTCGCCTGGTAGGGCCGGCTGTTCTTGCTCTCAACCGGCGAGTAGATGTGCTCAATGCGTTCCACTCGAAATGCGCCCGGACAGAATTCTCCGGTCTCGCTCATCCCATGTCCTGGCAGTAAAACTATATCGCCCGGCTTGGGAAGTGTGTGCAGCGTGTCGAGCGGCACCAGATTCACACAATCGCCCTCCACCGAGACAAACTCCAGGCAGTTCATGGTGGACAATGTGCCTTCGCGCGCTGCCCTCGCTTCTTGCCGCGCCTTCCACGATTGGTAGTACGCAGCAAACACCGTCGGCAATCCAATCACGAACCAGGTGAGGGTCGCTAAAAATGTCCCCAGAGGTGCAATGTGAATCCAATGTTCAAGCATTAGTTTCCCTCTCCCCATTCAAATCGGCTCAGCCAGAAACACCACCATACTATGTCAGCCGCAACGCGCTCTCCACACTCGCAAGAAAGCAAAAGCCCCGGCTCTCGCCGAGGCTCTTGCTTTTTCAACTGACAACTGAAAACTTATCTGCGTTAGTACCGGTAGTTATCCGCCTTGTAAGGCCCTTCCACCGGCACGCCCAGGTATTCCGCCTGTTTGGGAGACAGTGTAGTCAGCTTCACGCCGATCTTTTCCAGATGCAGCCGCGCCACTTCCTCGTCCAGCTTCTTCGGCAGCACGTACACGCCAATCTTGTAGCTGTCCTTCTTGGCCCAGAGATCAAGCTGCGCCAGCGTCTGGTTGGCAAAGCTGTTGCTCATCACGAAGCTCGGATGCCCCGTAGCGCAACCCAAGTTCACCAGCCGCCCCTCGGCGAGAACGAAAATTCCGTGCCCATCGGGGAAGGTGTAGAAGTCCACCTGCGGCTTGATGTTCAGCTTGGTCACGCCCTTTTCTGCGTTCAGCCGGTCCATCTGGATCTCGTTGTCGAAGTGACCGATGTTGCACACAATCGCCTGGTCCTTCATCTTCTTCATGTGGTCCAGAGTGATGATGTCCACATTGCCTGTGGTCGTCACGTAAATATCGCCGCGTCCCAGCGTGTCTTCAATCGTCGTAACTTCAAAGCCTTCCATCGCTGCCTGCAGCGCATTGATCGGATCGATCTCGGTCACAATGCAGCGCGCGCCCATGCCGCGCAGCGAGTGCGAACAGCCCTTACCCACGTCGCCGTATCCGCAGATGACCGCAACCTTGCCCGCAACCATCACGTCCGTCGCGCGCTTAATTCCATCCGCTAACGATTCGCGGCAGCCATACAGGTTGTCGAACTTGCTCTTGGTCACGGAATCATTCACGTTGATAGCCGGAACCAGCAGCTTGCCCTGCTCCATCATCTTGTAGAGCCTGTGCACGCCTGTCGTCGTCTCTTCTGAAACGCCGCGCCATTCCTTCGCCACCTTGTGCCAATGCTGCTTGTCTTCCGCGTACACCTTCTTCAGCAGGTCCTTGATCACCTGCTCTTCGTGGTTCCCTGAAGGCGTATTAACCCACCCATCCCCATCTTCCAACTCATAGCCTTTGTGGATCAGCAGTGTCACGTCGCCGCCATCGTCCACCACCAATTGCGGCCCCTTGCCGCCCTTATGATTCAGCGCCTGGTACGTGCACCACCAGTACTCCTCCAGTGATTCGCCCTTCCAGGCAAACACCGGAACGCCCGTCGCCGCAATCGCGGCCGCCGCATGGTCCTGCGTCGAGAAAATGTTGCAACTCGCCCAGCGAACGTCCGCACCCAGGCTCACCAGCGTCTCAATCAACACCGCCGTCTGAATAGTCATGTGCAGCGAGCCGGTCACCCGCACGCCAGCCAGCGGCTTGCCCGCGGCATACTTGTTCCGGATCGACACCAATCCCGGCATCTCGTGCTCGGCGATCGTGATTTCCTTCCGGCCCCACTCCGCCAGCGACATGTCTGCTACTTTGTAAGCCAATTCCGTGGTTTCCACTGCGATTGTTGCCATCCGGACTCTCCTTATATCGTCAAATCGTGATATGTTGATATGTAACAGAATTCCCGAACACAGTCAATCACGAATATGCCCTCAATTGTGAAAATCCTCCGCGTCGTCGCCGACCTTAACCGGCTCCGCATCCTGCTACTTCTCCGCAGCGAGGAGCTTTCCGTCGCCGAATTGCAGGAAATTCTCACCATGGGCCAGAGCACCATCTCCACCCACCTCTCTCAATTGAAACAGGTTGGCCTCGTCGAAGACCGCCGCACAGGGAAGAGCAATCTTTACCGGCTACTCCCGCCCGATGAAGTGGTAGCAGGTCTGCTTAACCAGGCCCGCGCCGAAATCATCGAGGCCCCAGCCGATCAAGCTGCCATGCGCGCCGTCCTCAAAAAGCGGCAAGACAAGATGCGCAGCTTCTTCGACTCGGTCGCGGGCCGTCTTGGCAAGGATTACGTTCCCGGCAAGTCCTGGAAGAGCCTAGCCGAAGCCCTGCTGCGCCTCATGCCGCCCATGGTCATCGCCGACCTCGGAGCCGGCGAGGGAGCCTTCTCGCTTCTCCTTGCGCAGCGCGCCAAGCGAGTCATCGCCGTCGACACCTCCGCTAAAATGATTGAAGTTGCCCGCGAGCAGGCCCTCCGTCACGACGTCAAGAACGTCGACTACCGCCTAGGTGACATGGAAGAGCTCCCCATCGAGTCATCCTCCGTCGACATCGTCTTCTTCTCGCAGTCGCTCCATCATGCACTTCACCCCGAGCGCGCCGTGGCAGAAGCAGGCAGAATTCTCAACCCCGGCGGCCGCATCGTCATTCTCGACCTGATCAAGCACCGTTTTGAAGAAGCCCGCGAACTCTACGCCGACGAGTGGCTAGGCTTCAGCGAGTCCGAACTCGAATCCATGCTTGAAACTTCGGGCTTCACGAATGTGCAAACCTCGGTAGTCCACAAAGAGCAAGAAACTCCAAACTTCCAAACCCTTCTCGCCGTCGCCGACAAACCCGTCAGAAGCACCGTGCAAGAGAATTGACGATCCGATGTCAGTAGAAATCGAAATTGAATTGCTTCACCTATACAGAGATTTGCTTGACGGAATATAAAGTAGAATGCTACATAGGGTATATGACGAAGCATTTCCGGAACTTGCAGAGATGATATTCAGGCTGGATGGCAAGCGCAGCTTCTTCGTCGTTGTCTGTGCGCTTCTTATCGCTGTAGAGATCTTTGCGTGCGTGGGGATATCAATTCATGCGCAAAGTGCCGAGCAGGATTGGGAGAAGGCAGCGGGCGACAAACAGCAATTTGAAGTGGCCAGTGTGCGGCAGAACAAGAACGGCGGCCCTTCGTACAGCAATTTCTCGCTCGACAACGGGAATGCGTATTTCGTCATTAACAAAAATGACAAGCAGGACCCGAACGGCACCCTCTTTTCTGCGAAGAACCAGACGCTGATACGTTACATCATATTTGCCTACAAGCTGAGCGGGACCCAGGAGCTTGCGCTCAGAACCGACTACTGGGAGGGTCTCAAGTTGCACGTACCGGAGTGGGTCAAAGGCGACCGCTATGATATTGAGGCGCGCACTCCGCAGCCTGCCACCAAGGACCAGATGCGGCTGATGATGCAGAGCCTGCTGGCCGAGCGCTTCAACTTGCAGGTGCACATGGAGCCGCGGGAGGTTCCGATCTTTGCGTTGGTTCTAAGTAAGCCTGGGACCCTCGGACCCCAACTCAAGCCGCATCCGGCGAGTAACAACTGCAGTGCCACGGCGTTTCCTGACGACTCCGGTAAAGGCGCGACCCCGGCGCAATCTCTCTCGGCGCTTCCGATTCCCTGTGGCCAGATCTCACGTCTGCCACCTGGCGCGCCAGGTGCTCATCGCTTTGGCGGGCGCAACGTGACGCTCCCAATGCTCGGCACCTCCATGCCGGCGCAGACGGGAATGGCAACGGTGACCCGGCCAGTGGTGGATGAGACGGGACTGACGGGTGGATACGATTTCTGGATGGACTGGACGCCGGAATACACGGGCGAAGCGAACAGCGTTGAGACCGGCGGCACGTTTCGCGAGGCGCTTAAGAATCAGTTGGGGCTGAAGCTTGAACCAACGAAAGGACCGGTGCGGGTGCTGGTGATCGATCATGTGGAGCAGCCGACGGCGAATTAGGAAAGAGATTTATGTGAAGCACTTGATTGTGCATTTGACATGGATCATCTAAAGGCTGGCAACTAGTGCTTGAGCATTAACGAACTCAATATTGTTTCAGCATCACCTTGTGATGTTGGATACGATCATCTCCCTTTAAAGGAATCCGCATGCAGGTCATGCCATCCAATAGAAATGCCAATCGCGCCAGCCAAGCGGCTAGGAAAGAAATTTGTGAACCCGGTACCAACCCGGGTGGGCGGGCCTTTGCTGTTCTTCAAAGTGATTCCTCGCATCATTTTTGGAACCGCAGCACGATCTCCCAAACATCCTCTCGGCCCTTTCCATACTGACCCCACAATCTTCGCCGACGACCCTCGCTCCGGCCTGAGAATCACCTGGATGGGGCACTCCACTTCGCTGGTTGAAATCGATGGAATGCGTATTCTAATCGATCCCATCTGGCAGGAACGTGCGAGCCCGGCAAAGTGGATTGGCCCCAGACGTTTCTTCTCCGCTCCAATTGCACTCCGGGATTTGCCGCCCATCGATTCTGTTCTCATCTCGCACGATCATTACGATCACCTCGGTGCAAGCACAATTCGCAACCTTGCCGCGACGCCGCAGCTTCAAAATGCCCACTGGATCACCCCGCTCGGTGTTGACAGGATTCTGCAGGGTCTCGGTGTCAACGCTGCTCGTTGCACTGCGCTCAACTGGACCGAGAGTCTAACCGTCGGCTCCGTAACTATCACCGCCTTGCCTGCCCGCCATTTCTCCGGCCGCAGCGCCTTTGACCGATTCGAGACACTGTGGGCATCCTTCGCTCTTATCGGACCAAGGAACCGCGTCTACTATGGCGGCGACTCAGGAGAATGGGACGGCTTCACGGAAATCGGCAGAGAGTTTGGCCCATTCGATCTCACCATGCTTGAAATTGGCGCTTCAGACCCTTTGTGGCGCGACGTTCACATGGGCCCCGAAGGGGCTGTACGCAGCTTTCGCGCACTCGGCGGCCACGGCTTGTTCATGCCCATCCATTGGGGACTCTTCGATCTGGCGTTCCACAATTGGACCCAGCCAATCGAGAGTGTCTTCGCACAAGAAGACCTGAGCATCTGGTCTCCGACTCCGGGTGTCCCATCCGAAGTCATCCCCGGTAAAGAAATTCGCTCGGAGTGGTGGCGTTGAGGCCCTGCTTGAGATAGGGCCTTTACAGCCTCAGGCGACCACTGGGTTCGGTGAGTCACGCGGGGTAAATCCAGATGGACTTACTCATCAACACTTGATCAAATCCTGGCTGCCGATGGGCGCAATTCTCCTCATCGCTGTGACTTAAGTCGCTGCACCCTCTCATCAGGGTTTTTACGCTGATGCTGCAACCCAAATCATGCATGGAAGGTGCTTTCGATGTTTTGCTATCAATGTGAACAGACGTCCAAAGGAGAAGGATGCCAGACCCTTGGCGTTTGCGGAAAAGATGAGACCACGGCGACCCTTCAGGATCTTCTGATTCACGCCATCAAGGGCATCTCAATGTATGCGCATCGGGCCTGGAAGCTCGGCGCCTCCGACCCCGAGGTCGATGCTTTCACCATTCAATCAATTTTTGCCACGCTGACCAACGTCAACTTCGATCCCGATCGTTTGGTTGACCTGATTCATCGGGCCGTCGCCGTGCGGGACGTCGCCCGCGGGCTCTACGAGCGCGCCAGCGTGACGGCGGGCATTACCCCAGTCGAACCCGGTGGTCCTGCCGCATGGATACCGGCTCCAACGTTGGCAGGTCTTCTGGAACAGGGCCGGCAAAACCTTCTTCCTGCCCGTTTCCTGAGTGAAGGAAAAGAGATCTCAAACCTGCAGGAGCTGGTGCTCTACGGCATCAAAGGCACCGCTGCCTATGCGGCGCACGCATTGGCGCTGGGCGCGGGCGATCCCGCAACGTACGCGAAGATCCATGAACTGCTCGACTTTCTAACGCAGCCCTCTCCGACTGCGGACGAACTGCTTGGGAACGCTCTTGCTGTCGGTGAATTGAACTATCGCGTAATGGAAATCCTCGACAAAGCGCATACTGAAACGTTTGGCAAGCCACAGCCCGCAACGGTCCGTCTCCACGCACGCAAGGGCAAGGCGATCCTGATCTCAGGTCACGATCTCCACGATCTCTACGCGCTGCTTGAGCAGACAAAAGACCTTGGCATTCAGGTCTACACGCATGGAGAAATGCTTCCCGCGCACGGCTATCCAAAGCTGAAAGCATATGCACATCTGGCCGGCAACTACGGCGGCGCATGGACTGACCAGGCCGACGAGTTTGCTCAATTCCCCGGTGCCATCCTGATGACGTCGAATTGCATTCAGCAGCCCGCCAGTTCCTATAAGCAGCGCATCTTCACTTCGGGAGCTGTCGCGTGGCCCGGCGTGCTCCACATCGCCGACCAGGACTTCGGGCCGGTGATCGAGGCTGCATTGCTCGCTCCCGGATACAGTGAAGACGGTCCGGACGAAGAGATCACGGTAGGCTTCGGCCACGATGCGGTGCTGGGCGTTGCGGACCGCGTCATTGCTGGGGTCAAGGCGGGCGCAATTCGCCGCTTCTTCCTAATCGGTGGTTGCGACGGCGCGCGTTCCGGCCGAAGCTATTACACCGAACTTGCGGAGTCGATTCCGAATGACTGCATCCTTCTCACCCTCGGATGCGGTAAGTTCCGCTTCAACAAACTGGAATTCGGCGAGATCGGTGGCCTTCCGCGCCTGCTCGATATCGGCCAATGTAACGACAGCTATTCCGCATTGCAAATCGCGCTCGCCCTGGCAAACGCATTTGAATGCAGTGTGAACGATCTACCACTTTCGCTGGTCCTGTCCTGGTACGAGCAGAAGGCCGTTGCGGTGCTGCTCACGCTGCTTCACCTTGGCGTGCGCAACATCCGCATTGGCCCCACGCTGCCGGCGTTTCTTTCGCCTGCGGTGATTTCGTTGCTGCATGAGAAGTTTAACCTCATGGCGATCAAGACTGCGGAAGAGGACCTTGCTGCAATGCTTGCCTGATCTACGCGTGCCCGGAGCAGCTTTCCTGCTTCGGGCACGCATTTCTATCCGTGCGGAATCCCGGTGTATAACTCGCAGTGGGAACTGCTTCGATCAGTGTGCTAGAGTTGCATGGCCTGGTCTGGTACGCACGAATAGAAGCATCAGAACGATACCTCCAAATAAGGATTCCGATCTATGTCGTTCCGCTCCGTCTTTGTTGCAGTCGTCATTGCTTTTGCACTAATTCTCTCTGCTTTCCTCATCAATCGCGCTCGCCCCAAGACTGAAACCGACCAGCCCACCGCCGATTTCGTCCGCGCTTCCGGCAAGTGCGCGGAGTGCCATGCGCGCCTTCAGTATTCAGTCGTACATGAATACGAGATGTCTGCGCACGCAAAGAAGGGTGTGAGCTGCCTTGACTGCCACCAGCCGGGACCAAATCAGCAGAAAGTGGATCATCACGGATTCGTCATCAGCACGCATTTGACCGCCGGCAACTGTCGCTCCTGCCATGAAGGCATCTATCAGGAGTTCCTGCGCAGCCGCCACGCCGCTCCCAGTTGGGCTGCGGTTCACGGCGCCCAGGGGCTCACCGCAGAGCAGGTTTCCTTCAGCGAGCAGTTCCAGCCTGGCGGCACCAAGCGCCCGCCTAACCCACTCACACTTCCTGAGGGACATCCAGCCATCACGTCTGGTTGCGAGCAGTGTCACGCAATCGGAAAACCAAATGACGACGGCACCATAGGCAGTTGTACCGAATGCCACTCGCGTCACACCAGTTCCGTCGCTCTGGCGCGCCTGCCTACCACGTGCGGCCAGTGCCACATGGGCCCCGATCACTCACAGATGGAGATTTACAACGAGTCAAAACATGGCGTCATGTTTGCCGCGCAACGCAATCTGCTGAATCTCGATGCTGATCCGCGCACGCTCACCACGCGCGACATGTTTGTGCCTACCTGCGCAACTTGCCACATGAGCGGAATCAACGGCCTCAAGGTCACGCACAATCCTTCAGATCGGCTCGGATGGTATCTGGCCGACGCGGTCACTACACATAGGCCTAACTACCTTCAGGCACAGATCAACATGAAGCAGGTCTGCACGCAGTGCCACACACAGGCGCTTATCGATCGCGTTTATACGCAAGGCGAGCAAGTAATCAACAGCACCAACGCTAAGGTTCAAGCAGCCAAAGACATTATGGACGGACTGCACAAGGACGGCACGTTGAGCGGGCCTCCCTTCACGCATCCCATTGACTTTACTTACTTCAACC
Organism: Occallatibacter sp.; assembly: GCA_049521035.1. Classification (GTDB taxonomy): domain Bacteria; phylum Acidobacteriota; class Terriglobia; order Terriglobales; family Acidobacteriaceae; genus Telmatobacter. The sequence goes on along the minus strand of JBEKPF010000009.1, from coordinate 27,367 downwards.
TGTGGCACTACGACGGCCGCACCAGCAAGCATGGCGCCTTCATGGGCGGAGCCGATTTTGTCCAGTGGCACGGCAACTACGAGTTGCTCTCAAAGACCGTTGAGTTGCAGCACGACGCCGATGAGTTGCGGAGAGAACATGCGCGCAAATAGGCTGCTGTCGCACATCCGGAAGATCGTCACCAGCCCAGGTATGTGTTGGGCGCACGATCCGCAGCTTTGGGTGGAGCTGTTTGTCACAGCGAACCTAGCCATCCTTGCCGCGGACATCTTCATCGCGCACTCGATGAATCATTTCCAGAAGGCGGCGGAATACATTCCGCTCTACTTCTCAATCGGCGCACCGGTTGTACTAGCCTTGGTGATTGCTTTGCGCTGGCGATGGAACCTGCTGGCGTCTTGGCGCGATGTGGGCATGCTGGTTGGCTGGCTTTCGATCGTGGTGGGATTGGCTGGCGTGCTTTACCACCTGGAGAGCCGTTTCTTCCTCGACCGCACACTGAAGAGCCTGACCTACGCCGCACCGTTCGCGGCCCCACTGGCCTATACGGGCCTGGGATTTCTGCTCCTGGTCAATCGCATGGTCCCGATGCGGAGCGCGGAGTGGGCTCGCTGGGTCACTTTTCTCGCACTTGGTGGGTTCTTTGGAAACCTTGTACTTTCTCTTACCGATCATGCGTCGAACGGTTTCTTTGCAAAGACCGAATGGATCCCTGTGATTTCTTCGGCCTTTGCATCGGGCTTTCTCATCGTCCCACTTGTGCTTCCAGTAACGCGCCGCTTCCTCGATGTGTGTCTTGTGGTCATGGGTGTGCAGGCGCTCGTTGGCGTGCTGGGATTCTGGTTTCACTTGCAGGCGAACTTGATTGAACCCGGCAGCAATCTTTTTGACAAGCTTGTTAACGGTGCCCCTCCCATGGCGCCGCTTCTCTTTCCCAATCTTGTCGGACTCGCGTTCATCGGGCTCTGGGCCTTGATTCCGCATGTCCCGGAAGCAGGTCCACGCCAGTCCTGGCTGGGAGCGGCCTATGCGTGGACCCGTTCTCAGGAAGCAGCGGAAACTTCCAACTGAGGTGTCTGGACAGACGATTCCAGAGCGACGGCGCGGGGAAACAGGATGTTATTTTCCAGGTGGATATGCTGGTGAAGATCCTGTTGAAACTCCTTCAGGCCGTCATACAACGCGTGATACGTAGGACAAGCGCCAACCGGCGTAATGAAGTTGCTGCTCAGGTTCTGAATCTCGGCAAGAAGCGTTCCAGCAGCCTCATGCTCGCTGGTCATCATGGCGATGGGATTGGTCACCGTGCCGAAGCATGCGTCGGGAAGTGCGCTACCGGAGGCCTGTGAGGCTTCCAGTGCTGCGATATAGGGAAACAGAATGTTCTCTTCCTTGGCAAGATGGTGGATCAGTTCATCGTCGAGTTGCGCAAGGGCCTTCTGAATTGCCGGCAAATGGGCTTGTGTATCGCCGTGACGATTCACCACCTTTTGCGCAAGCACGGCCAGGCGCGGCAGTTCACTTTTCACGTATGTGTGATGCGTGGCGACAATATGCTCAATGAGCTGGCGCAGCAAGGCCTTCGTCCAGTCGCCGGTTAGAGTCGCTGCCGTGCTTGCCGCAGAATCCAACGCGGCCAAAACGTCATCTGCGGAAATATGGTTGGCGGCGCAGGCTTCGCTCAGGGGCTTGCGGCCGCCACAGCAGTAGTCAATACCAAAGCGCTCGAAGACGCGAATGGAATGGGGTTGCTCAAGGGCAATTTCGCGAACAGTCTGTGTAAGGGCAGTCATGATTCTCTCCTGACATCACCTTAGAGAGGCCATACGCAGAGCGCAGCGACTTAGGTCACTCGGACTTTGATGTCAGTGCTCGAGGCTGTCAGCGTTGGGAACCAGGCTCATGTAAATCTCGCGCGAAATATTGGTCTGCCAATGGCCGCTGATCCGCGCTGCTCCAACCAACCCGAAGAAGACAACCGCTAGCACCGCGGCCACAACCTGTGGCTTGAGAATGCGGCGCTGCCAGCGAAGGCGCGTCGCCTGCGGCAGCACGCGATCGACCACATTGTCCGACCACGGCGGAAGCGATAATTGCAGCGCATTTTCTGCCGGACAAACGGCGATGCATTCCATGCATCCAGTGCACTCAACAGAGCGAATCTGCACCAACTTGTCCACTGGAAGATGGGACGGACAAGCCTTGTTGCACTTGCCGCAATCAATGCATGCTTGCTCGTCACGGCGAATCTTCACCGGACTCAGAGCCGACGCGATGCCCATCAACGCGCCATAAGGACAAAGAAAGCGGCACCAGAAATTCTGAATGAAGAACGACAAAACGATGAGGATCGCGACTACCGCGATTCCCACCACACCGATATGACGGAAGAAGTTCAGCATCTTGACGTCTGCCACGATGCCGAACGGTGATCCGAGAAAGTCACCCAGGTCCTGCACAGACATTGTGAAAACGATAAATACAAAGAACGCGAGAAGCAGGTACTTAAGACTCCTCAGCGGCAGGTCGAGCCACTTGGGCAGCGCGTAGCTACGACCAAGCAGCCTCCGGCCAAGCTTCCACAAATACTCTGAAGCTGTCCCGATGGGACACAGCCAGGAACAGAACGATTTCTTCACCAGCAAACTCGCGAGGAGAAAGACGGAGAAGAGCACCATTGCCGATGGATGAATCGCCGGGATGTGCCCGGTGGCGAGAAAGTACCGCATGTTCATCAATCCAGCGATCGGCAGCCAGCCGTCCACTCCCGCTGGCCGTCCGACATAAAGAGAGCTGCCTTGGCTCTCAAAAAAGCGCACCCAAAGAATGAATTGGATCCCGATCCATGCGTTCAGCGCGAGGAAAGCAAACTGCACTGCGCGCCGAACCTGTTGCGAGCAGTCTGGTGACAGTCTGCGCACCAGCACTTTTTTCTGCTTCATCGGCGAGCTGGTGTTCGCTTCAACGTTGCGGGGGGATGCGAGAACAGTCAACATGAGGTCCTTCTGCACTCTACGATAGTCAGCATTGGTGCTCCGGCGTATGACTTAAGTCACAGCACTGGCACCTGGATCGATGTAAACGTGGAAAAGGTCAGGAGACGGGCCTGAAAGGGTTTGTTTCCGCCCCGATTTGAAAAGGAGGTCCATTTTGCGAGAAGACGCCGGTACAAGCAGAGTGGGGCAACCCCAATCCAAAATGTTGTTCCTGCCGCGCGAGCACGGGGCAACGGCAATGCTGATGATCCCCATTGTCTGCGCGGCGGTTCTCTCTCGGCAGTGGCACTGGAGCGAACTTGCAACGCTGACCGCTGCATTTGCAGCTCTCTCCGCCAAAGATCCTATGGTCATTCTGGCGCGCCAGCGATTTGTATGGAAACAACAGCACCCGGAGACCGCTGCTGCTGCGAAGTGGCTCGCTGGTTGGAGTGTCGTTCTTTTCTTGAGCGGCCTCGTATTGCTGAAGGCATGGCCTCTCAAGGCGACCGTTGCGATGGGTCTCGGCGTGGTCATCTTCTCGACCTTAGCGATCGTGGTAAATGTGAAAAACCGTCAACGTTCGACACCCTTTCAAATCGCCAGCGGGATAGCTCTCACGTCTAGTTCGCTCGCAACTTCGCTTTCGGCGACGGGCGGCATCGCGCCGTGGTGCTGGGTCCTCTGGCTTTTGATGGCGTTGCAAGCCACCGCCGGAATCCTCGTAGTGCATGCGCGCCTGGACGCGCGTATCGCACTGCGCCAGGCAACATCTACGAGCAGACAATCTGAGAAATTCCGCCGCGCAGCAGAGTTCTCCCTGGTTGCGCTGGCCTGCGCCGCGGCGACAACCGCCACGCTCGGTCATGCCTGGATCGCACTAGCTCTGATCACACCTATTCTCGGCTACTCGCTTGATCTCCGCAGCCAACGCGATGCTGAGAATCTTCAACTCCCGTTGAAGAAGGTCGGCCAACGCGCGCTTGCGCTCTCCTCGCTCTTCGCTGTTCTGCTCATCGTGGGTTTGTGGTGAGCCGAGAGTATCCGGGGAGTGTAACTGGACTTTGGATCAGCAGCGGTAAGTCGTCTTGATCTTGCTCGCAATCACCAACCGACCTGGCGCATCCGCTCAAGGATGATCGCGCTGTAGTGAGTCATTCGTTCGGGGCGTCGCTTCAGGGGTAGCGGCAGAATCGCGGCGAGTTCTGCCGACTGTTGCCTGCCAATACTCCGAGCCGATGTCTTGTAGTAGTAATGACAGGCCGAATCTGAGCCATAAATACCAGGGCCCCATTCCACCACGTTGAGGTAGAGCTCCAGAATGCGCTGCTTGCCAAGGACGAATTCGGCCACCGGCACCAGTGTGAACTCAGCGCCTTTGCGCAGGATCGAGCGGCCGGTCCCGAAAAACAAGTTCTTTACCAGTTGCTGCGTAAGGGTGGAGCCTCCGCGAATGCGACCACCTTCCATATCATCTTCGGCAGCGACTTCGATTGCGTGCCAGTCGAACCCATGGTGCTGGTAGAAACGCGCGTCCTCCGCAGAAATAACAGCGTGCTGTAAATTGGGCGAGATTTGGCTAAGCGGAACGAACGTGTAGCGTTCGTGATACGGCCTGTGGTGTATCCAAGCCTGCAAGCGCCGCTCGATGTGCACTGCGGTCGTCGGCGGGTCAATCCACCGGACAGCCACAAGTGTCAGTGCGGCAAGCGACCAGAGAAGCGCTCCGGCGACAACCAGCCATCGGACAGAAGATCGGAGAAGACTCCTCCGAGGCGGGGGCTTGGTGGGTGCATCTAGATTTTCGTTCACTTTTCAGAATAATTGCCTGCTCAGGTTGTCGCTTATGGCCTCGCCCAACTTACAGATGTGTCATATCTCACTGACCTTGCCCCAAACACAGCATACATTCAGCGATGGTTCGATTCTTTACAGGCTTTTATGATGCGGCGCTTGTGTTTCTTGATCATTTCTATCTTATTGATTGCGAACGATTTGCCTGCTCAGGCTGATCATCGAAACCCCGTTGTAAACATGTACGTATTGCGCATGGGCGAACAGTTACAATCTCCTCACATTGTGACTTACAGAGTGGCCGAATGGGAGCAAATGCGGGGTCGTTGGATACTTCCCGATGTGGGTTACTACGATACGGGCTACGGAAAAGACCAGATCTGGTTCGCGGGCGGCGGCGCCGATGTCCTCCACAGCAAACACGTCGACTGGGAGCAGGAAATATACGCCCTGCAGGAAGCGGGTCCTGAGTCCACCAACAAGCGATTCCTCTGGCTCTGGCCCGTGCTCGACTTTCGATTTCGGCCTCGCCTGACTGGCGAGTTTGTCGCCTACCCGACCCTCCCGCTCAATCGTGCCCAGGGGTGGGGATACGACGTGGACCGGGCAAAGATCGAGTGGGCGTCAACCTCTCATTGGAAAGCCGGAGTTGGATATGCCGGCGGCTTCACTGCGTCAAGTACCTGCCAACACAGTCCATTTCTCACCGTAACTCGATTGACTCGTGCGGGGAACTTTGAAATGTGGCTTCAACGAATCTCTGGCGGCGCCCAGGTGCAATTACGTTACACCTTGGTGCACGAAGAAAATCGATCTTCCAAAACAAATTGAAGCAAGCCGAACTGAAGGTGGGGATTCATCAACCCGCCTGCGCATACACCAGACCGAGCGCGCCAGGTTGCGGCGGGCTCATCTCAATGCTTCGTCCATCCATGCATCCCCGCTTCAAAGCTGCGGCGATCAAGTCGCGGCAGTACCCGCACTATCTTGTCGGGAGCCAGTGAGTAGTGTCTCGCCGCAATCAGCAACTCCGGCACGCACCACAGCTCTTCTTCCGAGCTCATCCAATGCTGGCTGTCCAGCCGCGCCAGGTTCACCGGCGCCGAGTACGATCGCAAGGTGTGTTCGCCGCGCAGGTTGTAGTAGTGTTCAAAATAACTCAGCGCCAGCTCGCGAAGCGTGCGGTAGACCGGTGAGCGAGAGCGCAACCCCGCGAAATTCGACTTGGCAATGCTTCCCCACAGGCCGCGTTCGCGGTAGATGGCCACCACGTGATCGTCGTCGTGTACAGCCTCCAGATCCATCAGCAGTGGCGGATGGCCGTTGACTCGCATGGCCGCTGCGGCCACCAGTGCTCCCTCCAGGCAGTGCCCCTTGCGCTCTCGCAAAGCTCGCTGCGGAGAACCCGCCGTGTCCGCGTACTGTTACTCCATCGCGTCAACGAACTTCTGGATGCGCATCGGCGTCTTCAATGCCCGCAGCGTGCGCAGGTTTTCCTGGCTCAAGCCGAATGTCTCCAGCCTGCCGCGCCGAACTCTTCTGCTCGAAGCAGTCTTGCTCTTCAAAGCCAAATTCACGACCCTCATTGAGATTGTTGGGAATTATACAGATATGCCTCCGGACATTCGCTCCGCCTATCGCGCCCGAGTCCGGGTCACCCGATAAATCACAAAGTGCCCATTCTCTTTCTTGTGATAGTAGAGAGACAATTCGTCAGGCGAAACAGTCGGTCCTTCCACGAATCCGGTTACCACGGAAATGCGCACCGGGCTTTCGAACACCAGCATTTTCCCGGCTCGTTTCGCTACATAAAGAGCCGGCCCCTGCGGATCGAGCCGCGTAAAGAAAATCTCCAACTCTGATGCCGACGTAGCCGGTGCGTAATTCAATGTATCTGTATTGATCGTCTTCAGAATCGACGCGCTGCTCGGATCTCTGACAAACATATTGCCTTCGCGTCTCGCGAACAGAATGCGCGCTGACTTAGGCTGACCAAGAAAGCTGAATTCACTTTCGACAAAATAGAGCGTGTTCCCATCCGCGCTGATCTCCGCGTCGAAATTCACAATCCCCGGCTTCGCAAGCGACACGCCGGGCACCAGATCAACGCCGCTCAACTCGCCGTCAGCAAACTTTCCCCGGTATAACGTCGAAGCAGTCTTGTCATAACTTCGGTTCGATACAAAGTAGAAGTTCCCGTCGCGATCCATTGACGCAACGCCTTCGAGCGCTGGCGTATTCACGCCCTGAATCTCTCCGCGGTACTTGAAGTGCAGATCGTCAATGCGTTCCGCCCAATGCAAATTGGTGTTCACCTTGGGTTCGTTCAGATTATTGAAGAACAGGTACTTTCCGTCCCTGCTGAGGAACGGCTCCATTGCGTCGTCGCTGTAGCCTTCAATCGTCACGCGCTGCGGATTTTGGAATTCACTTGTAGAAGGGGTGGGATGATTTTGAGCCGGCCTCGCCGGCCCGCAAGCCGCCAGCGTGCAAATAAGAATCGGGAAGAATCGGTTCATCAAGCGCAAAGTACACACCTCTTCCCAAAAACATCAGCACCATTATTTCTTGCGATAGACCGTGGCTCCCCACTCCGACGGATCCACATCCTTCGCGTGCCGCGAGAACAGCCACTTGTGACCCTCCAGGTCTTCAACCCCGAATTGTCTTTCGCCATAGACGGTCTCGTGCAGTTCTTCCACAATCTTCGCGCCTTCTGCTTGAGTCTTCGCGTAATGTGCGTCCACATCGTCCACGAAGACCGTCAACATCTGTGTCCACTGACCAAGCTGCGCTGGGCTCGCGCAGCACTCCTTCGAGCAATGCAGCATCACATATGCCTGACCGAGATACATCTGGATGCCGCTCACCGGCTCTCCGTAGCGGTAGTTCTCCTCAAATCCAAAAAACCGCTTCAGCCAGTCGCAAGCCGCAGCAGGGTCCTGATAAGAAACGTGTGGCAGTAAAATGTCGGAAGGCACGGAGCGGTTTTTCATGCCCGTGATGATATCGAAGAATCTCTATCCCGCCAACCGGAAAAACCTCTTAGCCTTGGCAACATCCTTGAAGATCTGCGCCTTCAGAGCCTCAGGCGATGGCCACTTCATCTCTCCGCGCAGCCGCAACAGGAACTCGAGTTCCAGTGGTGTCTCTTCCGTCATATCGACGGGCTCAAAATCCAGGATGTGCGACTCAACCGCGAACGAGTCTTCGCCAAACGTCGGGCGATTACCCACATTGGTCACCGACTGAAAGCAACGCCCGCCCCCGGAGCTCCAAACTGTCAGCCGCGTCACATACACCCCAAACCCTGGCAGCAATGCCTCATACGGTGCCAGGTTCACCGTGGGCACCAGCAGCCGCGTCCCAATTCCGCGTCCTCGCGCCTGCGTTGATCGCACCCCGAATGGCCGTCCCAGCATCCACCGCGCCCGCCGCACATCTCCAGCAGCCAGCAACGCTCGCACTGCGGAACTGGAGACCTCCATGCCATGCACCCGCACCGCTTTGTGCACATGCACCGCAAACCCGAACTGCACGCCGAACTCCCTGAGCTGCGTAACGCCCGCCTGCGCCCCGTGCCCGAAGTGGAAGTTTCCGCCTTCGTGCAGCCCGCGCACGCCAAGAGCGCCCACGAGAATCTCGCCCACAAAATCGCCTGCCGGCATTCCTGCCAGGTCGGCGTCGAACGGCAGAACCAGCACCGCATCCAGACCCGTTGCGGCCATCAGCTTCACGCGTTCATCCATCGGCGTCAGCAGCCCCGGGGCCCGGTGCGGTCTTAAGAATTTCTCCGGATGCGGGTCGAATGTAATCGCGATCGACCGCACGCCGAGCCCCCGCGCCTCCGTCACAACAGAGGAGAGAATCTCGCGATGCCCCACGTGGACGCCGTCGAAGTTCCCTATCGCCGCTATGCATGGGCCGAACCCTTGCTCAATCTCGCGGACTGAACGGAAAATGGGAACGGGGCGGTTCACTGGAGCGGATCGGTACACGGATATCGTCCGATCGGCAGGATTCATGCGGCCTTCACTCATAGCGTCACAGCCAGCTCAAGCCCGTCATACGCCAACTCCACACCGCTTGGCAGTGTTTGATTGGTCGCTTCGTGGGGCAGTTCATGGGCGATATGCGTCAACCACGTGCGTTTCGCACCGGTCCGTCGCGACCACTCCACAGCCTGTTCTACGGTTGCGTGGCTTGGGTGCGGTTTATGCCGCAGCGCAGAAAGCACAAGGTCGTCCAACCCCTCCAATAACGCAAAGCTCGCCTCGGGAATCGCGCTCACGTCTGTCAGGTACGCAGTCCGCCCGAACCTGAAACCCGCAATCTCCATCGACCCGTGCATCACCGGCACGCGGACAAACTCCACGCCGTGCAGCGCATTTCTCTCTGCCAGCGGCACCAGCCGCACCTTCGCGCGATTCGTATAGGTCGCGTTTGGTGAGAACGTGTACTCGAAGATCCGCTCCAGTACTGCGGTCGTAGTCTCCGAAGCATAAAGCGGAATCGGACCACCCTCGCGAAAAGCCGTGAAGCTCAATGGACGCAAATCGTCCAAGCCCAGAATATGATCGGCGTGCCAGTGCGTATACAACACCGCATCCACGCGGGTTAGCCCGCTGCGCAATGCTTGCTCGCGAAAATCGGGCCCGGTGTCGATGACGACCACCCGCTCCCGACCGCCCTCAGCTTCCGACCATCGCACTAGCGCGGAAGGCCTCATCCGCCGGTTCCTGGGATCTGCGGAGGTACACACAGCGCAGCCGCAACCCAGCGTCGGAACCCCCATGGAAGTCCCCGTCCCAAGAAATGTCAGCCGCCCGTTCATACGCTCTCGTCCTGACAACTGGTCACTGACAACTGCTGGGGTGGTTAGCAACCGACAACTGATTACTCACAACTGTCTTTACCGTCTTCCCGGTGGCGGAGGTGGTGGGGGCTGCATCGCCTGCACGCTGATCATGCTGGTCAGCTCCAGGAAGGCCATCCGCACCTCAAACAGCACAGAGTCCAGCGTGCGCGTCTCCGCTTCCGTCAGGTTTCCGCGCGTCTTTTCAGACAGCACGCCCAGCAGGTCGATGGTGGTGCGCGCGCCCACAATGTCTACGCGTGGCCGCTGTCCCTCTTGCGCCCCAGCGCCCATCTGGATCATCGCGGAAACGTAGAACTGCTGCACCAGATGCTCGAACGTGATGGGCGGCGACGCACCCATCCCTGGATTCTGAGCTCGGAGCAACTCCTCCAAACGCTGAGCGGATGCCTCGTACGCGTTCTTCTGTTCGCGGCTCTCCTCGGCTGTGGGCGCGGGTGGAACGCCATCGTAATTCCCGGGCTCCGCCGCGACTTCCTGTGCAGCAGATTGAGCCGTTACCGGCACAGCTTCAGGCTTGCTTTCGTTCACAACCAGTTGCGGACCTGCACTCACTTGAGGCGTGCCTTCCGACTCCGCAGCTGGTGCGTGGGCGCTCTCGTGCTCTTCGTCCGCTTTGAACTTCCGGCGGTCAATCACAGTAAATTTCGGAGTATCGCTCATAGTTCCAATCTTTCAACTCTTGTCGCTTACTTACCAGTTCTGCTAGCTTCCCGACTGAATGCTGCGCCGACCTGCCGCTCTTTCTAGTTTCCTAGTATCTTCGCTCTCCCGGTTTCGGTTCCAGCCGCGTAGTGGAGGGCCTGTTCCCCGACTTCAGACTGTGCGCGAATCATCCCCAGCGCAAAAGTGCGGCTTCCCGTCACTTTCACCAACTCCGCCGCACTGGTAATCTGCCCGGCAACCGTCCCATCATCCGCGGTCAATTCCGTTCCCCGTATCGGCAACGACCCAAACACCTCGAGCTGCCGCAAATGCCTGTGCACGTTCCCGCGCGACCGAATCCGCTCGACAATCTCCTGCCCCAGGTAGCAGCCCTTGCTGAAGTGCAGTGCCCGCATCTGCGATGTCTCCTGCGGCAAGTCCTTCTCCACCATGTCGATCCCGTACGCCGGAATCCCTTCCGCGATTCGGAATGCTTCCAACCGCGCGCTACCCACCGGCGTTGCCCCCGCTGTCCTAAGAAACATCCAGAGCTTTTCCAACCCGGCCACGGGAATCCGAAGTTCGTAGTGCGCCGCCAGCACGCCGTATCCGCGCATAACGCGCAAATCGAAGCCGTACCACTCCACACGCGTGCTGGTCATGGGCTCTGTAAGCTCCGGCAAGCCAGCCCTCTCCAGAACCTCGCCCGCCAGCGGACCCGTCAACCCCAGCGCCGCCTCCACACTCGCCATTCCGGGCGCCTCGCCATTCAGCGGAACCAACTCCACATCGTCCATGATGATGAAGTGTTCCAGATGCGCCATCAGCCTGTCGTACTGATCGGCTGCAATCTCCAGTTCGAGTTGATCGCCATCCCGCCAAACCGTCAGATCCCCCTGGATCCGTCCCTGTGCATTCAGCACTAGGTTCCACGCGCCGCCATGCTCAGGCAGGTCGCTCACTGTATTGGTTACCATCCCGCTCAGCCAGCGGAACCGGTCTTCTCCCCGCACCGCTACGCGCTTCAGCCAGCCCAGATCGTGAACCCCGGCCAGTTCAGTCAGCGCCGCTGTTTCCAGTTCCGGCGCGTCCAACTCTAGTGGTGTCAGCGTGCCTCGATATTCTGTCAGTTCGTGAGGTTTGGTTGACGAGGCCAGCAGCAATGCCAGTGGAGTCGCCGGAGTGGATGCGCCGGGGGCGGTTTCAATCATAGGGAAGTTTTCCAGGGTCCTAAGCGAGGTTTTTTCCGTCCAAACCTCGTCTCGGACCGCTTCCTGATTATAGCCTTGGAAGATGAAGCAGTTGTTCCGGCGTCAAAGCCTGGAGCCGCTGGGAGAATGAATGAGCAAGCATCAATCAGTGGTTGGAACGGGTTGGCGCAAAGTCACCCTCGCAGCGGCACTCTGCATTGTGGCCGCAATGGCGGGCGCGCAGCAGCCCACCCCGGCGACTCCGCCTCAAACACCCGACACCGAAAAGCCGACTCATATTACCCCCGACCAGGCCAAACAGCTCTTCTCCCTGGTGGATGAACTCATCAAATTCTCCTCGCAGGAAACCGGCCTGCCCATCAAGAGCGATGTCAAACGGAAGATCACCAGCAAGGCCGCCGTCGAAGCCTATCTCAAAGAGAAATTCGACGAGGACGAAGGCGCCAAGCGTCTACAGCGCAGCGAAATCGTTCTCAAGAAGTTCGGCCTCCTCGATCGCGACTTCGCCCTCAAGCCTTTTCTTCTCGCGCTGCTCGATGAGCAAATCGAGGCCTACTACGACTCGAAAACCAAGACCGTCAATATGCTCGACTGGGTCAGCATCGACGAGCAGAAGCCGGTACTCGCTCACGAGCTGACCCACGCCCTGCAGGATCAGCATTCCGATCTGGAAAAGTGGAACGACCAGACCCCTGACAATGTCTCCCTCAACGCCGCCGATGACTCCGATCACCTGGCCAAAGACGAACTTGACACAGCTCGCGATGCTGTCGCCGAAGGACAGGCAACGGCTGTCATGATGGATTACATCCTCAAGCCCATGGGCCGGAGCCTCGTGAAGGACCCCGAAGTCTTGGACATGGTCAAGCAGCAAATGGCCGCGTCCGCGGACTCTCCGGTTCTTTCTCGCGCTCCCATCCTGCTCTCTGAGTCGCTGCTCTTTCCGTATCGCGAGGGTCTCAGCTTCGAGCAGGACGTCTGGATGGACCAGGGTAAGGCGGCAGCGTTTGCCGGAGCCCTGGATCACCCGCCCACTTCATCCTGGGAGATCATGAACCCCCGCGAATACGAGAAACGTCACGTGCCCGCCGTTCCCATCCTTCCCAACATCCATCCCCTTGTCGACCCCGTCTACAAGCCCTACGACATCGGCCAGGTCGGCCAGCTCGATCTCAAAATTCTTGCTGAAATCTTCGGTGGCGAAGCCTCCGCTCGCGACCTCACTCCCGCATGGAACGGCGGCATCTATTGGGCCGGTCAGCGGCTCGACGCAAAGACTCCCGCAGAACAGGCCAGCACCAAGTCTCTCGCTCTCCTTTATCTCGCCGCCTGGAAGAACGCCGCATCTGCCAAAGCCTTCGCCCAGCTTTACTCCAGCGAACTTGGGCGGAAATACTCAGGGCTCAAACTCGATGCTGCTGCTCAGGCTACGTCTCCCACCGGCGTCGAGGAGCAGGTCTGGACCACCACCGAGGGCCCCGTCGTCATCACCACCCGGGGCAACCTCGTTTTTGTAACCGAGAGCTTTCCGATCGATATGGCCCGCAAACTCACCACCCTGATCCTCGACGCACAGGGCACCGGCGAACTGAAAATGGCTACAACAATGTCGGGCGCTCCAACTGTCGCTTCTGACCCTGGCAAGACTCTCACCGCCAACTTGGTGCATTTTTTGTCCACCTGCGGTGTTATGAGGGCGGCAGTGCAAGCCGGATTCAAAGACGCTGCAAAATAACTGAAATATCTTCATAACTCAGGACCCGATGAAGGGTTCTAATCAAATAGAAACCTCAATCCAGCAAGAAGGAACGACCGTGAAAGCCGCTTTTCTCCCTTTGATCTTAGCTTGCGCTGCACTCGTGCCGGTTGTGGGTAGCATCTCAGCTTTTGGGCAAGCCAATGCCGGTGAACAAAGCCTTCACGAAATGGAAGAGCAACAGCGCCATCTCGATGAAGTGGACAAGCAGACAATGCAGCACATAAGTGATTTGCAGAACTTCGCGAAGAATTCGACGTCGGACAACTCCGGCTCGGACGTCGCGATGGCCCCAGCGCCCGTACTTTCTGTCAAGTCAGGCACTGTGCAGCAGGGAACGAAGGTGACTCTCACTTGCGCCGCAAAAGATGCGGTCATCTACTACACCACCGCCGGCTGGACGCCGACCACATCCTCCCGCCACTACAGCGGCCCGATCATCATCAATGCCACCGCACATCTGCAGGCTTTTGCCGCAGCCCCCAACATGAATGACAGCCTTATCGTCCACGCGGATTACACCGTCAAGGGCCCTGCCGTGCCGGTGTTTCCCCTGACTCTCGAAGCCGACAGATTGCTACATGCCAAGTCCCGTCTCCATGTGGTCACCGGCTCGACCGTGAACTCGAAAAAGGCCAAGGTCGGCGATAAGATAGCTCTCTCGCTCGATCAGGATGTCAAAGACGGCGATGCCGTCATCATCCCCAAAGGAACACCGGTCGATGCGTCAGTCTCCGTGGCAAGGCCCTCCGGCTTGCTCGGCGTCCCGGGCCGCATCGCCTTCACCGTAAACTCTCTCGCCTCCAACGGAACCACCATCGCTCTCAAGGGTGGCGAAACCCTCGATGGCGTCAGCCATACAACAAGGACCGTTCTCTTGTGGATAACTTTCGTCGGCTCGATTCCCGCTGTGATGATGCACGGTGGCGAAGCCGAGATTAAACCCGGAATGAAGTTCACTGTTGGTGTAGCTTCTGATACGCTCCTCAAGCCATAAATTCAGCCACCGAATCTATCAGGTCTCTATCTTGGGCGCACTCAGCTTGCCTCATTCGGAATTCCAGGCGACGCCTCGTTACGCTGCGGCATTCGCCTTATAGATCCGAATCTCCTTGACGACGCCCATTACCGTGAAGGCATGTGGCCCGCTCAGCAGAATGGTGGTCTGAATTCCGCCCCCGGCCAGGACCACTGGGGTGCGAGAAAGCGCAAGCGATTTAACCTCCGGCGTCGCCTTAGGCCCGAATCGAAGAGTGCCGTAGCTGAATTCCAGATCGGGGACGCCATCGACAATATCCTGCGTTTCCACAAGGTCAAAGTGAACCTTGACCTTCGTACGCAAGCGATCTGAAAGTGTTCCTGGTTTGTTGGTAATGACCCGTTTGGTCAGCATTTTTCTGCCCATGACACGCCTCACTGGATTTCCCTGTTATGCCAGAAACTCTACGCCCGGCTTAGAACCAGTGGGTGTGATTTGGATCACTCAAAAATTGCGATTTCTCGCCCTCTATTTTGAGGTGTGAACTGGCTCTGGGTCGGCGTCGGGATTTTCTACTCCGGCCCTATGGCGCGCCCTCATCTCGATAAGCCTCTAGGTGTGGTCGCCGCGTTTGCACACCAGATGATCGCTCGTAACCCAACTCGATGCGGCTGTCTTCTCAATCTGCCAATCTACCGTGAAGCTATCTGTACTTGTAATCGAATATAAAAACCGGTTCGCCGCATACGGTGCTTTTGCGTCTTCTGAAATGGGCGAAGTCATCGTCAGCACGCCATTTTGCCACCCATTCGGACTGCTGTAAGTGGCCGCCCCAAAGTTGTTAGCGTCAAATTCCACCAGCCGTTTCTGTTGAGCGTCATAGCCGATCAAATACTTCGCCAGATACCCGGTCGCCGGCTCAATGTCCTGCTCACCCAATTCGAGCCATTTGCCGCCAAGAATCACACTGCCTGTATACGTAGACCGATGCGTCTTTCCATTGCCAAACGCGCCCGCGCAATCCCATGCCCCCTGAAACTTGAAGCCACTGTCAGGAACTGCCATCAGCGGTTTGCTATCCTGTGCCGATGCGGCACCAACCCACATGCACATGCAAATGACAACACCCACTCGGCGATTAATCCTCATTCAGTTCAACCCTCCAGGTAATAGAGAATGGTCAATACTTTGACTCGCGTGCCAGCGTACAGTTACCCTCTGCCGCTCCAACTTGCTAACCAACCGCCGCGTCTGACGGGTCATCCTTCTGTACCAGGTATTCATCCAGCAGCACAGCCACCAGCACGGCGGTGGGTACTGAGACCATCGCCCCCACTACCCCCTCCAGTGCTGAGCCAAGCAGCAACGCCACCAGAATCGCCAGCCCCGGCAGATCCACGCTCTTTCTCATAATGCGCGGAGTCAGGTACGAGTTTTCAAGCTGCAGATAAAGCAGGTAGAAGACAGCAATGCAAATCACGCCGGTCCAGGAATCGATTGCCGCGACCAGCAGCGCAATCACGATACTGATCGCCGCTCCCAACACTGGAATGATGTTCAGCAACCCCGTCATCACGCCCAGGGCATACGCATAGCGAATATGCAGGGACAGAAACACAAGCGTGCTGATCGCTCCCAGAATCAGCATCAGGCTGCCCTGCCCCAGGAGCCATTTGCCCATGCGAATCTCGGCTCGCCGCAGCGCCTTATCCAGCCGGTGACGCTTCTCCACCGGAAAGAACGAAAGGAACCAGTTGTATGTGTGCTCGCCTTCGGCAATGAAGTAAATCGTGAGGACAACGCCCATCAGAATACGGAAGAGGCCGCCCGCCCAATCCTTGATCGAAAGCAGCAGACTTGTTGCTCCTTGGCTGGCCAAGTCCTGCGCCTTGGCGATAACCTCATCGGTATTCAAGCGGTCGACATAAGGGATTGTCTTGAACTTGGCCACAATCTGCGGCAGCCTTGAAGGTGCTTCTCCGCTGAACTGCTGCAAGTCTCGTATCACCGGAGGCAGCGCCAGGAAACCGAACGCTGTAAGCGCAGCAGCCAGAACCAGCATCAGGACAAGAACCGCCGTCCCCTTGAAAGGCTGCCAGCGCCAAATCCGAATGTCGGAAGTGAATCGCACCACCGGCGTCAGAACCACGGCAAACAGCGCGCTCACATACAGCAGCAACAGCACATCGCGCACCAGCCACGCCAGCCCGCAGGCCAGCGCCAGTGCAAACGCAAACACAATGTCGCCGCGCAAGCTGCGCGGATTCCCTGCATCCTGAGCCATGCCCTATTCTCGCTCACCCACCCGCAAAGGTGGGGAGCCCCGAGAACTGACAGCTGACGATTGCTTTTACTGATCTCCGCCCAGAATTGAGCCCACAATCCCGCCCAGCAGCGCTCCGCCGGCCGCCGGCCCCACCTGCCGCGACTCGCCGTTTCGCGGCAGATATTCGCCAATCTGGTGCGCCAGCCTCGAAATCGGCAACGTCTGCAGCCACACCCGGCCCGGCCCCTGCAACACCGCAAGAAAGATTCCGTCTCCGCCGAAGATCGCGTTCTTCAGTCCCGGAACCATCGTGATCTGGAACGCTACTGACGACTGGAAGGCTCCAACGTGTCCCGGATGCACGCGCAGCACTTCGCCCGGCGCCAGGTCTTTCAAAATCAATTCGCCACTCAACTCCAGCCACGCCGTCCCTTGCCCGGCGACCTTCTGCAGCAGGAATCCGTTCCCGCCAAAGATGCCCGCACCCAGCGATTGCTGAAAACCCACGCCGATGGTCACTCCATCGGTCGCACACAAAAATCCATGCCGGTGAATCAGGAACTCCTGTCCCGGCCCCACCTGAATCGGCACGATATGTCCCGGCACCTTGGTCGCAAAACTTACCTCACCCGGATACTGGTAGGCTCGATACTCGGTCATGAACAGGCTGCCGCCGCCGGCTACCCGCTTCAGAACTCCAAACAGCCCGCCGCCCCCGCCCATCTGCGTATGCGTCGTCATCTGGATTGAAGCTGTCATCCACGAGAGCTCGCCGCTCTCTGAGAACACGCTCTCGTTCGGGTTCAGCTGCACATCAAGCACGGGCATAGTCGTGCCTTGTATCCGCGTTTGCATGGGTTACCCTCCTCTAGTTCATGTGGTTCACGCCAGTGTACCCGCCCACCCCGCATAAAAGTCGAGTTAGAATCGCATTCTCAATGAAAAATGCACGAATCCGGTTGGCAACGCTACTGCCTTTGATTCCACTCGCTCTGTCTCTCATCTCCTGTCACCAGGCTCAACAGCTCTTACCCGACCATCCCCGCCAATTCCCCGGCGTCGCAATGCAAGACGTGACATTCTTCAGCCCCGCCCTCAACCGCAACATGCCCTACCGCGTCTATCTCCCCGCAAAACCGGTCTCAGGCCAAAAGTTCCCCGTTGTCTATCTACTCCACGGCGGGAATGGGGGGTTCCGCGACTGGTCGAATTATTCTGACGTGGCCCGCTATGCCGCACCAGATAACTCGGGCGGCCTGATTCTCGTCATGCCGGAGGGCGCGTTCTCTTACTATATGAATGCTGCGGAAAAGCCGGAAGACAAGTACGAAACTTACATCGTGAACGACTTGATCTCCGATGTGGAAGAACGATTTCCAGCCGCCAAGGGCCGCGAAGGTCGCGCAATTGTCGGAATCTCCATGGGCGGTTTTGCGGCCCTCAAACTGGCGCTCAGCCGGCCCGATCTATTCGTCTATGTGGCTGCGCTCAGTCCATCCATCGACATCCTCCACCGGGGGCTCAGCCCCAAACGTCTCGGAGAATGGTGGAGGATCCGAACCATCTTCGGCCCATCTAATAGCGAGACGCGCCGGACCAGCGACCCATTTCTACTCGTCCAATCCGCCAACCCGGTTCAGACGCCCTACCTCTTCATGACTGCCGGAGAACAGGAGCCTCTCCTCGAACCAAACCAAAGATTCGCCGCCCGCCTACGCGATCACCATTTCTCCTATGAATTCCACACCAAACCCGGTGGCCACAACTGGACCCAATGGGACGCCCAACTCCCCGGCTGCTTCGAAAGCCTCTTCAAGCATCTGCACCCGGCGAATTGAGTGCTCACTCACGGCTATGATCTGCAATCTGTCACCTGAAATCTGTCTT
Source organism: Occallatibacter sp. (assembly GCA_049521035.1). Lineage (GTDB taxonomy): Bacteria > Acidobacteriota > Terriglobia > Terriglobales > Acidobacteriaceae > Telmatobacter. The sequence goes on along the minus strand of JBEKPF010000009.1, from coordinate 8,978 downwards.
CACTCGATCACCGACAGGCTAGTCTCCTGTGTAGCCAGCGAACTCCCACCCACCCAGATCTTGTAGGTTGTTGGTTCCACCGTGCGCTGCATCTCCACGTTATAGAAATTCAACTCGTCGAACCCCAGCGGAAACTCCACATGCTTCTGTTCGCCCGGTGCCAGCGTGACGCGTGCAAATCCCTTCAGCTCCCGCACTGGCTGTTCCACGCTCGCCGCTGTGTTGCGTATGTAAAGCTGCACAACTTCAGTCCCCGCCACGTTCCCGGTGTTCTTCACATCCACGCCTACCATCGTTACCGGCTCACTCCGCGACGCCAGAACCTCCTTCACCGGAACCTCGGCGTGGCTGATCGTCGGCTGCGAGTAGCTGAACCGGGTATAGCTCAGCCCCCATCCAAAGGGGAACAACGCCGAGTTGTCCTCATCCATATACCGCGACACGAACTTCTCCGCAGCGTCTTGCGGAAAATGACTCAGATCCCCATGCGCCGGCCTTCCTGTCGGGAACTGCGCATAGTAAAGCGGCTCCTGCCCCACGGCTCGCGGAAAACTCGAAGGCAACTTACCCGAAGGATTCACGTCGCCAAAAAGGACATCGGCCACCGCGTGGCCGGCCTCGATTCCAGGGCTCCATGCTTCCAGAATCGCCGGCACATGCTCCGCGGCCCACTTTAACTCCAGAGGCCGCCCCGCGAGCACCACCAGGATCACCGGCTTGCCCGTAGCTACAACCGCCTTCAGCAGCTTTTCCTGCGCACCTGTGAAACCCAGGTGGGCACGGCTCGAAGCCTCGCCTTCCATCCAGTTTGCCGGTTCGCCCAGCGCCAGTATCGCCACGTCGGCTTTCTTCGCCGTCTCCACCGCCTCGGCGATGGTCTTGTCATCATCGGGCACCGGCAGATGCTCATCGGGCGCAGACGGTCCGCTGAAGTTCACCCGGCTCAGCACGTTTTCATCCGGACCGCTCAGCAGTCCGCACCCCTCCGCATACAGCAGCCTGTCGCCGAGCCGCTCCTTGAGCGCAGTCCGCAGCGTCACTGCATACTTCGGATCACCCGTCACAGCCCACGCGCCCAACATCTCCTGCTTGTCATCCGCCAGCGGCCCAATCAACGCAACCTTCTTTATCTTCGCAGTCAGCGGCAGCAGCGTGCCCACTCCTTCCACCGGATCGTTCTTCAGCAGCACAAACGTCTCCGCGGCCACTTTGCGCGCCAGCGCCCGGCGCTCCGGCGTAGCGTCGTAGGCTGGTCCCACTTCGGTGTAAGGATGGTCAAACAAGCCCAACGCAAACTTCACCCGCAGCACCCGCCGCGCCGCCCCGTCCACCACACTCTCAGGAATCTTGCCCGCGCGCACCTGCGCTGCCAGCACCGTTCCATAGAGGTTTCCCTCCATGTCCATATCCACGCCGGCCTCGAGTGCTTTGCGCGCCACGGTGGGTCCATCGCCAATGGAGTGGTTAATCAGCTCAGCAACAGCACCCCAGTCCGAAACCACGAACCCGTCGAATCCCCACTCCTTGCGCAGAATCTGCGTCAGCGTAAATGGGTCCGCCGTTGCGGGAACTCCATTGATGGAGTTGAACGAACTCATCATCGTAGCCGCGCCCGCTTCCACTGCGGCACGATATGGCTCCAGGTAAACCTGCCGCAGCGTAATCTCGCTCAGGTCTGCTGCGTTGTAGTCGCGCCCCGCAATGGCCGCGCCGTACGCCGCAAAATGCTTCACACTCACGGCCACCGAATCCGGCTTCGAAAGATCGTCCTGTTGATAGCCCTTGACCCACGCCCGTGCCAGCGCCGAACCAAGGTAAGGGTCCTCGCCCGCCGACTCGATAATCCGTCCCCATCGCGGGTCGCGCGCAATGTCCACCATTGGCGAGAAGACCCACCGAAGTCCGTCTGCGCGGGCTTCCACCGCGCCGGTGCGCGCCACCAGTTCAGCCACCTTGGGGTCCCAGCTTGCAGCCAGCGCCAGCGGAACCGGAAACGTCGTCCGGTGCCCGTGAATCACGTCCTGCCCGAATAGGATGGGGATGTGCAGCCGCGATTTCTCCACGGCAATGCGCTGATAGTGGTTGGTCGCCTCAGCTCCCACCACGTTCAGCATCGATCCCAACTGTCCTTTTCTCACTAGTTCGTCATACTTCAAATTCGACGCATTCGGCCCCGACGCATACCCGGCCGAAAATTGCACCAGTTGCCCGATCTTCTCGTCGAGCGTCATCTTCCTCAAGAGCGCGTCAACGCGTGCATTCAGTTCTTTTGAAGCTAACTGTGGATTTGGAATAGGCTTGGTCTGGGCGGTGCCGGGTATACAGGCAGTGCCTACAAGAAACAGAAGTGCAAACAGGTTCCGCAGAGGATCGAAGGAAAAGGATTTCATGCTCCGGCCATGATAATTCGTTTGACGAGTGATCGTCAGGCTCCGGTCGTCCCCCTTACGCCGATGCTGGTGCCACTGAAGCGTCTTGATGCGTAGCCGCAACGGATGCTCGGATTCCCGAGATCCAGCAAGCGCATCACAATCTTGAGGGCTACTCCGTGTTCGAGCGACACTCCCCTCGCCGGAACCCGTCGAAATGCTCTACTCTTGCCTTTGACGCGCATGAAAATCTTCCTCATCAATCTCCGCGATGCCGTCGTTCAGGCCCTCGATCACGACGTCATCAACACCGCCAAGGCCGTGGCCTACTCCGGGATGCTCATGCTCTTTCCCGCCGTCCTGGTCCTCACCACGCTCCTTGCCTCGGTGCCGGAGGGAACCAGGCTCGGAAGCGAGTTCCGCACCACTTTCCTGCAGTTTCTGCCCGCCGACACCCTCGACCTGCTGCAGTCCTATCTGCTGTCCCGCCGCATTCATTCCGGCCAGGTCATCCTTTCAGCCACCACCCTCAGCGTCTTTGCCGGCCTCGGCATGATGCTCTCGCTCATGGAGGGTTTTCGCCGCGCTTACCGGCTCCCGCGCGATGCCTGGAGTTTTTGGGGACGCCGGATACGCGCTCTTCTGCTGGTTCCGCTGGCCCTGGTTCCGTTGTCCCTGGCTACCCTGGTCGTCGTCTTCGGCCACCAGATCGAAATCTGGATGATCAACAACGCTGACCACGAACTGCGTCTTGTCGTCCTCGTCTTCTGGCGGCTGGTGCGATGGTCTATCGCTCTGCTCACCGGCGTCACCGTTCTCAGCGCCCTCTATCACTTCGGCACCAAGCGCAAGGAACACTGGTTATGGGTCGCTCCCGGCGCCATCACCGCGACTCTGCTCTGGTTTCCCTCCACGCTCGCCTTCGGCTGGTACGTCACACGCATCGCCGACTATTCCGTGTTCTACGGCCCCTTTGGCGCCGGAATCGCTACGCTGGTTTGGCTCTACATGACCGCGTTCAGCGTCCTCATCGGCGCGGAGCTCAACGGCGCCATCTTCCTCAATCGGCTGACGAAATCCGTAGCTTCCGGCCAAATCTGATTTGGCGCTTCGCGGTCAGTGACACGACTCACGGACCAACGTATCTCCCGCCGTGCATACTTGATAAAGCAGAGGTCTTGTCCGCGGCCTCCAGCCACAGGTTTTGACCACGAGGTGAACTCTAGCCCCCCGTGTACAATGAAGCGGGTCCCAATCCACTCGAATTTCTTACCCATTTGAACCTTTTTTGGAGCAACTTAATGCCCTACGCAGAACTTAGTCCGAACGATGTCCCATCCCAACGCCGCGCGAAAATTGTAGCTACCCTTGGGCCCGCCTCCAATACCGAGCCCGTCTTTCGGGACCTGGTTCGTGCCGGCATCGATGTGGTTCGCCTGAACTTCTCCCATGGCACCCACGAGGAGAAGCTGGCGCTGATCCAGATGATCCGCAAAGTAAGCCGCGAGGAGAAAAAACCCCTCTGTATCCTGGCCGATCTGCAAGGCCCCAAGATCCGGACTTCCAAACTCAAAGATCACCAACCGGTAATGCTCAAAGCCGGCGGCCGCCTCACCATCACGCCCCGTGAAGTTCCAGGAACCGCATCCCTGGTTGGAACCACTTTCAAGACCCTGGCTGAAAACGTTGAGCAGGGTTCACGCATTCTGCTCTCCGACGGCCTCATTGAACTCCGCGTCCATGAAGTCATCGACGAGGATGTGGTCTGCGAAATCATCAACGGAGGCATGCTCGGCGAAAACAAGGGCATCAACCTGCCGGGCATTGCGGTACGCGTCCCCTCGCTAACCGAGAAAGACTCCGAGGACCTGGAATTTGCGCTCAAGAACGGTGTGGACGCCATCGCCGTCTCCTTCGTCCGTACCGCTGAGGATGTCCGTCTGGTTCGCAATCGCGTCTCCGCCTATGGCAGCGAAACCTGGATCGTCGCCAAGCTTGAGAAGCCTCAGGCCATTGAACATCTCGACAGCATCCTGCTGGCAGCCGACGGCATCATGGTGGCCAGAGGCGACCTGGGTGTCGAGGTTCCTCCGGAGAAAGTCCCGGCCATCCAGAAGCACATCATCCGCCGCGCCGCCGAGTACTCAAAGCCGGTCATCACCGCGACGCAGATGCTTGAATCCATGATCGAGAACCCGCGGCCCACGCGCGCCGAGGTTTCCGATGTCGCCAATGCCGTTTATGACGGCACAGACGCCGTCATGCTCTCTGGCGAATCAGCGGTTGGCAAGTATCCCGTCGAGACCGTTGCCATGATGGCGCGTATCGTCACTGAAGCCGAAATCCACATCAAGGAACTTACTTACTCCGAGCCTCGTCAGCGCCTCAGCCGTCTCTCCATCGCGGAAACCATCTGCGAAGCCACGGCCCACGCTGCCGACGACCTTGACCTGCGCGGCATCGCGCTCTTCACTGAGTCCGGAGCCACCGCCCGCCAGCTTTCGAAGTATCACCCTTCGGCGCCCATCTTCGCGCTCAGCCCTCTCGACATCACTATCAACCGCCTCAACCTGCTCTGGGGTACCACGCCAATCCGCTGCCCCAAGGTCAACTCCACCGAGGCTCTGGTCGATGTCGCCGAGAGCCTGCTTGAGCAGCATGGATATGTGCGGCCTCGCGAGGTCATCGCCATCGTCGCCGGAACCCGCACCAAATCCGGTTCCACCAACTTCCTCCGCCTGCACGTTCTCGGCGAGCACAACCAGGAAGGCGTCCGCTTCTTCACTCCACACGATGAGGATGCAGTCCCGACGCCCCCCGCAGAAGAGTCGGCTACGCCTGCGAAGCCGAAACGCCCGGCACCCACGCCGGCCAAGTCGAATCCTCGTCACAAGTAATCGGCCGCCTGCGAATACAAAAACGCCACTCCAACCGGAGTGGCGTTTTCGTTTCCCGCGATCTAGCGCGCAGGTGCTCTATTTCGCAGCCAACTGCCGCACCACGTACTGCAGAATCCCGCCGTGTTCGAAGTACTCGATCTCCTGCGGTGTATCGATGCGCACCTTTGCGTCAAACTGCTTCACCTCGCCCTCGGTCGTCGTTGCCTTCACGCGTAGAATTTTCCCTGAAGCAAACCTCTCCGTCAAAAGCGTGGCCAGTCCCGAAAAGTCGTAAACCTCCTCGCCCGTCAACCCCAGCGATCCCGCGCTCTGTCCCTCTTCAAATTGCAGCGGCAGAATCCCCATGCCCACCAGGTTCGACCGGTGTATGCGCTCAAAGCTCTCCGCAATCACCACCCGCACTCCCAGCAGATTCGGCCCCTTTGCCGCCCAGTCGCGCGACGACCCAGACCCGTACTCCTTGCCCGCCAGAATCACCAGCGCCACGCCTCGTTCGGCGTACTTCACGCTTGCGTCGAAGATCGACATGCCCTCGCCCTCCGGCAGCAGCCGCGTCACGCCGCCTTCGGTCCCCGGCGCCAGCTTGTTCCGCAAGCGCACATTCGCAAACGTCCCGCGCACCATCACCTCGTGGTTCCCGCGACGCGATCCGTAGCTGTTGAAATCCGTCGGCTTCACCCCGTGCTCCGAGAGATATTTCCCCGCCGGCCCGTTCGCCTTGATGTTTCCTGCCGGAGAAATATGATCCGTAGTCACCGAGTCGCCCAGCACCGCCAGCACCCGCGCACCCACAATATCCTTCACCGGCGCCGGCGTCTGCGTGATCCCGTCAAAATATGGCGCTTTGCGAATGTAAGTCGAGTCCGGTTCCCACTGGTAAACGTCGCCCGTAGGAAACTTCAGTCCCTGCCAGTTCGCATCCCCATCTGAAACCGTCGCGTACTCCTTGCGGAAGCTCTCGCTCGACAATCCCTTTTCAATCGCCTCTGCGACCTCTTGCTGCGTCGGCCAAATATCCCTCAGATAAACTGGCTGCCCATCCCCGTTCGTGCCCAATGGATCAGTTTCGAAATTGTGCCCGATCCGGCCCGCCAACGCATACGCCACAACCAGCGGCGGACTCATCAAGTAGTTCGCGCGCACATCCACATTCACGCGTCCTTCAAAGTTGCGGTTGCCACTCAGCACGCTCACCGCCACCAACCCATGTTCGTCAATGCTCTTTGAAACATCGGTCGGCAGCGGCCCTGAGTTCCCAATGCAAGTGGTGCATCCATAGCCCACCACATTAAAGCGCAGCTTTTCGAGATATGGCAGCAGCCCCGCCTTCGTGTAGTAGTCCGTCACCACGCGTGAACCTGGCGCCAGAGAAGTCTTCACCCACGGCGGCACCGTCAGTCCTTTTTCGACGGCCTTCTTCGCCAATATTCCCGCCGCCACCATCACCGATGGATTCGACGTATTTGTGCAGCTCGTGATCGCCGCAATCACCACCGACCCATGATCCAGGTACCTGTCCGGATCAACCCCAAAGCGTTCCCTCACTGTTGTCGTCACTGAGAAAGCACGGTCATCCTGGGCGGAGCGAAGCGGAGTCGAAGGACCTGCATTTCCAATAGCTGCATCCGTCACCGCATCGCGCTTCCACGCAGCCGCCGTCCGCATTCCCAGCGGCTTTGCCGTCGGCGCCAGCAGCGTTGGCAATTGCTGTTGAAAGCTGGCCGCCGCGTCCTTCAGTAGCACGCGATCCTGAGGCCGCTTCGGTCCCGCCACACTCGGCTCCACGGCGCTCAGGTCCAGTTCCAACGTCTGCGTGTACTCAGCCTCTGCTGACTCGGCCCGATGGAATAACCCTTGCGCTTTGTAATAGGCCTCCACCAGCGCAATCTGATCTTCGCTGCGCCCCGTGAGCCGCAGATAGCGTAACGTCTCCGCATCCACCGGGAAGATCCCGCAAGTCGCGCCATACTCGGGAGCCATATTGCTGATCGTCGCCCGGTCCGCCAGCGGCAGCTCTGCAATCCCCGGCCCATAAAACTCCACAAACTTGCCCACCACGCCCAACTTGCGCAGCGCCTGCGTCACGGTCAACACCAGGTCCGTTGCCGTCGCGCCCTCACGCAGCTTGCCAGTCAGCTTGTAGCCCACCACCTGCGGCACCAGCATGGACACGGCCTGCCCCAGCATCGCCGCCTCGGCCTCAATGCCGCCCACGCCCCACCCCAGTACACCCAGCCCGTTAATCATCGTCGTATGCGAGTCGGTGCCCACCAGCGTGTCGGGATACGCAAACATCTCCCCGCCAATCTCCGTCGTAAATACCACCCGCGCCAGGTATTCCAAATTCACCTGGTGGCAAATCCCCATCCCCGGCGGCACCGCGCTGAAGTTGCGGAACGCCGTCTGTCCCCACTTCAAAAACGCATACCGCTCCCGGTTTCTCTGGAACTCCAGCAGCGCATTCGCGTCGTACGCGCCCGCCGTCCCAAACTCATCCACCTGCACAGAATGGTCAATCACCAGCTCCGCCGGCACCAGCGGATTCACCCGCTCCGGGTCGCCGCCCAGCGTCTTGATCGCATCGCGCATCGCCGCCAGGTCCACCACCGCCGGCACGCCGGTAAAGTCCTGCATCAGTACCCGCGCCGGCATGTAAGCAATCTCCCGGCTGGGCTCGGCCTTTGCATCCCACTTGCCCAGAAAGTCAATATCCGCCGCCGTCACATTCACGCCATCCTCGCGGCGCAGCAGGTTTTCCAGCAGAATCTTCAAGCTGAAGGGCAAGCGGCTCAGGTTAAAACCGCGCGCCGTCAGCGCCGGCAGGCTAAAAAACGTATAGGTCCGGCCACGCGAAGTAAGCGTAGTCCGGCTGGCAAAGCTGTTCATTTTGAGGAAGCCTTTCTATCCGCATCGGCGGATGGATCACGAGAAACGAAAATCAAACCTGTGCAGGCACAAACCATTGAGTCAAGACCTGGTATCACGCCACGACTTTACAGTTTGTTGAAAGGTAGTCTCTGGCAGGCTTTGTATCAGGGCATGACTTCACAGCTTGGTGAAAAACTCCGCTTTGGGCGCGCTTTGTATCAGGGCATGGCTTTAGCCGTGCCGCAAGCGCAATGCGCTCAATGTCGGGCTTTAGCCCCTGCGCCATGTTTTCTAGAATTCAGCCTCAATGCTCGCCTTTTTCACCAAGCTGTTCAGTCGTGCCGATAAAGCCCCAAAAGTGAGCCGGGCTTTAGCCCCTGCCGAAGCGCTATTCACCTTTTCCCTGCACATCACCGGGCGCCCGCGACTCGTCTCCAAGACCAGGGAGGCCCAAATATCATCGGGAATAAGATTACTCAGCAGGAGGAGCGCCGTCCACGGTCAGGCCGGCCGCGGCGAAACCGCTTCAACACAGGCGTCGAAGAAATGCGAACTGCGGAACGGCTAAACATAGCGCACACCAAAATTCTAGCGCGCCCCAGCGTTTCACGGAAGCCGTATTTTGCGGGCCTAAATCTCGGGCAATAGTGGAATTTCCGGGTTGCCGCCCATACTCCGTCGAAGAGTGACTCGGCGATAATTTGCTCGTTGAGGTAGTTCGGCAGTTGACCGGGCGAAGATCGTGATGTTCAGTCGCGAGCAGATTATGTATAGGCTAGTCTGGAAAGTAGATCGTGATGGAACCGGCATCGGCATTAGCTGTGAGGATTGCACTCCGCCG
>JBEKPF010000008.1:0-104561 GCA_049521035.1 Occallatibacter sp. | reverse complement strand
CGACTCCGCTTCACCGGTTATCGAATATGCTCAAGGAAAAGCAACGCCTTGAGAAGACAATCACACTAAACGGCGACTGTGTCTTCAAAAGACTGTCTCACTCAAGGGGTTCACCCCAGGTTTCCCCAGGTCTCGTTTCTGAGACCTGGGAAAACGGATCACCGGCGACTAACCACAGTACTCATCACTCCGACCAAACGGCCAGCACATTCCCCACCCCATCCGAGAAGTGGAATCGTCGCCCTCCCGGAAATTCGAACGTCGGCACCACCACGCCGCCGCCCTCCATTCTCACCGCAATTTCTGTAGCTGCAAGGTCAGAGGAGTAGAGCACCACCAGCGGGGCAAACTTTCCAGGTCCTTCGTGCGGTTCGCTCTTCACGAATCCGCCATCAATGCCCGCGCCCTTAAAGCTGACATAATCTGGACCGTAGTCCACAAAGCTCCATCCGAAAACCGTTGCGTAGAACTTCTTTGTCCGCTCAATGTCAGTCGTATGAAACTCGATGTAGTTGATCTTGTGGTGATTTCCTGCGTTGCTCATCGCTTCTCTCCTTTGTGTTCTGATGCATTGGAATCGAAGGAAGGGCGTGTGCGGATCCCGTAGTCGGAATCTGGAGCGCACAGGCACACCGTTCCCAGGTGCTCTGAACGCCTCCATCCACATTCCCACAGAAGCAGGAGAGTGCAGGTAGAGCCCGCTGATTCAATTCCAGCCGCGGACTGCCGAGGTACGAGGAAAACGTACCAGACTCCGGCTACCGACGCAATCGAAAATCAATCCGAGCGGCTATCGGTGACTATCCGACCGGCTCGACTATTGCGGGTGGGACAGAATTGTCGTGCAGGGCAGGGTTGACGCGCTTGAGCATCAAGCCTGCTATCGACAGGTAAAGGAGGAACATCAGAATCAACGAGGCCGCGATGAAGAAAGGAATTCTCAGAATCGGCCACGCCTTTGGCGGCAGTTGATCGACCAACTTATCGCGAAATGTCTCATTGAAGCGCGTTGGACGATCTTCGCCTTCGGCCACCGGCTTCCAACGTGAAGCTATGAACGTTGCGCGGACGTTCGAGAGCAGGACAGCGGCGATGATGAACGAAATAACGCCGGGCGCTCTGCCGGCTCCCAATTGGCCGATTACATAAATAGTGAAGATCATGGCCGCAGCCGGCCAACTGGATTCGCGCACTCCCATGCCGCCGATGAAATACACGAAGAAGACAATTCCGCCGAAGACCAGGCCCGCGATACGACCTGCCGGGCTGGGGATCTCCATGGCTGAAATAGCGATGAAGGCAAAACTGACTACGCCGATGATGAGGGATACCCAAAAGCCCTGTTGACCTAGGTAATCCACATCCCAGGCATTTTCGACAGTTGGCCAAAAAAGGCTTTTGAGTCGCCCGTCACTTTTCTTCTCTGAGCCGGAAAGATTGAGTGTCTGCATGGCAGCAATACTGATGCAGACCGAAAACTAAGTCAAGTACGGACGGCTTCCGGAGGCGATCAGAGGTGAGCCCGGAAAAAACCGCGCTACAGGATGTAGCGGCTCAAATCCTGATCCTTCACGATCGACGCCACCATCTGCTTCACATACCCGGCATCAATCAGGAAAGTCTTCTCCGGCCCCGAAGCTGTCATTCGCTCCTCATACGGCAATGGTGCAGACGACTCGTTCTTGATTGCTTCATTCAGCGCCGCAGCAGCCTCGTCGTCCGGCGCGCGCCGGGCCACATCCGGCGCCAAAAAGCTCACATCCTCAAGTACCCGCTCCATGATGGTGTGCAGACGACGCGCCCCAATGTTCTCCGTCTGCTCGTTTACCTTGAACGCAAACTCCGCCATCTCGCGCAGCGCATCCGGAGCAAACTCGAGGCGCACGCCTTCCGTCTCCAGCAGCGCCGAATACTGCTTGGTCAGGCTGGCCTTGGGCTCGGTCAGAATGCGCAGAAAATCATCCACCGTCAGCGACTGCAGTTCCACGCGAATCGGAAAGCGTCCCTGCAACTCCGGAATCAGATCGCTCGGCTTCGAAACATGAAACGCTCCGGCAGCAATGAACAGAATGTGATCCGTCCGCACCATCCCATAGCGTGTATTTACCGTCGTGCCTTCCACAATCGGCAAAATATCCCGCTGCACGCCCTCGCGCGAAACATCCGGTCCGTGGCCGCCTTCGCGCCCCGCAATCTTGTCGATCTCGTCCAGGAAAATAATCCCGCTTGACTCCACCCGCTCCACCGCAACGCGGTTCACCTGGTCCATGTCGATCAAGCGGCCTTCTTCTTCCTGCACCAGGTAGTCGAACGCGTCGCCCACCTTCATCTTCCGTTTCTTCGTGCCCGCCCCAAAAATATTTGGCAACATATCCTTGAGGTTCATTTCCATGTCCTCAAGGTTCTGGTTGCTGATGATTCCAAACTGCGGCGAGTTGCGCTCGCGCACATCGAGTTCCACCATCCGGTCGTCCAGCTTGCCCTCGCGGAACTGCTGCCTCAACTTCTCGCGTGACCGCTGATAGCTATCCGATCCCGGCAATGAGAGCTGTCCCTCTTGCGCCGGAGGCGTTGGTGGAGGAGGAGGCAGGAGCACATCCAGCAGCCGCTCCTCTGCATTCATCTCCGCCTTGTCCTCTACCTCTTCAAGCCGCTCTTCGCGCACCATGTCGATGGCGATCTCAACCAGATCGCGAATCATCGACTCCACGTCGCGCCCTACGTACCCCACCTCAGTGAACTTCGAGGCTTCCACTTTCAGAAACGGCGATCCGGTCAGCTTTGCCAGCCGCCGCGCAATCTCCGTCTTGCCCACACCCGTTGGCCCAATCATGATGATGTTTTTGGGCATGATGTCGTCGGCCATGTCGGGCGGCAGCTTCTGCCGTCTCTGACGATTGCGCAGCGCAATTGCAACGGCGCGCTTGGCAGCCCTCTGCCCCACCACGTGTTTATCGAGCTCTGCGACAATCTCGCGCGGCGTCAGCTCGTCCAGCGCGAGTTCCTGTTCTTCAGCGGATGCGGGTAGATAAATGGCCATGCTTTGCTTCTGATGCTCCAGCTTCTTGTCCGGTCTTACTTCGAATGCCCCTACTCTGTGTCAACGTACCGCGCCAGCCCCTGACGCAACTCGCACTTTCACTCGTTCACTGCTTCACTGTTACTTCAACTCTTCAATCGTGATCCTGTCATTGGTATAGATGCATATCTCACCGGCAATCTTCATCGCTTTTTCGGCAATCTCGCGCGCGCTCAAATCAGTGTTCTCAAGCAGCGCACGCGCCGCAGCCGTCGCGTAACTTCCGCCCGATCCAATCGCCGCCAGCGGCTCATCCGGATCAATCACATCGCCCGATCCCGAAATCAGAAACGTCTGTCCTTTATCGGCCACCAGCAGCAGGGCCTCCAGGTTGCGCAGCATCTTGTCTGTGCGCCAATCCTTGGCCAGCTCCACGGCTGCACGATTCAGGTTCCCCGCATACTGCTCCAGCTTGGTCTCAAAGCGCGCAAACAAGCTGAACGCATCGGCCGTCGATCCCGCAAACCCGGCCAGAATCTTCTCCTGGTAGAGCCGCCGAATCTTCTTAGCGGAGTGCTTCAGGACGTGATCGCCCAGCGTTACCTGACCATCAGCGGCCATCACCACCTCGCCGTTACGCCGCACGCAGATTACAGTCGTCGATCGAATCCGCGTACGCTTCTGGCCGCTCTGTGCCGCTGCGGAACTTATTCCTGGAATCAAGCCTGAACCTCCATAAAAATGCGCCTCCCGAAGGACAGCGCCCGCGCAAGATGCAGTCACGAGTATATCGCAGCAGCAAACCCCACCGCCGTCCCATTCACCCGCCGCCCCTCGCACTCCACCTGCGGTATCCTTGTATATGAGGACACCCGACTCGCTGCCCAACCCAGTGTCCAGCTCGGAGTCCTCCTGCCGATGACCTTCCTCGTTGCGCATGCATGGGAAATTGCCGCCGGCTTGGCCTTTATCCTCGCTGCGGGAGCGCTCGTCTTTTGGCTCGTCTTTCGCAAGCGACCCACGCCGGACGAACTCGAACGCGCACGCCGCCTCTTCCTCGCTCAATCCGGTCGTCTCGTCGACGGTATGTTGCTCGACATCTGCGAAATCGAAGCCCCTGCCAAGCCCGCGTCCAAATCAAATCCCAAGCCCGAGCCGAGCACTCTCACCATGCTCATGTACAGCTACCACATCGGTGGTGTCGATTATGAATGCGCCCAGGACATCACCACCCTGCGCGACGTCATCGACACCGCGCAGGTTCGCGCCGGCTTCCCCTGTTCCGCGCGCTACCAACCCGGCAATCCCCAGAACAGCATCGTCGTCGCCGAGGAGTGGTCCGGCCTGCGCATGGGCCTTCCCGCTCAACACGTCTACGACGACCCCGACCCCATCGACATCAGCCGCCTCCGTCCCGGCCGCGGCTGAGTGTTTCATTCAACAGGTGTTTTTCTCCGTCCAGCACAATTCCGCTTTGATAAACTCGTTTTCAGGCGCGTGCAGGACGCGCCCTGTCCGCGGAAAGGGCTGCGCCCACCTGCTCAATTTGAGGCATCGCCACCCAGTTGACCCTCTTTCGCCTGATATGCGGACCAGGCACATGAAGGAGGTCGTCTTGAATCTCGAACAACAGAGAAAGCAGGCCCGCGAGCTCTTGCGGGCTATTCGTGCGGGAAACGAAGATGCAATTTCCCGCCTGCGCCACAACCATAGCCGCTGGGCCACTGTGGACGAAGCAGCCACCCGTCAACTGGTCTCTCTGCACGATGCCCAGTTCGTCCTGGCTCGTGAACAGGGCTTCGCCAGCTGGCCCAAGCTGAAGGCTTACATCGAGCCGGCTTCGGGCTCGCCACACACACGGTTGTTCGTCGCGGATCTGGACTGGATCACCGGCAGAGTTCATGGCCTATTGCAAACCCGCAATTCCGCTGGCCCGGCAGCCCTTGAGCAAATTCGAGAATGGCACCCTCGTTTCTCTGATTGCACCGACGATGAAATTCGGCACGCCGCCTTCACGGAGGAGGATGCCCGGTTGGTCTACGCGAGGGAGCACGGCTTTGAAACCTGGGACGATCTCGCCAACCGCGTGAATCTTCTCGCGTCGAACCCCGCAAAGAGAGCCACTGAACCATTTATGGCTGCCTTCGCAGCTCTGCAGTCAGGCGATGCCGCCTCCTTCCAGGCCTTGCTTAGCGCCACTCCCCGCCTGTCCAGCGAAAGAGGAACAAACGGTAATACTCTGCTGAATCTCGCTGTCAGCTTCGCCTGCAGGGCAGATTGGAAAGGGGGCATCTCTCCAATCGAAGTGCTGCTGGCAGCGGATGCCGACGTCCGCGAGGGCAACGATCGCGGTTGGACGCCCCTTCATGCCGCTGCATACTCAAACAATCTTGAGATCGCATCTCTGTTGATCGAAAAAGGCGCAATGCTGGACTCGGAAGCGCATGGCGCAGGTGGCACTCCATTAATCGCTGCGCTCTTCTGGGGGCATCGCGAAGTGGCCGACCTCTTGGGTCGCCATTCGCTGGCCCCCAACAATCTTCGCGTCGCGGCCGGGTTGGGTGTCCCGGAGCTGGTTGATGCTTGCTTCAATCCTGATGGCACGCTGACTCTCGAAGCTTGCGCCGCCAGGGGCTTCTATCGTCCGCATAGCGGATTCCCTGACTGGCAACCTTCAACCGATCCGCAGGAGGTTCTCGACGAGGCACTCGTGTGGGCATCGAAGAGCGGCTGCTTGTCCGTGTTGGAGCGGCTTGTGCGGGCGGGCGCGCGCTTGAACGCCGATCCATATCGCGGCACACCTCTCATCTGGGCTGCAGTACGAAATCGTACGGAGACCGTCGCCTGGCTGTTGGATCACGGTGCGAATATCAATCAGAAGGCCACATTTGGCGGACTCACCCACGGCCAGGGCATCACTGCACTCCACATGGCGGCCCAGAACGGACACTTGACCATGATCAAGCTTCTTCTTGAACGCGGTGCGGATCGAACGATACAGGACGATCTCTACGGGTCTACCGCCGAGAGCGCCGCCGCCTACTTCGGTCAGAACGAGGTCCGAGACTTTCTCCGCTCGCTGGACGGATAGAGCGAACCTCGCCAACTGACATGAAAGTCCAAATAATCCAAATAAGCGGATGCATTCAACCGGAGAGTCTTTTATGGCCTTTTTAGTGGTGACGTTCGAGAAGAACTATGGGACCGCAGACATTCGCATCACTCCACGTGGATGCGAAATAGACATAGCAGCCAGGAAAAGCATCCAGAAATATTCGCGAATCTGGCGAGGCTATATGTGGCCTAACCTTGTTTTTCCAAAACTCAAAGCGGTCAATCGCTGGAACCCAATAAAGCGGCTTGTCCAAGTCCGCAACTACAAATTCAACTTCTCCGGCACGCAGGAGCGCCGATATGCCTTCTACCGCGAGTGGTCCCTTACGTATATGAGGCATGGGGCCCTCAAAACGCCATAGTTCGTTCAAAGGGAGTCGGGTCACGAGTCTTTGGTCGGGATCCATACGAATTGACCATACTACTGGCCGATACTCGGCATCCAAGAAGTTTCGCTGTTAGGCCTTAAATAGCGACCAACGGACCACATTCCGCATTTGGCCGAGAACTCGTCCCTGCGCCTCCTTTCTGGCGCACAGGAAAGAAGCCAGTGCGAGCCTCCCGCGAGCGTTTGCCCCACCGCGGATGGTTGCGACGCATACCCACCCCCGGTATACTTTAATCATGCATGTTCACGCCGCGCCTTCCCCATCCGGCGCAAGCAGAACAAAATCCGTATTAAGCTTTTCGCTGGTAGCGACGCTCGCCTATGTCGTTGTCACCTTCATAGCCGGACTGCGTGCTCACTCCCTTGCACTGCTCTCTGAGGCCGGCCACAATGCCTCCGATTTCCTGGCCCTTCTGCTTAGCTTTGCTGCCGTCTATTTCCAGACTCGTCCCGCCAGCCACTCCAAGACCTTCGGCTATCAGCGCGCCGGCGTGCTGGCGGCATTCATCAACGCCGCAACCCTCATCATCATCTCTCTCTGGATCGTCGTCGAAGCCATCCATCGCCTCTCCGCGCCTGTCGCTGTACAGCCCAAACTGATGATGGTTGTCGCTGCGGCCGGCGTCCTCATGAACGGCATCATCGCTGCCCTCCTCTGGGGTGTAGCCCGCGACGTCAACATGCGCTCTGCCTTCCTTCACATGGCCGGCGACACCCTCTCCACCGCAGCCGTCATCGCCGGAGGTGCGGGCATTCTCATCACCGGCCAGAACTGGATTGATCCTGTTCTCTCGCTGTTCATCGCCGCCCTTATCCTCTGGTCCAGCATCGGCATTGTCCACGAGACACTCAACATCCTGCTTGAAGGCACCCCGCGCGGCTGTTCACTCCCTGAAATCCGCGCAGGCATGGAAGCTGTTGAAGGCGTCGTCGACGTCCACGACCTGCATGTCTGGAGCCTTGGGTCCAACTCACGCGCGCTCGCCTGCCACGTCACCATTGCTGATATCCCTCCATCTGAAAGCGCCTGCATTCTCGTCAACCTCAACCACGTGCTCAAGGACCACTACGACATCTGCCACTCCACCATCCAGTTCGAGCACATCGGCTGCGCTGAAACCCACGGCTGCGTCGTCCCCATCGAAGAAATGGCAGGCGCCATCCCCGACGTCCACGGTCACCACCACGGGCATTCCCACTAGATCGACCTCTGGCTCGCTTGTGAAACTCATAACTTCACCTAATAGATTAATTACACACGCAACTCTCCCGTAACTCATTGCGAGCCGAGTTATCAATCCTGTCGGCGAGTCATTCTCGCCCGATAACTCCGACCAGCTCCTTAAAAGCTCACGAAACTCGGATAACCCCGTCTATGTTGGCAATATCGCAGGAGGATATCTGCAGTGACTCAGCCGCATCTACGGCATCGCCTTTTCTCGCCCAAAATCATCTCAACCATCGCGTTCATCTTGCTCTCCTTCGCATCCCACGCTTCCTCCTCTCCCTCTGGGGAACCCACTCCGCATCCCCGCAAATTCAATCCCACCAGCGATGTTTCTCTTGGGGTCGAGGGAGATCTCTCGGCGACGGGCATGCCAACAACCACCAATGGATACGCGCTTTCCGGAACTGCATTCACACAAGTGACGCAGCGCGCGGCCGCCGCGGGCGCCTTTGCGAGCTTTCACCAATCGTTTACTCCCTGACTTGGCTATATCGCGCATTTTGGATTCACGCGTTTTACCGAGCGCTATTCAAACGCGGTGCAATTCATTTCTAACTCGACCACGACACTTCCTGCCGGGGGCGGCCGTGGGCTCTTTTTTCGCCTCTTAGCACGCGCTTGGGTTCACGTCAGCAGACACGCCCAGCGCTGATGTTTGACGTTGGTGCTAACTTCAAACTGAGACCGACGCTGGATCTGCGCGTCGAGTATCGTGGCTTGCTGTACAAAAGCCGTGACTTCAACTTGGATATCACGCCGGGATTAACTGGGACAAATCAATTCCCAATGACCAGGTTATTCACAGTGACGAGCCCGCCCGAAGTGAGCCTTGTCTATCACTTTGGCAGGACCACCCCGAACAAAGGTCAGGAGAAGAGGCCTTGATGCACTTGGGCTACACGTCGCACAGAAGTGCGTCAACGTAAAGGAACCTGACCAGTTCAAATATGATAGGGGAGTTACTTCGATCGGTTTTGGGAGGCTCCACACTTGTCTTTCCGTCGCACGGTTCTTTCCACATTCTTTGTTGCCTTAGTTTGCAGTTCCTCGGCACGCACCCAATCTCCGACACCGGCAATTGACTTCCTCTCCGGCGAATACACCAACCCCCTCGAGCCCGACACGCCTCTCAGCTTCTATGTTCAGAACGGCAAGCTCGTCGTTGAGTCCGAGCGGATGGTGCCCACCGAGCTGAAGGCCATTTCCGCCACGGAGTTCCGTCTTCCCGGCGACAAAGACTCGACCCTCCGCTTCACTCTCGACGCTTCCGGCAAGGGCGCAACCGTTGTACGCGCGGATGAACCAAATGCCATCTACAATCGCTCCGGCGCGCCCGTCCATCATGTCTTCCACGACTACCAGCGCTCGGAAGCCATGATCCCCATGCGCGATGGGGTCAAGCTCCACGTGGTCATCCTCAAACCCGCCGACATCGCCACTCCGCTCCCATTTCTCATTCAGCGCACTCCTTACGGTTGCGATGGAACCGACCGGGCCTCTTTTTCCGGTGCCCGTCCGGAACTCGCTCGCGAAGGCTACCTCTACGTGTGCGGAGATATCCGCGGCCGCTACAAAAGCGAAGGGGAATTCGTCATGAGCCGCCCGCTTGCCGATCACCACGACCCCAAAGCGATCGATGAGAGCACCGACACCTACGACACGGTCGCATGGCTTCTCCAGAACGTCCCCAACAACAACGGCCGCGCTGGCTTTGTTGGAACTAGCTATCCCGGATTCCTCGCCATGATGGCCGGAATCGACCCGCACCCCGCAGTCAAAGCCATCTCACCCCAGGCTCCTATGATCGATGTATGGATGGGCGACGACTTCTTCCACAACGGCGCGTTTCGCCAGACCTACGGCTACGACTACGTTTTGAGGATGGAATCCAGCAAGGAACAAACCAAAGTCAGTTACGGCAAAGACAAGGACGACCGTCCTCGCGACGGCTTCGACTTCTTCCTCGAGCGCGGCTCCTTCGCAGAAGATGTGAAAAAATCCGGATCAAAATTGCTGCCGACCTGGAAGTTGTTCCTCGAACATCCGTCCTATGACACTTTCTGGTCCTCGCGTGGCGTGGAGCATCATCTCGATGCGGTCAGCGTGCCTACCCTCAGCGTCGGTGGCTACTACGATCAGGAAGACATGTACGGTCCGCAAATCGAGTACTCCACGCTCGAGCCGCGTGACACCAGCCACCAGAACTTCCTCGTCCTCGGTCCCTGGCGTCACGGTTCCTGGGCCTCGTCTTCGCGGCGCCTAGGGAATCTCAATTACACAGAGCCCATCGGCAAGGAATTCCGTACCCAGATCGAAGCCAGGTTCTTCGCTCACTTTCTCAAAGATGAACCCGGCTCCAACGCGTCTGGCTTCGATCTTGAGAACACCGCCAGTTTCCAAACTGGCTCCAACACATGGAAGCGCTATGCTCACTTTCCGCCCGCCGAATCGCAACCCACCAGCCTTCATCTCCAGGGCGCCGGCCTGCTCAGTTGGTCCGACTCCACAGCCGCCGCCAAAACCAGCTACGACAGCGATCCCGCTAATCCCGTCCCGTACCGCCATCGCCCTATCCAAGCCACTTACAGCGAAGACTCGCAGTGGTTCAACTGGCTCACTGAAGATCAGCGCTTCGTCACCGATCGCAAAGACGTAGCCCTCTGGCATCTTCCCGTCCTCAAGAAGGACCTCATCCTTACAGGGGAAGTCGTCGCCGACATCTACGCTTCCACCAGCGGCACTGACAATGACATGGTTGTCAAGCTCATTGACCAGTACCCAGCCGACGACGCCGACCCCAAGATGCGCGGATATCAGCTCATGACCAACGAAGAGATCTTCCGCGGTCGCTATCTTGAGTCGTTCGAAAAGCCCACGCCTCTGCGCTCCGGTTCCATCCACGAGTACAAATTCTCGCTCCACGATGTCGACCATGTCTTCAAAGCCGGACACACCGTTCTCGTCGAAATCCAGAGCACCTGGTTCCCGCTTTACGACCGCAACCCCCAGACCTTCGTCTCCAACATCATGACCGCCAAACCCGGGGACTATAAGCCCGCCACCATCACCATCTACTCCGACCCCCAGCACGACTCCACGTTGCAGGTTCCACTCATGAACCCTTGCGACCAGATCGAGTGTTTCTGAAAATCGGAGCAGCGAGCCGCAATCACGCCCTTACCAAACCACGCACCGCTCCGCATCCGGCCGTGTCATCGCCGATCCAGCCTGGCAGCTGAACGCCGCCGCAAACGGCGGGAAGTTCGACATCGGACCCAACACCCTGTACTTCGCCACCGGATGCGGATCGCCCTGCACCATCAGCTTCTGGGTCTCCGGCCGCGTCTCGTCTCCTCTGAACTGACCCCACGCAATAAAGAACTGCTGGTCCGGCGTGAACCCGTCGATCCTCACATCCGATTGTCCCTGCGCGGTTTTCTTGAATGCGCGATAGGCAATCTTCAACCCCGCCAGGTCGCCAATCGACTCGCCCAGCACCAGCCTGCCATTGATGTGGATGTCGTCAGGACCATCGATCTTGAAGCCGTCGAACTGCTTCACCACGCACGCTGTCTTGGCTTGGAACTTGGTCAGATCCTCCGCGGTCCACCAGTTGTCCAGCTTGCCCGTCGAATCGAACTGCGCGCCCTGGTCGTCAAACCCGTGCGATATCTCGTGACCAATTACAACCCCGATCGCTCCATAATTCACAGCGTCTGAATACCTCATGCTGAATGCCGGCGGCTGCAGAATTCCGGCCGGAAAAACAATCTCGTTCATCACCGGGTCGTAGTAGGCGTTCGAAGTGGGAGGAGTCATTCCCCAGCGCGTGCGATCCACGGGCTTCCCAATCGTAGACCAGTTATCCGTAACCTGGAATCGCATCGCCGCCACCACATCGTCAAAATAATCGCTCCGGTCGATGTTTACCGACGAATAGTCCTTCCACTTATCCGGATAACCGATCTTCACATTGAACGACTTGATCTTTTCGACGGCGCGCGCCTTGGTTGCCGGAGTCATCCAGTCAACCCCATCCAAGGTTTCGTGCATCGATGACAGAATGTTGGAGACCATCGTTTGCGCCCGCTGCTTCGCTTCCGGCGGGAAATAGCGCTTCACATACTCCTGTCCCAGCGCCTCGCCCAGAAGCGCGTCGGTTTGTTCCGCGCAGCGCGTCTCTCTCGGCTTCAACTCGCCCACGCCAGCCAGCTGTTTTTGGTAAAAGCCGAAATGTGCGTCCTCATATGGCTTCGCCAACGCATTGGCGCTGCTGTTCAGCATCTGCCAGCGAAGGTAGGTTTTCCAGTCCGCGAGCGACGTCGAAACCAGTTGCCGCTCAAGCTCCGCGAGAAATGCCGGCTGCTCCGCATTCACTATGCCGGGCTCAACTCTCGCGCTTTTAAAAAATGCGCTCCAGTCAAAGTGCGGAGTCATTGCCTGCAGCGAGACCACGTCCACCAGGTGGTCGGTCGAATGCGGGTCTCGCAATGCCACGTTATCCAGCGAAGCATTGGCCAACGCCGTCTCAAACTCCATCACCGTCTGTGCGGCAGCCTTCGCTTCATTCTCTGAGCTTCCGCTCAGCGAGAAGGTCTTTGCAACGTAAACAAGGTAAGCCGCACGCGCATCCGCGAACCGCTTCTCCGGCTTCACATAGTAGTCGCGATCCGGCAATCCCAGCCCCGCGGCGGCCACATCGGCAATCACGTCGTTCGGCGAATGCACATTCTGTGTTCCGGAAAAGTTGAATGGAGCGTTCACGCCCAGCGCTTGGAACTCGCACAACTCCTGTTGCAAGCCGGCTGCATCGTGTATCGCATCAATTTCATCAAGATACTTCTTAAGCGGCGCAATACCGGCCGCGTCAACGGCCTTCTGGTTGATGCATGCCGCATAAAAATCCCCAGTCAGTTGCCCGGTGCTGCCCTTCGGCTGTTCTGGGGTCGCAGACACTTCATCCAGAATCTTACGCAACTGGTCCTTGTTCAATTCGCCGGCCTGCCAGCGCCGGCTCCACCGGTCCATCGATGCAGGAATCGGATTCTGAGCCCGCCAATTTCCATTGGCAAAGTCGTAGAAGTTTTCGCACGGCTGCACTTTCCGGTCCAGATCACTCGTCTCAACCCCCTTGAGTGCCGCCTGTTGCGTATAGCTCGTCGTTCCCAACACCATCACCAGCAGAAATGCAGAGCCGCTTCGCGTCATCTTGCCTCCAAACAGAGCATCTCCGGTATACCATGCCGATGTCGCCTTCTACCCGCGTTTTGTGACGGAAAGCAGCCGGACGATTACCAGGTGCCGCAGGTCTCGATCTTGATACCCGTGCCCCGTAGAATCGTCGGTCCCTGCCCCAGCATCCAACTTCAGGTTAGAATAAGAAAAGAACCATGGCCCTCCATCACCCCGTCCCGGCCCTCCTGTAGCGGCGCCCGCCGCCTACACTTGTTCCGCGCCCATTTCCTTACACATCTCTATGCCAAAACCTGGAACCCGGGAGGGGTAATCAAGATGATTGATCGTTTAGAACAAATGGAAAAACGCTATGATGAGCTCAGCACCCAGCTCGGCCTGCCTGAAATTATCACCGACCACGAAAAATATCAGAAAGCCGGCCGCGCTCTCCGCGAACTCGAACCGCCCGTCATGAAGTTCCGTGAGCTCAAGCAGGTCCGCCAGGGCCTCGCTGAAGCGCGCGCCATGCTCGCTGATCCTGACATGAAAGACATGGCCGAGGAAGAAATCGCGTCCCTTGCTCCGCGCGAACCGATCCTCGAAGAAGAGATCAAGGTCCTGCTTCTGCCTAAGGACCCCAATGACGAGAAAAACGTCATCCTCGAAATCCGTGCCGGCACCGGTGGCGACGAAGCCTCCCTCTTTGCCGCGGAAGTCTTCCGCATGTACCAACGCTTCGCCGAGCAGCACAAATGGAAGATCGAGCTGCTCTCCATGTCCGAGTCCGGCGTCGGCGGCTACAAGGAAGTCATAGCCATCATTGAAGGTGACCGAGTTTACTCTCAACTCAAGTGGGAGAGCGGCGTTCATCGTGTCCAGCGTGTTCCCGCCACTGAAACCCAGGGCCGCGTCCACACTTCCGCCGTCACAGTTGCCGTCCTCCCCGAGGCCGAGGAAGTCGACGTCAAGATTGAAGCCAAGGACCTGCGTATCGACACCTTCTGCTCCTCCGGTCCCGGCGGTCAGTCTGTCAACACAACTTACTCCGCCGTTCGCATCACACACATTCCCACGAATACCGTAGTTAGTTGCCAGGATGAGAAATCACAGATCAAGAACCGCGAAAAAGGCATGCGCGTTCTCCGCTCCCGCCTCTATGAAGTGGAGATGGACAAACAGAATGCCGAGTTAGCCAAGACCCGCAAAGAGCAAGTCGGCACCGGCGACCGCAGCGAAAAGATCCGCACTTACAACTTCCCGCAAAATCGCCTAACCGACCACCGCATCGGCCTGACTCTCCACCAGCTTGACTTAGTCATGGAAGGCCGCCTGCAACCCATCGTCGACGCTCTGATAGCCCACTACCAGGCCGAGCAACTAAAGGCCGGCAATCAGGCCGCTTAAGGCCTCCATGCCATCGGTTTCGGTATACCTGCTCCAAGGAACTATGCGCCTGCGATTTGGTCCCCATCGGGATTGTGCGCGCGCAGATGCAGAATTGCTGTTATTGCAACTGCTCCACCAGGACCGCGCCTGGCTAATGGCCCATTCCAGCGACGACATAGGCTTCGATCACTGGAATCGGTACTATGAGCTGCTTGAGCGCCGCTATAACGGCGAACCTATCCAATACATTACTGGCGAAACTGAGTTCTACGGTTTGCCTTTCTGGGTCACTCCCGATGTTCTTATCCCACGCCCCGAGACTGAGCACTTAGTCGAGAAAGTTATTGAGTTAGCCGCCCAATTTAAATCCCCGCGCATCGTTGACATCGGCAGCGGCGCCGGTGCAATCGCCGTAGCGCTCGCGCACAAACTGGTCAACGTGCAATTCACCGCCATTGACCTGTCTGCGGACGCCCTCACAATCGCTCAAGAGAATGCGAAACGCAACAGCGCTAACATTCGCTTTCTCGAAGGCGATCTCCTCGCACCCGTCGCAGACGAGCAATTCGAAATCATAGTCTCCAACCCACCGTACGTACCGGAGTCCGACCGCCCCACACTCTCTGTAGAAGTCCGAGACCACGAGCCCGCCTTGGCTCTCTTTGCCGGCCCCGACGGCCTCGACATCTACCGCCGTCTCATCCCGCAAGCCTTCGCCCATCTCGTCCCCGGCGGATACCTCGCGCTCGAAATCGGCTACGGCCAATCACCTGCCATTGAGACTCTGCTAACAGACTCCGGCTTCCAAAACATCGAATTAATCCCTGACCTTCAAGGTATCCCGCGAGTAGCCTCAGCCCAGCATCCCTGACTGTTCCAAAATTCCGTAGGCAATCCTAACTCGCTGACTCGCGACCGTGCCGACTTGCTGACTCGCTGACTCGCTGAAATTCTATTTTCACTCCGCTGTTGTAGACTTTCTCGGAAAGGATTACCTCCAAATGCCATCCTCCAAAGGCTATGCCGCCCTCAACGCTCAATCCCCGCTCACTCCCTACGCCTTCACCCGGCGCGACCCGGGCCCCACAGAAATCGCGGTAGATATCCTCTACTGCGGTGTCTGCCATTCTGACCTCCACATGGCGCGCAACGAGTGGGGCCAATCCCTCTATCCCATGGTTCCTGGTCACGAAATCGTAGGTCGCGTCATCGCCGCGGGAAGCTCGTCCACAAAGTTCAAGCTCGGAGACCTCGCCGCCATCGGCGTCATCGTCGACTCATGCCGCCACTGTGCGCCGTGCAACCGTGGCGAAGAACATTTCTGCGACGCAGGCGCTACTCTCACTTACGCCGCGCCCGACCGCGTTGACGGCTCCATCACCATGGGCGGCTATGCCAATAACTACGTAGTCGACGAACGCTTCGCCCACCGCGTCCCAGCCAATCTGAACCTTGCCGCGGTCGCCCCGCTTCTCTGCGCCGGCATCACGACTTACTCGCCGCTCCGTCACTGGAAAGCCGGCCCTGGGAAGAAAATCGGCATCGTCGGTCTCGGCGGACTCGGCCACATGGCTCTCAAATTCGCCCACTCCTTCGGTGCTCATGTTGTCCAGTTCACCACCAACCTTCGCAAGCGCGAGGACGCCATCAAACTCGGCGCCGACGAAGTGGTTCTCTCCTCCGACCCAGCCGCCATGAGGGGCCACACCAAGTCTTTCGATCTCATTCTGGACTGCGTCTCTGCGCCACACCCCCTCGACGACTACCTCGCTCTTCTCAAGCAGGACGCCACTATGTGCCTGGTCGGCCTACCCGACACGCCGTCTTCCTTCAGCGTCTTCAGCCTCATCACCAAACGCGCGTCCATCGCCGGCTCCATGATCGGCGGCATGCAGGAAACGCAAGAGATGCTCGACTACTGCGGCCAGCACAACATCGTCTCCGAAATCGAAGTTATCCCCATTCAAAAGGTCAACGAAGCCTTTACGCGTCTGCTCAAACAGGACGTGAAATACCGCTTCGTCATCGACATGAGTACGCTGAAGTAACTCCGGCAACCAGCTAACAACTGGCTATCCCGGATCCCCGATCTTGGGACTTGGGATAGTTCAACCTATGCTATACCCTCTTATCGTCTCTGTAGCTTCTTACAGGAGTTACCCGCACGAGTTACCAATTCTCATTCATTTCAGCCGAGTCGAATCCTCGGACCGCCCGGTCTTAGTAAGGTCCCGATAGAACCCCAGATCCCGCCCGCTCAAGCTCTTCGATATATAGGCAATCTGTCCATAATGCATCCCAAAGTGCTCCACCACCTGGTAAACCGCCTCCAGCCCACTCACGTGATACCCCTGAATCTCGTACCGCGTCAGAAGATCTGTCTCGGTCAGCCGAGACAGCACTTTCCCCGCCTGATCCAGCGTCACGCCCAGCCGCTCCAGCAACTCAGCCGCCGTCATTCCGCCTTGCGCCCCAAACTCCGCAGGCCGGTCGCGGAGATCTTCCCGCCCCTCAAACGAATCCACAAGCCACTGCCGAACATTTCCATTCAAATGCAGAATCAGGTTCCCAATGCTGTTGCTCGCCTCGTTCGGCCGCCACCAAATCTGCTCCTCCGTGAGCGTCTCCACACTCGCCCGCAATCGCGGCCAATAGCGTTCCAGCAATCTTTTTCGCGAGAATTCAAGAAACAGCCCAGTCACACCCAAATCCGTAGTCGCCATTTCAGAACAAACTCCTTCAACATAACTCTACATTCACTCGTCGGACTCCGCCTGCGGCAAGAGCGGCCACATGGGGCCGCTCTTGCTGCAATGAAGGAAAGGAATTCTACTTCTCGCCGTGCGCCTCAATGTGTTGCTTCGCCGCGTGCTCCGCGTGTTCGGCAGCATGAATGTGGTGACCGTGCGCCAAGTGCGCGTGGTGGGCGGCTGCCTCGTGATCGCCGGCTTCGTGATGGGTGGCGGCTTCGTGGTGATGACGCGCAGCGTGCTCGTGATGCTCCGCTGCCTTCTTGTGATGATCGGCTGCTACCTGTGACATGTTATTCCTCCGGACTGCTTGACAACTGGCCTTCTCAGGCTCACAGCGGATTATCGGGAGGCCGCGCGCCAACAGGAGTTAACGCCAAACGAATTCAGCATGAATATCCATCTGCAACACCTATGCGCCGCGCACAAAGTCAGCCGTGGTCGTTGGCAATCTCAAGGCCGCCTCGTCCGGCATTGGGACCCGGTTGCCGAACCGTGGATCACCAGCATAGAATTCCCGCTGAAATCGTTTCCAAAAGGACGCCTATGCGTATTTCCGCTTCGCTTTTGCTCCCCGCACTTGCCCTGACCTCTCTCGCAGCTCTAGCCCAAGCGCCTGCCGCATCGCAGGCCGTGGCGCTCACGCCGCCCATGGGTTGGAACAGTTGGAATTACTTCGCTGAAAGAGTCACGGACAAGGACATTCGCGACTCCGCCGACCAGATAGTCGCCACCGGCATGAAGGATGCCGGCTACGTCTACGTCAACATTGACGACACATGGGAGGGCCAGCGCGACGCCAACGGCGTTCTCCACACAAACGAGAAATTCCCTGACATGAAGGCGCTCGCCGACTACGTCCACTCCAAGGGCCTCAAAATCGGCATTTACTCCTCACCCGGCCCCAAGACCTGCGCCGGCTTCGAGGGCTCGCTCGGCCACGAGCAGCAGGACGCTCGGCTCTACGCCTCCTGGGGCATCGACTATCTCAAGTACGATCTCTGCAGTTTCATCCCTGCTGTCATGGAGAAGCAGGCTCCCAATGACAAAGCCGCACAAATGCGTCTCATGATCGCCGCCTACGACAAAATGTCGAAGGCCCTCAAGGCCACCGGCCGTCCCATCGTCTTGTCTCTTTGCCAATACGGCTGGGATTCTGTCTGGGAGTGGGCGCCCGCACTCGGCGGCAATCTGTGGCGCACCACCGGCGATATCTCCCCGCACTGGGACCGCATCTACGCCATCCTCGAGCAACAAGACGGCCTCGCGTCCTACGCCGGACCCGGACACTGGAACGATCCTGACATGCTTGAAGTCGGCAACGGCAAGCTATCCCTGGCAGAGAACCGCGCTCACTTCACCATGTGGGCCATGCTGGCCTCGCCTCTTCTGGCCGGCAACGACCTGCCCCACATGAAGCCCGAGATCAATGCCATCCTCACTAACCGAGACGTCATCGCCATCGATCAAGACCCGCTCGGCAAACAGGCCCACCATGCCTATAGCTCGGGTGAGGTCGAGGTCTGGACTCGCAACCTGAAGGACGGAGCAATAGCCATCGCCATCTTGAACGCCGGCAGCGATCTCTACTCCACGCATCCATTCCATCTGAGTCTTGCCAAGCTGAATCTCCACGGCCCTCAAACCGGCAAAGATCTCTGGACCGGCAAATCCATCACCCTCACCAATAATCAACCCATCGAGTTACCAAGCCACGATGTGCTACTGGTGCGAATTGGCGCGCCGAAATAGGGGAAGGTGGGAATCTTGGGTTCCCAGCTCTCAAAGACGAGACCTGGGGCGCCGGCCTGTCACACTCATGGAATCCTGATTTAGGTCAATCGCGACAACCATGTTCCGACAGCAGGTGAGTGTAAGTGGGCGCGAAGAAGGAAACATGCAAATGAATAGTGTATTCGAGTTTGAAGGTGGTCAGATTCGGGTGTGGATCGAACAGGAAACGATTCACATGCTTGCTTGTGACACTAGCTTGAGCTATCGCGATCCTGTTGAACTCACAGCCAGCCGTGCTAGAGTGCTCGCAGCGAAACTGAAAGAATTAGCGGATCGTATCGATGGTTGAAGAGCGAAACGTCAATCGCCGGGATTCCTGTTGTTCCCGCGCTTTTGCGCGAAGGACGGGTATCCACAAATTACGATCGCCATCGTCGATAACCCGGAAATGCCAAACGCGCCCAGTAGACCGTGGCAATAATTTAGACGAGGGTGCGACTCGTCCCCAACTGTGGACTAACTCCTTAACTCGCTAACTTGATCTATCTGACCCGCCCCAGGCAAACCCCAAACCACCCCAGCTCATCGGTCCAGCTCCCCGCTGGCGAAAATCCCACCCGCTCCAGCAGAGCCTCCGTCTGACCCGGCAAATACTTATAGCTATTCTCCGTATGAATGCTCTCACCCTCTCGGAACTCCACTTCCAAATCCAGCTCGCCCAGACGAACCCGATGCGTGCTTCGGCACTCTAGGTGCATCTCCATCCGTGACGCGTCTGCATTCCAAATAGCTTTATGCTCAAACGCATCCAGC
The DNA here is from genome assembly GCA_049521035.1 of Occallatibacter sp. Taxonomy (GTDB): domain Bacteria; phylum Acidobacteriota; class Terriglobia; order Terriglobales; family Acidobacteriaceae; genus Telmatobacter. The sequence continues at coordinate 84,954 of JBEKPF010000008.1, read as the reverse complement.
TCAAACTCCGCGTTCAGCTCGCGGTTCAGCCGCGCCAGCACATTCAGGTTGAAGTCCGCCGTCACCCCAGCCGCATCATCATACGCAGCCAGCAGCGTAGATTCGTCCTTCACCAGGTCTGCTCCCAACAGTAACCCGTCGCCGGGGTTCAATCCTGCGCGCACTCGCTCCAGCAGTTGCTCTGCCTCCCACGGTTCAAAATTCCCAATGCTCGATCCGATGTACAGCACCAACCGCCGCTCGCCGGTCGCAGGCTCCAGCTCAAACTGATGGCAGTAGTCCTCCACACGCGGCATCACCGTCACTCCGGGAATCTCGCGCTCAATCCGCTCCTTCGCTGCCTCTAGCGCGGTCGAAGAAACATCTACCGGCTCGTAGACCACCGTGCCTTGCAGCGCAACCGCCGCCTTCAGCAGGAGCCGCGTCTTGTCCGCCGACCCAGCACCCAGCTCTACAATCCGCAGGCGGCTCTTTCCGCGTCCATTCTTCCCGTTCCCGTTCAAACCGTTCCCGGTGTGACCGGCCCCGATCAGCCCCGCCGCACGCACAATCATCGCATCGGCGTGGCGAGCTAGGATTCCCCGCTCCGTCCGCGTCAGGTAGTACTCCGGGCGCTCTGTGATTTCGTCGAACAGGCGCGACCCTGCCTCGTCGTAGAAAAGCCAAGGCGGCAGCCGCTTGGGGTAGGCCGTAAGCCCTTCACGAACCGCTTCGGCCACTCGTTTCTGAACTACTTCCAGATCTGTGATAGGGAAGGCTATTGTAGTCATGCGTTCACTTGGATGCCGCTCGGGTAGTCAGGGTTACTTTTAAGACGCGAGCCGAATTCCTGAAAACTGCCACCGCGTTTCCGGCCCAAAGAAATTCCGGTAAGTAGCGCGCACATGCGCCGCGAGCGTCACGCACGAACCACCTCGCAACACCATCTGCCCGCTCATAAATTTCCCATTGTACTCACCCAGCGAGCCTGTCAGCGGTCGAAACCCCGGATAGCCCAGGTAGGCGCTGGCCGTCCATTCCCAGCAATCCCCAAACATCTGCCTGGGACTGTGGCCGGAATCTACAACGGGTCGAGGCGTCAGTTTTTCCGAATCCAGCAGGTTCCCATCCACCGGCTGCCCCTCCGCCGCCGTCTCCCACTCAAACTCTGTTGCCAACCGCCGGCCAGCCCAGCGCGCATACGCATCGGCCTCAAAGTAGCTCACGTGGCTCACCGGCGCCCACTTCACCCGCTCCATCGGCTGCTCGCCCCGCAAGGTAAACACGTTCCAGTCTCCGCTTTCGCTCGTCCAGTAAAGCGGAGCCCGCCAGCCATTGTTCTGCACCGCCGCCCAGCCCGCGGACAGCCAGAACTCCGCCCGCCGGTATCCGCCGTCCGCCATAAACTCCGCAAACTCCCCGCAAGTCACCAGCCGATCCGCCAGTGAAAACGGCTCCAGCCAAACCTTATGCCGCGGCATTTCATTGTCGAAGCAGAACCCGTCGCCCGCGTGTCCGACCTCCCGCAACCCACCCTCAAATCCGTCGAAACCAATTGGAAGCCCCATGTCCCCCGGGTGGCCCAAGTCTCGCTTTTGAGACCTGGGAATCGATGAACCTGCCTCATCCCCCAGATAGGTCGGCCTCAACGGATTCGTAAAAAACGCATGCAGAATGTCCGTGAGTATCAGCTCCTGGTGTTGTTCCTCATGGTTCAATCCGAGCTCAATCCGTTTCAGCGCCTCGGCTTCTGGATTCCGTCCCAGCAATGTCTCAATCCCTTCGTCCACGTGCTCCCGGAACCGCAAAACCTCCTCCAGTCCCGGCCGTGAAAACGATGATCGCAGCCGCTTTTCAGGAAACTTCGCAAAGCTCTCGTAATAGCTGTTGAACAACCACGTGAAATCTGGATTGAAGACTTTGTATCCAGGCAAGAACTCCCGCAGAATGAACGACTCAAAGAACCACGCCGTATGAGCCAGGTGCCACTTTACCGGCGAGGCCTCAGGCGTAGATTGCACCATCATGTCTTCGGCCGTCAGCGGCCCGCATAACTCGACTGTTCGTTCCCGCACTGCGCGAAACCGCTCACAAATCTCGACTTGCTCACTACATCCGGCAATCGTGCTCATCATTCACCATCCCGCATTCGCAAGAGTGTACTCCAAGTCCCGTCTCAACTGCATCGCGGACCCGTCAAAATTCGCACCATCCCTAAATGCCTTCCCTCTTGATGCGAATTCTTTCCAAAAGGGATCAACAAACCTCGCGAATTCGCAGACATCACAAGTCGTAAGGCCCGCATCCATCTCGAATGAGTTGGAGACAGGCAGACAAGAAGCGGCTAAATCGCCTGAGATTCTCAATAGGAGTTGGTATGCTTTCCCCGCAAAGACAAGCTAGACCTGCTCATCTTCCCCGGCTAATTTGCCCCATGGTTCTGTCCTTCTCGATGGCAAGCGCTTTAGTCGCGCTCTCGCAGGCTCCCCACCGGCTTGTCGGTGCAACCACCTTGCCCAACGCCTCGCGTCAAACCAGCTCGGCCCAACTGGCACACGTAGAGATCCCGCCAACTCCCGAACAGCTTGGCGACACATGGATGTTTCATCAGCGTTACCAAGCTGCGATTGAGTCCTACAGCAAGGCGGAGCCAACTTCTGGTATCTGGAACAAGATGGGCATGGCGTATCAAATGATGTTCAGTACTTCAGGCGCCATGCACTGTTACCAGGAGTCGCTCAGGCTGAATCCTGAAAATGCGAACACTCTTAATAACGTCGGAAGCACCCTCTTTTCTCTCAAGAGATTTACCGAAGCAGAGCGGATGTACCGTAAAGCCCTGGCGCTGGATCCTCATTCGGCGACGGTCCAGATGAACCTGGGCACTAACCTGATTGCTGAGCATAAGTTCGAAGAAGGCTGGAAGCACTATCAGGCCGCTCTCAAAATCGATCCCCACGTTTTCGAGTACACGACAACCGTACGCATCGGCAATCCGGTGTTGTCCGAGGACCGCGGGGCCGTGAGCTACTACCTTGCCCGTGGATTTGCACAGGCCGGCATGATCGACAAGGCAATCGGCAATCTGCGTAAGGCAATCGATCAGGGCTTCGTCAATCCCCGAAAGATAGAAGCCGACCGCAGCTTTGCTTCGCTCCACAATATTCCGGCGTATCAGGATTTACTCTCGGACTCCCGTCGTCCCTGACGTCCCGAACCCGCTCGCAGCCGCTATAGCCTGTGCCTTCTCCAGATTCTCCACAAAATCTGGCCCAAAGCCCTTGACGAAGGCATATCGAAAAGAGCATGAATATATTGTTAATTTTTGGTTACGGCACCATGAACAGCCGCGCCGCTTCCTTCCGTAGGAGGGACCTAATGTGTAGCTTGTTTGAACGCCGCTCCAGAACGGCGATCGTTGTCTTTTCAGTCCTTCTCGCAGCGTCTCTCGCACGCTTCGCTCAGGCTCAAGACCTGACTCAGAATCTGGCTCAGAATCCAGACTCATCCATCCCGGAAGCTGTTCAATCACAGCCTCCGGACATTCAGCCGGGTTTTCGACCAACACAGGAAGACATCGGCGATGCGCTCATGACGCATCAGCGTTACCAGGCCGCCATCGAGGCCTACCAGAAAGCCTCCCTCAGTTCCCCCGCTATCTGGAACAAGATGGGCATCGCTTATCAGCTGATGTTCAGTCTTACGGATGCCTCCCGCTGCTACAAAGCGTCCCTCAAACTGAACCCCATTAACGTCCACGCCCTCAACAATCTCGGGACGGTCTACGACTCGCTTCGTGAATTCAGTGAAGCCGAGCGCATCTATCGGAAGGCGCTCCGGCTCGATCCTGATTCAGCAATCTTGCTCAAAAATCTCGGCACCAACCTCGTGTCCCAGCATAAGTACGAGCAGGGCTGGGAGATCTATAAGGCCGCCCTGACCCGCGATCCTCACATCTTCGATAAGTCCCCGGCTCTCCATGTTGAAAACCCTGGTACTGTGCAGGAGCGCGGCGCCATGAATTACTACATGGCTAAGGGCTGTGCACGTGCCGGCCAAAACGACCGGGCCATCGACTTCCTGCGCCGGTCTCTCAATGATGGGTTCGCCAACCCCAAAAAGATCCAGACCGACACTGAATTCGCCACCCTCCACGGCAATCCAGCCTTCGAGCAGCTTCTCAGCGTGGACCGCAATCCCTGAGTTCCAGCTCATTAGAAGCCCGTCTGAGAACTAACTCAGAACCATTACTGCTGGAGAAGAACCAAACGGCGGATCCCGCATTGCTCTCTCCAGAATCGATGTCCTCTCACAATGTTGTCGCTTGTGGAACCCGTCCCACAATTCTGTAAGCTCGCCCCCCCACCTCTTGACGAACCTGTTTTGTTGGCGCATTAATAAATTGTCAATCCTTCATCGCGCAACAAATTATCGTCACCGCGCAACAAAACGGATGTGGGTTGATGATTTCGGCGTGAAACTCGGGATCGGGACGCTCGATTGCCTCCGAGCTCTCCCCATCCCGTTTCCTTCCAGAGGAGGGAATATGCGGAGTCGAAAGGAGTACCGCCCGCTTTCGGTATTCTCGCTTTGCGTGACCCTTGCAACTGGAACCATTGCAACCGGAACATGGGGCGCTACAGCCCAACCCCCTGTTCTTCCTACTACCCAATCCCAATCCCCAATTCCATCCGGCCCTACCCCATCCGCCGCACCTCTTGCTGAAAATGCGTCCGCGCCGTCCGTCCAAACAGTACTGGTATTCCAGCCCACTCCGGAACAGGCAGCCGACGCGCTCCTGGCACAAAAACGCTACCAGGCCGCCACCGAGGCCTACAAGAAGGTTCCCGACCCGTCCGCCGATGTGTGGAACAAGATGGGAATCTCCTACCAGATGATGTTCAATCTAGAGGACGCCTCGCGCTGCTACGAACGCTCTCTCAAAATGAGTCCTAAGAATGCGCGCGTTCTCAACAACCTAGCCTCCGTTTACGATGCGCAAAAGGATCTGACCGCCGCTGAGCGCCTCTACCACAAGGCTTTGCGATACGACCCCAAGTCCGCCATGATTCTCAGGAATCTCGGCACCAATCAACTCGCCCAACACAAGTACAAGAAGGGTTGGGAGCACTACCAGGCTGCGTTAGCCATCGATCCCAACGTCTTTGGCGATAACGTCGGTCCCCGCATAGACAACCCTGCTTCAGTCCAGGAACGCGGCGCCATGAACTATTTCATGGCCAAAGGCTGCATGCGCGCCGGCCAGAACGACCGAGCCATCGAGTACCTCCGTATGGCTCTCAATGAGGGCTACACCAACCCCAAAAAGATCCAGGCCGACAGCGAGTTCGCCGGCCTCCGCGGCAATCCCGCCTTCGAGCAGCTTCTCGCCTCGCAAAGCGCCGCAAAGCCAGCCGGAAAGCTCTAACCGCCTCCAGTAGCGCCGATCTTCTGGCTGTCTTGTCGGCGTCCACATCGGCAAACGCGGGAATCCGCCCTCTATAGTCCATCCCCCGCGATGCAACGTCTATCCTGATGGGGTGCGTCTTCTGCCCCGCAGAGGTTTCACATGAAAGTCAGCCTCCTTGCCGCCATCGTCCTTGCCCTTGCCATCGCCGCCTCCGCTCAGGATGCTCCCACTACACCCTCAGCCCAATCCGCCAGCCAGGGTCCCGGCTCCGGTCAAGGTCGGGGACAAGGACGTGGCGGCTGGGGCGGCGGAGGCATGATGGGCCGCGGCGTACTTGGCACCGTCACTGAAGTCGCCGCAGACCACTACACCATCAAGACCGACGCCGGCCTGACCTACATAGTCCACTACAGCGTCAACACCCGCATCCTCAAGCAGCAGCCCCCGCCCCCGGGCTCTAGCCAAGGAAATGCCGCTGCCCGCGGCGCAGGCCAGAGCGCAGGCCAGGGCCAGGGTCAATGGGCTGGACGCGGTGAAGGCCGCGGGGGCAGTCCCCCACAGCCCATCAAGCCCACTGACATCAAGGTAGGCGACGCCATCACTGCCATGGGCGAAGTCGATGCAGCCGCCAAGTCCGTCGGCGCCGTCGCCATCGTCCAACTCGACCCCGAACGCGCCAAACAGATGCGTGAGATGCAAGCCAACTTCGGCAAGACCTGGATCGCGGGCAAAGTCACCGCCATCGACGGCGTCAAGGTCACCCTCATGGGTGCGCTCGACGACAAGACTCACTCCTTTGTCGCCGACGAGAATACCACCTTCCGCAAACGTCGCGACCCCATCACGCTCGCTGATATACAGGTTGGCGACACCGTCCGAGCAGAAGGCGCAATCAAAGACGGCGCATTCCTCGCCACCTCGGTCAACGCCATGGTCCCACCACCTGCAGGAGCACCCTCCGGCGCACCGGGAGCCCCACCCGAGTAACAGCCACGGCCTTGCAATCTTTCCTATCCCGCAAACCGGCAACCGCGCTGACGCCCATAATTTGATTTGACAGCGGGCGCACGATCCCGCAAAATCAACCCACTGGCTGCCAATGTGCGGCCGTAACGCTACTGTAACGAGCGCATATCCTTCCCCAAAGATGGCTCTCCTACATCTTCTCCCCAAGAATGCTATGGAGATTGCTGCCATGCCGAGCGAAGACACTGAAGTCGCGGAAGCCGCGGCTTCCGCCCCGTTCCCTGGTCTCAGGGTTCATAGCGCCCCAACTGAACTCGAATTGTATAAAGCCTTACTGGATCAGATGAGTGATGGCGTGTACGTCACGGATCGGGAGCGGCGATTCCTATACAGCAACGAAGCTGCATCCCGGCTCACCGGATACGAATCCCACGAAATCGCCGGCCTATCCTGTCAGGGGCATCGACAATGTCCCATTGGTCATATTGGGCACACAATGTGCCAGCACAGTTGCACGTTGTCGGATTGCATGAACGACGGTGCCACCCGCGAGGTAAAGGGTCTCCTGCGCAACAAACACGGGCGGCGGCTTCCCGTGGCTGTCACCGTCCAGGCCATACGGGCGGCCGACGGCTCCATTGTCGGCGCAGTCGAAATCTTCAGAGACGATTCTGCCTCGAATCAGGCTCGGCGCAGGTCCGAGGCGATGGAGCGAATGGCCTACCTCGACCCGCTCACCAAGGTGGCCAACCGCCGATTTCTTAAAGTCTCAATGGATACGGCCATGCGCGAATTCAAGGTCACAAAAGCGCCCTTTGGAGTGCTGATGATTGATCTGGACAGGTTTAAGACCATCAACGATACATTCGGTCACACCTGTGGCGATTTTGCACTGAAACTATTCGCGAAAACTCTCGTGGGAGCGTTACGTCCCACTGACATCTCTGGGCGATGGGGCGGCGACGAGTTCCTGGCTATTGTTCGGAATGTGAACCTCGAGGTCCTTGGAGAGCTTGCCAGCCGACTGGTCAGCACAGTGTCTCGTATTCCATTCGCAAGCAGCGAGGGACAGCCCATACCCCTGTCAATCTCGGTCGGAGGAGCACTCGTACGCCCCGGTGATACGGGCAACGCGCTGATCAAACGGGCAGACGATTTGCTCTACAAGAGCAAATCGGACGGCCGTGATCGTGCGAAGACGACCTAAGCCGAATACTGCATCTCTTCAGCGGAGTTGACGCAGCGATATACGGCGCCAGCCAACTCTCGATAAGCAGCCAGAGCCCTCCAATCTTCTCGATCTCCCATCCGAAATCGTTCTAAACTTGCTCACATGTGCTTCAAAATTACTTTCGCGCAGCGAGAGTATTATCGTTACCGCGGCATATCGGCCGAGTTGGAGCGACGCGGGTTTGGTTCGTCCAGAGCCGAACTTGCATGGGCGATTCGGGAGAAGCACTATGTCCCTGAAATGTCTATAGACAACCAGGACAAACGTGAAATTCCCAGCCCGCTCACCACCCGAGATTCAAACTAAGCAGTGAATACGAAGTGCCGGGTGCCTCATCCCACCACCAGATCATCGTCCTTGGTCTCGCGAATCATCAGCAGTCCCAAAAACGTCAGTACCGCCGACCCGGAAAGATAGTACCCCACATACTGAAGTCCATACTTAGTCGCGAGCCACGTAGCAATATACGGCGCCAGAGACGCCCCAAGAATCCCCGCGAAGTTGAACGCCAGTGAACTGCCCGAGTACCGCACCGGCGTAGGAAACAACTCCGAAATTACCGTGCCCAGCGGCCCGTACGTCAGCCCCATCAGCGACAGCCCCAGCGTCATCATCCCCAGCGCTCCGCCTTCCCCGGCCACAAACATCGGCGCCAAAATCAGCCCAAACAAAAAGATGGCCACCGTGATCCACAGCATCGCGCGCCGCCTACCCTGCTCCGCCAGCATTGCAGAAATCGGAATCATCACCGCAAAGAACAACGTGGCAAACAACTGCATCACCAGGAATCTCTCCCGGCTTATTCCCAGGGCACTCGTGCCCCACGACAGCGCGAACACAATCATCAGGTAGAACAGCACAAACGTCGCCAGGCAAACCAGAATCCCCGCCGCCAGCGGCTTCGCATGATCGCGAAACACCGCCACCGTCGGCAGCCTTACCTGTTCGCCGCGATCCATAGCCGCCTGAAACACCGGCGTCTCCGTAATCGTCAGCCTCACCCACAGCCCCAGAAACACCAGCGCAGAACTCGCCAGAAACGGCAGCCGCCAACCAAATGCGCGAAACTGCTCGTCAGTCAGCAGCCGCGACAACCCCAGAAACACTCCGCTCGAAAGAAAGAATCCCACCGGCGCCCCCAGTTGCGGAAACATCCCATACCACGCCCGCTTGTGTGCTGGAGCATTCTCAATCGCCAGAAGCACCGCGCCACCCCACTCGCCGCCCAAACCCAGCCCCTGCCCAAACCGGCAGAAAGCCAGCAGCAGTGGGGCAGCAATGCCAATCGCGTGGTAAGTCGGCAGCAAACCAATCGACACCGTCGAAACTCCCATCGTCGCCAGCGCCATCACCAACGTCGTCTTGCGTCCAATCCGGTCGCCAAAGTGCCCAAACAGCGCCGACCCAATCGGCCGCGCCAGAAACGCAATTCCAAACGTCGCCAACGAGGCAAGCGTCGCTGTGGCCGGATCGGCAGCCGGAAAAAACAGCTTCGGAAACACCAGCACCGCCGCCGTCGCATAGATGTAAAAGTCAAAGAACTCGATTGTCGTGCCCACCAGGCTCGCAAACAGAACCTGGCGCGGCGAGTTCACGGGCAAACCAATCCCGACGCTCGGGTTGCTCATTCAATCTCCAGAATTCAAAGATGGTCGCAAAGGGATTGCGTGACCTGTATTTGGTTATATAGTTGACACCGCCGCAGGGGAAACCTTCCCCCGCCATACGGCCTGGCGCTCAAATCGGACGTCAAACATACAGATGAGCCTCTTCGCCCCGACTCCCGCCCCGCGTGCGCACCACTCTCTCATTCCGCACTGGCTCACTCACCTGGGGCCGCTGGGCCTCTTCGTAGTCGCAGTTGTCGATTCCTCCATCGTCCCTCTGCCCATCCCCGGCACCACTGATCTGCTGCTTCTCTGGCTTGTCTCGCACAAGGGTGACCCCTGGCTACTCGCCGCTTGCGCCCTCTCCGGCAGCATCTTCGGTGGATACACCACCTGGCACCTCGGCCTGAAAGGCGGCGAAGCCGCCCTGAGGCGCTGGGTTTCTGCGCGCCTGCATGCCCGCATCGTGGCTTGGGTCGGCAGTCACCCAGTCCTTGCAGTTTTTCTTCCCGCGATACTGCCTCCGCCCATTCCGCTCTCGCCGTTCATCCTTGCTTCCGGCGCACTGGGTGTCTCGCGCCCACGCTTCCTGGCTGCCTACTCCACGGCCCGTGCGCTGCGCTACTCGCTCATCTCCTGGCTAGCCGTCTCCTACGGCCGCCACATCGTCCGCCTGTGGTCCAATGAGCTTGAGAAATGGTCAGCCCCGCTCCTCTGGACATTCCTCGTTCTGCTCGTGGCCGGCCTCGGCTTCGGCATCTGGAAGTTCCGCCGCCACCGCCAATCCAATCCCTCTCTCGAGCCTGAAACCGTCCACGCCGATTGATGATTGACGCGCTCTTCTATCGAGCAGAGAGTGTCTGCGCGTCCGGCTCGGTAACCTTGCCATCTTGCAGTCCGTTTGCCTGCGGGACATCTTGAAACGGAAGGAACAGTGAAAACGCAGTTCCGCTGCCTTGCGCGCGCTGTGTGCTCCACACCCGCACCTCTCCGTGATGCCGCTCCACCAGCTGGGCCACAACCCACATCCCCAATCCGGTTCCCGTCTCCGTCTTGGTCGTGAAAAATGGTTCAAAGATCCGCCGCATCGTCGCTCGGTCCATCCCTACTCCGGAATCGAGGAAGGTCACCCGCATCCCGGCTGTCGCGCGATCGCGCCAGGCCTGCGAGGGCCGCAGCCGAATCACTAGCCGCCCACCTCGCGGCATCGCGTCAACAGCGTTCGACACCAGGTTCGCGAAGATCTGCTGTGTCTCGCTCGGCATGCAGGCCACGCTCGCCTCCCGCTCTGCCCGCACCTCCACAGCAACGTCTGACGCCATTAGCTTGTTCCGGAACAATGCCATCACCGATTCAAGAACTTCCGACAGCCTTGTCATCTGCGGCGCACCCGCCTGGCGATGAAACTTCAGCGTCTGTTGCGTAATCAGCGAAACCCGCATCAATTGCTCCAATGCATCTCGCGCATGCTCTTGCGCGGTTTCCGCCGTCTGCGCCAGAGTGATCAGGAACAACAGATTCGACACTGCCTCCAGCGGATTGTTGATCTCGTGCGCAATTGAGGCTGCCAGACGCCCCGCAATGGCCAGCTTTTCTGTCCGCAGCAACGCATCCTCGGCCCGTTTGCGATGAGTCACATCTGTCACCACGCCCAACACCCGTGCTGGCAGCCCATCCTCATCAAGCTGGCACTTGCCTTGCGACTCCAGCCAATGCACCGAACCATCCGGCCACACCACCCGGTATTGATTGTGATAGTCCGCCCCGCCCTTCCGCGTCCCCAGCACACCCTTCTTCACCTTCTCCGCGTCGTCCGGATGAACCGCCTTCAACCATGCGTCCGTCGAAGGCTCAATCGATCCGGGTTCCAGGCCGATCATCCGGTACTTCTCCTCAGACCAGTGGATCGCATTCGTCTTCAAATCCCAAACCCACAGCGCCATCCCGTTCGCTTCCAGAGCAATCTGCAGCACCGCATCGCGATCGCGCAACACCTCCGCTGCCTTCGCGTGTTCCTCTGCCAGTTGGCGCTCCGCATTCGCGCGCATCAATCGTTGTTCCAGTTCCTGGGTGCTCAGTTCCTCCCGCTCCTTCGATAACCGCCGTATCGCCCATCCCAGCCCAAGCGTAATCGCCGAGAATACAGCCATTCGCACGTCCTCGCGCGCGTTACCAATCGAAAAGCGAATCTGGCTCTTGGTCAAGAACGAATCCACTAACACGACTTCCGTCAGAGCACAGAAGGCTCCGCCCCACATCCCCAGAAACCAGCAGCTCAAAATGACGGTCGGGAAAGCCAGCATCAGCGGAAAGGCGCGCAACGGCTCAATCGCATAAGTGATTCCGGCGCCCAGGCAGGCAGCGGATATTCCCATCAGCCCGCGGGCGGCCCGGGGCAATCGTGCAATCACCGACGATAGGGGAGTTTTAGTCGGGATCATGGAGGGGTACATGCTCCCTGGGTGCGAAATGCAGCCGCACTCAGGATTGCGAGCGCTTTCGTCATCTGAAAGATAATTCGCTTTACCCGAAAATGAAAGATAATAAACTGCCCATGAAGCCCACCTGATGCTCACCGTCCCTAGCGTTTCCATGGACAAGTCTTCGTCCGTGGGACGGATGTCTTGGATCCTGAGACACAGGTATGTACGGTCCCGCTTCTCATCCCCGCAGCGAATCGCTGAACCTCAACCACATGTATGCGAATCTATTTAGAAGCAAGCCGATCTCGCTCCAGCATCTGGGCGCTTCCCCGGCCCGAATCATCTGCGGCAAAACGCCAGCAGCAGTCCCAGCATCAATGATTGAGGAGATCTCTTTTGTCCGAATTGCAGCCCGCGGTGCCAGTCCCAACCAGTACCGCACCAGCCGCCAGGCAGGTTGACAATCCGAATCCCGCTGTCTCCGTCCCATGGAAGCCGAGGGTCAATCCCTGGTTCATTGCTATGACGGTTGCTCTCGCGGCCTTCATGGAAGTCCTCGACACTTCCATCGCCAATGTCGCTCTCCCCCACATTGCCGGCTCCCTCGGCGCCAGCACCGACGAAGGTACCTGGGTCCTCACGAGCTATCTGGTCTCCAACGCCATCGTTCTTCCGCTCGGTGGATGGGCCTCCAGTGTTCTTGGCCGCCGCAATTTCTTCGTCCTGTGCATCATCATCTTCACGATCTCCAGCTTCTTGTGCGGCGCGGCTCTTTCGCTGCCCATGCTACTTCTCTTCCGCATCATTCAAGGTGCAGGCGGAGGCGGTCTGCAACCCATGGCGCAGGCCATCATGGCGGACTCCTTCGAGCCTCACAAGCGCGGCCAGGCTTTCGCTCTCTACGGCCTCGTTGCCGTTCTCGCGCCCTCCATCGGCCCTACCCTCGGCGGCTGGATCACTGACAATTTCTCCTGGCGCTGGATCTTCTACATCAACATCCCCGTCGGCATTCTCGCTTTCTTCCTTGTCACGCGCCTCGTTGAAGATCCCCCCTGGATCAAGCCCGATCGCTCCCGCATCTTCAAAATGGATTACCTCGGTCTCGCCTTCCTCACCATTGCCATGGGCGGCATGCAGATCATGCTCGACAAAGGCGAGGAGAACGACTGGTTCGCCTCCAACTTCATCCTCTTCTTCGCATTCCTGTTCGTCTCCGGCATGATCGCTCTCATCTGGTGGGAGTGGCGTCAGAAGGACCCTCTCATCAATCTCAAGGTCTTTCGCTTTAAGAATTTCGCCATCTGTTGTTTCTTGATGATGCTGGTCGGCGGCGTACTTAACGCCAACACCGTCCTCCAGCCGCAATTCATGCAACAGCTCCTCGGCTGGACCGCCACCACTGCCGGCCTAGCCCTCACCGCCGGCGGGTTCACCCTGGTCATCGTCATGCCCCTTGCCGGCATTGCCACCAGCAAGATATCCGCGCGCTACCTGACCGCCCTGGGGTTCCTCCTGTTCATCATTACTTTTCGCGTCGCGGCTCAAGTCACCACCCTCAACATGACCTTCGCCCAGGCCTCGTGGCTGCGCGTCGTCCAAATGATTCCCCTCCCCTTCTGCTTCATCTCCATTACCACCGCTGCGTACGTAGGCATGCCCAAAGAGGATTCGAACCAGGTAGCCGGCCTCATCAACTTCGCCCGCAACATCGGTGGCAGCATACTTATCGCTGTCACCAACGCCCAGGTCACCAACCGAACACTGTGGCACGAGCAGCATCTTCAGAACACCATGGGCCCCGACTCCATCGGCTATCAGCAGCAACTCAGCGGCCTCACCGGCTTCTTCGGCACCACATTCGGCTCCGGCAACGGCGCGGGCAGGGCGCTCGCCAACATCTACAACCAGCTCAACCTCCAGGCCGGCGTCCAAGGCTATCAGGACGTCTATATGGAACTTTCTTACATGTCCATCTTCCTGGTCTTTTTGGCCTTCCTCTTAAGCAAGAACCGTCCCGGCGCAGCCCCCGGTGGCGGCGGTGGCATGCATTAAGCATTGCCTGACAAGAGGGAGCAAGAGACTTCAAGCATTTCCTTACGAAGGGAGCAGGGGCCGGGTACCCACAGCATGGGGTTGAGAGCCGTTCGGCTCGGGAATCTGATCGGCGGAACCTATCATTCTCTATTCTTCGTTCTTACATACCGCTTTCGCGCGATCGTAATCCTTCGTGTCTAAAGTGAAGTCCGGTGTCTTGTGCTGTAGAACTCAATCCGGGCTTGACCCAGGGCCGTGAATGAGAACTTCCGAATGGATTCAGGCAGGATTTGCCGTTGTTCTTGCTCTGGCTGCGTGGACTAGCCCGCTTGCAGCCAGACGCAAGGCCGCTATAGCCATACTCGCAGTGTTCGCGATAATTGTCGTTCTCATCGGCCGCTTATCGGTTTATGTTCTCGCGCCAGGCCGAGCATCCATTCTGCGCGACTGGCTGCCCGTCGCCCTGATGCTCGTGCCTTATTGGCAAACAGGCCAGTTTTTCACCGGGCCGAACCAGAAGATCCAAAGCTGGCTCGTGGAGTCTGACCGCCACCTCGCGAAGCTCCTGCACCTCGGGGTCCCGTCTTTCGGATACTACACGCGGCTCTCCATGGAGTGGGCCTATTCGCTCTGTTACCCGCTGCCAGTGGCCGGACTTGCGGTTCTTTACGCGGCGGGCCTGAACAGGTACGCGAATACCTTTTGGGCGATCGTTCTACTACCGACGTATTTCTGCTATGTGCTCACACCACTGGTGCCCGCCCTGCCACCGCGCGACATCTCCGGAAAGGCGAGCGCCGCCGGAGGACGAACCAAGAGCCGCGTCTTTAATCTCTGGATTCTGCAGATAGCCAGCATACACGCAATCTCATTCCCCAGCGCCCATGTGGCCTGCGCGCTTGCCATCTCATTTGTGCTGCTGCACTATGTTCCGTTTGCCGGTGTGGTCTTTCTTGTTATCGCCATCTGGATCGGCGTTGCCGCTGTTGTAGGCGGATACCACTATGCCATCGATGTATGGCTGGGAGCGGCGGTGGCCTTGATCGTTCTCGCAGCCTGGGGTGCTCACTTGATCCCAAGCAGCCTGCTCACGCCAACTGCCACTGCCCTCACTACCGCGTTTTGAGGCTTGCCATCTTCCGGGGGAAGAAACATTCTAGAGAGAATGTCCACTCCCAGGGGAAGCCTTGCCGGTTTACCTGGTGCCGTAGGTGGAAAGAACTGCGTTAGCGCCTCGCGCGGCTTTTCCTTGACCAGATCGATCATCGCGACGCGATGGACACATGAGATCGTGCAATAGGGTGCGCAGGGTTTCTGAGTCCAATATTCGCGCTCAAGATCCTCACTGCCATATCGCTCCAGCGGGATCGCCGGATATCCCCGTTGCTGCGAGCAGTAGTGAACCAGGCCGTCCTCGCAGATGTAGAGATAACGGCTTCCCGCGCGGCAGTGCCAGTCGTTCGGTTGGCCAAGCGCCAGGTTCCTATGGAAGAGATTGTCGTAGGCGAATGCCATGAACCCTGGCTTCTTTTCCGCCTGGATCTGCTCGTAAACGACGCGCTCCTCGTCGCGCAAAGCCCGCACCTGGCCGCTGTGGTCATGAACAATGCCGACAGTTGTATCGAATCCCAGTTCCAGTGCACGGTGCGCGATCGTGCGTGCGTCCCCGGGATTCTCGATGCCAGCTCCAACCACAGTATTGATGTTTACGTCGAACTCTGCATAATCGGCCAGCCATTGGAGTTTCTTGTCCAACACCTTCAGGCTTTTTTTCGAGATATCATCGGGCTGCACGTTGTCGATGCTGATCTGCAACTGTTCAAGACCGGCACGGTTCAACTGCTTGATCCGGTCCGGACTCAGCAAATAGCCGTTGGTGATGAGGGTCGCGATGATGCCATGTTTCCGGATGCGTCGAATCAACTCGTCCAGATCCGGATGCAGCAGCGGTTCACCGCCGCTGAAAGTAATGATCCCCGTGCCAAGAGCTGCTAGGAGATCGATGCGGTGCAGCATCTCCGCGGTCGGCACAGGGTTGGAGACCTTGTCGTATTCGTTGCAGTAGGCGCAGGAAAGATTGCAGCGCCGAGTGGGAATGATATGGGCGAGGACCGGATAACGGCGCCTCTGGATCACGCGAGCGGTCATTCGCGCCTGACGAAAGCGGCGCTCAAAAGAACGCAGCCTTCGAATCACCGGGGCAAATCTCATTGGGGCCATCCACGCCTCAAGAGGCAACCGTAATCTGAACCCCAGTCTACGCCTTTGCCTCATAGGTGGGCTTGAACACACGATCAAAAAGGCCGAACGATTTCCGCCATCTCACGCTAGACTCCCCTTCGACATCTCATCAGCGCTGCCGCGAGCCTAAACTATTCCCAAAATCCTCAAATACACTCTCCCCTCCCGCAAAAGTGTTACTGTCTTCCGGAAAGTGCTATCGCCCCCCAGGCAGATTCTGCCTAGACTTGCCCTTGGATACCCTGCGGACAGCTAGTCCGGTCTTCAGTTATCACCCAATGCCGGCAATCAAAGCCCAATTCGCGTCCATTCACTCGCTCTCCGCTGGGACCGGCGCTCCCTCGCTGGCCGAAATCATCTCCGCACTTTCTTTCGCACTCGATCTCACCGAGGGTGCAGTTCCCGGGCACGCTCTGCGCTGCTGTCTGCTCGGCATGCGCCTTGGAAATGAACTTGGCTTCTCCAATGAGTCGCTTGCCGACCTCTATCACGCCTTGCTTCTCAAAGACGTAGGTTGCAGCAGCAATGCCGCCCGCATGTGCCAGATCATCGGAGGTGGCGACGATCGTGCCGTCAAATCCGGCGTCAAGCTTGAAGACTGGACCCGCCCTCATCAACCCAGCCTTTCTTCCGTGCGCCTCTTGTGGAACAGCGTTCTGCCCGACGGCAACCCTTTCCGCAAGTTTGGCCGCATCGTCAAAATCGCCTTTACGCAGCACGACAACAACCGCGAGATGATTCAATTGCGTTGCGACCGCGGTGCAAGCATCGTCCGCAAAATCGGCATGAGCGAGCAAACCGCGCTGGCCGTTCGCTCGCTCGATGAGCATTGGGACGGCGGTGGATATCCTGAGAGCGAAAAGGGAGAAGCCATCTCTCCGCTCGCCCGCGTCATGGCTGTCGCGCAGCATCTCG
Source organism: Occallatibacter sp. (assembly GCA_049521035.1). GTDB lineage: Bacteria > Acidobacteriota > Terriglobia > Terriglobales > Acidobacteriaceae > Telmatobacter. The sequence continues at coordinate 68,148 of JBEKPF010000008.1, read as the reverse complement.
ACGTTTTCGCACTGGAACGCGGACCCGCCCAAGCCATGCAGATTCTCCACGAGCGCAGCGGCCGCTGGTTCGATCCGCAGGTTGTCAAGGCTGCTGAATCGCTTCGCCGCAGGGGTGCTCTTTGGATGCAGTGTCTACCCAACCCCACCCAGACCGCCGGTGATTCAGCGCGGTCCGTCCGCGCCTCCGTCCTTGAACTGGCGCCGCCGCAAACCACGCGCACCAGTCCTTCGCACATTGATCTCATCTGTGAAGCATTCGCTGAAGTTGTCGACGCCAAATCGCACTTCACCTTCAGCCACTCCATCGGCGTTACTGATGTGGCCTCCGCGATCGGCTCCACCATGGGACACAATTCCGAGCGGCGTCAACTAATCCATCGCGCCGCGCTCCTCCACGATCTCGGCAAGCTCAGCGTTCCCAATTCCATCCTCGACAAGCCCGGCAAGCTCGACGGCGAACAATGGGTCATTATGCGCGAGCATGCCGCGCTTACCAGGTCCATCCTCAGCCGTGTAAGTCAATTCCGCGAACTGGCCTTTGTGGCCGGCGCCCATCATGAAAGGCTTGATGGTTCGGGCTATCCCAACAAGCTCAAAGCCGCAGACCTTCCAATCGAGGCGCGTATTCTCGCCGTGGCCGATGTGTACTCGGCAATCACTGAAAATCGCCCCTATCGCGCCGGCTCCAGCCCTGAGCAGGCAATGGAAATCATGAAGCGCGAAGCTCGCAGCAAGCTCGACGCGGACTGCGTGGATGCCCTCGCCAAAACCGCGCTCGCTCCCTCGCAGCCCTCGCCTTTTCTCGTCCCTCCCGCTTCCGCGCACTCACTCAGTCGTGCCTATCATCTCCCCTATCCAATCCACAACTCCGGCTCGTCCATCTCCATCGTCCAGTAGCGCGAGCGCCCCAGATCTCGTGGGTTTTTCAGGGTTTGTCTATTTTGAATTCTGGGTGTCCATCACGCCCCAGGAGCGTTCCTTCGCGTCAAATAGATGACAAATGATCCCCAAAATTACTAGTTGATTAATAAAACCAAGAATAATTTGACTTATGCACCACACACTCTCGAAGTAGAGGTATAGACTCACCAACAAATGTACCGCTTCCCCCACGGTGCATCCCTTGAAATCTCTTCGCTTAAATACTGAAAGGGATGGATCATGGAACACTTTGTATCACTGGTGCTTTCGCACCCTTACCTTGCGGTTTATGCGTTCATCTGCACTGAGGCAATCTCGGCGTTGATGATCGCAAACAAATCGCGTATGTTGCCTTTCCTCGCGTTGTATGTAGCTGTAATTGGTGCAATCCTGATACCTGCAGGCACTTTCAGCTACTACTAACCAGAACCCAACCACTGAACCTGCTTCTGGGGATCCCAAATTCCGGGGTCCCCGGCAGCAGAGCTTCTAAGCTGCAATGAAAGTCTCGTCATCGAGACTTGGGAAGCCGCAATTGTTGATTCTTGCATCCATTCAAACGCATGAATCCCCTGAGCGCTAGCGCTCTCTGCATGAGATTGAATGAGTCTCGGAAGTTAGTGGTTCAACCAGCATCTCTAACTACGACCGCTAGCCCTTATTAACCGCTGATCGGATAACTCGGAGTGAACGGAAAGATCAACTCCGCTTCGGAAGGCACTGGCTTGCCATTCACCGTAGCCGGCTGAAACCGCCAAGTCCACACAATATCCAGGCAAAGCTTGTCCAGTTGGTTACCCACGCCCTTCACCAGGGTCTCGCCGAGCACCTGGCCCAATGCGTCCACCTTCACATCCACTACCACCTTCACTTCGGCAGCCGGCAGTAGAGACCGGTCTTTCAGCGGCGGGTGTGGCGAGAAGATCGGGAAAGACGGATGCACGTCTTCGTTATCGCTCCCATTCCCGTGCAACGCCTGCCCCGAACCATCCCCCGCATGAGGCATCTTCGGAGTCCCGCCCCCCGCCATCTTCTTGTGCGTCTGCTCCACCGGAACAATCGTCTTCTTGGTAGCTTCTTTATCCGTCGCAGTATCGCGCGTCTGCGCCGCAAAGTCCTTCACCGGCAGCAGAAGCTTCACAGCATGAGACCCGCCTGCGTTCTCCACCAGCGCTCGCACCCGCAACGCCTTGGGCTCAATCACTCTCGTCCTCGCAGCCGTCCCCAGCACCAGCGCAAAGGTAAGCAAGCTCCCATGCAGCACCACGGAGAGCAGGACCGACGGAGTGCGCCGTTTCCCCAACTGCGCTGGAGCAAATTGTGTCGGAACCAATTCTGTTGGAACAGATTTCGTCGGATCCGATTGAGCGGGATCCGGTTCAGTTGCAGACTGCATGGTGACCTCTTCCCGCGCGTGCAACGTCCAGTGCATCGATTGTCGCACAAGTCAAGAATCCGGCGACCAAATCCAGGGCCGACGCATATCAGATTCCGGGTAATTTCAGCAGGTAGGGGATGTTCCAAGCGGCTTTGAGGCGTTTTCCCTTGATTCCGCGTTTGGAAGATTTGTCGTGTTTGAGCAGATTGAGAGCGATTCGGTTGAGGATGGAGAAGTTTTGTGCGGCGTGGCCAGCGCGTTTGCGGTCCAGGTCTTCGCCGAAGCCGACGTCGAGCACCCAGTGCAGTTTGTTTTCGATGCCCCAGTGCTGGCGGATCACCGAGTTCAGCCTTGCGGCATCGGGGCTGAGGCTTGTGATGTAGTAGCGAATCTCTCGCTCGATCTTACCGGTGGCCTTGTGATACCGCTCCGACTCGATACGCACCAACGCCCGTAATGAGGCCCATTCGGATGCCTTTTCGATCAGGCCAAGATCGGCCATCACCGAGCACTTGCGTCGCTCGACCCGTCCGTGGCCACAGTCGATTTGATCGGCCACTGCATCCGAGTCCAACAATAGAAACGAGTCTTTCACCTGTTCGGCCAAAAGACCTTGATTCTCCTTGACTGCCAATACATAGTCGGCCTTCTTGTCGATGATCTGGCGGGCGATCCCGCGCTGGCAGCCCATGGCGTCAATGGTCACCACCGTGCCAGTCAGTTCCAGCGCGTTGAGCAACTTGGGAATGGCTGTGATTTCATTGGATTTCTCATCGACTTTGCGCTGCGCCAGCACCAGTCCGTTGCCCTCGGCCCATGCCGAAACCATATGGACAAGGGTCTTCTTGCCGCTATCGCGTGTGCCGCATAAGGCCTTGCCGTCGATGGCTACCACTTCGCCCGCCGTCAGCCTGGCGATCGACGAAACCCAAGCCACAAAACCCTTTTCCATCTCTTCCGGGTCCAGCGCCTGAAACACCCGGTTGAACGTATCGTGCGATGGAATGCCCGAGGGAAGCGTCAGAAACGTCTTCAACCACTCCCGCTTGTCTTGGCCGTATTCGGCGATGTCGTTCCAACTCTCGGCTCCGCTCAGCACCGCGGCTATCGAGATCAGAAGAATCTCTTCCAGCAAATATTCCCGGTTCCGCTCCACCCGCGGATCGCGCAACTCAGCAAAATACTTCAGGGGATTTTCCATATCCCCTTGTCGCCTATCTACATCCCCCAAGCATATAGCAATTTATATGCGTCGGCCCTCCGACCAAATCCATCCGAAGCCGACAATCCAGACCAGCAGGAGCCGTCCCACGCCGGCCGTTCTACACATACTTCCGGCAATCGTCACGTCAGCCGTGCAAACCGCCGCGAAGAGTCCGGAAAATCGATTCCCGTTACAAACCAGGCCACGGCGCCGCATCCCATCGCGAGGAGAATCGAGTCGACGCGCCAGGGATACATCTCTGGCATATGAGATCCAGACACGGTAGTCACTAGAGCGCCGCCAACAACCGTCAAAATCGCAAGCCACTGATACAACCGCAGACCATACAGGCTCAACGTCTGCGGCTCGCCGCGATACGCCTCCTCCACAAATCTTCCGGCTCCCGACAACAGAAGGTACACGCCGCAAATGAACGTCGAAGAGCAGTGCAGTTGCAGCAACCGCAGCAGCGCCACCCCCACTACTGCATTCCACAGAATCGAGTAGACCGGAGTTGCATGTACCGAGACCCCGCAGAACTCCGTCAGCCGGCAAACTCGGGAACGCGGATGTGTGTAGCAAATTCCCGGTACCGTTTCTGTCGCGTGCCCATGACAGCACCCCTGAACCAGGCACCGCAATCGGCCAATTCCCTGTATCCATGGCGCTGCCACGCAGATCGCCGCGAGCACCATCCACAAATTCACATGCATCCAAAGCGCTGCCGACCCGCCAACTGCCGCTCCCAACATTCCCCCGTAAAATCCCAGCGGCCGCAACAGCGCCGGCGATCCTTCTACCCATTGCGCCCAAAATGCCGCTCCCACCGTGGCGCAAACAAAAATGCTTACCGCCAGCCACGCGCGTCCTGGCCCAAGCTGCGCGTCAATTAGCCAGATCCCCACCACCACTGCCGCGCCCGCAAAACCGCCGTGGTTGATGATCCGCATTGGCCCCACTCGCCACTCCTTCCACGAGTTTGCAATCGCCTCAGCTGATCGCAAAATCCTCACCCACACATCTCGAATCCGGATCGCCAGTAGAAAGGCTGCGACTCCAGCCACCACATCGGCAATCGAATGCATCCCCGTCGTCACGCAACTCGCTGCAACCAACACTGCCCAGGCCCACCATGCAATCTGCTTCCACCGCGGTCCCTCACTGAAAGCCGACGCCGCGATCAGCGCCCACACAACATGGAACGACGGAAATGCACCAATCCCCGAGATCGGTGTTCGCTCCCACAGCAATAACTGGCCAATCGAACCTGATGCAGTGAATGGACGTGGCGGGACAAAGAACGGCAAAAGAAGATACAGCGGGAACAGCAGCGCCATTGCAATCAGCCCGCGCTGCGCAAACCGTCTCAACGCATGACCGGAGCCAGCCAGCAGAGGCGCGAATAAGATAACGAGGTAGGTGCTTGCATAAATCACCTCCGACTGCTCAATTACCGGCAATCGGCTCTCGAACGGCAAGTAGGTCCCCATTCCGTCTGCTGGTCTGCCCAGCGCCCCAATCAGCTCAAAGATCGTCAGCCACGGCAGCAAGACCACCAGGTACACTCGAAACCGTTCCAGAAGGGAGGGAGCCTCAACTCTTTCGTGCGGCAGCCATGTCGATGCGGTCCACTGTCCAAACCGTCTCCGTAAGTCCGGCAACTCATACCCCAATACCACTGCGGCACTGGCCAGCGCCACGCTCGGCATAACCAACCACAATCCGCTTGCCGAACCAGACCAGATGGCAACACCCGCGCAGGCAATAACAAATCCGCCGTAAATCGGATGCGGCACAAGACAATACAGGCCACTCTCCACAAAAAGTGCCGGAGGAAATGCATTCATCGGCAAGCCCCCACCATACCTCCACAGGTTCCACATGCCCGTCGACACGACCGCCGCGCCCAACATAGTCAACCGCGCACCCCACACAGTCGAGTGCAACGCCGTCAGCGCAACTGCATCCTTCGCACCGTGTGCCCACAGCACCAGCCCCAGCGGCAGCACGGCCACAAAGAGTGTCCCGTACAACACCTTCAACAGAGATGGACGAATCAAACCCTCCAATGAACCACCTCGTGAATCACCCAGCCTACGCTGACGCGATCCTCTGTCTTCAAGGTTCCGCGGCTCCTCCACTTGTGCTCTTCGATATTGAACAGAGAACGTGGAAGCAGCTTCCCAAGTATCGGCGCTCCAGGCAAAATTGTGTTCTCGGCTCGCCCAGCGCGAAGAGGCAGACTATCGTCCATGCGCAGCGTGGCATCGCGCACCACTACCTCAGAATCTGAAACCGACACCGTTTCACATTCCATGCTGTTGTGTACCGCAAAGCTGGTTGAATACGGTCCCTGCCAGTCGACCCAGGCAAGAGACTCATCCTGTGATACAAAACGCCCCCATCTCAGTTGGTTCAACGGCAGTTGCCATGGGGGCAACGTCACTGTGAGACATTCCGCGTAGCCCCGTCCGGAAAATTCCCGTTCCCTCACCCGCACATGAACCGCTGAACCGGGCTGCAAGCAGTTCCATACCACCGCACCAGACGCGTCCTCATACACCGCGCGCTCGAATGCCGCAGCATTCGTCTCCCACTGCCCAGAGATCTTCAGCCGTGGATGCTCAACAGCGATTTGCCCCTTCGCACAAGAAAGGCGAAAGCTAGCCATCGACGCGCTTGATCTTGCCGGCCGCTCACCGGCCATCAGAATGCTGCTGTAGGAGGTGTGCAGCTCCCGCCATCGCAGATCGGCGCAGTAAAGGATCACCGCATCACCGCCATCCGTGACGCAGTCCAAATACCACTTCCTCAGCGAGAATGCACCTGCATCCACTCGAAGCGAGCGACCTTTCCGCGCAGCGTCCCACAGTTGAACATGTCGTGAGAACTACCGATTATAGGCTCCCGCCGTCGACGGGTCGGTGACATCTAGTCTGGCAACCGTGGCGCTCAGGCACTCACTTCAGAGACGTGGGATCTCAGCACGAAACCGAAGACATAGAGCTGAGGATTCCGAAGCCATACGACCGTATGGGAGTTGAAATGTGAGTCGTCCCAAACAGAATCGACAAGTTACCCAACTCGTGGCGCGGCCAGATCCGCCTTGATCGCGGGCATTTCGCCTTTCGCAAGCATCTGCTTGATCCCCCGCAGCGCCTGCCGTGTCCGCTCCTCATTCTCAATTAGCGAGAACCGCACGTGCCCGTCGCCATAGTCTCCGAAACCAATTCCCGGCGAAACCGCAACCTTCGCCTCATTCAGCAACAGCTTTGAAAACTCCAGCGACCCCAGCTTCCTGTACTGCTCCGGGATCCGCGCCCAAACGAACATCGTCGCCTTCGGCAGCGCCACTTCCCAGCCCAGCTTGTTCAGCCCTTCCACCAGCACATTCCGCCGGCTCCTGTAGTTCTCGCAAATCTCCGCCACGCACTCCTGCGGGCCCTCCAGCGCCTGAATGGACGCCACCTGGATCGGCGTGAATGTCCCGTAGTCGAAATAGCTCTTGAGGCGCGCCAGCGCACTCACCAGCACTGGATTCCCCACCATGAAGCCCACACGCCATCCCGGCATGTTGTAGCTCTTGCTCAGCGTGAAGAACTCGACAGCCACATCCTTCGCGCCCGGCACTTCCAACACGCTAGGCGGCTTGTATCCGTCAAACGCGATATCCGCGTACGCCAGGTCCTGAATCAAGTGAAAGCCATACTCCCGCGCCAACTCCACCAGCCGCGCCAGAAACGGCAACTCCACGCACTCCGTAGTCGGGTTCGATGGGAAATTCACAATCAGCGCCTTGGGACGCGGCACCATGCGCGGAATCAGCGCTTCCAGCTCCGCCAGAAACTGGGCCTTATCGTGCACCGGCACACTCACCACGTGCGCCCCCGCAATCACCGGCCCGTAAATGTGGATCGGGTAACTCGGGTTGGGCACCAGCACCGTGTCCCGCGAATCCAGAATCGCCAGGCACAGGTGCGCGATCCCTTCCTTCGACCCGATGGTGACAATCGTCTCTGTTTCCGGGTCAAGGTCAACGTCATAGCGCGTCTTATACCAGTGTGCAATCGCCTTGCGCAGCCGCGGCAGCCCCCGCGACACCGAGTAGCGGTGCGTCGCCGGTTTCAGCGCCGCCTCCACCAGCTTGTCCACAATGTGCTTCGGTGTAGCCCCATCCGGGTTACCCATGCCAAAGTCGATAATGTCCTCGCCATGGCGGCGAGCCGTCACCTTCATCTCCCCCGTAATGTTGAAGACATACGGCGGGAGCCGCTGAATACGACTGAACTCTTCCATCCAACAAGTCTAAGGCAAATGCAGCATTCGCGGGGAAAGGGGCATCGCAGAAGTAATCGACTCTTCACGAGTGGCTTCTGTTCGCCCCTCGGCGCATAAGCCGTCGCACCATCTAATCAGGTCATGCCCCGGTAGTCAGCACCGCCCGGAACCGCGCCTTGCCGCTCATCATGCGATCAAATGCCTCGGCCGCTTTTTCCAGTGGAAACGTCTCAATCATCGGCTTCACCCCAGCCAGCACACTGAAGTTCAGCGTATCCTCCGAGTCCATCCCCGTCCCCGAAGCCCATCCCGCAATCACTCGATTCCCCAGCACCAACGGGATCGCGTTCGCCTCGAATGGCTTATCCGGCACTCCCAGGATCACCAGCTTCCCATTCGGCCCCAGTCCGCCAATCGCTGTCGTCAGGCTCTTCGCGTCCGTCAGTGTCGAGAGAATGACCGAAGCTCCGCCCAGCTTCTGCAGCTCCGCCGCAAAATCTTGTGTCGTGCTGTCGATGTAGATGTGCGCGCCCAACTGCTTCGCCAGCGGTGCCTTGTCCGCGCCGCGTGCGATAGCCACTGTGCGGTACCCGCCCTTCGCCGCAAACTGCACTCCCAGGTGACCCAACCCGCCGATGCCCAAAACCGCTACCAGATCACCCTGCTTTGCCCCGCTGTGCCGCAGGCTGTTATAGGTCGTCACGCCCGCGCACATAAGCGGCGCCGCGTCCACATCCGACAAGTCACTCGGAACCAGTGCCAGCGCATTCGCCGGGGCAATCACGTAGTCCGCATACCCGCCATCATATGAAATGCCTGAAATCTGCGCATTCTCGCACAGAATAAAGTCACCTCTGCGACACGGCGTGCAATAGTTGCAGTGGCCGCCATGCCATCCCAGCCCCACCCGCTGCCCCTTCTTGAACAGCGGAACATCCGCACCCACCGCGTCCAAAACTCCGGCAACCTCATGCCCCGGAACCCGCGGATACACAATGCCCGGAAACGCGCCAAACTTGGTGATCGCGTCGCTGTGGCAAACACCGCAAGCCTGCACGCGTATGCGAACGTGCCCAGACCCGGGCTCGGGAAACTCACGCTGAACAACCTTAAAGGCTCCGCCCGCGGCGGTCACCTGCACTGCACGGCCAGTTACTGAAGACATAAGGGTACGCTCTCCTGCGGACTTGGATGAGCAGGTAGTTGGGAGGATGCATGAACAGATCAAGAAAGCCCCAGGTTCGCCAATTCCGTTCGCTCTTTCATCCCGCGAGCGGAATGCTTGAGTCAACAGCGGGGAATACGGCCCGGATCTCCGAATCAAACTTACCCGCGCCCTTCTCCCAAGAAGAACTCTATGAACGCCGTCCTTGTCTATTCGGTATTCCCTTTCAGGCGATCGAATAGGCTAAAGGTCGCGCTGCGATTCAGCTTTGAGGCGGCGAGCAACCGCGCAGATTTCCATGGATATCAATAAGATAAAGAATAGCGACGATGTGGCCAGGCCTATGCCCCAGTAAAGGCCAAATTGATCTCCCTCCTTGCGGGCTTTTATGATGTGATGTATCCCGGATGCGCATAGCAGAGAGAAGGGGAGGATATTCAAGGCTAAAGATTCGATCGTCCGTCCCCTGCTGATTCTGTCGAAGAAGCGTCCTATCTTCCCCATGCCGGAAAGTATACCGCCGGAGTTCTCCTTCGAGGCATCACGGCCATCACAGCCGCGATCTTTATACTTGTTCTTGTCATGCAAGAGTTTCTACCCGTAGACCAGCAGCTAGACCTGCTCCAAAAAGGCGCCGCGGAAATCATCCGCGTCAGCGACCTCCGCGAGCGCCTCGAAGAAAGCCGTAAAACCGGCCGGCCATTACGCGTCAAAGCCGGCTTCGACCCCACCGCTCCCGACCTGCACCTCGGGCACACCGTGCTGCTGCGCAAGCTGCGCCACTTTCAGCAGCTCGGGCACACCGTCATCTTCCTCGTCGGCGACTTCACGTCTCTCATCGGCGACCCCACCGGCAAAAACGCAACCCGCAAGACGCTCACCCGCGAGCAGATTGACGAGTTCGCCAAGACCTATCAGGAGCAGGTCTTCAAAGTCCTCGACAAGGACCTGACAGAAGTCCGTTACAACTCCGAGTGGCTCGGCAAGCTGGGCTATGAGCAGACCATCCGCCTCGCGTCTCACTTCACCGTTTCTCAAATGTTGGAGCGCGACGAGTTCCACAAGCGCTTCCAGGCCGAACAGCCCATCGGCCTGCACGAACTGCTCTATCCCCTCATGCAGGCCTACGACTCAGTGGCTTTGGAAGCCGATGTGGAACTGGGCGGAACCGACCAGCGCTTCAACCTTGGCGCAGGCCGCGAGCTACAGCGCCACTACGGCCAAAAGCCGCAGATCATCCTCATGACGCCCATCATCGAAGGCCTCGACGGCGTGCAGAAGATGTCCAAGTCTCTCGGCAACGCCATCGGCATCAACGAGGCGCCTGCGGAAATGTACGGCGAGCTCATGAGCATCTCAGATGAGCTGATGTGGAAGTATTATGTCTTCCTCACTGACCTGCGCCAGTCCGAGGTTGACGCCCTGCAGTCCGAAGTGGCCGCCGGCAAGCTTCATCCCATGGAAGCCAAAAAGCGCTTAGCGCGCACCATCACCGCAGGCTTTCACAGCGAAGCCGCGGCTCAAATTGCAGAAGAGAATTGGGCCCGCATGTTCCAGCAGAAGGAAACAGCGGAAGACCTTGAGGAAGTTACAATCGCCTACGCCGATCTGGTCGGTCCATCGGGCGCGCCGGGTGCTCTTGCGGTTCGTTTGCCCAGGCTTTTGATCCAACTCGGCCTTGCCGCATCAGGAGCTGAAGCCAGTCGCAAAATTGCAGAGAACGCCGTAAAACTTGATGGCGAAGTCACTACCAAGGCGTTGATTCCGTTAGCAGCTCTTCCCGCTCGCATCGTAGTGCGTCTGGGCAAACGCGCAAAAGTCGCCGTGATCGAGTGATCACGGCGACTTTGCTACCAACCAGACACTACAGGTTCGCTATCGCTGCTTGTCATCCGCCCAGCGAGAAGACCACGCTCACTGTGGTATCCACTTCCACTGGCTGGCTGTCCAGCATGTAGGGCTTGTAGCGCCAACCCCGCACAGCATCCACCGCAGCCTTCTGCAACATGGGTGGGCCACTCAAGACGCGAAGGTTCTCAATCAGTCCCGTCTTTGAGATGGTAGCCTGCAGCACTACTGTCCCGGATACGCGGGCAGTCTTTGCAATAGGCGGATAAACAGGCGAGCTCTTCTGAAGCAACATACCCTGAGCCACGCCGGAGGAAATCGTCACAATCCTCGGACTCTCAACCTTTACTTTTGGTCCGGATTGCTTGCCAAAGACGCTGCCCACCGGACTACCCGCGGTACCATTCAGGGCGTCCATCATTCCCGATCCAAAACCGGCCGGAGGAGGTGCTGAATCTTTCCCGGAACCCTTGACATCGTTCGAGATGCGCGATGGCGCATTCAACTGACTGCTCATCATCTCCGACGCGACCGCCGGGGCCTGCGGCTGCTGCGGCTGCTGTTGCTGCGCTGGCGCACTGGTCGTGGATGCCTGTTGCTGCGCTGGCGTTGACGGCGTCGGCTTCTCCTGGAACGGCGTCGCATCTGGCGTGTACGTCACCGCCGGCTGCTGCACCACTACAACGGTCTTTTTCTGCTCGGCTGGCTTGTGGAGCATCAGGGCAGTCACTGCCCCCACAATCACAAGAACCAGCACGCCGACCCCAATCCAAATCAGCATCATCTTCTTCTTGCGCTGTTGCTCGTCGTCGGTTTCTGTATCCTGCGTCGCGTGGTACGCCCTGACCAGGTTTGAAAGCTCTTCTGTTGTCGCGTACTTTGCCGGCTGCGCTTGTGTCGCGGCAGCCCTTGCCGACGGCGACTGCGTAGCGGAGGACTTTGCCGGTTGGGCTTGCGGCGCGGGGGCCTTTGCTGGCGCGGCCTCGGCCGCCCTGCTCACGACTGGCGCTGTAATGGCCGGTTGCGAGGCCGCGGCTGCCGTCCTCATCGTCGGAATCTCTTGCGTCCGTTTCGGGGCCGGAGGTGCCGTGTGGGCTGGCGGCGGCATGGTATGAACGGGCGGCGGCGCAATCGGTGAACGATGAACCGGCATTTCCGCCACCTTGCTCGCTACCGGCGGTGCGACGACGGCTGGCGGTGTCGTGGACTTGGCCTGGGGAGCCGGATCGTTATCGAACTCATCGAAATCGTCCGGCAGGGTCGCTGGCGGTGCCGCCCCCCCGTCCCACTCATCGAAATCGTCCGGGAGAGTTGTTGGTACAGTCTCCTCTAGTTTTGCTTGATGTGCCATTTGCCATCCGCCCCTTTCACATATGTGGCGCCTTTATAAGTGCGCGTTTCTGGTTCGCTTGAGCTATCGGTATGAGTCCCAGTCTGTATTACATCGGCATTTGCGTCTGGGCGTTCAGTCCGATATGGACTATCGTGCCCCCCAAACCGCGATGGCACGCCCATCGGACCCGCTCCTTCCAGAGGAGAATTGCCTTGAATCCTGCGTAAATGGCCTCCAACTGCCCGATTGGCCTGCAGGATATGGGAAATATCATCCCTGTCATCCCGATCGACACGCTCGATCTCCATCGGCTGGCGTGTCAGTGTTTCCATCTGAGGTAACGCCATAACCACTAACGGCACATTGGCTTGCGCAATGTCGTAGTTCGCCGTGTCCTCAGGTGTAAATGTTGCTTCAAGCGTCTGCGTCCCCGCGGTCAGAACAGTACCCTTGGCCGGAGTGAACACAAAAGTCCCTGGAACCGATGCCGTTGCATTGAACTCGTTATCGCTCAACGCCGTACCGTACTGAATCGGCGCTGGATCCAACCAGTGAATGACCGGCCTTGCCTTCGTCACGGTCAGTTTTACAGAAGCCTCTGCCGTGGTGTAGTTCGCCTCTTCTTCAGGGGTGAACGTAACTGAAAGTAATCGGATTCCTGCACTAGGTATATCCCCCGTTGGTGGTGCATAGGTGAACGTTCCGGGTACAGACGCGGTAGCATTCAGTTCTGCGGAGCCCAGTGCGGTCCCGCACGGTATAGGCGCAGGAGCCGGCCAAGTGATTGTTGGCATTGCTTTTCTCACCACAAGAGACACCGAGCCCTCTGCCGACGGGAAGTTCGGGTCCGTCGGCGTAAAAGTTACTGAGAGCGTGTGTGTACCCGGCGTCAGCATCTCGCCTTCGCTGGGGTGGTAATCAAACGTGCCTGGTTCCGACGCCGTGGCATTCAGCTGCAGCCCGCTCAGCGCGGTACCAAAGGTAATCTCTGAAGGCTCCGGCCAGGTAATCCTGGTTGGCGCTCCCTTGGTCACAGAGAGCTGTACTGTCGATTCGGCTCGCGAGTAGTCAACGCTGTCCGCCGGAATAAATGTCACTGAAAGCGTCTGAACCCCGGCTTTCAGAATCTCGCCTTTGTCCGGGGAATACGTAAACGTACCAGCAACCGTCGCTGTGGCGTTCAGTTCGGTTTCGCTCAGTGCCGTGCCATACGCAATTGGCGCAGGTGGCGTCCAGCGGATGATCGGCCTCCCCTTGGTTACGGTCAAAGCAATTGCGGCCTGTCCCGTGGTGTAGTTTTCATTCTCTTCCGGAGTGAAGACAACCATGGGCGTATGGGTTCCCGCCGAAAGCACGGCACCGATCCCTGGGGTGTACGCGAACGTTCCAGGGACCGATGCGGTGGCGTTCAGTTCCCTGGCGCTCAACGCGGTTCCGTATGCGATCGGATCAGGCGTCCGCCACGTGATTACCGGCGTCCCCCTCCGAACATTGATCATCACCGTTGATTGCTTGGTCGTGTATTTCTTGTTGTCGGCCGGAGTGAACAGCACCGAGAGCGTGTGAATCCCTGGTCTCAGCACCTCCCCCAGTCCTGGCGAATAGGTGAATACCCCCGGAACCACTGCCGTGGCATTCAGCTCGGCTTCCCCGAGCGGCGAGCCGTAAGTGATGGCAGCCGGTGTTGGCCACCTCACTATCGGCGTCGCCATGGTCACGGTCACCGGTACAGAGGCCTGCACCCGGGCATACCTGTCCTGGTCCGTCGGAATAAATGTCACCCAGATCGTGTGCGTTCCGGTCGGCAGCACATAGCCTTTCGCGGGAGCATACTCAAAGCTACCCGGAACTGGCGACGTTGCATTCAGCTGGGTTACGCCCAGCGGGGTTCCATACGAAATCGGCGCGGGGGTCGGCCATACAACCTCTGGCGATTCCTGAACCGGCTCGGCCGGCTCTTCGACCATCGCAGGTTCTTCGGAATCTTCCGGCTTGAGGTGCCATCGGCCATCTGGACCCTTTATATAAGTAAGACCCTTATACGTCCGCGTCTCAGGACCGCTATCATCATTTTGGTTTTGGGCGTAGCTACTTTGCAAGATTTCCCCCTTGATCTTCGCGATTTCTGCGTCGTCAGAAGCTTCCTCGGCCGCGGAAACTCCTGAATACGTCGACATTACTACCGGAATCAAAGTCCGCGAGGGAGGGTTCGAGGGAGGGCTGTAGACAAACGGCTCCGGTGGCTTCAATTCTACGTCCGCTTTAAACGGACTCGACGGAGTTGTGGCACTGATCAGAAAGGGTGTCGGCCTTGATACACTTTCTTCCTCCTCGGCGGCTCCGTTCTTCGCCGATTCAATTCTACTCAGACTCTTGAAGCTAAAGCTCTTCTTTTTTGCAGGAGTCACCGGCTGACCGGTTATGACGCTCGCCATCTCCCGGATTCGCTGCGAAAGAGACGACTCCCCCAGCACAATTGGAGTCGCGGTACTCTGCATCTGGCGCACAGCGGCATAGTCGTTCGGAACCTTCCACTGTATCGGCCGCGTAAGCGCCTTCACAATATGCTCGTCGCTCACTCCCAGGGCATGCGTCTGGTATCGGTTGATCACGATCTCCATCGCGGGGACCCCGCTGCTGAAGTACTCAGTGATCAGCCGATGCGAATTGCGTAATTCAGGCACAGAAGCTTGGGTAATCAGATAAAACGTCGTTGCGTCTCTCAGCAGCGCAGTGCCCGCCAGATCAAACTCCGATCCCACATCGACCACCACGTTATCGAAGTTCTGTCGAGCTACCGTCAGCAGCTTGTCTATGGCATCTTTCTTCGTTTGAAATTGCGGAAACTCACCCGGCGCAGCGAGCACCTTGAGACCTGAGCTGTGCTCCACAAGAAACTTGAATAGAGACCCCCGGTCCAGTGTGTCCGCCTCTTGGAGAGCGTTGACTGTCGAGTATTCCGCCTCCAGCCCTAGATTCAGCGCCGCGTCTCCAAGCGGCAGATCCAGATCGATCAATAGCGTGCGTTGCGAAGGTTCCTGGGCCAGCGCTACCGCAAAATTAGTGGCGAGCGTGGTTACCCCCGCCCCCCCCTTTGACCCCAGAAACACCAACATCCGCCCCGCTAGCTTTTTCACCGGAACCAGCGGACGCCGCGCCGCGGCCCGAACCAGCGCCGCAGCCACCGTGTTCTGTGTAAACGGAAGAGTCAGAATGTCGCGCACACCGGAACGCATGCACTGGAGAATCAGCTCAGGATCTTCCTTCGCCGTATACACCATCACCGTTGCAATACCGTTCGCGCACACAGCCTCCACCAGCTCCAGCGCGTACTCCCGGTCACTCTCCATGTCGATGATGATTACGTTGTATTGTGCTTCCAGCAGCCGCGGAACGTCGTCCAGGCTTGGCGGATACGATGAATACTCCCTGACATCACCACCAGCACGACAGTCCGACAGAGAGCGTGCTACTGCTTTCCGCAACGCGGCATCGGGACCAATCAATGCAATCGACAGCGTTCCAACATCTAAAAAGTCGGATGAGTCGGGATACTTCGAGTCGATATCCTGTGACAAGTCTGGAGTCATGGCAACGCCTTCCGCTCCCCCATCCGGCCTTTTTTTACCGGATCGCCCCATCTTGATGGAGTCGTGAAGGAGTCGAGCTTGGTAATGTTCCATTCCTCACCTTGCGAGAAAAGGGCCGTAGTGCAGCTCCAGGAAGGTTGCAAAGGTGAAAAAAGTGTCACCCGTCCAAGTAACGGATCGACTTTGGGGAAGAGATGCCTCGTTACCTTCCGTTGAGTGCTCTCTTCGCCGAAATGCAAATGATGATTGATTTTACCCTCTTTTCCACCGAATGCAAGAACTATAGTAAGCGGCAGTAAAGATTACTTAAGTTTGATTTGCCGCCGACCGGTATTCGCACAGTTACTGGAACCAAGCGCCAGATTCACTCAAAGCTGGGCCAGCTGTGATAAAAAGTTCAAAAAAAGGGGGATAGACGAATGAGCGAAGTCGCAGAATTGACTGAAAGACGTACCCACAAGCAGAAACTGGATCTGCTCGCGGAAGTGGCAATCAGAGTCGGCCTCGGTCTGCAGACCGGTCAGGAACTGGTCATGACCGCCTCTCTCGACACCTTACCACTCGCGCGGCGCATTACTGAACACGCATACCGCGCAGGAGCCTCTCTAGTTACTACTCTCTATACAGACGACGAATCCACCCTCATGCGCTACCACTTTGCGCCCGATTCCAGCTTCGATCATGCCGCCAAGTGGCTGTACGACGGCATGGGCGCTGCCTTCAAGAGTGGAGCCGCACGCCTCGCCATCGCCGGCAGCAACCCATCGCTGCTTTCCAATGAGGATCCCGAAAAAGTAGGCCGCGCCAATCGCGCTGTCTCGCAGGCCTATCGACCCGCCCTTGAGCTGATTACCCGCCACGCCATTAACTGGACCATCGTCGCCGCCGCAACACCCGCCTGGGCAGCATTGATGTTCCCAGAGGATACTCCCGATGTAGCTCTGGACAAGGTATGGGAAGCCATCTTCCAGACCTCACGCATTAATGTCCCTGACCCAGTAGCTGCATGGAAGACGCATGACGCCGCGCTCCATCACCGCGCAGCCTATTTGAATGAGAAGCGTTTCGCTTACCTGCAATATCGCGGCCCCGGCACCGATTTCCGTCTCGGCCTCGCTGACGACCATCTCTGGCTCGGTGGCGGCACCACCGCCGGCAACGGCTTCTATTGCATCCCCAACATGCCCACTGAAGAAGTCTTTACCACACCGCACAAAGACCGCGCCGATGGCACAGTAACCGCCACCAAGCCGCTCTCGCATCAAGGCACCATGATTGAAGGCATTCAGGTGCGCTTTGAAAAAGGACGCATCGTCGACGCGCGTGCAACCCGTGGCCAGGAAGTGCTGCAGAAGCTGATCGACACCGACGACGGCGCGCGCCGCCTCGGCGAAGTAGCACTCGTTCCTCACTCCTCGCCCATCGCCGCCAGCGGCATGCTCTTCTTCCACACGTTGTTCGATGAGAATGCCGCCTCGCACATCGCTCTCGGCCAGGCCTACTCGTCCTGCCTGCGCGACGGAGACAAGCTCACTCCCGAGCAGCTAGCAGCCAAAGGCGCGAATGACAGCCTCATTCACGTCGACTGGATGATCGGCTCCGCCGACCTCGACATCGACGGCATCACCGCCACTGGCGCAGTCGAACCGCTAATGCGTCAAGGCGAGTGGGTGTAACGCGATAAAATGCGGCAGTCATCCCTCCGTCTCCATATCCGGCTCCGTCCAAAGCAGAATCGCCTGCGGCAAGGTCAACGCCAGCATCGCCACAGCAGCCGCAACCATAAGTGCGAAATCGAATGGCAAGCTTCCCATGCCGAGAAACGGCCCCATCCTGACAATTGCAAACAGCCCCCAAACAACATATGTCAGCAGGGTGAGAATGCGATAAGACCTATAGTGCACCCGGTCCCGCAAGCGGTCCTCGCGCTCATCCGCCTGAAGGTCTTTTCGTGAAGGCGAGCGCCTCCATATCCATCGGTCAATTCTCGAGGCCGGAGGCGGATCATCCCTGAACCATAGCGGGCGTATATCGGAAGCGAACGGCCCGACAAGCCCCCGCGTTGTTAGTCCGCCAAAAAAAACCCTATTGATCAGACCAACCAGAAACAAAAACCAAAGGACACTCCCCAATGCCCAGGGAGCCCAAAGCAGGGCAGCACAAAGGAGCGCACTCAGAAAAAGGTAGATCACGATCACGAGCGCCCTCCTGCGCCTGCGCGTGCCCATACTCAATGTGAAGCCTGCAACTCTAAGCTCAGTCTTCATCCCTCCGCCTCCATATCCGGCTCCGTCCAAAGCAGAATGCATTGCGGCAGCGTAAAAATCAGCATCATCGTCACCAGCGTCAATCCATAGAACATCTGGAACGGCGTCATCTGAATCGCCGCCATCCAATGTGGCTTCTCCATTCCCACATACGCCACAATCCACAGCGTCACCACCACAAGCGCAATCGCCTGGTAGGCCTGGTAGTGCGCCCGGTCGCGCTGATGCAATTCGCGTTCATCGTTCTGGTAGGGGCGATCATCGTCCGCCGCCATCGCCGGATACATGCGCAACTTCAACAGCAACAGCGATGGCGTCGAATACGATCGCCTTGGCCCCTTGCCGGTAGACGGCTTCACCAGCCCGCTGCTGTAATACCCTCCAAGAAACAGCCAGCACGCGAGCATCGCGGCCCGGTAGATATACGTGCCCGTCGAGTGCCACTGGTCCACAAACCACAGCCCAATAATCGGCGCGGCAAACACGGCATAGATCCCCACCACCAGAGCCCGCCGACGCGCCCGCCGCGACATATCCACCCGCCTGCCCATCAACACAAGTTCAGCTCTCACTGCGGCTCCTCCATATCAGGCTCCACGTCTTTCTCCGTGTATATGAGAATGGTCTTAGGAAGATTGAAAACAACGAACGGCGTGAGCCAGAAAAGGGTCTCTCTGATATAGGCAACATGCGGAATCTTCCCGAATTCATGTGCTACGAAAGCTAGAAGGACAATCAGGCAGACGATTCCATAAGAGACTTCCAGAGCGTTTCGTAGCCGACTCCGTTCCCGTTCGTCTAATGGCGGATACTTCCTGTTCTCTTCACGGGAGGCGGAATCGAAGAGCGTCCTGATTCCCCACGTCTGCTTATCTAGTCGGTCAGGAGACTCATAGAAACATCTGCCGATGCTAATGCTCAGGTGAGGAGTATCGCTGAGCAAGCTCACGTAAAAGATCACAAAAAGAATCGGAAAATGTGATGACGGATAAGTCTTGAACAAGGCCATTAAGAGAATTGCCACAAGAACGACAATCAACCAATAAGCCGCAACGAGCCAAAGACGATTGCGGCGTCGGTCAAGCGGAATCCCCATCAAATCTGGTTTGAAGTTCATGATTGTTTCTCCGTGTCCGCCACTGCAGCTCTGGTCCCATACACTTGCTCACTCAGCGGCTTCAGCGGCTGCCTTGAGAAGATAGCCTCCACGGGCAGCCCGAAATACTCTCCCAGCGCCAGCGCCAGCTTCAAGCTCGGGCTATAGTCCCCCCGCTCCAAAAATCCAATCGTCTGGTAGTTCACGTCCATCGCGTCCGCCAGTTCCTGCCGGCTGATGCCGCGCTCGGCCCGCAGCACGGCAATGCGGTTATACAAACCGCTCTCGCCCGGCCCCTTGTCAGATGCGCTGTTCATATTTCAAATATATTGTTATGTAATTCAATCATTATGTAAAATTTAAAAACATCTAAAACCAGAGCTCGACAGCATCGAGCAAATTGGCGTTTTCTTGATAGCCAAATGGCGTATACTAATCGTGGAGGGTTAATCATGGCGACTCACACGGTCCCCGAAGTCCTCGGCGGAGAGCTCGTAGTCGGCCGCCCCATGAGCAAGGGCGGCGATTTGGCGGACGCGATCCGCGAAGGCCTCCCGGTCAAGTCGCTCTTCCTACTGGCCGAGCGGCTCAACCTCCGCCAGGCGGAAATCTCTGAGAAGATCGGCATTCCCCGGCGCACCCTCACACGGCGCCTCGCGCAGCACTCCCGCCTCACCGCCGCCGAGTCCGACCGTGCCGTCCGTCTCGCCCAGGTCTTTTCCAACGCGATCGACACGCTGGGAGACGAGGAGAAAGCCTCCGCGTGGCTCAAGACGCCCAATCGCGCCCTTCGCGGAGGCCGCCCTCTCGACCAGTTGGACACCGATCCCGGCGTTCGCGAAGTGGAGAGCGTGCTCGGCCGCATCGCCTATGGCGTCTATAGCTGATGTTGATATGGCGACTTTGCCGTGAGCGCTACTCAGGCGAGGCATTCTCCGGCCACGGCGCCCGTCTTTATGGTGGCCGCTGGAACTCCCCCGGCACGCCCATGGTCTACGCATCTTCATCGTTGGCACTGGCCGCCATCGAGCTGTTCGTTCACCTCGAACCGAATCAGCAGCCCGCCGACCTGGTCTCGATAGCCGCCGAGTTACCCGCAGGCGAACCAGCCCAGCGTCTCACGCCGGACCAATTGCCGCCCGCCTGGTGGACAGACGATGTCGAGCCCCTGCGCAAACTCGGCGACGAGTGGATACGCGCCGCATCCTCGCTGGCCATCGAAGTTCCTTCGGCGGCATTGCGCATGGAGTGGAACGTCCTCATCAACCCGCTACACCCCAGAATCACTGAATTAAAAGCCGAGCCACCCCAGCCCTTCCATTTCGATGCCCGCATGTTCCGGTAAGCCGAATCGGCGGTTATGGGTTAGTTTTCGGGTTGACGGTCAACCAACTGCAACTGAGGTCCGACTAGAATTGTCTCCATGAGAACATTGGCGAAGGGCGCCTGTGTAGTCCTGCTCGTACTTACCTTACTTGCCGCCGCTCTTCTCACTTATTCGACTGCTCGTGGCTATACACAGTGGTGGCTCATCTCCGGCGGCCATGTTGCGGTTGACGGGGTTCGAGGTGGCTATCTGCACACAAACTGGTCGTATCCATTCGTGATGATCACGCGCACGGATTCAAAAAGGGACCAGTCATATCTCGTCCGGCTTTCTGGCTCAGCAAAGTTCTCACAGGGGATAACCTACTGCGGCGATTGGCACGCGCCACGGTTTCCAGCCTTTCCAATTGGCGACTTGAATCCGCCCTGCATGGGTGTCCTCGAGGATCCTGACCCAGCGGAAGCGGACCGTCCTCTGTCCTCAACCTTGACGGCTCGACCTGGCTTTGTTGAGTTCACCACTTTGCAAGGCAAAAAGGTGACAGCCAGATGGTAACTGCGGAGCGTCGCTATCCACGCACCGGGTGCTCTAGCGTCGATTTTTGAATTGCGATTGGATTCTCGACAACCCGGAAATCAGCCAGCGACGAACACGAGCTAGAAGCCAGCAGCTAAAAGCTGCTTCTAACTCCCCAGCGCAAATCGCCGCGCTGACTCCAGCAGCTTCGCCACCAACTCCTTCGAGCACAGGCCCTGCGTTTATTCGACCGACAATACCGCCGTCGTCGTAACCGATTCGTATTGGTAGGAATCCACGGGAATGAACTGCACTGTAAGGGTGAACGATCCACGCGGAGGCACGTATCCCGCAGCAGGGCTGAAGATAAACTTTCCAGGCACTTCAGCGATTGCGTCCAGTTCCCTTTTCGTCAAGGCTTGTCCCTGCTTGATCGGCGCAGGATCGTCCCATATAACAAGGGGCACTCTCTTCACAGTCGGCAGCACCTGCGCCCGGCTGGCTCTCTCGTACGCCGTCGGGGCCTTTCGAACAGCTACCGCTTTCTTCAGTGGATGCGGCTCCGATGGACGCTCAGGCAAGCTTTGTGATTGGCTGGGCGTCGTAGGCGCAGGCGCCGCCGGGACCTTTGTCTTTGAAGCATCCGTCGCAGCCGATTGCCCCCAGGCAACGCTACTTGCGGCCAAAGCTAGTAGGAAACTTGCAACGGCAAGGTGGTTTCTCATCGACCATCCTCCCTTCCAGCCATACGCTGTTTCCATTATTAGACCGGATCGAATAAAAATCGCACTTGAAATTTTCAGAAGAAAGACTGGTAGCCACGAAGGACAAGCTAGAAGCTAAGAGCTAGCAGCTAGAAGCTGCTTTTTCTTCAGCTCCCCATCGCAAATCGTCGCGCCGACTCCAGCAGCTTCGCCACCGACTCCTTCGAGCACGACTCGGCATAAATCCGCAGCAGAGGCTCCGTCCCGCTGGCCCGCAGCAGCAGCCAAGTCTCCGCCGCCTTCGCCTTGGTATACGATTCCGGATTGTCCAGGTAAAACTTCACTCCGTCCAGATTCTCCTGGCAATGGATCGCCATCCCCGCGAACACCGGGTCGCCGGGCTCCAGCGATTGGGCCCGCGCAATCGCTGCGTTCTTTTGCTTGTCCGGAATATGCAGATCGATGCGACCATACTGGTGTTCCCCATACTCGGACTGCAAATCGGCTACCAGTTGTCCCAGCGTCTTGCCTTCCTCCGCCATCACGTTCGCCAGCAGCAGCGCGTTCAGCAACCCATCGCGCTCCGGCAGATGGCGCTGAAACCCAATGCCGCCCGATTCCTCGCCGCCCATCAGAATCTCCCGCTCCAGCATCAGGTCGCAGACGTACTTGAAGCCAATCCCGTGTTCAATCAGTTCGCGCCCATGCTTCAGGCAAATGCGGTCCAGCATCTTTGTCGTGTTGAAAGCGCGTGTCACCGCGCCCGGCCAATTCTTGCGCCGCAGCACCCAGCTCAACAGCACGGAAAAAATCTTATGGGGATCAACAAAGTTGCCATGCTCGTCCGTAGCGCCAATCCTGTCCGCATCACCATCCGTGCACAGCCCGGCCCAGCACTTGTTTGCCACCGCCGCATCGCCCAGTGCGCGAATATGCGGCTCAATCGGCTCCGGGTTGATTCCCGGAAACAGCGGATCGGCATTCTCCCGGATCTGCACATGCCGCACGCCAAGGCGCGAAAATATATCTGACAGCAGCGTCCCTCCCGCTCCATACATCGAGTCGATCGCAACGCTCAGTCCCTCTCGTCCAACCTCCGCAATCAGATTCAGGTCCGCAAACTTCTCAATCGCTTTCAGGTACGTGGGCAGAAAATCCACCACGCGAATCTCCGCCGGAGTTGCTGCTCGCTCCACAGGTTGCCCCAGAAAGCTCTCAATCTCGGCAATAATCGACGGTTTGCCCGACCCCCCGTACCACGCCTTGTACTTCACTCCGTTCCACTGCGCCGGGTTGTGCGAGGAGGTAATCATGATCCCGCCCGCCGCCCCGCGCTCCCGCACTCCGAAGCTCAGCGCTGGCGTCGGCGTAATGTCGTCAGCCAGCATCACTGGAATGCCGGTGGCCGCCACAACCTCTGCACACGTCCGCGCAAACGCCTTTGATCCGAACCGCGTGTCGTAGCCGATGCACAGCCCCTTCGTGGGGACTTCTCGTGCATGCACATACGCAGCAACTGCCTCGGCGGCAATACGCACGTTCGCAAATGTGAAATCATCGGCGATGAGACCTCGCCATCCGTCAGTACCAAACTTGATCGCAGAATAGGGCATAGGAGTGATTCCAGTTCCTTTTGGGAACGAGTGTAAACAATGGTGTGAGTGATTGTCGCACGCAGGCGCAGCCCCGCGGCAATTCCGTCCCCGCGAAACAGATGAACATAAAGCTAAATTAGTTGCGTGCGCCCGGAGATTCCCAGTTCCTTGACAATCTTCCCCACGTCCTGCGAGTGGTCCCGGTGCGCAATCAGCAGCGCATCCTCGGTATCCACAATCACCAGGTTCTCCACGCCCACCAACGCCACAAACTTCTTCGGGCTGAAGATGTAGTTGTTCGCCGCGTCGATGGCCATATGTCCTTCCGTCTCGGACACGTTTCCATCGCCATCGCCCCGCAGCCGGGTTTCCGTCTGGTACTCATACAGCGAAGCCCACGACCCCAAATCGTTCCAGCTGAATTCCGCCGGCAAACAATATAGATGAGACGAATGCTCGCCCTTGGCCGACCGCGGCTCCAGCACTGCATAGTCAACTGAGATGTTTTCGCACTTTGGATACAGCTCGTGGAAAACCTTCTCGAACTTGTCCGTTTCGTATGCCGCCGCAATCTTTTCGAGCAGCGGCGCCGTCTCCGGCAGATGCTCGCGCACAGCATTCGCCAGCGTCTTCGCCGACCACAGGAACATTCCTGAATTCCAGTAGTAGTTGCCCGCGGTCACAAATTCCTCGGCCCGGTTCTGGTTCGGCTTCTCCGTAAACCGCCGCACGTGCAGCGCGGCATCATCATCCGTCAGATCCCCGGTCTCGATATACCCGTAGCCGGTTTCCGCGCGGGTCGGCTCAATCCCCAGAACCACCATATTGTCCCCGGTCGCAGCCAGCGCAATGCCCTTCTGCAGCGCCTTCAGGAACCGCGGCTCGTCTCCAATCACGTGATCTGACGGAAAAATCCCCAACACCGCCTTTGGATTCTGCCGCTCGATCAGAAACGCTGCCAGCCCGCACGCCGGCGCCGTATTCCGCGCCACCGGTTCCTGCACAATCTGCCCTGCCGGCACTCCCGCAAGCTGCTCGGCAATTTCATGCGCCAGGTACTCGTTCGTAATAACCCAGGTCTTGTCCATTCCAGCCAACGGCTTCAACCGCTCCACCGTCTGCTGAATCATGGACCGCTCGCCGTCCAACGCCAACACTTGCTTGGCGCGGGCGCGGCGCGAGCGTGGCCAGAAGCGGGTACCACTGCCGCCGGCAAGAATCACAGGACGAAAATCGATTGACTTCGACATGGAAAACACATCCTACTGCACTCAAGCCATGTTTGCCCAGTGACGGCTGATACTTTTCAATCTGAGTGCGCCCCCGGGCTGCTAGTGATTGCCGGGTTCGCCCTTGTTTTCGGCCTATCGGCTCTAGCTCAATTTACCCAGAAACTCGCCCATTCGCCGCGTTCCTTCGTCAATATTCTGCTTCGTCACTGGGTACGAAATCCGTAAGTGCTCTTGAGTTCCAAAGGCCTCGCCCGGAACTGTTACCACGTGCGCCTCATGCAACAGCCGCGTCGCGAGTTCTGTCGACGTCTTCACGCCGCCCTTTCCCAGAAACGCTCCGATGTTCGGATACACATAGAACGCCCCCTCCGGCTTGGTGCACGTCAGCCCGGGAATCTCTGCGAGCTTCTTCAGCATGTAGTCCCGCAGTTCGATAAATTCCGCCCTGAACTCGCACACGCACTCCTGCGATCCCGTCAGCGCCGCAATCGCCGCCTTCTGCACCATGCTCGCCGCGTTCGACGTCGACTGCGATTGCAGCTTGCTCAAATTCGCCACCACAGCCTTCGACGCCAGCGCATATCCAGCACGCCAACCCGTCATCGAGTACGTCTTCGACAGTGACCCCAGAATGACGAGATGTTCCTTTGCCCAGGTAAACGATCCCCCGCTCACCGGCTTCCCTGCGTAGTTCAGGTAAACGTAGCACTCGTCCAGCAGCAGGAAAATCCCACGATCGTGCGCCAGGTGCACAATCCGCTCCAGGTCTTCCGCGCTCACCACGTTCCCCGCGGGGTTAGACGGCGAATTCAGAATGATCGCCTTCGTCCGCGGCGTAATCGCCTTCTCAATCGCGTCGGCCGTGATGCGGAAGCTCTCAGCCTCGCTCGTCTCCAGCAGCACCACCTTCCCGCCCGCATATTGAATGATGTCCTTGAAGCTCACCCAATACGGCACCGGCAGAATCACCTCGTCGCCGTGGTCGATCAGGACTTGAATCGTGTTGAACAGTGCCAGCTTACCGCCGGTAGTAAAAATCGCCTCATCCAGCCCGTAGTCTGAGCCAAAGTCGCACGCATGCCGTTCTACAATCGCCTTCCGCACGTCCGGAATCCCCGGGACCACGGTATAGCGCGTGAAATTGGCCTCAATGGCGGCAATCGCGGCGTCCTTAATATGCCGCGGCGTGGGGAAGTGCGGTTCACCGGCGCCAAAATCCACCAGGTTCGCGCCCTGAGCGCGCAGTTTGGCAGCCTCCGCGGCCACAGCCATGGTCGCGGAAACCTCAATCCGGCCAATCCGGTCGGCAAAGACTTGAGAAGGAGCGGTTACTGTCATAACACAACCATCTTTACAGATTTCCCGCCAATCCCCAAGTCCGCCTCCGCAAACCTTTCTTTCGAACCAAAACCGTCGCACCGAACCGCAATGGCCGGCCTAGAGGATTCCGAGAAAGTCTGCAAATCTCGCCTGAGGCACTGCGATTGGGCCATCCCATTACCGTCCTCGCCCTGCGGTTGCCATTCAGCCCCATGCGCGATTGAATGTTCTGTATGCCTATTCGGTTGTTACCCGATCGATAAACTCAAGTTTTGCCGACCACTCGACCTCAACCTAAAGCTAGGTTATTCGCGAGCGCTGCGCGGATCTGAATCTAGTCAAGCAGGTCCAGATCCTTTGCTTCTGACAAAAGCTCCGGATGTCTTCTCAGCGTCGGCATAATCAAATATCTGCCCAAATCCTGAACAACTGCTACAACAGCCCTCTGGATCTTCAGCGCTTCTTCATGAGTTTCAGCATATTTTGCTGCCTGAAGTATCCCCTCCAGGTGCTCCTTGCAAAGATGGACCTTTGCTAGCGCCTTTCGTGCTTGATCGGAGTCAGAGAAAAGAAACGCGGGAATATCGGAGCTTCCCCACGTCTTGGTGGGCGGATCGGCATCTGTATCCGGCAAAAGTTGAATCTCTATCTTGTCGCCGATTGACAGCTCACCCGCATTCCATTCCAGCACGTCCGATGACTCAAACGCGTAGATGAGCGCCGAGCCCATTGCTTCGTTTCCGCTTGCATTGACAAAGACCGTTATGATTGCGCTCAATACCGCTTTGCGCATTACTGCTCCCTTAACTTTCAGTCGATTGTTCACGGTCAGGCTTAGCTGCATGGTGGCCTCATGCTAGCAAACTGAAAGCTGCAACTGCGGGAGTCGCTTTTCTTTCGATTCTTGCTGCTCAATGCTAAAGCCGAAGCAAACCCAAATTGGGGTGAGGGAAACGGCTGGCAACCCCTCGCCCAGAACCTCGCCTCCAGGCTTTCCGGAATCTCGTTGGCGCAGGTATCGGGAATCGACTAGCGCTCCTCGAACGGACCAGTGCATCACGCATCGCCCCGTCTGTATTCTTCCTCGGGCGAAACCACTTTCTCACCGTCTCCGCTACACTTCTTCACAACCTCGTCATGAAGCACCACACCCCATCTTCGGTCTCGCCCTCAGCTTCCTCATCGCCATCCCCTTCGCGACCGGCGGCAACCAGTCCTCCTGCCGTAACCGCGTCACCCGAAAGCACGATTTCCGCTCCATTTCTCAAAAATCACCCGAAAGGATGACGACATCTGGCCCCGTCACACTGCATCGTGACTCCATCCTCATCCGCACCAGGAGATCAACATGAAGAAAATCGTTCTCACCTTCGGCCTCATCGCCGGCCTCATCATGTCTATCCTTATGGACGCCTCGGTTCTCCTCGCCAGCAAGATCGGCTCCGGCCACGGCAGTTTGGTCCTCGGATACACCATCCTGGTGGCGTCCTTCCTGCTCATCTACTTCGGCATCCGCAGCTACCGCGACAACAACCTCGCCGGCCAAATCTCCTTCGGCCGCGCCTTCGCCTGCGGCATCCTCATCACCCTCATCACCACCGTCATCTACGTCACCACGTGGGAGATCATCTACTTCAACTTCATCCCCCACTTCATGGACAGCTACTGGGCCGCGCAGATTCACAAGGTCCAGACCCGCGGACTCGACCCCGTCACCACCGCCGCGCGGGTCGCTGAAATCCAGCACTCGCAGCAGCTCTACCAGAACCCCTTGGTCAACATGGCCTACACTTTCGTCGAGCCCTTCCCTATCGGACTTATCATTACTCTCGTCTCCGCTGCTATCCTGCGTCGGAAAGCCCCGGTCGAATCCTCGGCGGCTCCCGCAGTCAGGGCCACATAAATCAAAAGGCTGGGCGTCGGCTCCAGCCTTCGGTATTCTGGGCTATCATACGGTTCGCACTAGAAAACTCTTTTCATAAGGAGGTTGAATGGCTTCAATCACTGGCTTTGGCGGTACGTTTTTGCGAGCGAATGATCCAAAAGCTCTGTATCAATGGTATGAAAAGCATCTCGGCTTGGTGAACTCCGGCGGATTCTACGTGTTTCCCGCCCCCACGCAACAAGCTCGTGTCATCCTCGCCCTTTTCAAGCAGGAGGATGCATACTTTCCTCCGGCACAGAAAGCCATGATCAATCTCCAGGTGGATGACCTGGATGGTGTGCTCGATCGTTTGATCGCCGAAGGTGTCACCGTCGATCCAAATCGCCAAAGCTATGACTTCGGAAAGTTTGGCTGGGTCACCGATCCGGAAGGAAATCGTGTTGAGCTTTGGCAGCCAATCGGTGACTGAATGATTGCGAGGACGGGTGGCCGTCCCATCGATCCTGTCACCCATTTGCACTTCGCGAACAGGTAAGTCTGTGCCCGTTCATCGCGCTATCACAACCCGAGGGGAGTCCCATCGAATTGTGGCAGCCTAAGGTTGCAGGCGCTCAAGGTTGGGTTGCAAAATCGTTCAGGACTGTTTCTGAATTTCTCCTGAGTAACCGTCGTCCCGGAGGTTGGAGGTTGTTGAGCGGTCATTGAAGGATCGCCAACAATCCTCCCGGGATGCACTGCTCTTCCGCATTCCGCCTCTCCCCCCCTCTTTGACAGCCAATTCTCCGCTTGACCCTGACCCTGCGTCAGGCCGGACTATAGTCGGAGAACGATGAGCAGCAGCTACCGTATTGGCGAATTCGCGAAATTGGCAGGAGTGACCGTCCGAGCGTTGCACCACTACGATCGCATTGGATTGCTCAAACCGCAGCGCGGAAGCTCCGGTTTTCGCCTCTACACTCTTGAAGACCTGGAACGCCTGGTACAGATTGCCGCGCTCAAGTTCCTGGGTATCCCGCTTCAGGAGATCAAGCTGCTCCTGAAACGCGGGCCGCTGAAGCTCGTCGACTCCCTGCATATGCAACGTGAGGCCCTGGCCGAAAAGCGAAGGTTGATCGATCGAGCCATCGTTGCAATTGAAGCAGCGGAAAAGGTCATTCAGTCAGGGCAAACAACCGACGCATCAATTCTTCGAAAGATCATCGAGGTAATCGACATGCAGCCACAAGAGAACTTCATGCGGAAGTATTACACCGATCAAGCATGGCTCGATAAGCAACGTATCCTTAGCGAAACCCCGGCTGAAGTCTGGCAGAAAAATATGACGGAGTGGCAGCAACTCTTCGCCGAGATCGAAGCGGCCATTGATCTGGATCCCGCGACTGAGTCTGCTCAGGCTCTCACGAAGCGGTGGCTGCAACTAGCGGAAACCGCCCATGGCGGTAACGAGGCGGTCAGGACCGGCAACATCGAGGCATGGAATGATCGCCCCAACTGGCCGCGGGACCAACAAGACAGGCTTCTGGCCAGCTTCGGTCTCGATCTGAACGAAAGAGCCGCCTCCATGGAGCGCTTCGAATCAGTATCAAAATTCTTAGGACGGGCAATTAACCACAAAATGCGATTGAATATGCCGAGCGTTCGAGCCCTGTACGGACTCGATGCGTCTCCCGCCGCCGGGGAGATACGCAATGACTGATGCTACGCGAAGAGATCGTTTGAGTCAGCATTCAAATCGATTGAGAGTGCTTCCCGTCTCGCCTTTGGCCCCGCTTCTGCTGGCGATCGCATGTTTCTCCCAGGCTTCAACCTGTACGGCCCAAATCGAGAAGCAGCCCGACGAGTTCCTCGTTCGCACAACCAGCGGCCCGCTTCGAGGCGTGGCACGGCCCGATGGTGGTGCGCAGTTTCTTGGTATTCCATACGCTCAGCCACCCGTGGGCGATCTGCGCTGGCATGAGCCCCTGCCCGTCAAGCCGTGGACTGAAGTTCGCGCGGCAAACACCTTCGGAGCTCCCTGCGCGCAGCCGTTGATGGCAGACTGGAACCGGCACGACGCCGAGACAGGTGTGGAAGATTGCCTGTTTCTCAATGTGGTAACCGCAGTTTGGCCCGCCAGGCATCCCCTTCCGGTCATGCTCTGGCTTCATGGCGGCGGCAATGAGGGTGGCTCGGCCTCGAGCGTGTTCTACAGTGGCGGAACGCTGGTCAATCACGGCGTCCTGCTCGTCACCATCAACTATCGTCTCGGCATCTTCGGCTTCTTTGCCCATCCCGCGTTGAGCGCCGAATCCACGCACCACAGTTCCGGAAACTACGGCCTCATGGATCAGATTCTGGCCCTGCGCTGGGTCCATGACAACATCGCGAACTTTGGTGGTGATCCCAACAACATCACTGTCTTTGGCAATTCTGCGGGCTCAATTGACATCGGCTTGCTGATGACCTCGGCCCTTTCCAAAGACCTCTTCCAGCGCGCCATTGCCGAAAGCGGCACCTCGTTCAGCCATACGATGCTTCCGCTCTCCGTTGCAGAAAAGTCCGGTGAGACATTCGCCGCCAACCTCAACGTTGCGGCCGGTGCGGAGGGCTTGAAGCAACTGCGTCAACTCGCCGCCCAGCAACTGCTGGCAGCCAAATCCAGCCTGAGTCCGTACTCGCGCTTCGGTCCGGATATCGACGGCTGGGTCATCGCCCGTCAGCCGGCTTCGGTCTTTGCCACGGGCGAAGAGATCGCGATCCCTTTGCTCTTCGGCACTACGTCGCGCGAACTCGGCGCCGCAAGCTGGCGTATGCCCACGGCGCAGGATGCCTTGCGCAAGAGCATCACAGATTTCTTCGGCACGCTTGCTCAGCAGGCACTGACGGCGTACGGCTTGGCTGAGGGCGCACAATCAAGCGACGACCCGCTCTACGGCGCACCGGCCGACCAGTGGGCCGCCGATCTTATCATTCGCTGCCCCGCCACGGCCCAGGGAGGCTGGCACTACGCCGCCCATCATCCAACCTATGAGTACGAGTTCGCCCACGCCATTCCCGGCCAGGAGGCACAGGGTGCCATCCACGGCTCAGAAATTCCCTATGTACTCGGGTATTTTCCCAGGTGGGGCAACATCCCCGGCAAGTTTGCCGACACGGACATCCAGCTCTCCGATCTGATGGAGAGTTATTGGACCAACTTCGCCAAGACCGGCAACCCCAACTCCGCCGGCCTGCCCGAGTGGCCGCAATTTGGCGACGAAAGAAAGTACATTCGATTTCAGCAGGACGGCAAGGTGGTTCCGTTGGTGAGCCTGCGCGACGGCCCATGCGGAGTGTACCGGGCTACGCTTGCGGCGCGTACGCCATCAAGCCGCAATTGATCGGACTCGCTCTTAACTTTCTTGTCTTATCGAGAAATCAATCTTAGGCATCAGTAGAAGCAAAATCCCCGACTCACTCCCGAAGCGAGAAATTAAGTTCCGTATCGAGGCCGGAAACGTGGCTGGGACTCTCGGCCTGAATTGATATCGCAAGCTGGCAAGGCAGCGTTCAAGACCTACCAGCCAACCTGCCGGTTCTGACCTTAGGCTCGAACGAGCTATGACTGAGACTGCTGGTCATAGCGCTCGCTTTGACAGGCAACTCATGACTGAGGGTCCTGTCTGTCCGGTTGTATGCCACTAGCCGAAGGATGCGGCGAAATGTTGGGCACTCCATGTGACTTGGTGCGGGGCAGGCAGCAGCGTGTCGAAGACCATCACGCACAGCGCTGAGTTTGTGGATCTTCCTGTCTAACTCTTCCGCCTTCGCTGTGAGCATCGTGCGGTCTATGCGTGGGCGCCCGTCAGGCGTGAACATGAGCGCAATCTCATCCAGTGAGAAGCCGGCAGCCCGCCCGAGAGCGATCAACGTGAGCTGTTCCAGCACCCTCGAATCAAACAGGCGGTGCAGACCGCGCCTCCCGATCGAAGCGATCAACCCTCTCTCTTCGTAATATCGCAGTGTCGATGCGGCTAGACCGGAACATTGCACGACTTCCGATATATCCAGTGGTTTCACTCTTGACCTCAAGTTCACTTTAACTTGCACAATAGAACTTAGACCGCTTGAAAAGCAAGATCCAGGAGACAGCTGTGGAACCTTCGCAACAGACCGACAATGAGCAGAAGGAGCTATGGAACGGCCATGCGGGACACGCGTGGGCTGAAAATCAAGAGATCCTTGACCAGATGTTCAAGCCGTTCGAAGAATTGCTGGTTGATGCGATCTCCTCCAATGCTGGAGGCAGGATACTCGACATTGGTTGCGGAGCTGGTAGCACAACCCTTGCCATCGCTCGCCGACTCGGAACGAAGGGTTACTGCATGGGTATCGACATTTCAACGCCGCTAATTGAAGTCGCGCGATCTCGCGCCTCTTTGGAATCCTCTTCCGCAGATTTCATTTGTGCTGATGCACAAACCCATGCGTTCGAAACGGGAAGCTTTGACGCAATCATTTCGCGTTTCGGCGTAATGTTCTTTGCCGATCCAATCATCGCCTTTGCGAACCTGCGGCGGGTCGCAAACCACTGCGCTGAACTCAGGTTTATTGCATGGCGGGATACTGCAGAAAACCCATTCATGACAACAGCGGAACGCGCAGTAGCATCGCTCCTTCCGAGCCCGCCCACCCGCCAGAGATGCGCACCTGGGCAGTTTGCCTTTGCAGATCAAAGCCATGTCCGCGCCATCCTGGAGCAAAGCGGCTGGGCCGAAATCGATATTGAACCAATCGATGCCACCTGCACCATGCCTGAAAAACATCTGGTTCGCTATTTCGCTAATCTCGGCCCGGTCGGTCTCATGCTCCAAGAGGCGGAGGAGAAAACTCGGAATCTCGTTCTGCAAACGGTTCGCGCGGCGTTTAATCCTTATGTGCGTGGGGACGAGGTTCGTTTCTGCGCTGCTTGCTGGATGGTTAGCGCGCGCGCGTCGTTTTTGTCAGCGACACCGAATGAACTACGATGACTACTCTCTTCGGGTAGCCGCCTGATCTCATTGCGTCGTATCGAGGGTGACCTGCGCGCCCTCAGATTCCACGCGGATCCGATCGGACGCGTTTGCGACGTCGCCATAGCTGAACCGGTACCAGGAGTTCACGCGGTCCTTTTTGATCTTCGAGCAGAAATCCGCGCGGCACACAAAATCCTTCGGTTCGCTGACTACAACCTCGACGGGAGTTTCAAAGCCACGCGGAAGAAGCATGTGCACATCACGTTGCGCATCGGCGTTCAGATTGCCCCGGAACTTTGCCGCAGTCAGCATGATGTCGATATCCCATGAAGCATCAAGGGCGACCTAACCCTGCGAGCCAGCGAAATCGACAATCATCGCCGATGCATCCACCAGGCCGGATGTATTTAGAATCGTGGCTCGACCCCGTGCCGCCGCGATGCGAACCGGCCCGGCCATGTCATGGACTTCGACTGCACCATAACTATGCACGGTGACAGGCGCTTCGGCGGGCGCGGTGACCAGCAGGTGGCCTTTGCCTCCGCTCAAGCCGTGGGAATCGGTGTTGTTCAAAGTAAGCAGGCCACCCGTGCGCTCCATCGAGATCTTCTGCAGGTAGCGGGTGGCTTCATCCGCCGTGTTGCCTTCGCCCTCCGCACACAATTGCATAGCCCAATGGTCCTGATTGGAGCCTGCCACCTGGATCGAGTTGATGGGCTCGGATGCAATCGTAAGAGCCGGAACTTCTGAGAGCGGAAGGTTAAGGGTATCGAGGCGGGTGCGCGCATAGGGAGCCACGGGAGAAATAGCCACCACCCTCGTGGTGCCAGGCGGAAATGGGGCCGGACGGTCGGCACAGTTCATCTGGAAAGGCCGCTCGTTGAAGAGGAAGAGAAATGGCGGCTGCGACCGTGGGTTCTGGCTGGAGCAGGCAATCAGGCCGCTCATCAGCACGCTGAAAGCCAGTAAGAAGACCTGATTGCGCGCATTCATCACCACGACCTTCAAGAGTTTTTTGTTTCGCATGTCGTCATATCGCCTCAATTCAATCGATAAGACTTTACGCCCCGAGGCGCGCAAGTCTCATCATCGTTGCAGGTTTACGGCTTGCGTCTTTACTTGCTGCAGGGCAGGAACGCCAATCAAATCGGGACCGAGTTCCACGCGTGTGCGCACAAGATTGTCCGCGACAATGCGCCCGAACACCTTCTTTCCGGAATCATTGAGGTGCGTCCGGTCAATTGCGGATTTAGCATTCTCCGCTCGCTGATCTGCGTGACCGGTCGCGTCGAACTCGTCTGCCTGCTCCTGTGTCATCTTACTGAGCAATGTATCGGAGAGAGCAAGAAGATCGATAAAGGTCACGTCGTTTCGTTCAGCAACCTGCCTCGCCGCGCTGGCGTAGAGTTCGAGATCGCTATTCGATGGCTTGCCGTCGTGGAACGTTCTGCGCGCGAGGGGAGACAGAACTACCGGAACCGCACCGATTGCGCGTGCATCGTGGATGTAACGCTCAATGTTTGCCGCATAAGTGGTGCCCGGATCGGTATGGCGCGCGGGGTCCGGTTTTTCGTCGTTATGTCCAAACTGAACAAGATAATAATCTCCACTCCGCGCCAGCGCCTTTGTCCACGCCCCTTCGTCGATAAAGCTCTTTGTGCTGCGACCGTTCAGCGCATCGTCGATGCAAGTCACGTTCGAGGTCATGTCCGCGCAGAAGCCGGGACCCCAGCCACCTTCCGTTGCCACGGTTGAATCGCCGACCAGCACAATCGTTATCGGCGCCCCGTTGAGAATAGCCATATCCTTCACGCCTTCCGCAGGTAGTTTCGCAGCAGCCGGCAGCACGTACCGTTCCAGGGCTGGAATCGCTTTTCCGAGATCCACTGCAACCATCCGCCCAAAAACGTAACTTCCTTCCCAGTTCAGGTGCGTCTTGTCAAAGATCGTTTTGCCATCGATATCTTTCTTCGTAATGCCGAGTTTGTTCCCTTCCGCCTCGCCGACCTTGTCGAGGTAGGTGATACTCTCTTCCTGTAAATCGATCAGCGGAACCTTCATCTCACTTGCCAGCCCGTGCATGGCATTGCAATAGGCAGTCAGGTCCGAGTGAATCTTGCCGTCACTGCCAAAGAATCTTCGTGACAGTGGGGTCACTAGCACAGGAGTGATTCCGGCTGTGCGCGCTTCCGTCACAAAGCGCCTCAGGTTTTCAATGTATTGAGTCAGCGGCACCTGACGGTCGAGGTGTTCTTCGGTGACCAGGTCGTTATGACCGAACTGGATGACCATATAGTCCGGCTTGGTCTGGAGGGCGCGATCCCACAAGCCCTGTTCCCGGAAGGTGCGTGTGCTCGCGCCACCTTTGGCCATGTTGACGCAATCTACTTTTGCTGTGAGGTTGGCGCAGAACCCGCGGCCGTATCCGGCGTTATCGGTCTGTGTGGAATCTCCGATCAGATCGACTCGCACGTCGGTCCCGGACTTACGCACTGCCGCAGTCTGAGCATCGAACCATCTGGCGGGGTCGCCCTGGGCGCTTGCGGCCATTGACATACTGAGTAACCATCCGACGAATAGCGTAGAAAGAACCTTCACATTGAACAACTTCATTTAACTCCTCGCAATGAATCTGCACAGCCATGCAGCCCCTTTGACAAGCCCTCGAAGACGCTCGAAACTCGGGTACGGCGTCAGCTTTGCGGTCGTCTGCAGTTGAGGCAGCAGATCAATCTTAAATATCGAGGGCGTGAGGTTGCGAGCAAATCTGTCACTCGTTGACAGAACGAGTTCACGAACTCTTGGATTACCCTGCGGCTGGATTTGTCAGGAGAACATCAGCCGAACCCTGGCTCGATTGCAGCATTAGACCAAGTGATCCTGAGCTGCAGCGAAGATGCTCGGCGTTGTATTTGGGGCGTTGGTGCTTGAGTCGTCAGGTTTCCATTTCAGGACGAAATGGTACCTTCCACCAAGCCCCGTGCGTCCACAGCGGGTTCATCTAGAGACTCCGGTATTCCAAACTTCGATCGCGCCAAGCCGTGGCCGTCTCCGTTGTGATCGATAAGCAAGTACCTTGTGAACAGGAATAGTGGGATTAGGGCGAGAGTTGCAATTCACTGCTCCGTGGTGGAAAATCTCGTTTGGATCGTTCAATCGATATCAACGTTTCGAGTGGTTGCCAGGGTCTCTGCGTCATGGTGCCAACCGGTGCGCGACGAGGAAACCAAACTTCAAGGTGCGCAAATCATGAACTGTTTACGCTGGGTCTGGTCCGCAACCCTGGTTGCAGTCGCAATGCTGGGTGCGTCACTTCGTGCCCAAGACTCCTCACTTCCAAATGCCGTCACGCCCTCACTGACGCAAATCGAGCCGGGGCTTCTGTTCTATCTTTCGGGCGACCACGGCTTTAATGCCGACTACGCTGCCAGTGGCAAATCAGCGCCAAATTTTCTCTCCGACGTGAAGATTCTTCCCGGCGGCGCGAAAGGTTCCTACCTGCAGTGCGGGAACAATCAGCTGCTTTCGTATTGGGCGCCGGGCAACATTTACGCCCAGCGCGGGACACTCTCATTCTATTGGCGGCCGCGCGATCCGGTGGACCAGACTGAATTTCCAATCTTCCGCGTAGGATATGCGGATCATTCCAGTTGGGATCAAGTGTGGCTGCGCATCGACTACAACGGTCATGGTTTCGATGCCTTCGTCACCGATGTGAACCTGGGGCGGACTCGCGTCTCCTATGCCATGCCCATCTTTCCCAAGCCCGACCAATGGGTGCATCTCGCGCTCACATGGGATGAGACTACCGGAATTCGCTTTTACGTCGACGGCAAGATGGTGGCCGAAAGGGCCGCTGCCGGCATGTTCGATGCGGGACTGGATCAGTTCGGGCCCCACTCCCGTATCATCGGACCGACAGGTGTCGAGAGTTCTTATAGCTATGACCGCGGCGGAGACCTTGACGAGTTGCGCATTTACGATCGAGCGTTGTCCGACGAAAACGTGGCCTCGCTTGCCAAGGGCGAAATACCACGAAATATTCCCGCTATTACTCGCAGCTTCGCGAACGCGGACACGCAGAAGGAGTGGTGGTTTCACTACGGCTGGAACCGTCCCCGCGATATTCCTGCTCCGCTACCAGCGGTGAACACCACCGTCCGCAAGGTGCAGATCAACGACGCATACGACATCGGGCGCTGGTGGTGGAGAGCGAATGATGGGATCCGAGAAACTACCTGGCCGGGCGTTTACAATCGCTCGCGCCTGATTGGCCGCTTCGATTATTTCCAACTGCCGGATTGGGACTGCTACGCAATCTCCGGCAAAACCGTCACTTTCATTATGCCGGATGAGCCATGGAACCATCTGGAATTCAATGGTGGGGCATTCGGCAACATGACGTTGTTGACGCCGGACGTATCCGAGGATGAAGTGCGTCGGAGTGGCCTTGATGGAACAAAGCTGCCGGGAAGAACACTCTTCGAGAGACCGAGGGGACAGGAGACGACATTTCACGATTTCACTACTCCGGTCACTGGCGGCAAGCTGCGTTTTACCAACGTGGAGCAGGAGACGCCCATCGGCGAATTCTCTGCCTACTACGTGCATCCAGGCGATCCGCCAGAGGGAATCGCTCAGCTCAGGTACAAGCTCACGACAAGCATTTCTCCGGATGACAATCCCAGTTTGCAGGAGTTGGTCAGCTTCATTCACGACCGCTATCCGGCCGACGAACGCTCCGTCATATCCGGTATGCCGGGCTGGATCAATGGTGGTGGCCGGCGCTCAGGCTTGCGGATCAGAGCGCGTGAAAGCAGCATGAGCCTGGCGGCCAGCCTGCCGATTGTGCATATCCTCATTCCTGCTGATTTTCGCGGATTGCCGGCTAGTGCTACACGCCTCCCCTCCTACACTTGGGACGACATGTATGCAGGTCTCGATGGCATTGCGATCGACTTGCCTGCACTGCACATAAAGCCGACGCACGGCGACTATGTGCCGATGAACATCGCTGTGAAAGACCCTCTATGGCCGATGCGCGACATGCTCAACTTCACGTTTTCAGTGAAGCCCGGTGAGCCGCACACCTTGTGGCTGGACACCCGTGACCGCATTTTGCCCAACGACAAAAGCCTCTACATCACGATTGCCTCTGCCAGTGAGGAGTTCAATGCGACGGCACTGGAAGGCACCGAAGTTCGGCTGATCTTCAAGCCGTATAAGGACGCTGTCGCAGAACATATTGCGGATCGCCTGACTCAGGTGCGCGACAACTTCTCCAACATGACGGAAGAGCACGTAAACAGCCGGCGGCTGAATACCTATAACCGCTTTTATGCCGACATTACCGACTTGCTACGGGTGGATCCGTCGAACGATCTTGGCCGCAAATATTGGCACGAGTGGAACCCAGAGACCGCTGCCCCAGACTATACCCCGCCGAAGGTGCCTGCAGATGCGCCTGAGTGGGCTTATCTACAGGCGAGGGACGTGGACTACTTCCAGCGCATCGCCGACTTCTATATCGATAAGCGTCAGGCCTGGGATGGCGAATTCGGCGGTGGTCTCGGCGATGATAGCGACTTTACCAATCTGTTTCCCTCCCTCGCCCTGATGGGTACGGAACCAGAGAAGTTGAAGAGATCCCTCTCCAGAGAACTGGAGGCAATGTACGAAAACAAGATGTGGACCAATGGACTGGCGACTGCGCAGTTTGATGAACTGCACAGCTATGAAGACGGACTGAATGTTCTTGGCCAGTCATTGATGATGGACTTCGGTAACCCGAAAGACCTTGAGCGCGCAATGGTTACAGCACGCCGCTTGGAGTGGCTGACCGGCGTGAACGCCGCCGGGCATCGACACATCCGCTCCTCGTATTTCAGCGGTTCAAAAATGGCAGAAGGTGGTGTGTGGGGATGGAGTAAGGGCCGTTCGTATATGGTCTTTCATCCGGCACTTGATCTGGTGCTCTTCAACGGAGCTCCGGAGACGCGCAAGATGGTGCTTGAGACTGCCGATGGAATGCTGGCGCACCGGAAGCAGGAAGCAGACGGCAGGTTTGTTACGCGAACGGAAATTAACTTCAAGACTGATGAAGATCTGCCCGTCGGGGACTCAACGCCAGACTTCATGTTCTGGGCCGCATATCGCTGGACGGGCGATAAGAAGTATCTACTGCCATTCATGGATCAAGGCCCGCCGTCGCTTGCGCATATCAGCTCGGACGCGCTCGATATGCTGAATCTGCGCGATACTTGGGGCAAACAAGTGACGGCAGCGGCAGGAACGAGGGAATCTGCAACTGGAGTGGCGGCAACCGCAGCGGCCTCCACCACTGGATCAGCCGAGACCTTCGCATGGCAAGTGAGTGGCGACACCGAATACCTCAACCGGCTCTACTCCGCGCAACTGGAAGCGGAGTCGAACCGCGAGTGGATCAATACTGAAGGCAGTCTTTGGATCGATCGCGTGACCGATTCTGCAGGTCCTATGTTCGTCAACACCGAATTGCAGCGTGCGCGTTTTGGCGGCGTTGCCCTCATTCGCAATC
Source organism: Occallatibacter sp. (assembly GCA_049521035.1). GTDB lineage: Bacteria > Acidobacteriota > Terriglobia > Terriglobales > Acidobacteriaceae > Telmatobacter. The sequence goes on along the minus strand of JBEKPF010000008.1, from coordinate 28,958 downwards.
ACATTTATCCGGGCAATGCTGTCGGTTGGCGATTTGTCGCTCCCGCTGCGCCCAGCAGCCTTGGCATCCTGGTTCCGGTGGCCACTCCGGATCATCTCAAGATCATTGTGTACAACCTCGATGCGGTTCCGGTGAAGACACAGATGGTCGGTTGGGAGATCGATCCTGGCAAGTGGGAAATCACGCAAGGCACGCGTGGCCACGCGGATACCGATCCGGTCGAGAACATCAGCACCCGCTCGGAAAGCTTCGAGCGTAGCACCAGCCTCGACTTCACATTCGCCTCACACACAACAACCGTGCTGGAACTCAAACTGATCGAGAAGGGAGTTCCATATTGGTCGAGACCCGACCTGGGGATCAGCGCGGACGACGTCACGGTCGAGGGCAACCATCTGAAGGTGATCGTGCATAGCCTGGGCTCCGTGGATGCTCCGGCTTCGAAGGTGGTGCTGAGAGATCGTGCAGGAAAAGTTCTTGCGACTGCAAGAGCAGCCCCCTTGAGAGCACCTCTGGATCTGATTCCCAAGACGGAATCTGTTTCACTGAAACTTCCACAAAAAGCGGACTGGAAGGGTGGAAGCGTGAATATTGAGATGAGCGGCAAACTGCCGGAGATTACGCAGATGAATAACCGGGTTCAGTTCTGAAGATGCCAGTGAAATCATCGGACACGGGCGTCTGCTCGTCCCAGTGGAAACATAGCGCAAGATTAAGAGGAGAAACAATGTCAGAGAATGCGATTTTAGTTACAGCATCAAAGAACGAGGGAATGTCCACACCCGAGCCGGGCCTTCGTCGGCAGGTGATGTCCTTTAGCCCATCGATGATGCTCGTGCGGCACACCATGATCGAAGGCTGGGCGGGAGCGCGGCACAGCCATCCGCATGAACAGATGGTATATATCGTGCGCGGCCGCATCCGCTTCGAGCACCCTGGAGGTAGCTTCGTCGTTGGTCAAGGCGAAAGTTTCTTGGTTCCCGGCAACGTTGAGCACCAAGCGTCCGCGCTTGAAGACTCTGAAGTGCTGGATATCTTCACACCCATGCGCGAAGACTATCGGTGCTGAGTTCACACGTTCCCTTGCGGGTCTCGGATTCGAGGTCGAATTGGCCGATGCCGCTGAGTCAGGCTTCGCGTTCTGGGCGAGTGATCGGCGAACCAGAACTTATCCGGTTTTGGAGCTACTTCCTGGTTCCGGTCACTCGCCCTGAGCCCCAGAAGTTAGCTCGTGCATGTTCGATCCACGCCTCGGCGATTTGACTTGAAACGCAGACGTGCCAGGACGACATTGGCTGATCGTTCCTGAATGAATCTCTCAATTCCGGCCCGAAAAAATCCACCCGGACCACTGCCGTCGGATGGTGCCACCGGCGCCAATCTCAAAAGAAAACTGAATTCCAAGATGAGCCCTTACGCTGCCTCCGTTACGGATTCACTTTAGTCTCGGAACGAGAAGAGATTGCCTGAGGGCCCCGATGTTGCTCCAGGGATCTTCTTGAAGGCGCTTCTTCCACTTGGAAAACTCGGACAGGAGAAAGCGCGGCTTGTCTTTCACTTTCAACTCCTCCCACGTCAATGGGAGGGCCACGGGGACTTCCGAGCGTGCGCGTGGGGAATACGGGGCAATCGAAGTGGCGCCGCGCTCGTTGCGAAGGTAGTCGAGGTAGATCTTGCCCTTTCTTGCGGCTTTGGTCATTCGCGTCAGATACAAATCTGGCGCGCCCTTTTCCATGTCAAGAACCAGGTTGTGCGCAAACGCTTTCACGACCGGCCAGGGATTCTCTGCGCGAATCGGAACGACTACGTGCAGGCCATTGCCTCCAGTCGTCTTTAGAAAACTCTCAAGACCCAGGTGCTTCAAGCGCTCTCTCACTTCGGCGGCAGCATTGGTCAGTGTCTTCCAGCCAATCGCAGAACCCGGATCGAGATCGAACACGATCCAGTCCGGCTCCTCGATCGACGTGTTGCGCGAGCCCCACGGATGCACCTCGAGCACTCCCAGTTGAGCCAATTCCACAAATGCTTTCTCTGTAGACAGTGTGATATAGGGCTCTGGCGCACCCGTTTTCTTGTCGACAATCTCGATACTGCCGATGTCGGCAGGCAGCATCTCATTCTTGTGTTTCTGATAGAAGCATGATTTCCCCGTGCCATCGACACACCGCACCAATGTCAGCGGACGCCCCTCGATATAAGGCAGAATATAACTGGCAATGTTCATGTAGTAATGTGCTAACTCATCCTTTGTCAGCCCAGACTCCGCATCCAGAATCTTGTCTGGGTGGGTAAGGCGAATGCGCAATGGCTCATTTGAGCTGGCCATGGCTGTAGCATTGCGTTTTGCGGCAATCGTCTTCTGCTTGTGTGTTGCGGATGCATCAGCTTTCTCCGCACGCCTTGCATCATCAGGCCGATTCTTCGCAACCTCGCGCTGAACTGATCTTGCGGGCTTGTCTTCGCGAAGCCCCTTGAAAGCGGCCTGCCTCACAAGATTGTCGGCGGTCCATGTGGCAAAAGATATCTGCGCCACCAGTTCGGGACTTACCCACCGCGCGTCGCGGGCTGCACTTGCAGGAATCTCATCGAACGGTGACTCCTTGCGAGCGAGCTTTTCAAGGCGTTCGCGCATCATGCGGTGCGTCTGCCGCGTAAAGCCCGTGCCACTCCGCCCGGCGTAGATGAACTTCCCTGCGCGGTAATATCCCAACAACAGCGCACCAACTCCGCGAGTTCCATTCGACGGTAGCGTAAAACCGCCAATCACAAGCTCCTGCTCGCGGTAACACTTCAGCTTCAACCAGGAGTTTCCGCGCCCTGGTGAATAGCGAGAGCGCGCCCGTTTTGAAACGATTCCTTCTGCTCCCAACAGGCATGCGTGCCTGAACACTGCACCGGCAGTTCCTTCAAGATGCTCACTCAAACGCACAACCCCTTCTGATGAAACGCCCGCAATTAACCTGGCCAGAATCGATTTTCTTTCAACTAATGGAACACCTCGAAGATTCTGTCCGTCGAGATGAAGCAGGTCGAAGAGGAAATAGGTGAGTGCGCGTTCAGCGCCATCCTGGAAAGCGGCCTGCAACTCCGCAAAACTTGTGGTTCCATCCTTTGCCAGTACCACCACCTCACCATCGAGCAAACCGCTCTTCACTGGCAATGCCGCAACGGCCTTGGCAATCGATTTCATCCGATGCGTCCAGTCCAGCCCAGTGCGCGTTAGCAGTTGGGCCGTTCTTTTCCCTCGCTTTTGTTGCACGCGCGCTAGAATGCGATACCCATCCAGCTTCAACTCATGAATCCAGCTGTCTCCTTCTGGAGGTGATTTAGCCAAAGTTGCGAGTTGCGGCACGATGAAAGATGGCAGCTCTTCTTTGGGGGCCGTTGTAGCTACAGTCACAAGTTGGGGGTCAGCTTCTTTAGAGCCTGGCTTTTTGGGCTGCGAGAGCTTCAGCTGTTTGCGAGCCGAGATCCTATTATCCGCAGAATTCCACACATCACCCTCAGCTCTCGTGATCGCTTCCATGTCGCGCCCAGACACAACACTGTCAGGTGCTTGCTCCGTGATCGGCTCGTTATCCGGGCCGTGTTCCTCCTCATCATGCTCTTTGATCAGGAGCCAATTTGGCTTGCTCTCGGTGGCGGCCCGCCCCGCCATGCGGACCAGAACCCAGTTACCCTTGAGTTTTTTGCCGTGCAATGCGAACTTCAGGTTGCCTTTTTTGAGACCCTCCGCTACGTCCACATGGGGCTCCCATGTCCCGTGGTCCCAAAGCATTACTGTTCCCCCGCCGTATTGGCCTTTCGGGATAATTCCCTCGAAACCTCCATATTCGAGTGGATGATCTTCAACTTGTACAGCAAGGCGTTTATCTCCAGGGAAATAGCTCGGACCTTTCGTGATTGCCCAGCTCTTCAGCACTCCATTCCATCCCAGGCGGAAGTCGTAGTGAAGCCGCGTCGCAGCGTGCTTCTGAACTACGAACGGTAACTCCTTTGGCTCTTTTTTGGCCCGTGTTGCCGAGGGATGGCCGCTGGGCTCCGATGTAATATCGAAGTCCCGCATGGAACGATACTGGGCTAACTTCCCGTTTGCACGGCTGGACGGTTTCTTCGGCGCGAGTTTTTGTTTCTTAGCCATCGAGATGGGCTCAGGCTGATTTACGCCGCTTGTCTGCTGCCTTTGCATGCGATTGGATAAGCCTCGGTCCGGGCTTCGCCTTAGTCCCGCTCACTTCGGCCCGTGCCACAGGCTTCTTTTTCTCGGGTGGTTCCTTTACGCTGCGCCGAAGAGCATCCATCTGGTTAATGACTTTGCCACCTGGCGACGCTTGCTGCTTGGGTAGCGGAATGTGCCTCAGCTTCGCATCCACCAGCTCACGCAGCGCAATTTCGTAATCGTCGGTAAATTTGCGTGGATCGAAAGTCTTTGTCTTGCGCTTGATCAGTTCCTTGGCCAATGCGAGTTGCTCTTCATCCACTTTCCCCGTCTTCACTTCGGAGAAATATTCTCCAGCATCGCGGATCTCTTCCGCATAACGAAGGAAGTACCCCATCAGTCCGGCAAGCTTTGCATCGGACGACGCCGAAATCGCAATCAGATGTTCCCGTCCTCCAACCGCGATTTTGCCGAGGCCAGCCTTTCGTGTCTGTTGCAATGCTTTCTGCACCACCGCAAATGCGTCGGCTTGGGCGTCGTTCTCCGGTAACACAAAATAGGGCTTTTCAAACAATGCTGCATCCAGTTCCTCCATATCGACGAACTGTTGAATCTCAATGGCACTTCGCGAAGCAATTCGCAGTTCTGCAATCTCCGATGGTTCTACCTGTATGTATTCTCCTTTGCTGTATTCGTATCCTTTGACAACGTCGCCGCTTTCGACCGGTTCTTCGTCAGAGGCGGACACCTTCTGATGACGAACGCGCTCGCCAGTCCTGCGATCGATCTCGTGAAAGTGAATCTCGCTCTTTGCCTCAACAGCGGGAAAGAGCTTGACGCCAAACGAGACCAACGATATCCGAATTTCGCCTGACCAGAAAGGACGCGCCATACAAAAGACTCCCTCGTCAATTCAGATGCTTGATGCGATTGAGAGTTGCCCTGTTCCAGGTCCGCGGAAAACCATTGGCGCGAAAGCAGCGTCCTATAACTCTGCGTTAGGTGATTCCGCCATGATACGAAAACTCAAATCCGGACAATTCCGCATATATTCGCGCAAGAAAAACCCTTCAACCGGCAAGCGCCGCAACCTGGGCACCTTCGAGACGCTTGAGAAAGCAAAGCAGCATGAACGCGACGTCCAGTATTTCAAGCGGCATTGACTGATGAGCGCTTAGATGCCGGTCTTGAGGGGAAACGCAGCCGGGCTAGTAATAGGAGTTGGAATGACCACCGCGAAGAAGAAGTGGGTCGGCATAGTAAAAACCGCCTCAACCTTTCCTCCCGAAGGGTTGTTCATTAACACGCACAAAAAGGCTTATTTCGAAATTCGTTACTACTTGCGGGTAGTGTTTTCGCCGTTTTTCAACCACCTGCAGACCCGCATCCACGCACCCTCTTGACCGATCGGCAATTTCGCAGCCTTGCAGGCCCGGATCCTGGCTCATTTTGCCCTCCCATAAGCCCAGCGATTTTGAAGGCTGCGCAAAATTCCCTGTGGAGCGCTAAGACGCGCCTGTACTTTACCGCCGCAGCGAGCGTCCGATTCCGCTTGGTCGGTCAAGCCCAGCGGATCAGTGGGGATTCAGCCAGCTTAAAATCGTCCCTTCTGGCTGTTCCACCATAAATAAGGATGAAAAAGTGGTCAAAATTATATAGACAAAATGTGATTTAAGTCACAGACTGTGATGCATGTCACGCGTACAATTTTCTGCACAGGAAAAATTCTTCAGCTCTGTTTGGTAGTAGGTAGGTTGAAAGACTGTTTACCCCAACCTGGAGGTAGCTATGCCCCTGACTGTCATCCTTGCCGTTGGTTTGGATTCATGGAAACTAACCGCCCAGAGTTCCGTCCTCAGATCCGCAGGATACGTCATCGTATCCGCAAAGACCATCCAGGACGCAATCGATCACTTCAAGGCCGGCGACTTCGACCTCGTCTTGCTTGACAACTCCATCTCTGTAGAAAACAGGGAAAAACTGACCTTCCTGATTCGAGCATCGGGTTCACGAACACCCGTGGCAAGCATCGTGCACTCCTCCGCAGACTACCACTCTTTTGCTGACGCGACCCTCGGGAACGAATCTCTCGCCATACTCACGGGTATGGGCGAGCTTCTTGCGAAAAGGTCTGGGATGTCGGTGGTGAAGGCAAGCACACGGAGCGATACGCAGGAACCCGCTGTCGCATAACTCCGGCATCCGTGCGTTACGCAGTTTCCCGGGGGGACCGAATCCGCTCAGTTCGAGCAGAGGTGGATGGATGGCAACTTTGCATTTGATACACACTCGAAGGGCTTCGAAGCTTCCAACAAGTAACTTCGCGACCCAGGATCTCGGAGATCCTGCGCACTCTCGAAGAGATCGCCTTGGCGAGGAATATCCACCACGCACCTTTGTGCCCATCGAGTGGGACAGCGGGCGTTGGCCGTATAGGACAGGAGAATTCTTCAGGGGCTTGCCAGAGAAAGCGAGGAGCGAGTTTGAATGGCTCGCAGCCCCGGTCTGCTGCCAGAAGTCTACGGTTTTATTCACAGAACAGCAATATCCCCGCAGCGTCTTGTGCCTGCTTGAGGGAAGGGTCAAACTCTGGGTTGACTCCATCGACGGTAGAAGGCTCATTATTGGAATCGCAGAGCCGGGAGAGATCCTGGGACTCACCGCCGCGGTCTCCGGTGATCGCTACGGGATGATCGCAGAGTCGCTTTTCTCCTGCGTGGTCGCACGAATCGATCGGGAGTGCTTTCTCGACTTCCTGATACGTCACACGGTTGCCTATCGAAATGTGGCGCACCAGTTGAGCCAGGAATACACGCGGAGCCGCGAACAGTCGCGCATGCTCGGCCTCTCATTGACCGCAGCTGCCAAGCTAGCCCGGCTCCTGGTCGGGTGGTGCGCGGAAGGCCAGCAGACTGAGCACGGCATCCGCATTCAGTGTGCGCTCACGCATCAGGAGATTGGCGAGCACATCGGCGTCTCTCGCGAAACCGTCACGCGCACTATGCAGGAACTCAAGAAGCGGGACCTCGTCGAGCAACGCGGGGCGACCTTGATGATATCTAACTTCCGCGGTCTCGAAATCTTTGCAGGCGCGGCATGTTGACTCGGCGGGGGATTCAATGAAGAAGCGTATTCTCAACGTCAAATTAGGAGATGCTGTCGTTATCTCTGCATCTTCATCAGCCAAGCGCTCTGCCACCACAGAGCGGATGTCCACCGTATCGGCAGTCCGTTCCAAGTCATTTGACGCGGGCGGCCTCTGTTTCCGGAATGACGGAAAAGAGTGGCGCGGCCGGCACCGGGCTTATCTTACGGCACAGACTCAAGAAGTGAGCGAGAGAAATCATCTCGAAAATCCTCTCTTAGAGCTCAGCGGAGAAGAGAGAAGCCGCGAAGAACAAAGGCAGATTGAACAGGCCAAACGGAAAACGGAGAATGCGATCCTCGCTTATCTGCTAACTTTCCGGCAGGAAAATGAGTGGCTCCGGCTGAGCCTTCGCGAACTGCGCAGAATTGCGGCGTTGCATGGAATCACTGTGAAGAAGCGCACGCGCGCGCGGACGTCAGCTTCTCGCGTCCAACCCATCAATGCACTTCCAGATTCGCTTGATCGGTCTGGCCAAAAGCATCAGCCTGCGCCCGCCTCAAATAATGCGCAAGTTTTTGGGGGAAAAGTGTTCAATTTTGAGCATCTTCAATAACGGATTGTGATTAGGCTCACCGTTAGTAATTGTCGGATCACTGTGCACACGGGGCTCCTCTGGAACGGGGCTCCGTGATTTTTTTTGCTTCGAGACTTGACCTCAACACTTAAGCAGGATCAGCCAGCACCTGGTGACTCACCGGGCACACAAAACAGGGAATCTGGCCAAGGTGCGGAACAATGTGATCGATGGCAACCGTCTCCGCCACGAGCAGCACATGGTGCACGCCGCAAATGGGAGGGCCAGTGTCCTTCTTTCTGAAGCACGATAAGGCCATGCTAATCTCCCGTTTGGAATTATTCTTGATGTTCTCGTAATTTACAGGAAAGTCTCCGAGCCTGACAAGGGCGATTGGCGCCTCTGGCAATAGACTCGCCTCCAAGGAGTTGCATTTGTCCAGTGGGAGGAGTCGAAACGATATTGAATCGAAGAGAGTTCGTAAATCTTGTTGGAGCGGGAACGGCAGCGGTCGGCCGCTGCGCAAGTTCTACGCCGGATCTAATCATCTCCGACCTCAGCATGCTAGCGGTGAATGATTTTCAGGCGGCGGCCCAGCTCAGGAACGCGCCTTGCTCGTCGCGCCGGGTAAGTTCTTTGCAATTGTTCGGTCGCAGACAGACTCTCCCGCTTAACCGTGATAAAGCAGATGGATGCCGTACTCTCCGAGGAACTATGTTTGCCCGGTTTGCGGGGCGCAACCCGGCGAACTCTGCAAGCTGACAACTGGTGAACCTCGCTTCAGTCCTCACATGGAACGCAAGTGGATCGCAGACGACCACCGTAAAGGAATTGTGCCCGGAGAGGACCCGCCCGATTCTGAGCTGCAGCTCCCCGGCGCGCGGGTTGCACGTCGACCGAAGTAGGCGAGAGATGACCGAGCGACGCGAGCACCATTTATAGGCTCGGACACTGCTTTTTATCCAATCGAGTTGTATTTATCGGGCTCCGGGTCGGGCTGAGGGAAGGGCTCTTGGAATAGGTCAATTCCCCTCACGCGAAAGTGTTATCGCCCAATAGAGAAATCTTTCCTAGACTCGACCTGGTGTTGCCGGTGACGTTGAGTGCGTCCGATTCAAAAACGTTGCTATGAAATAGGACACCCTGAGGTCTATCGGTGACAAACCTTTCAACCCTTATAGAAAAACTGACCGACATTGAACGATCGATAGGAGTGGAAAGCAATTACGTTCTCCTCAGCAAGGTGATCGATGCACACGACTGTGCCCTCCAGATGCAGAAAGACGCATTGGGAGCCACTCGGAGGGAACCAACACAAGAAGTGGCACAGGGGTTTCTGGAGAAGCTCGGCCTCTTTTCACGAAAGACGCGTGAAAAGTGATCTGAAGCAAATTGCGCCCGTGCCAACATCAGGTCCGCGAAGGGAACACGGCGCGCAACCCCAATGCTCTTAGATATTTGGCTGCTTTGAGTAGCCGCTGGGCCATATTCGGTTCGGAGAAATCGAGGGGTATGTAGGTAGCTTCGGATGGGCCGCGATACCCGTCATCCGTTATCAGCAGCTAGTTCTTGCTCATGCGCCCGCGCAGCCGCTTCAGCACACTGGGCGGCACCAGACCGGTCACATCGCCGCCAAAGCTGAAGACTTCCTTCAGCATCCGCGAGCTGATAAATGAGTAACGCCCCGCCGGCTGCAGAAACACTGTCTCGATCTCCGGAGCCAGCCGCCGGTTCATAAGTGCCATCTGAAACTCGTGCTCGTAGTCGGAGATGGCGCGGATCCCCCGCAGCACCGCAGTCGCACCCAGTTGCCGCGCAAAATCCACCATCAGCCCGTCAAACGTCGCCACGGACACATTGCCCAGTGCACTTGTCGACTCCCTGAGCATCTCCACGCGCTCCTCCACCGTGAACAGCGGATTCTTCACTGGATTGTTCAGGATGCCGACCGTCAGGTGCTCAAACAGCTTTGACCCGCGCTGAATCAGGTCGACATGCCCGTTTGTCGGTGGGTCGAATGTGCCGGGATAAAGGGCCCTGACGCTCATGAGATTTGCTCTGGTCGGATTCTAGCAGCGAACTCCGCGTCCTCGTCCCACTTCACACCCCGGCCCCCGAATCCGTAGTCCCTGAGTCCTTGCCTTTACCCTTTTCGACCGCGTACCGCTTCCTTCGCCTCAGCGGGCCCGGTTGCCGGCACCTCGGGAACATCCGCCTTGACGGCGCCGATGTTCAGTTTCTTGCGTAGCTCGGCGTCCATCTTGACGAAGATGTCCTTGTTTTCCTTGAGAAATGTGCGCGTGTTCTCGCGTCCCTGCCCGATGCGCTCGCCGGAGTAGCTGTACCACGCGCCTGATTTCTCCACGATGTTGTTGGCCACCGCCAGGTCCAGCACGTCGCCTTCCCGGCTGATGCCTTCCCCATAAAGAATGTCGAACTCGGCTTCCCGGAATGGAGCGGCCACCTTGTTCTTGACGATCTTCACTTTGGTGTGCGATCCGGTTACTACGTCGCCCTCTTTTACCGCGGCGATGCGCCGGATATCCACGCGCACTGACGAATAGAACTTGAGCGCCCGACCGCCCGTCGTGGTCTCGGGATTGCCGAACATAACCCCAATTTTTTCACGAATTTGATTGATGAAAATTAGCGCCGTTCGCGATTTTGAAACCGAGCCGGTGAGCTTGCGCAGGGCCTGCGACATGAGACGCGCCTGCAATCCCATATGCGAGTCGCCCATTTCGCCGTCCAGTTCGGCCTTGGGCACCAGGGCCGCCACCGAGTCCACTACCAGAACATCGATCGCGCCAGATTTGACCAGTGCCTCTGTAATCTCCAGGGCCTGCTCGCCGCTATCCGGCTGAGAAACCAGCAGGTTATCCACGTCCACCCCGAGCTTCTTCGCGTAGGCGGGGTCAAGCGCGTGCTCGGCGTCCACAAAGGCCGCCAGCCCACCCAGCCGCTGGGCCTCGGCAATGATCTGTAGTGTGATAGTCGTCTTGCCCGATGACTCCGGCCCGAAAACCTCAGTCACACGGCCGCGGGGAATGCCGCCCACACCCAGGGCAGCGTCGAAGCTGATGGAGCCCGTGGAGATAACTGCAATGGGCAGAAGGGCTTCCTTGGAACCGAGGCGGACGATGGACCCCTTTCCAAATTGCTTTTCAATCTGCGAAAGCGCAAGTTCTACTGCCTTTGTGCGGTCGTCCTTGGTGCGGTCTTCGGCGATGGCCATGGGGGCTCCTTGAAAGTGCTCACTTCAACGCGGGCTTCTCCCGTTTCTCTACAGGAAATACGCGGCGAGCTGAAACGCATTTGGATCGGATTGTAGCAGGGTGAGACAGTCCTTGGCAGGGAAAAATGGCGAATAAAGGGAGAAAGTTTGGCGACGCCCCGTACAGCGATGATTCTGCTCATCTTGACACTTGGACGGCGTAGGTGTGGAGTCCTCAGACAGTGTAGGCGCCGATCCGTGTTTCCTTGCAGGTCAAGGGGTCGCATGAACGGTCCAGTGCTTCGTATTCCGGGTCGTGATCCTTGCGGAAGGTCCGGAAGGCTTCTTCGCTAGCCCAACGATCAATGGTCAGGTAGTTGCCAGGAATGTAGGCGTCGCGCAGGAGCTCTGTGCCTATGTAATCCGGAGAAGTCTTGAAGAGTGTCGCCCAGGGTCCGGCAGGACCGTAAGCGGCCTCAAACTCGGCAATCTTCTCCTCGACAATCTCGAACTGCCACACAACCACAAACATCTCAGCCCCGATTCACTGTACTTATGGTAGCGCAGCAGGCGGCCGCTCAGCTTACCGCGCCCCGCTTACCGCTGCAGCAGGTCGATCGGTTTGGTGAAGTCGGTCACGCGGATGTGTTTGGCCAACGTTGGGTGCTGGCGCTCCAGTGCCAGGTACATCTCCCACGCCACTCGGCGGTAGCTGAAGTGGCCGGCGGGGCCCGAGCGGAGTTCGGAGATGTATTGGGCTTCGGCGAAATCCATTTTGAAGAGGCTGCGGATACGTGTGGCGAGCGGGAAAAGGTAGAGTGCAGATTGAGCGGCTTCCGGCGCACCGCTAGCTGCCACTTGCGCGCTGGCGCGGTGAGCCTCATCGATGGCGGATTGGTATTCCGACAGTACACCAGCCTCCTCCAGGATGTGTACTTCCGGACCCAGGTCTGCGCCGCTCGGAGTTTCATAGCCGTGGAGGGCTGTGAACGGCTGAATAATCTGGGTGCAGCGGCGGTGCCTGTGCATGTCCCGGAACCCCCCAATATCCATCAGAATGTCAAACCGCAACCCCGCTCCGGCGTGGAAGGCGCGAAGTGCTTCGTCGTGGCGGCCGCGGTGGCGGAGGCCTAGTTCGATGATCTCAGTGATACGAGCTTGAGGGAGTTGGGCCACGAGGTCGCGGATCTGACGGTAAGGGCGGTGCGACGCGGAATAAAGAAGCGTGGCGGCCAGTTCGGCTTCGAGGGTCTCCGTGCGCTCGACCAGGTCTACCAGCGGGGCCTCTGCGATGGGATGGCTGGCGAGAAGTTCGGCAGCGGCCTGTGCGAGCTCGGCCTGCGTTTGGAATAAGTAGGTGTTGGGCTGGGCGTATTTGACCAGCGTAGGAGCGGTGTGGATTTCGCGCGTAAGGAGATCGGCAGCTTCGTCGACGAGGACGGAATCATCGTCGTTGCCAATTGCAGCAAGTTTTTCAACGAAAGCGGCAGCGGCTTGAGCGTTGACGTTCCACGCGGGACCGGTGGCGGCTTCGCGGAGTTTCAGGCCCAGATCGCGGATTTCCTCAGCAGGATGGGAGAGCAGGCGCGAGACCTGGGTTTCAAGGGTCCGCGCGTTGACGATCTGGCCAAGGGAGGTGTTGGTGGCCAAGGGGAGCAGGTAGCGGGCCACGTCGAAGGCGCGCGCTTTGAGAGTGCGCTCGTAGGCATCGGGCTTCAGGGTCTCCGGGCAGGGAACGCGACGACGCAGAGCCCCAAGGACCTGGGTGGTGGTGCGTTGGTAAGTCGCGAAGAGATTCTCGATGGTCTTGGAGTAGATTTGCGCGGGCTCGGCGTGCGACCCAAAATCGGGGAAAAACCACCCGGATTTGAGGAAGTTCTGATAGCGAGTTGACCGCTCCTGACCGTCCCAGCGCTGTTCGTCGACCAGAACGATGGCGGCGAGCAGAGAGAGACGCTCGACCGCGAAGGCGATGTGGGCTAGATCGGCGATGGAGCGGTGGCCGTATTGGAAGTAGAAGGTATTCAGGAACTGCTCAGCGCGTTGAGTGCTGATCTCAGTAAGGGACTCTCGCATGGAAAGAGAAGACCGAGAGTACTTGGCCATGGCGTAGGCCAGGACCTCAGGGTCAGCGCCGTGGACGGCGTAGACATCGGTTTGATTTCGGGCGCCGGGAGGGAGAAAACTTTCGCTGGACATGAATGAGGGCTCGCGAACAGAATACGGCATGGGAGCACAGGTGCGGCTGTGCATCCCGGAGGCACCTCCGTACGTCGATAACTACTGGGTGAATGCCACGGGAGGTTGGGGAGCGACCGATGCAGGAATTTCTGGTACGAACGTCGCACAGGCCGCGGCCGCTGCCTTCAGGGCGCTGGGCAATGACCCAGCGGTGGAACGACCTTCTATTTGCGCATTGGCCGGTGGCGGTAGCGCAGGTGGCCGCTCTGATGCCCGAAGGCTTGCAGGTGGATACTTTTCAGGGATCGGCATGGCTCGGAGTAGTGCCGTTTTGGATGGACAGGATCAAGCTTCGGGGAGTGCCCCCGGTGCCCGGAGCGCGAAGCTTCCCCGAGTTGAATCTGCGAACCTACGTGCGGGACCAGACGACACGGACACGGGGAGTGTATTTCTTCTCGTTAGATGCGAGCAACCTGCTGGCGGTGGTGGCGGCACGGACGTTCTATAACCTGCCCTACCACTGGGCAGAGATGTGGCTGGATCGCAGGTCTGAGCGGGAATTTGCGTTTTACAGCCGACGGCATTGGAGCAAGCAGCCGGTGATCTTCAAGGCACGGTATCGAGGACTGGGTCCGACGCGCAAGCTTGCCGAGACCAGGAGCGGAACACTTGAGTACTTTCTTACCGAGCGCTACTGCCTGTTCACGCGAAACAGGGCCGGACAAACAATCCGGGCGAACATTCATCACGTCCCGTGGCCCTTGGAAGAAGCCGAAGCGGAAATTGAGAGGAACGATCTGGCCGCTGCAATCGGGATCAAGCTACCGAATGAGGAACCAGTGCTGCACTATTCGCGGCGGCTGGCGGTGTACATCTGGCCACCGGAGTTGGTCAGGCCCGCGTTGGCCGGGCTCCCGGTGACGGCGGCCGTGGCGCCTTCCGGGTAAAGACAAATTACAGATTACTGATGACAGCTTGTAGTTATAAGTGGCAATGAAGAACACAGATATGAGGGCTCTGCGCTCGCCGCATAGAGAGACGAGATGCGGTTTTCTAACTGGCGCACGCGGGAGCTCGATATAAGCTTGAACAAGACGATGGATTCCCTTCCCCCAAGGCCAGCGCGGCGCGGCATGGAGGCCTTTGCCTCTCGCGATTTCAGACGGTATCAGCTGGCCCGTGTGGCCGCTATCCTTGGCGCCGAGGCGCAGACGGTGGCCGTGGCCTGGCAAGTGTATTCAATCACGCACCGGCCGCTGGACCTAGGGTATACAGGTCTGGCGCTGTTTCTGCCGGGACTGTTGTTTCTGCTTCCGGCGGGACACGCGGCCGACCGGTTCGACCGGCGCGAGATCATTCTGATTTGCTATGGGGTGCAATTCGTCTGCACTATTGCGCTGCTGGGACTTTCGCGAGCTGACTCGCACGATGTGTTTTCTATTTATGTGGTGCTGTTTTTTATTGGAACGGCACGTGCATTTTCAGGGCCAGCGAGTTCCGCCCTGGTTCCCCACATGGTTCCTGAAAAGCACTTTGTAAACGCGGTGACATGGGGCGGAGCGATTTTTCAGTTCGCCAACATCACGGGACCAGCGTTGGGAGGGCTGCTGTTCACGCTGCCGTTGCTGACCTGGATGCCCGACACCCGACTGCAGGGGGCGGGCATTGTGTATGTCTTCAACCTGGGACTGCTGTGCTGGTTTCTGATTCTGGTGGGGAGTCTGCACGTGCGGCCGGGCAGAATGGAACATCGCGCCGCGTCGATCAAGGTGGTGATGGCGGGGTTCCACTACCTACGCCGCTCGCCGCTGCTGCTGGGAGCAGCTTCGCTTGACCTGTTTGCGGTGTTACTGGGCGGACCCGCCGCCCTGATGCCAATTTTTGCGCACGAGATTTTGCACCAGGGTCCGCGCGGACTGGGATTGCTGCGGGCGGCTCCGGCGACCGGGGCGCTTGCAATGTCGCTGGTAATGGCACGGTTCCCTTTTCGCCGCCGGGCAGGACTTCGTATGTTTGTGTGCGTAGCCATTTTCGGTGCGGCCATCATTATTTTTGGACTTTCGCGAAACTTGTGGCTCTCGCTCGGTGCGCTGTCTTTGGCGGGAGCGGCAGATACGATTAGCGTGATCATTCGCGGATCCCTCATGCAACTGGCCACTCCGCCTGAAATGCGAGGGCGGGTAAGCGCTGTGAACTCGCTCTTCATTGGCGCATCAAATGAACTGGGCGAATTTGAGAGCGGGCTCACCGCGCAATGGTGGGGCGCGGTACGGGCTACGGTGGTGGGTGGGCTCGGGACGCTGGCCGTGGCCGGGCTTTGGACAGCTCTGTTTCCGGCGCTGCGGCGCGCCGATGAGCTTACCGCGGAGGCGCTGCGGAAAGAGCAGGTGGCTGGTCCCAGATGACAGGTGACAGATGTTGCCCCAATCGCAGCAGCCGCCACCAGCGAGCCTTAACTGTTATCTGTGACCTGTCATCTGAAATCTGCAACAGGAGACTGTATGAGGACCTGGAAGGTAATCCTCGCCACGACGGCGATCACGCTCGCCGTTGGTGGCGCTTATCTGTTTATTGTTTTCAAGCATCGAGCGAATCCGGGCGTGATTGGACAGAACGATGCAACCGGCTCATTTTGAGGATCTACAGCGGCTCGAAGGCACGAGTGTGTGGATGAGAAACGGATACACCATGCCCTACTATCCATACGTTGGCGGGCACGTGGTGTTCACCAAACGGGTTGGGCTGATTCCAGCGGCGCAGCGATTAGAGATAAAGAAGATTGTGAAAGCAACCGTTCCGGGAAAGGAAGATGACAGCATCGAGCACGGCAGCCGCCAAGCCTTTGCGGTGTTTGCGATCCCCGAAGGCACGGATCTTTTCGCGACTCCGGTCGGCTACATGGAGGGCGAGCAGGAAGCGTATTACACAGATCTGCTGTTCTACTACGACGACCCGCACACGATTTACGACAACTGGCCCAAGGATGTGTGGGCGACTATCGACGCACACCAGGTGAAACCGGGGATGAGTGAGTTGGAGACGCGGATGTCAATTGGGCAGAAGTCACATGCGGACGGCGAAAAGGAGGGCGACCGCACGGTGACTTACGACCAAAATGGGAAGCAGTGGACGGTCACCTATGTAAAGAACCACGCTACGACGATTGTGACGGCGAACTAGAGCCAGTAAACGAGATAGTTTTAAACGCGAACATCCCAATTTATCGCAAAAGAAATCGGGCGCCTGCCATCACATTTGGCAGACGCCCGAGAATTGAGACTAAACGCCATACAGGAGACCAATTCAGGAGTCAGATACAGAGTATCGAGAGGGTGAATCCGCGTCTTGGACCATTGGGGTGAGCCTTTGATCGTCCAATAGGTGGAGATTGGGCTAGACCCTCCTGCGTTAGTCTGGTTCCAAACTCGTGCATAGGCAGGATTTCCGGACTAATGTTGTGGTGCGCCGGTTTTTCGCTTGCAGGTTCCGACTGGGAGAAGTTACCCACGCTTCAGTGGACGAAAATCATACCAATTCGAAGGAAGCAAGGGTAACGATCGCCCGACCTGTTGCCCTGCGTCCTGACTTCATGAGTGGGCGCCATCGCCTGCGGCGGCTGACCGCGCTGCTGCTCTTCGGGTGCGCGTTGACGGCCTTGGCGCTGGAGCCTTCCACACCCTTGGCGAACTATGGGCGGCAGGCTTGGGTGATGGAAAACGGCCTGCCACAGAACACCGTGCAGGCACTGGTGCAGACGCAAGAGGGGTTTGTATGGCTGGGAACCGAGGTGGGGCTGGTGCGGTTCGACGGGAATGGGTTCGTGATGTTCGACCGCAATACGAAGCCCGGAGAGGGCGGGCCGGCGCTACCGGGGAACGATGTGCGGTGTTTGCTGGCGACGAAGGATGGGGCGCTTTGGGTTGGGACCAGCGAAGGGCTAGTGCGGTGGAAGGATGGGGCGGTTACGGCGTTTACAACCAAGGATGGGGTGCCTGGGAACGTGATCTTGGGGTTGGGAGAAGATCAGCTCGGTCAATTTTGGGTGTGGACTGATCAAGCGCAAGCGCGACTCGATGGAAGCCGGTTTATTACCTATTGGACGGTGGACGCGACAGGCGGAGGCGGTGCGAGTCCATCTGTCGGAGTGATACCCGCGCAGGGCTGGTTGCCTCAATCCTCACCAATCGGTGAAACGGTATTGGCTAACAAGAGCGCGTTACAGGTGATGCGCGGGGTAAAGGTGGTTGCACACTTAGCCGTAGGCCATGAGCTCCCTGGGAGCCGTATTCAAATTGTTTTCGCGGACCGCGAGGGGAGTTTGTGGGTCGGCACGAACGGCGGACTGGCGCGGTGGTTTGCGGGCAAAGTGGAATTGCTGCCAGTGACAGATCCGCTGGCGAGAGCGAGCGTGCTGGCCCTGATGGAAGACCACGAGGGTGATCTGTGGGCGGGCACGGAGGCGGGGGGGCTGCACATCCTGCGCGACCAACGATTCCGAAGCATCGGAGCGCATGAAGGACTTACTTCCGATGCGACGACTACCGTGGTGGAAGACCGCACGGGGCGTCTGTTTGTGGGAACGAGCGATGGAGGGCTGAATGTTCTACCGCACAATGGAGCGGTGCCGGGCGCGGCGAGCGCCTTCGCGGTGCGCGATGTGCTGTTGAGCGACGTGATCCTGTCATTGGCCGCGGCGCCAAACGGCAATCTTTGGGTGGGCACGCCGGACGGGCTGAATCGGATTCGCGGAAGCGCGGTGGATGCGTTTACCTCGGCGGATGGGTTGCCAGATGACTTCATTCGGTCGCTGTTGGCGGATGCGGCCGGTTCGGTATGGATTGGGACACGGCGCGGGCTGGCGCACTTAACGTTCCAGGCTGACAGCAAAGGGGCAACGCTTTCCGGTGCACACATGCAGATTTTTACGCAGGCCGACGGACTGGGCAGCGACCTTGTGGGCGCGATGGCGCGAGATAAGTACGGCGACCTTTGGGTAGCCACGTTTGCCGGCTTATCGCGATTGCACGGAGGGAAGATTCAGAACTACACGACCGCGGATGGACTGTCGAGCAACGTGATTACGGCGCTGCTGGCGCGCAGTGACGGAACGCTGCTGATCGGGACGCAGGACCATGGATGGAATGTGTGGGATGGGAAGAGATTCTCCGCGACGAAAGGCGATGGCCTGGAGCAGACGACGATTCACGCGATCCTGGATGACGGCGCGGGACACTTGTGGTTTGCAACGGGAAACGGAATTGCGCGATGCGACTGCAACGGAATGGGCAGTGGAATGCCAGCGACGGATTGTTCGCATTGGATTGAGTTTGGAGCCGCCGATGGGCTACGGAGCCGCGAGACAGCTACCAATAGCCACCCCTCAGCGTGGCGTGCGCGGGACGGACACTTGTGGTTTGCCACTCCCAAGGGAGTTGTGGAGGTGGACCCCATGCACTTCCCTGTCAACACGGTTCCGCCGCCGGTGGCGCTGGAGCGGTTTGTGGTGGACGATGTGCCACTGCGCGGGGCAGGGCCCTGGTTGAAGGTTGAATCAGGACACGTCCATTTCGAGTTTGATTACGCGGGGCTGAGCTTTGTTGCGCCGCAGAAGGTGCGCTATCGGTATATGCTGGAGGGCTTCGACCGGAGCTGGACCGAGGCCGGAATGCGGCGCTCAGCTTATTACACAAACATTCCGCCGGGGCGCTACACCTTTAGGGTGCAGGCGGCAAATAACGATGGATTGTGGAACAGGGAGGGGGCGGCGCTTGCTTTTGAACTGCAGCCGCATTTTTACCAGACAATCTGGTTTTATTCGCTGGTGTTCGCGTCGATGGTGGGCATGGTGGTGCTACTGCAGAAGCGGCGGCTGGTAAGGGCGGAGCGGGAGTTCAATGCAGTGCTGGGAGAACGGAACCGCATTGCGCGCGAGATTCACGATACGCTGGCGCAGGGCTACGTGGGGATCAGCGTGCAGTTGGAAGTGCTGGCGGAATTGCTCCGACTGAGCAAGACGGAAGCAGCAGCGAAGCACCTGGATTTAACTCGAGGCTTCGTACGCGAGGGTCTGGCGGATGCGCGGCAATCGATCTGGGCTCTGCGCTCGCAGGACTCTGGCGAGTCAACGCTGCCGGTGCAGTTGCGACGGATGGTGGAGGCTGAGGACGGGCATGGCCTAGAGGCACGGTTCAGCATCTTCGGCGCATACAGGACGCTGCCGCCGGGAACAGAGCGTGAAATTCTGCGCGTCGCACAGGAGGCCATCCATAATGTGAAGAAGCATGCAGGTGCGAAACATCTGTTTGTCCAATTAGAGTATGGACCCGCTGCAATTTCGTTGGAAGTACGCGATGATGGGCGAGGATTTGCGGACACTGCGGCCACACCGGGGCATTATGGGCTAACCGGAATGCAGGAACGGGCCGCCGCCATTGGCGGAACACTCGAGGTAACGAGCGAGTCTGGATCAGGCACAACCATAAGACTTCGAGCCGCGGCGGCGCGAGAGAACCGAAGGAGCATTAGTGACGAACAAAGCTGAGGGAGAGTCAATTCGCGTGATGGTTGTTGAGGACCATCACGTAGTGAGACAGGGACTGGTGGCGCTGCTTAATGTGGCGGAGGGCCTCGAGGTAGTGGGCGAGGCAGCCGACGGCGTGGAAGCGATCACGCAATTTCGCAAATGCCAGCCAGACATTACGCTGATGGATCTGCGTCTACCCCGGATGGGCGGAGTGGACGTGATTGAGCGGTTGCGGATGGAGACGCCACAGGCGCGGTTCATTGTGCTGACGACTTATGACGGCGACGAAGATATCTATCGCGCACTGCAGGCGGGCGCGCGCGCCTATCTGCTGAAAGGCATGACGAGTGAGGAACTGATTGCGACCATCCGGGCAGTTCATTCCGGAAAATCGCATATTCCTCCGGCGATTGCCGAGAAGCTGGCCGAGCGCATGGGCACCGAGGAACTGACGCCGCGCGAGTTCGACGTGCTGGAACAGATTGTGCACGGCAAGAGCAACAAAGAGATTGGAACCGAACTGGAGATTTCAGAAGCTACTGTCAAAACCCACATCAACAGTTTGCTGGGCAAGCTTGGTGTGACCGACAGGACACAGGCGGCGACGGCGGCAATTCAACGTGGCATTGTTCCGCTGGAATCCTTGAGAAAGCCAAGACCATGAGATTGTTTGTTGGACTTGGGATTGTTTTGTTGATGCTCTCGTCTCTTGCTCAGGCGCAGAAAACTGCATGGCGGCAAGCTACCGATGCGGAACTGGCATCGGTGTTGCCGGCCCGGGCGCCAGTGGAGAAGGAACATATTGAAACGGAAATGCGCACTGCGTCGGGAATCGTCAACAGCAAAGGGCATTTCATTGCCGGAGTGGTGCTGCTGACAGCCGGGTATTCGGCAGATGGCAAGTACTCGCATTACCTGTTGGTGCAGGTTCCGATACGGATCGGCGGGATTGCATTGAAGCCGGGTGAATACATCTTCGGATGGACTCGGGCACAGGAAAACGAAGTGTTGACCGTGCATTTCCATGTGGCCACGACAGGTGCACTGGTGGGAACGACAAAGGCACATCTGATTGCCGGGTCGAACCGCGTGACGAGCCTGAGGATCTGGCCACCGAAGGATAAGGCGATGATTCAGATTGGGCGGTTTGGGATTCCTTACGAAATTGGGGAAGAGTAGCGGGCGACATCACTTGCTGAGATATTTCATCCCGGTATCGCACATGATGGTCACTATGGTTGCACCGGAGCCGAGCTGCTCCGCCAATCGCAGAGCGGCAATCACGTTGGCGCCAGTGGAGGTTCCCGCAAATACGCCTTCCTCCTTTGCCAGCCGCAAAGTCATTGCTACGGCTTGTTCCGTGGAGACCTGTTCAATCTGATCAGCAATGCCGGGGTGCCAGAGCGGCACAACGTAACCCGCTCCGATGCCATCGATCTTGTGAGCGCCTGATTGGCCGCCGGATAATACCGGGGATTCGGCGGGCTCGACGGCTACGAGCTTGACTTGGTTGTTATGGCTGCGCAGGGCTTCACCGGTACCACGCAACGATGCTGCGGTTCCCACACTTTGTACGAAGCCATCGATGTTGCCATCAGTCTGATCCCAAATCTCGTCGGCGAGTTGATGATAGGCCGCGAGTTGGTCCGTGTTATTCATCTGATCGGTCCAGAAGGCTCCAGTTTCCACGGCGACAATGCGAGCTGCTTCAATCATGTTGCGGGTCAGCTTCTCCGTCATGCGGCCACTCTCGCTGGGAACGATTTGAAGATTGGCTCCCAGGATTTTCATGTGCTGGAGTTTTTCGCGAGCGAAAGCGTCGGACGTGACGAGATGCAGGGGGTATCCCTTCACCGCGCAAACGAGAGCCAGGGACACACCGGTGCTGCCGCCAGTGTATTCAACCACGGGGCCCTCCGCGGTGAGACGCCCGTCAGCCTCCGCGGCTTCGATCATGGCAAGCGCCATGCGGTCCTTCATACTACCTGTTGGGTTTTCACTCTCGAGCTTGAGCAGGATGCTGGCGCCATTCGTGGGCACGATGTTGCGCAACGCCAGCAGAGAGGTGTTGCCTATGCATTGAAGGATGGACGGTTGCAGTTCTTTCATGATGTTGATCTACTCTTCAGATGCAGGTAGAAGCAGCCGGTCGCAAATTCCAGTCGTGGGTGTTCATTCGATCAGGAGAAGCGGCTTCACATTCTCAAAAAAGAGCAAGGCCCGCGTAACGCGGGCCTTTGTCAGTGAGGGAGGGCTGCTGGAAGAGACTATTTCTGCGCGGTCAGCACCGGCTTTGCGGCCACTGGATTCACCTGGGCATTGAGGTAGTTTGCCAGATCGTCGATGTCCTGCTGTGTGCCGACCATGGGGGGCATGAAGCGGTGATATGGTGAATCGGCCTTATCCTCGTGAAGCATTTGAATGAAGTTGCTGATGTTGGCGCGGTCGCGGCCGGCGAGGAGTTGAGCCAGAGGGCGGTAGCCGTTCAGCGTATGGCAGGAGCCGCATTCGCCGCGGAAGATCGCTTCGCCGCGCGAGTAGGTTGAGGCCGGTGCGGTGTCTCCGGGCGCGTGCCAGACCCACTCGGAGTGAGACAGATAGCCTTGCTGGTTGATGCGCGCGACGGATGGGACACGGACACCGTTCGAATACATCCAGCGGCCGATGACGTAGGGTTTGCGAAGCATTTCGCGCGAGTATTCGCCGGCGCCTGTGGCCATGAGCGCGAGGAGGAGCACAGCGACGGCGTGGGAGAAATTGAAGTCGACCGGGTTGCGATAGGCGAGATAGTAGGCGACACCCACGATGGTGGCCGAGGTAACGATGATGACGAGCGCCATGCGAGTAACGGCGGAGAATGTTCCGGCGTTGATGGTGTCAATGCCCAGAGCCAGCAGAGCCTGCTGCGAGGCGGGGACCATCATGTAATACCAAATCATGAGGAAGGGCATGGCGACGAAGGAGGGGAGAAGCCACTTGACGCTCCACTTGACCTTGCTGGCCTTGAGGCCGGGGCACTTTTCGCCGTCGATACGGCTAGCGGTGATGAGCGCCCATATGCCGGCCAGCGAAGTGCAAACGCAGATGCGCAGAAAGAGGCTGGGCCAGTAAGTGGGATTGAAAAAAGCGTTCCAGAACTTGCTGGCTTCGTGGCCAGTTCCGGCAATGGCAAGCCAGGTGTCTCCGGGGGTGAGCATGAAAGTGAGAATGCCGTTGATGATGATGAGGGTGCAGATCGAAGCACCGGCGTAGACCCAGCCGACAACAAGATGCAGGTTCTCGTCGATCTTGTTCCAAGTGTAGTAATAGACGGCAGCGGTGATGAGCTCGACCATGAAGAAGACCCACTCGATAGCCCAGCCAAAGACGAAGTTGTGAATGAGCGTGCTGGTGGCTTCAGGATGAGTGAGGCCGATCGCGAACCAGATGCCTACGCCGGAAACGGTGCCAAAGACGCCAGTCAGTAGCAGGAAGAACTTTGAGTGCTTGACGAGCTGAGCGAGCCATTCAGCGCGCATATCGGGGTCAGTCATGCGCAGGGCTTTGCGCTCGGCGAGTGGTAGATAAAAGCCGCCGCCCACGGCGAACTGCGAGATCATGACGTGGAAGATGGCGATGATGCCGATCACCCAGCCCGAGCCGAGATAAGGGATATTCCAAAAAGGATAATTCATGCTGTCTCTTCCTTACCGGATGGTCCAATAGCCGATGACAGTGGTGGCCAGCAGCGCGAAGACCGCCAACAGGCCGAAGTAATGCGCAGCGCGGGCGCGTTGACCGGATTCTTTCTTGATGTCGTAGAAAGGAATGAGAACCCAGAGTGCGATACCCAAGCTGAAAAGCAGAATTCCTGCGATTTCTCCGGACTCGCCGGGAAGAACATTGCCCAGCAGCTTGAGCATTTCAAAAGGGCTCATGAAGTACCACTCGGGATGAATGCCTGCCGGAGCGGGAACGGGCGTAGTCGAATTCAGGTCGAACTGCTTGCCGAGGGCCCAGGGAAAGACCGAGGCCAAGAGGGCGAGCACATTGAGCGAGATGAGCCACATGGCCAAGTCCTTGCGCAGGAAGTTAGGCATGAAAGGCATGTTTTTGCGCTCGGTTGTGGGCTTGGCCTCCTCGCTGGGCGGTACTGCATTGCCGTGGCGCTGCACCAGCCAGAGGTGGAAGCCGAGCAGCGGCAGAAACAAGGCCGGCAACACGACAACGTGCAGGGCAAAGAAGCGCTGCACGGTGAACTCGCTGACTTCAGGACCACCGCGCAACATGTTGGCGATGGCGGGGCCGATCGACGGAATGGCGGCAGGGATTTCGAGGCCGACCTTAGTGGCGAAGTAGCTGAGCTCGTCCATGGGCAACAGATACCCGGAGAAGCCAAAGACCGATGCGATGCCAAGCAGGGCCATGCCGCTAAGCCAGCCCAGTTCACGCGGTTTGCGGTAGGCCTTCATAAAGTAGACCGAGAACATGTGCACCAGGATAGCGAAGATCATGAGGTTGGCGGACCAGGCGTGCGCCGACCGGATGAGCCACCCGAAGTGCATGACGAAGGTGATCTGGCGAACTGACTCGAAGGCTTCAACGCCGGGCCGGTAATAGACCAGTAGCAGAACACCGGTGAAGCACTGGACGAGGAAAAGGAACAGCGAGATTCCACCCCAGTAATACCAGAAGGACTGGGAGTGAACGGGGACGGTCTTGTGGCGCGCGAAGGCGGCCAACTCCGAGAGCCCGAGACGCTCGTCGACCCAATCGTAGATTTTGGCGGCTGCGGTCTTTGGAGCGGCGATGGTTTCAGTAGTCATGCTCAGTTCCTTTTGCAGGTGGCAGATGACAGGTTACAGATGACAGCAAGCCCGATGCTTCACGAACGGGAAACTACGACGCCAGTCTCGCTGACGGCAACTTTGAAGAGCTTAAGTGGCTTGGGCGGCGGTCCGCTGACGTTGGCTCCGGTGTAGGCGTTATAGACGCCGCCGTGACAAGCGCAGTGAATGCGGTCGGCTTGGGGCTCATATTGCACGGTGCAACCCAAATGCGTGCAGACTGCGGTCAAGGCGATCCAACGGCCGTCCTGGTGATGGATGAGCATGGCCGGAGCGGTGCCAAATTTAAACATTACTACCGAACCGGCGACCAGCTTTTGCGCGTCCTTGAGTGTGACCTCAGTGATGGCTGGTCCGTTCAGCGCCATCTCCTCGGGTGAAGCGAGATAGCGATAGATGGGATAAGCCAGCGCCGCGGTGTATAGCAGGCCCGCGGCACCACCGGCAGCGAGAAAGAAGCGACGGGTGAGGGCTTCGCCGGGATCAAGAGGTTCCTTGACAACCCGCTGTAAATGTTCCGAGTCAATGAGGTCAATGTGCTCGCCCGTGACAATCTGATCGCTCATAGTGAAGCCGCCTCCATGGTTTTCTGTGCGCGCGCCACGACGGACACGAGCCATCCGACAACACCCAGACCCGCTACAAAGAGGACCAGGAAAAGTCCGACGACGGACCAGTTCGTGACCACGACGCGATCCCACACGTCATAGCCTTTGCTCAGAAGGGTCAGGTCGCGCACTCCGTCGCGATAGACGGTAAAGGTGATTTCGATAAGCACGGCGAGCAGAACGGCGGACCAGGCCAACAGTCCCGACCGGCCTGCGGAGATTTTGGCGAACCCGGCAAAGGCGGCCAGTAGGACGGCGACGAGTACCAGCACTCCCCATCCGTAGCCTGCGAACCCGGCGAATTTGTAGAGGGGATGCGCGGCAAGCCCGGCCTTGACGGCATCGGGCTGAACAGAGAAGGCCCAGAATCCGGCGGCGAGATAGACAAGACCGAAGAGCGCGGCTACCTTGCCGCCGAGGCCAGCGAGGAATTGCTTTTCATCCGCGGTGAAGGTACTGCGGGCGGAGAGATAAATGAGCCAGAGTCCGGCAATGAAGAGACCCCCGGCGATCATGAGCAGCCAGCGCGGTGTGAGTGTAGGATCGCCGGTGGGCAGATAGGCTCCCATCGACGAGGCAGAATACATATCGCGCCACACCTCAGGGCGCAGCATCAGCGTCATGTTAGTGGAGAGCAGGCGGGCCACACTGCCAGCGAGTAACCATGCGATTAGGCCTACCCACCATGCGGATTTTCCCTCTTCGAGCCGCGCCGAGAAGCGATAGAGCAGCCAATAAGCCAGCATGAGGATGCCGATGATGGAGATCCAGTAAATCCCGATGAGGACGCTCGATGTGTAGAGCGCGCGGCCATAGAGCACCTGGGCAAACAGGAGTGGCGGAACGCCCAGATTTATGACGAAGGTCATGACAACGGTGAGACGGCGAGCCAGCGCTCGAGCCGTGACCATGGAGGCCGGCGAGCCGCGGAAGAGGCTGAGCAAGACGGCGAAAAGCAGTCCGCCCAGGAGCATTTCCACGGCGACAAAGTGCAGTGCCAGCGTGACGATATGGAGCAGCTTGAACAGCCATATCGGAGCCGGCAGAGGAATTGGGTCGACAGCGGGAAAAAGATGCATAGCGCTTTAGGGGTTCCTTTCGATCTCCCGGCAAAGCTGGGGATGGAGCGAGGAAAACGGAGGCATTTTGGACTATTTTTCTCCAATTTCAATTTGAAAAGAAAAGTTAACTTCCGAGGCGAACGGCGGTCTGTGATGGAAAACACAAATGTCCGTGACACACTCAGCTACTCTGCTGGCGGGATACCATTTTTATTCGACAGGACTACCCGATGAAGCAAACCAATTCGTCGATGCAACTGACGCGAGCCGCCGACTACGCCGTCCGCGTAATGGTTCACCTGGCGACGCTGCCCGTGCATGAGCGCGCATTGCTGCCTGCGCTGGCAGAGGCCACCGGGGCTCCTGAGAGCTTTCTGTCCAAGGTGCTTCAGGCCCTGTCGCACGCCAAGCTGATTGCGTCACAACGAGGACAGTCGGGAGGGTTTGAGATATTACCAGCGGGCCGGCAGGCTTCGATGCGGGAGGTGATCGAAGCGATCGACGGACCACTGTGCCTGAATGTGTGTCTGCTCTCCGAGCGAGCGTGCGGCAGAGCAAAACGGTGCCCGGCGCATCCGGTCTGGGTGAGAGCACAGGAGGCGATGCTGGATGTCTTATCGAGTGCGGTGATCGCGGACCTGGCTTGCCAAGCGCGAATCACTCAGTTCCACAGGCGCGCGGTGGTCGTTCCGTTTACCGCATTGAGGAATGTGAGTAGCTAAAAGCTGACTGGTTTAGATCGCGGCTTGTAGGAGGCGCGTGGGACTGCTGAGCGCTCAACCTTTCGGTCGATACTTGAACCCACCTTGGCCCGTATACTAGCTGCCTATGTTTCAGGCACTTCGAACGACCACCTTCCTTGGACTGCTGGCGGCGGGAATTCCCGCTCTTCTTATTGCACAAGCTACAGGTCCCGGTGCTCTTCCCCCTGGACAGCAAACCGAAAGACCATCTGAAGGTGCGCAACCGGCAGCTTCAAGCGGGCAGGAAACGGGGGCGCCACACCCGATCCAGCTTGACGCGCAGCACCGGCCGATTACCGAGGGCGGCTTCGTAAAGAGTGGGCCGATCGTCTTTATCGACGACTCGGAAAAGGCGGGACTGACGCACTGGACGCACAAGATGGGAACGCCGCAGAAAAACTACATCGTCGAGACGAAGGGCTCAGGTGTGGGGCTGATCGACTACGACCATAGCGGATGGTTATCGATCTACATGGTCAACGGTTCCACGGTGGATGCACTGACTGGCAAGGAGACGCCTCCGCACGCAGCACTGTTCCGCAACAACCACGACGGGACGTTTACTGATGTAGCTGCACAGGCAGGCGTGACCAACGACCGCTGGGGTACGGGCGTAGCGATTGCCGACTTCGACAACGATGGATGGCCAGATATTTTTGTGTCGAATGTGGGAAAGAACCGGCTGTATCACAACAACCACAACGGAACGTTTTCCGACGTGGCGGAAAAAGCGGGTGTGCAGCTGGGCAACTGGTCGAGCGGAGCAACGTGGGGCGACTACGATGGAGACGGACGTCTGGATCTGTTTGTCGCGGGTTATCTGCACTGGGACTGGAGCAACCTGCCCAACAGCAAAGAGGGCGGAGGCAACAATGCGTTTTGCACCTTCCGAGGCGAACAGGTGGCGTGCGGGCCGCGGGGATTGAAGGGCGAGCCGGATCACTTGTTTCATAACGACGGCGACGGAACTTTCACGGACGTGAGTGACAAGGCGGGAGTGGCCGACCATGCGGGGTACTACGGGCTGGGCGCGTTATTTGTAGATATCAACAACGACGGAAAGCTGGATCTGCTGGTGGGCAACGATTCAACGCCAAATTATCTCTATCTGAACAAGGGCGATGGAACATTCGAGGACCTGAGCTATGCCTCAGGATTTGCGCTGAATGAGGCAGGGCGTGAAACGGCTTCAATGGGAATCGCGGTGGGCGATTACGAAAACAACGGGCAACTCGACATATTCAACACTACGTTTTCCGATGACTACAAGCCGCTCTATCACAACGAGGGCGACGCGAATTTTACCGATGTCAGTTACCACGTGGGGCTGGGCGAGATTACTGTTCCTTTCCTGAGCTGGGGCGATGCATTTTTGGACTATGACAACGATGGCTGGAAGGATCTGCTGATGGCAGACGGACACGTGTACCCGGAGGCGGACAAATACAACTGGGGAACGAGTTGGAAGGAACGGCCGATGCTGTTTCACAACATCGGAGGCAAGAAGTTTGAGAATGTGCCGGCGGTGGAAGGTACCGGATTGGCGGACGTGATTGCCGGGCGCGGGATGGCTGTGGGCGATTTGTTCAACGACGGCAAGTTGGATGCGGTCATCAACGTGGTCGACGGGCATCCAGTGTTACTTCGAAACGTGGACCCAAACAAAAATCATTGGCTTGAACTAAAGCTGGTTGGCGGGCCAAAAAGCCCGCGGGATGCGGTGGGAGCTACGGTGTACGTCACCGCGAACGGGATGAAGCAGCGCGGTGATGTGTTGAGCGGCGGGAGTTATCTCTCAACCAATGATCCGAGGCCCCATTTTGGATTGGGACTGGCAACGACTGTAGACGCAATCGAAGTGCATTGGCCCAGCGGCAAGGTGGAGAACTTCACTGTGCCGGGTGTGGACCGGATTGTGACTTTGACAGAGGGGTCGGGCAAATAGGCGGTCATAGAACTTGGCCCATTTGCATTTTCAGGG
>JBEKPF010000007.1:0-117211 GCA_049521035.1 Occallatibacter sp. | reverse complement strand
CCGTGAGTGAGCGAAGAGGCGGGAAGGTCCTTTGCCATTCCGCCATCTGCCGGCAAGATTCGCGCAGGACCCAACGGCCGAGTAGAACGATGATATCGCTTTCTTCTGCGATGGGAATGAACTCACCTGGTTGAATAAGTCCCCGCTCAGGGTGGTTCCAGCGAACCAGTGCCTCGAAACCTCGAATGTTGCTGTCACCAGGCGATACGATCGGCTGGTAGTAGACGACAAGTTGCCGCTCCTCGATAGCCTTGCGCAAGCCGTTCTCGACCTCGAAACGGCTGACGACCCTTGCGCGCATCCCCTCGTTGAAGAACTCGGAGCGTGCTCTGCCGTTGGTCTTGGCGCGATACATAGCAGTGTCGGCATTACGAAGAAGCTCTTCTGCTGTGTCGCCGGTGGAACTGAGGGCAATCCCGATGCTGGCAGAGACAAACACACTGCGACCTTCGAATTCAAAAGGCTCGCTGAGTCTTTCGAGGATTCGTTCCGCGACAATCGAAGCGTCGGAATCGTGCAGGATATGGCCGATAAGGACTGCGAACTCATCTCCGCCGATGCGCGCGACAACAGACTGAGTCGGGGCGCCAGATCGGAAACCGCCGCGGATGCTGGTGCGCAAGCGCCCGGCTACGTCAATGAGCAACTCATCGCCGGCAATGTGCCCAAGACTATCGTTGACCATTTTGAATTGGTCCAGGTCAACAAACAGAACTGCGAAATGGGTGTCTTGTTGGCGGGCGGTTTCGATTGCGGACTCAAGCAGATCGATGAAGTACAGGCGGTTGGGTAGATGGGTTAGCGGATCCGCACTTTTGCTTTCCGTGATATCAGTCTGTGAGCCCGCCATGCGAAGAGCCTTGCCGGATTCGTCTCGAACCGCGATGCCGCGGCTGAGGGTCCAGATATAGCCGGCGGACTTGTGGCGCATACGATACTCGCTCACGAACTCAGGAGTCTTTCCTTCGCAATGCGCAGCAATCCCGGCGCGAACCTGTTCCCGGTCATCGTGGTGAATGTGACTGAACCATTCATCGGGACCGGACCAGGTTTCGCTCGCCGGATAGCCAAGCATATGGTTCCACCGGGGAGAGAAGTAGATTTCGTCCGTAGCGAGATTCCAGTCCCAGAGGCCGTCATTCGCGCCTCGAGCAGCGAGGGCGTAACGCTCCTCACTCTCCTTCAGTGAACCGAGAGCCTGGTTGAGCGCCGATTCGCGCGATTGGATCTGGGAGAGCATCTCGTTGAAGGAATTGACGAGAAGACCGGTTTCTCCACCGGCCCGGATTCGAGCGCGTATCGAGTAGTCCTTTTCAGCGGAAATGTGGCGAGCGACATCTGCCAGTTCCACTAGCGGATTCCCGACGGAACCAGCGAGACGCAAAGAGGCCAGGAATGTAATCAGAACAGAAAGAACAAACACGAGCGTCGCAATTTTTGCGTATTCTAGAAGGCGCGAACGGAAATCGCGGAGATCGAAGACCAGGGCGATCGAGCCGGTGCGTTCTCCATTGAGAACGACACCTCGGGAGAGAGTGAGGAACTCGCCATCGAAGTACTCCCCATCCGGGCGCCACCCGGAACGAACAGGAACGGGAGGACCGCCGGACCTGCGGAACTCCGCGAAAATGCTCCCCCGGCTATCGTAGAGGCGAGCGACAAGGACATGGGGTTCGGTGGCCAACGCTCCCAGCATCTCTTCAGCGGTTTTCTTGTCGTCAAAGGCAAGCGAAGCAGCAGTATTTGCGCCGAGGGTATCGGCCAGAGCGGCGAGTTCACGCACGGCACTGGCGCGATAGCTCTGGCGTTCATAGATGGCGAAACCAAAGGAAGCCAGCAAAACCGCCAGTGCACTGGTGGAGAGAATCAGCAGAGCCAGATTGAATCGAATGGAGAAGTCCCGAATGCGCATGGCTCTACCTTCCCTGTTCCATGGCGCCGCTTCGAGTCACTGACGTGGCAAGAAGCAAAAGCCGTGAGCTTATTTTGAGATGAGACGAGTCGGCGGCTGCGCCGTTGATGTCGAAGCGGATCTTATCTTGCTCGAAGCGGAAGCGGATCATTCCGCCGGAACTCAAAAAATCATCTGTCTCTCCGACCGTGAGAACCGGCAGGTTTCGAAGAGCGGAAAGAGAGAGATTCTTGCTGTCGCTCCTGCCAATGAAGAGCAGGTTACAGCCACGGGCGGCCTGGGCAAGATGAACATGTCGAACGCGAATGGTTCGCGATCCGATCTGCTTTCCCTGAACTGTGTTTTCCAATTCGTCGTAGAACGCATCGTCTTCCAAGGTGCACAGGACTAGCGGGCTGCCGTCGCCGTCAAAAGCATCGGCGGGCCACTCCACAAGCTGCGCGAAATGAAATAAGAACGCCGCCTTCACGCGATATTCGTCGCTCGCCGGCTGGGACCAGGTCTTTCCCGAGGTCGCCAAACGAAATACGACGACGAACAGCAACACAATTCGAAAAGCAAAGAAGCTAACCCGCGCGTGCGGGGAGGACCAGTTGCACGCTTTGCTGGGTCTCTGTCTCGCGCTCGCATTGGTTTTAGAACTCACTACCTTTTCTCCGTCTGCACTTCTGAACAATCCTTGCGATAGCACTGCGCCGGCCAATTTGCCGCGTTCACATCCCCACCGGCCTTAGAAAACGTATGTAATCCTTCCGAATATGTTGCGCGGGGCCATTGTCGGGATGGCTCCATCTCCGGCGTTGTATTCCTCCATACGAGGCGAGAGCAGGTTCTGTCCGCCCATGTCTAAGCGGACGTAATCCCCAACATGCCATTGCAAATTGCCGTCCACGCGACAGTACGATGGCAGTGCGGGTGCGGTGTTCCCGCCAAGGCCTGAGGGTAATGGTCCGGTATATTGTGCCAGGGCATTGAAGTCCAGGTTCCTCCGGAGCGCGTAGGATGAGCGCACTCCGTAGTGGTTCGTCGGCGTACCGGTATTAAATCCGATTGCTGAGCTTGTATCGTTGCTCTGCGAGTTTGCCTTTGTCTCCAACTTCAGCCATGAGTATGAGGCCGTCATCTTCCAGCGTGGAATCACATTCCAGGTGGCCGCAGCCTCAGCGCCAAAGCTCTTGCCAAAGAGGTTGTTGGCCCACTGCGCCGGATACTCCGTGTACCCTGCGCGTGCT
The DNA here is from genome assembly GCA_049521035.1 of Occallatibacter sp. Classification (GTDB taxonomy): domain Bacteria; phylum Acidobacteriota; class Terriglobia; order Terriglobales; family Acidobacteriaceae; genus Telmatobacter. Next base: position 114,067 of record JBEKPF010000007.1, on the reverse strand, counting down.
GTCGGCGCAAGACTCTCGTTGGTTTCAACGTGGCTGTAATTGTTTACAAATCCTGTCGCATCAATCGACATGCGCTTCAGTTGCAGTCGATAGCCACTCTCGTAAGCCAACAGATGTTCGTCTTTATAATTCGGGTTTCCCACCAATGTCGAAGCGTCAATGCCGTCGGCGCCCAGACCTACGCTTATAAGGCGGTACATAGATGTGTTAAGAAAATTCGGAATCTTCACTGCTTGTGTTGCGGAGGCCCACACAGCGGTCTTGTCGCTCGGTCTCCAGTTCAAGCGCAAACTCGGCTGGAAGTCAAAACTCGTGAAACGATTGTGCTCGGTCTTACCGCCTGCGGTAAGAGAAAACTTCCTTGGAACCAACGCAATCTCGTCCTGGATGAACGCACTGTATAGCGGGTAGTCCTGATGTGCAGGGGTGATCGTCAAAGATCGCGTGGCAGGAGCGTAAAACTTCGAATAGCGGTATCCGGCCCCGCCCACAATGTCCTGCCTGGAACCGACGTGAAAGTGGTGCTGCAGGTCGACATCCACCGTATCCAGGTTGTCCGGACGCTCCGTTGCATTGCGGTCTTCGATTGCGTAGTAAATCTGCGCCTGGGTTTGTTGGCCGCCGACATAACTGTGCGTCCAGCGTCCCATCACAGAACCGCCAGTCACAGAGTTGATGCCTCCAACCGTCACGGCAAACGGAGCAACAAAGATGGGCACGTTCAGCGGTTCGCCAAAGCTTCCGGAGTAAATGTTGCCTTCCAGCATCAGCACGTCACGTTGTCGTAGTTTTAAGTCCGAACGAAATCCGCCATGTAGTAAATGCCACGCATCGCCCGCCCATTGCCCCGTCGCATCTTGGTTCCCAAATGAGTCTTGGTACTTTGAAAAGATTCGGTATGTGCCAATTTTCCCTACCTGACCTCCGTAGCGTGCCACCATTGACATGGGTATGTCGCTTGACGACAGCTCGCGAAGCAGCACACCTTGTGTCGCTTGCGAAGACCGAGTGATGATATTCACCGTGCCATTCACCGCATTGGTTCCCCACAGCGATCCACCCGGCCCGCGAATGACTTCAATCCGGTCGATGTCATCCATACTCAGGCTGATGCTGTCCCAGTAGATTCCGCCGAAGATGGGTGAATATAAGCTCCTGCCGTCGATCATCACCAGCATCTTGTTGCTGAAGCGCTCGTCGAATCCGCGAATCCCCACATCGAACACACTCGCGTTAATACGGTTCACGTCCATCCCCGGAACCAGGCGCAGTGCGTCGGGAACATTGCGGGCGCCCGCAGAACGAATCTCCTCGCGAGTCACCACGTACACTGCGGCGGGAGTATCAAGCAACTGCTCTTCTTTCTTGCTCACTGAACTGATTTTGGTCTTCATCAGGTCTTCGATGCTCTTCTGAGTGAGGTCAGGGGGCTGCTGAGAGCGTGCAGGAAGACCGGGGAAGGCAAACAGGGCAATCCCGGCCAGTATCCATACCCGTTGTGCGAAGTGCTGTGTAGAAATGACATTAGAAGGGAGTTTTGGCAGATTCCGGTAGATAGAGCACAGGAGTGGATCAACTTGCATGTCGTACACCTATCTTTACGCTCGTACATCCGGCTCCGGCTGTAAATGACAGGAAAGTGGTCTTGCAGCCACCCTCTTTGGGTCACTTACTGCCAAAACACAATATCGGCAGATGTGAGGGATTCGTACAGTGTCGTCGCAATATTTCCTGATAGGGATGCAGAGGGTCGAAATCAGCGCATAGGTCGTTACTAGTTAAGAGTCACTGAGTTCCGAGAGGGAAGGCGGTATCGTTCGCATCAACACCGATCGTGATCCATGTCACATGCAACTGAAGCATCGCAGGGTCATATTCAAGCGATTGAGCGGAACTCCTACGCCTTTTTCAAATTCGGTTGAATACGAGGGCACACCTGCCGATAGTTGAATTGAAAATCCTAGCGTGCGGAGGAGGCGGAAGAGTCGGGATACCTGGCCGCGAGATATGAGTACGGTGAAACCACTATCGCCGATCGCGGATTCCAAGGTAGAGAAGCTCGCTCGCATTGAAGAAGATGGAGACGGGATGGAAGCGAGTCGTCTCTCACGGAGTTCGAGTAAGGATTCATTGACCGTCCGAGCCGCGCTCTGGACGGCTTGCCGCATTGGTCTCGCGTCACTCGCTGCGTCAATTTTCGCCGCTGTACCGGCTCTCGGACTCAATCCGAACAGAAACGTCGATCAGTATTTCCACGAGACGTGGACCTCGCAAAGGGGCCTTCCTGGAGAGGCGGTCTATCAGATCCTCCAATCGCGCGACGGCTACCTGTGGCTGCGCACCTCTGCCGGTCTGGTCCGATTCGACGGGGTTCGATTCATCCTGATGGACGAGGTGATAGGCAGTGAGCCGGTGAGGGCCATCGCGATGGGTGCGGATGGCGACCTGCTGATCAGGACCACGTCGAGAACCGTGATCTACAAGGACGGAGAGTTTTCTGACTATCTGCCCGCCGCGCGGCTGCCCGACGGCGATATTCGCGAGATCTTCGAGAGCCGTGAACGCAAGGTATTTATCGGTTCGGATAACTTCATCTACACCGCGGAGCGCGACGGACTTCATTTGGCCAAGACAGACACATCATGGATCAATGCGCTCATCGAAGACGAAAGAGGAACGGTGTGGATCGGAGGAGTCTACGATCTGTACGCATATCGCAACGGGGTGGTTGGGCCAGCGCTGAAAGCAAAGGCAAGCGGCGAAATCTCGGCTCTCGCCGAGGACTACCGCCACACGATCTGGGTTGGAACGCCGCACGGGCTGTTTCGAGTAGCGAGCGACGGGGCTTCGCTGGAGCCAACGTCCTTCGGTATTTTGCGTGGAGGCGCGGGCCAGATTCTCGAAGATAGGCAACGGAATCTCTGGGTAGGTACTCCGTCTTCGGGACTGGTGAGGATCACGGCGGGCCTGGCTTCGTCGTTTCAATTCTCCGATGGGCTCTCAGACAATAGGATTCATGCGCTGTTTGAGGACCGGGAGGGAAGCCTCTGGGTTGGGACAGCGAGCGGTCTGGACCGGTTCCGCAACACGAAAGTCACAACTCTGACTGTGAAAGAAGGCCTTCCCGACAACCAGGTAGCTACAGCGATCAGCGCTCGTGACGGGAGCATCTATACACTTGCTTATTCAGCCGGGTTGGCGAGGATTGAGAACGACCGAGTGGTGAGCGTGACCAAGGAGATTCCAGGGTTGGGGTCGATTCGCGGCGTGGTTCTTTTTGAGGCCAGAGACGGTGGATTGTGGATTGGGGCAGTCGGCGGGCTGACCGAGATCAAGAACGGCAAAATGACGGTCTACAAATCTGACCCGCGGCTGACGCGGTTCTTTATCACGGCACTGAGCGAAGACGACGAAGGGCTGCTTGCAGCAACCGCCGAGCAGTTGGTGGTTCGCGTGAAAGACGGAAGAGCGCTGCCGTTTACAGTTCACGGAAAAACCACTCCACTCACTGTGCCCGGACTTTATACCTTCACGATCTATCGTCAGCCGTCGGGCGTCCTTTGGTTTGGGACCGAGAAGGGTCTCTTCAAGTATGCTCCGGGCACTATCCCGGCGCTACAGCCCGGTATCGATTTTCCGGTGACGTCAATCTCAGACGACGAACACGGTAATTTGTGGCTGGGCGGACGGACTCCCGGGCTGACTCGCCTCCGGGTAGGTGACGGCAAGGTGACGCACTACTCGAAGCGGGACGGCCTATTCGATGTTTACCCTGCCCGAGCGCTTTCCGACGGAGATGGCAATCTCTGGATCAGCACTTCGAATGGGATTTATCGGGCCAGAGAAAAGGATCTTGACGACTTCGCTAATGGCCGCATTCCCAGCGTGCCGTCGACAGTTTTTGGAATCACGGACGGCATGAAGACAAGCGAGGTAAGCTCGACGGATATCGGATCACAGGGATGCAAGGGACCCGATGGGAAGCTGTGGTTCACGACGGTTTCAGGGATTGTGTGGATTGATCCAACAAATTTGCTTGAGAACGGTCACATTCCGCCAGTGGCAATCGAGAGCGTGGAGGCCGACGATCTTCAGTTCTCGCCCCATGGCGAAATTCAAATTCCGGCAAGCAAGGACAAGATCGAATTCCATTACACGGCACTCAGCTTGCTGGTCCCGGAACGAGTGCGGTTCAAGTATCGGCTAGAAGGATACGATCACGATTGGGTTGATGCCGGTACGCGTCGCGTTGCCTATTACAACAACCTACATCCGGGAAAGTATCGCTTTCAAGTAATCGCTGAAAATGACGATGGGTTGTGGAACATGGATGGCGCAAGCTCAAGCTTTACACTGAAGCCGCACTACTATCAGACATCGTGGTTCTACAGCCTCTGTTCTCTGGCTGCCATCGCCCTGGTGATTGGCTTGCTTCGTTACAATACCCGCCGCTTGCGCGCCCAGGCAGATGAACTCACTCGCATGGTTGACGAACGTACCAAGAAACTTCAACTTGAAGTCATCGAGCGCCAACGTGCTGAAGAAGCTGCCGTCGAAGCCCGTGAGAAGATGCGATTTCAGGCAACCCATGACGTCCTTACCTCCTTCTTGAATCGCGGTGCGATTTTGGATGTGCTTGCACGCGAGCTTTCTCGCGCCGCTAGAGAGCGAACTTCGATTACCGTGTTGATGGCTGATCTGGACCATTTCAAGGACATAAACGATAAGTATGGCCACATCGTCGGCGATGAGGTGCTTCGTGAAGTGGCGAGACGGTTGACGGAGTCGGTGCGTCCGTACGACTCTGTTGGCCGATATGGCGGCGAGGAGTTTCTGCTGGTATTGTCAAACTGCGATGCGGAAACAGCCATGGAGCGCGCAAATGAATTGCGCGGCGTCATTGCATCGGCCCCAGTCAAAACTTCCAGTGGGTCCATCAAAATAACCACGAGCATGGGAGTTCTTGCATCCAGAAATTGGAACTCGAGTTCCCCCGACGACGTCCTTCGCAAAGTTGATTCCGCTCTCTACGCCGCCAAGGAGGCCGGTCGCAACCGGTGCTGCATGGCGGTCGCAGCGTGAGGAGAGGACAAGAACCCTGCCGGCGAATGCGTGGGAATCCGAGTCGGTCACTCGACCGGAACATGTTTTAACAGAGTCACCATCGGCTTCACAAACAAGTGAGTTTCAAGTCCGCGATCCCGCGACGATCCGCCCACCCAGACTATGCGGTCCCCCACAGGCACCGCCCAATGATCTTGTGTGCTCGACCAGTAATCAAGCTGCCGTGACGCTATATGAATGACCGCCTGCTTCGACTCACCCGGTGCAAGATGATTTCGTTCCAACCCGGCCAGAATGCGATCGGCAAATTGAACGCCAGCCGTAATGCATGCAGGCTTTTCAACGTAAGCTTGCACGACTTCGTCGCCAGTTACGGATCCTGTGTTGGAGAGGTTCAGGGCGACGTCAAACCCGCCATCGGCCGCAGCACTGCTTTTGATTCCAGAGTATGTGAAGGTGGTATACGACAATCCGAATCCTAATGGAAAAAGCGGCTCGATGCTTCGACGATAGAACCAGCGGTAGCCAACCAGGATTCCTTCACTGAAGGTTGTTTTACCATCCACACCATTTCGCGATCGTTCTGGAAATGCAGGATCTGCGTCTGGAGTATCCTCGAGACGCTTCGGCCATGTGAACGGCAGCCGGCCTCCAGGAATCGCCTTGCCGAGCAACAGCTTGGTCGTGGCCGGTCCACCTTTGTCGCCGGTCCACCACATCTGCAGCACAGCCTTAACCTGGCTCAACCAGGGCATCGCGATCGGCTGACTGATGTTGAGAACAACAATTGTGTTCGGATTTGCTTGTGCCACGTCGCGAATCAACTTGTCCTGATCGCCGGGTAGTTCAAAGACTGGGTGCGTGCGACTCCACGCAAAAACAACCGCGGTCTTTGCATGCCTAGCTGCATCGATCGCCGCGTGGTAGTTCTCTGCCTGCTGACTCGGAGTGACCCAGCTTGCGCGAACCTGGACCGGGCGGTTCGAACTGTCCGGAGCCCCTTCCACGGCATCGAACCGAATGCGGCAGGTCTGATCTCTCTGAGCTTTGTACCAGACAAGGATTACGCCTGTGTCAGCGCCATTGAAGTGACGAACGAGTCGCAATAGGTCTACTCATTCCCGCTACTTCGGCTGCGGAATTTCGCCTATGTTGTAAAGTTGGAATTCGCGGATCGTTGCGGCGCCGGTGCTTGACAGAATATTCAACCTGACCCGGTTGGCAGTAACTGCTGGAAAGATGTCGATTTTCTTATGGCCGATGGCATCGGCAGAAGCAACGGTTTTCCAGCGGGTTCCATTCCAGATGTCGACAGAGTATTTCTGAACGCGCTGGCCACTGTTAAGCCATTCCATCGTGATTGCGCGGTTGAAAGTGATCGGCGTGGGGAAGCTGACTTCGAGAGTCGCGTGATGAGAGTCCGCGGGAGCGGTCCAGAAGGTGTCTGGGTCGCCGTCCAGTGCGGCAGTAATATCGGCCGAGGCGGGTGCGTGCTGGAGAGCGAGATTGTGCGCAGAACGTTCCCGCAGTGCTTTGCCGAACTCTTCCAGACGGGCCACGTCGCTGTCGGAGAGGAGACCACGTCGATCCGGAGCGAGGCCGAGCATTAATTGTGCTCCGCGGCCGACGGTCTCGTCGTAGATTGTAAGCAACTCACTGAGGCTTTTGAGGGAAGCTTCATCGTTGGGATGCCAGAACCAATGCTCTTTGCGCAGAGGCGTATCCGCCTCTACCGGACGCCAGCGCAGATACCCATGACGATCGATCACGTTCCAATTCTCATAAGGAACATTGCCGCTCTCGTTGCCCACCCAGCGCGCATCACCGTATTCAAAGAGCCCGGTGTCGGCAAAGACGATGGTGTTGGGCTGGTAGGTGCGCAGAGTTTCGATGATCTTCTCGAAGTTATAGACGTGACCCCCGCTGCCTGCGCCATCAAGCCAGAATTCGACTAACTCGCCATAGTTCGATGCCAGTTCAGTAAGTTCTGCCTGATAATATGCGTCATACGCGACTGGGTCTTTGTACTTCGGCTCATGGCGGTCCCAGGGCGAAAGATAGACGCCGAACTTGAGACCGTATTTGCGCGCGGAACGGGCGACGTCGCCCACCACATCGCCATGGCCGTTTTGCCAGGGGCTGGATTTGACGCTGTAACTTGTCTGCTCCGTGGGCCAGAGGCAGAACCCATCGTGATGTTTAGCGACCAGAACAACGTACTTTGCGCCGGAGTCGCGAATTGCTTTCATCCACTGGTCGGGATCGAACCGCGTGGGGTTGAAGATCGAAGGATCGGCGGTGCCGTCTCCCCATTCTCGATCGAGAAATGTGTTGGTGGAGAAATGGATGATTACGCCAAACTCCAGATCCTGCCATTCGACTTGTTGGGGCGAAGGCTGGACGTCAGAAAAGTCTTGAGCCCACGTAGGAAGAGCGCAAAGAAATAGAGTGAGGACAAAGCTCACCCATACCTTGCTCGAGTACGTCATCGGTTCGTCTCCGCGAGGGGTCGAATTTCGCCAGCCTGCCAACGTCGCGTCCGCAAAGTGTCTGTCTGCCACCGCCTCATACCGCAATTACCTCGATACCATCGGCTTTGAATCCTGCGAGGGCGTCGGGGACAATACCGGAATCGGTGATTAATATGTCGATGTCACCGACAGGACAAATCAGCGCCGGACTTACCATTGCAACTTTGCTTGAATCCGCTACCACGATGACCTGCTTCGCTTGCCGAACCATGGCGCGAAATACCGCGGCTTCGTCGGGTTCGATGGTTGTGGCGCCGCGTAGCACATCCACACCGCAAGCGCCGATGAAGACTTTATCGAAAAATACGCCGTTCAGAGTCTCCATCGCCGTCGGGCCGGTCAAAGAGAACGCACCAGCCCATCGCATCGTGCCTCCAGTTAGGGTCACGTTCAATGCAGCCTGATTGCTTAATTCCATGCCGATATTCACGGCGTTGGTGATGACGCTAATTCCAGTACGATGGCGGATGCATCGCGCAACCTGGGTGGTCGTAGTTCCAGCCGTGAATCCTATGGTGTCATGCTCACGGATTAACTCCGCCGCCGCAACGCCAATGCGGCGCTTCTCCTCGGCGAAGCGCCCCTCTCGCTCCTGGAATGTGGAATCGAAACGAAACGGTTCATACTGCGTTTGCCCGGCCAGCTTTGCGCCACCATGCGTGCGATGCACCAAGCCACGCTGCTCAAGCCGCGTCAGGTCGCGGCGAACGCTGGCTCCGGAAGCATCCAACAATTCTGACAATGCATCCACAGTTGCGTTTCCCTGGCGCAACAGCACTTGCAGGATTCGTTTCGCTCGTTGATCCGTTTTTGTCGACATTTGGTGGTGGGACCAGAATCGGGATTTCCTTCGGATTGTAAATGCACGAGCCGAGGCTGCAAGCTAGCCAGGCTGCACGGCGACGCGCTTTCCATCCAGCCGCTCAAGCGAATCTGCAAGCGCACGCACGCTCTGCTCCCGCACAACAAATCTTTTGTACTCGCGGTCCCGAATATCGCCCATCGCTACGTCCTTCTTGCGAAATTGGGCCGGGCTGCTAAATTCTGTTCTGGCACTGGAGTGGAACTCAGTGACACCCGCCTGTTTTGCGATGTCAGCGATGGTGTCAGCGGTGATGCCGCTGGCAGCCATGATGGCGATACGACCTTGGGCAGTCTCGACCATCCGTTCAATCTCGCGGATCCCAAGGCTGGCATTGTGAGCTCCACCAGATGTGAGTATGCGGCGGGCGCCCGCAGCAAGCACACCAACCAATGCTCGGGACGGTTGCGGCGTCATATCGATGGCGCGATGAAACGTAACAGGCAACGGCCCTGCCAGCTCCACCAACTGCTGCGTGCGAGGCACATCCACGCCTCCTTGTTCGTTTAGCAACCCCAAAACTATGCCGTCAGCTCCGAGGCGCCGCGCATGGCGGATCTCTTCCTGCATTACTTCGAACTCCAGGTCTGAGTAACAGAAGTCTCCACCGCGTGGACGAATCATCACAAACAGGCCGATCGCAATGCTCTTCCGAACCGAGGTAATCAATCCCGCACTGGGAGTGATTCCACCTTCAAGCAAATCAGTGCAGAGTTCAACCTGGTGGGCGCCTCCACGCTCCGCGGCGATTGCAGATTCCACGGAATCGACACAGATTTCAAGTCTCATACTGACTGCGCCCCATTCCTCAAAAACTCACGTCCTTCACCAAAGACACCTGCTGCGCCGAGAGACGCGGTGTTCAAGAATTCCGTGAATTCCCGAGCGGCCGCATGCGAACGAAACAGCGCGGCTCCTTAGAACGAGTACTTCAAAGAAAACTGCAGGTGGCGCTCCTGAGACCTTGTGTTCTGGAGCGAGACATTACCAAACGTACTGTCGTTGATGCCCGAATCCGGATTGCCGTAACTGACAATGTTGAATGCGTTGAAGGCATCGAAGCGGAAGCCCAAGGTGTGTTCTCCGATAATGTGGAAGTCCTTGAATGCCGCTAAATCGGTGTTGAAGTATCCGGGACCGCGCACGGCACCGTTATGGGAGGTGCCGAAGGTGTTCTCGGCAGGCACGCCAAATGCGCAGGTACCGTTGTCCACTCCCGCGGTGAGGCAGGGGGTGGCCGATGGGTCAGTGCCGAACCAGTTCACATTACTGCGCCCTACGACCTTCAACGGGCGATATTGGTTCACGCGGCTTGCCCCATAGCTATTTGAATTGTTCGACCCGCCCGTAATGACCTCGGGGAATCCGGAATAGGCGACGACAGCGGTAGAAAGCTTCCATCCGCCAATGACCTCGTCGAGTACATGGCTGGCTGAGGAGAGATATTCCTTGCCACGGCCCACAGGAATTGCATAGACGCCCGTGCCGGTGAGGTTGTGCTTGATGTCGTAGCCGGCCAGTCCATCGTCGGCGCCGCTGTTGTAGTAATTCTGGAATGCGCCGCTATAGCCGTAGCCTGGAGTGCCGAAGGTGCCGAACAGAGAATAGTTGCCAATGCTGTTCGTCATCGCCTTGCCCCAGGTGTAGTTGACTGTGTATTCGAGACCATGACTGAGGCGCTGCCGCAGAACCACTTGCAGCGCGTTATAGTTCATCATGGCGCGCGACTCGGTAATCAGCAGCCCACCGTTGCCGCCAACGCCCAGCGCAGAGTCGATTCCGTTCACGCCAATGTACTGGTTGTTGTAAAACGGGGCCGAGGTTTGATCATTGTTGACAGCCAATTGGTTGACGTTGCCGTAGTCTTCAATGTGCTGGCCCGTCTCTCCGACGTAGCCTGCCTGCAAAGAAGCTGTGCGAGTGAGCGCATATTCGAGAGTCAGGTTGTACTCCTGCACATAGGCGGGCTGAATGTTCTGCGGATAAGCGGTGTATCCATTGTTGGAACTGCTGTACTGAACAGAGGTGTCGGTACCTGTAAAGCCTTCTTGAGCCGTGTTGGGTGTTGGCACGGATGTGGTCGTCGGCGCGCTTACAGAGAAGCCCGCCGCCTGCAGGAAGGGCGCAATGGCAGTGAGGCGCTGATTGTAGGAATTGCCTTCAAAAAAGCTGGTGGCTCCGTAACCGCCGCGGATCACGGCGCGGTCATTGAATTGATACGCAGCGCCCAGGTGCGGCATCCACTGGCGGTAGTTCGGCTGGTAGCAGGCCAGGTTGCTGCATAGTGTCGCCCCTGGGAGAGCGCCGACAGGAAGGTGTCCCGCATACTCGATCTGGCCCGTGGTCAGGTTGATGTTTCCGGTCCTGTCCTGCTCTTCGATCCAAGGCTCGTCAAACTCGTAGCGAACGCCGAAGATCAAGGTGAGGTGGGGGGTCGCTTTGAAGTTATCCTGGGCAAAGCCGGCCGTCCGCCATTGGCGTTGACCCACATTCACGCTGCCCAGCGTTACGCCGCCGGATGATACACGATCGAGCACAAAATCCGCAGGGCCGTAACCACCGGATCCATTGCCATTCGAGGTAAAAGCGCCGGAGTAGTTCAGTGAACCGAGATAGCCGTCGTTGTTACCAGTGGGATAGTTGTTCTGGTAGCGGCGCGCTTCAATGCCCAAGCTGATGTAGTGCCGGCCACGCTGCCATGTTAGGTTCTCGATGTAGCTATAGGTGTTGTCAATGATTCCCCCATCGTAAGCCGGAGTGCCCACGTCGGTGAGATCGCCGTTAGTACCCTGATTCAGTGCCTGATTGGTAAAGCCGTTGTACTTCTGGTTGGGAAAGGAGATGCCAACCTTGGCGTTACCAGCAGTTCCAAAAACTCCGGTTGAATCGATGGGGAAGCCCTGATTCCAATCGGTGCGCGTGAAGCCGATACGCGCCGAATTGACCAGATTCGGCGAGAAGGTATGTACCCAGTTGGCACCCGTGATCCAGGTGGGATAGAGGTTGACACCCGGGAAGGTAATGGCCAGCACTGGTGTTGATCCATCGTAGGCGTGGGAGATCGCATAGAACCCGGTGATCTTGTCGCTTGCGTGAGGATCGAATTCGATCTTGACGTCGCCTTGATTGTTCCCTTTGTAGTTGGGATTCGGGGCCTGGTAGTTGTTCTTCGCAATTCCATCGCTGGGAGTCACACACTTGCCGTTCGTGGGCGTCGTAGGATTGTCTCCGCCGCAGTCCGGGTAGAGATTTGGATTGGCAAAGAGGAACTTGGCCACTGGATTGACGATTGGAACGCCCTTATTGCCGGCATAGGGAGCAAAGCCGTTCAGCGGGTCATAGAGCTGGATAGGATTCGCACCCGTGAGTAAGACCGAGAAATCGCCGTTCCGCATAGCGTCCGTAATTATGCTTGCGGTATTCAGCCCCCCCACGTGGTAGCGCGATCCCAGGTAATCGCCAAAGAAGAACAGCTTGTTATGCAGGATGGGCCCGCCTATAGTACCGCCGAACTGGTCGAACGAATAGGGGCTGGTGGGAAGATCTTCATAACCATGTACATAAGAATTTGCGTCAAACCTGTAGTCCTGCACATAGCCGTAGGCAGAGCCGTGAAAGTGGTTGGTTCCGCTCTTCAGAACGGCCACCACGCCAGCGCCGTTCACGTTGCCGTAGTCGGTGGGTGAATCTGCCGTAAGAACCTGCACCTCTTCAAGCGCCGCGGGCGCGGGACTGTAGGAAATCAGATTGTTGTACGTCTCGTTCATGTCAATGCCGTCCAGCGTGTAGTTATTTGCCTGGGCGCGGTTGCCGTTGAAGTTGGGCGTGTCGGTGTTTTGGGTGCTGCGTTCGAAACTCGTAGGACCGTTGGTTCCGTAAGTGGTGACCGCACCGGGCAGGTACAAGGTGAGGGCGGAAAAATCGAGGCCGTTGAGGGGAAAATTCTCGATGGTGTTTGCGGTAAATGTACTTGATAAGGTGGGATCGGAAGTGTCAAGAATTGGCGCCGCTGCCGAGACGCTCACCGTTTCCTTTGAAGTCCCCACGCTCAGTCTGATGTTGAAATTTGCGGTTTGCAGGACCTCCAGCGCGAACGGTCGCAGTGTCTCTGTGTTGAACCCATTCGTCGTCACAACAACTTGATAGTTGCCGATTGGCAGGAATTCAATGCGAAAGACACCAGTCGCATTCGTGGTTGCGTATGAGTCAACACCGGTATCCAGATTGTGGGCCGCCACATGAGCGCCGGCGACTACTGCGCCATTGGGATCCGTCACTTCGCCTGTGATTGAGCCGGTGACGGTCTGACCGTGGGTGATCGCGGCGGACGCCAACAGGGCAAGAACACATCCAAATGAAATTCGCGAGAAATGCGTTTTCATGGTGGCCTCAATTCTGCTTGTTCCAGCTATCTGCTATGAGCTGGATGATGTTTGGGGTCGCCCCAACTAGGGAAAGGGTCTGGCCCGTGGATCCATTGAAAGTCTCGCCAAGCGGTACTTGCCGCCAGAGTTAATGCGAGGTCCTGGATAAGGTATTCGAGAAAATGCACTCACGCTGGAATACGAATGGGATTGTCGCCTATACAAAACGGCGCTGCTGAGTGCCTCTATGCCTAGATGGACGAACAGCCCCCAGGGCCCAATGTGAACAGAATAGTAGCTATTATTCGATCAAAATGTCAATAAAAATAGCGAAATGGCGATATTTCTGATTAATCGATCAACTTTCAAGTAAGGACAGCTGTCGACTCCTCTCTTGTGCATCCCGGTTAGGTGCACGGATTTAGCGCGCCGATGCTTGCGTCCGTAAGAGAATATGGCGGCCAACAGCGAACGGAGCCGATGAAAGAAATGAAGGGGTTGCGTAAACCGCAACCCCTTCAGAGCACTTCAAAACCATTGCTAAGTCTTCCAGATTCCGTCCGGCGGCCTGGAGCTATTCGCCGAAAAGCAAGAGCCTATGGAGGAAAGTGGTTCTTACCATCCCGGATGCCCCTGGCACTCCTGCTGGTTCTCCACCTTGGTCAGTAGCAGATCAGCCGCGGTCAGCGTGCGGCTGTAGCAGCGGCCGAGTGAATCGTTGTAAATATACGTCTGCTTGCTGCTCTGACCGGTGCTTGGTCCAAGAGAATATCCTCCATTCGAAAACACAAACTCGGTGGAGTCCTGTGTAGTTACTTGATTGCTCTCATTGGACTGAAACACGGGGACCCCCTCCAGAGTATCGATCTCGCTTTTCTGGTATTGCTGGTCGATCGACGTAACCTGAGGAACGTCGCCGTTCGACAAGAAAGTATCTGAAAGGTTGATCGTGAACGGATACGAGAAGTGGGTCTCCTTGGTGTTGAACAGGAATCCATCTTGTGTGGTAGTCTTCGCGTCCACAGTCGAACTCTGAATCTCGTTCTGAGTTTCGTTCGTAGCTGTGAGCGATATATCGGTTACATTCTTGAAGTTCACTGCCTCATCCACCGTCGTAGCCACGCGACCGTGCGATGTATTCACATAGCCGGCAATCGTGAAGTTGTGCGAGTTGGTCGTGGTAATCGTGCCTGACCCAACCCCACTCGAATTGATCGAGACCGTATTCACAACCGCCGGATCGGGAGCGGTCAGCGTATTGCGTGTTACTTCGCCGGTAACGCTCTTGCTGCCATGATCCTCGTATAACAGCAAAACCGCATCTGTGCTGAAGTATTCATACGCGTTGTAAATGCTGAGGCTGATCGTATGCTGTTGTCCATTGCTCAGTTCTCCGGCGAACGGCGTTAGATCCACGCGATACGGCTTGAAGTTAAGTGTCTGTACTCCGGGAATTGGTATCCAAAGATACGGGTCAATCCCGCCCGTATAGATCCACGGATACACAGGAGCCACGCCTGCAGGAGTGCCATCAATGCTGATCTCCACTTCGCGGAACGAGGTGTTCTGGCAGTCCCCCAGCGTAGGCGCCAGGCTTGTGGGCGCGCACAGGAACCACTGCTCTTCCTGATTCTGACTTTGCGCAAACACATCCAGGTAGGCGCCCTCGATGTTCGTGGGCAAGGTAAACGTCTGCGTCAACTCAGGACTCCCCGAGTCAATCGCGAATGTCCCATTCGAATTGTTGGGAATCGGCAGCACCGCATCCGCACCGCGTGGCGCCGGATTGGCGAAATTTGCCGGGTAAAACTCCAGCGTGAACGTTCCAAAGATAATCGAGTTCAGACCCGGTTCAATCAAATTGCCGAGGCTAGCGAACCCGGTTTGTGGGGTCGTGAACAGTGCTGTGTAGTCTGTCAGGTCGCGCTCCACATGCCACGTATCGGTCACGCTCTGCAGTGGCTCGGCGGTGGTACCGAAATAGATGTCCATATTGCCTAGAAACACTTCGGCCGTGCGGTCGAACTGCACTCCGGCCTGAATGGAGAAGTCGCCCTCGAACACCACCTTCGACCATGGCCCAGGGCAACTCGCCGGAGGCGCGTAGGTAAAGGGCGCGTTGTTGAAGTTATCGAACGCCTGGTTGGAAAGTAGCTTCACTACGCATGGCTTGGTGTGTGGGCGAGGTACCGAAGGATCGGCCGTGGCTTCCAGCGACGTCCCGATCTGGTATTGGCTCGGTTGGCTTGAGTTGCTCGTTGTCTGGGAATGAATTAGGGGCGTGACAGCAACGGCGAGCAGGGTGAATAGCGCGCCACTCTTCGATCCAATGGGGGATAATCCTCTGTGCATAGGGTCCTCATTTCACTTGGATTTTGGGCCGAAATCTGTTCATGACTTCCAGAATGGCACCCAGTTTACGCTCACTCCCTCCCTTGGGGAAACGAACAGTAACCTTTACGCGCTCAATTAAAGCTGCCCAGCCCTCTCCCCGATTGTCATCCCCCGGCGGGCCAAATCGGGCTTGGGCCAACGAAGACAACATTCGGGGATGAACCAGGTCAACCTGCGCACTCAATCGCCATTGGTCCGGTATGGGAAACCAATCCGCGGGCCGCGGAGTACGTGCAGAATTGTGCAAGACTTCTGCAAGATGTGGAATGGTTTAAACTCTCACAAAGCGTATTGGGGTGGCTCCGGAATTCGATGGCCATTAGCAAGAGTCGACATGGCCATCTGCGCGCTTCCGATTCGTGCTAGAGCGAGTGCGGCTTGGTTAGAACCGCTGGCGATTCCCTTGGGGCTCCTATCTCCCGAACATGGTCGGTAACAACAAATGCCGCAGAGTGCGATAGGCGGTGCTGCGGGAATTCGTGCGTTTGGTCATTTTGTAACGGTCAAGCTGATTGATGACGTTTGTGTAGTCCCGCCTCCAGATGCGGTAATCGAGACAGTGTAGTTCTGCGGTTTCTGAGAACTGAGGCAGCCCGTTGCCACCACGCATGCGATCGAGAGAATCACCATCACGACCCTGTAACCGTTCTTGCGTCTACCGAAGGGCCAAAGAAGAAGTGCCAACGCGAGTCCTACGCCGGCCTTCTGCCAGGGCAGCAATCGGGAAGCTGCTGCGCTTGAGGATGGGGCGATGGTCATGGTTGAATTGACGGCGGCGCCAGACGGCGTAACTGAGGACGGAGCGAACGAACACGCGTCGCCGGACGGAAGGCCGGAGCAGGTAAAGCTTACCGGCTGGCTGAATCCATTGGTAGGAGTGACGGTCAAAGTAATGGTCGTGGACTGTCCTGAACTGACGGCTGCGCTCGATGGTGAAGAAGTCAGCGAGAACGAGGGCACTGGAATGTTGATTGTGTAAGCCGCCGTGGCTACCGGGCTGTTGCCATAGCCTGGAGCGATCGCGATTGCCTCTATCGTCTCGCTGACGCCGACCGGAATCGCCGCGTTGTACTGCGTCGAAGAAGCGGTCGGGGATGAGCCGTTTGTGGTGTAGTAGATGATTGCCCCGGTTGTAGTGTCGGAGATGGATACGCTTTGCGCCGAAGTGTACGTGCCTGCAGCAGGTGAGAAAGTCGGCGTAGCCGCTGTGCCGAGCGACGTAATCGTCAATGTGCCATTGACAAAGCTGAACGTATAGTTAGCCGCCGATAGTGTGCCCTGGGTGATGGTAATTGGGTAAGTACCCACCGCGGAGCCCTGAGTGGCTGTCGTGGCCTCAGCGGGCGATCCGCTCAGAACGCTCGATGTGTCTCCGTTGACGAAGCCGGAAATTGCATAGGTGAGTGCCGGAATCGGTTGGTTATAGGCCACGGTCGCGTTACTGGCTGTCACCGCTAATGCAACCTGTGTTGCCGTGAGAGAGAAGGTCGCCGCTCCGGTCACCCCGCTGGTGGTGGCCGAGGCCGTCAGGCTGCCCGAAGCGGTCGCCGTTGCCAGGACCGACGCTTCTCCATTGGAGCCAGTGGTCGCGATCGCACTTGAGAAGCTCAGACCAGAGCCGGAGAAGTTGACCACGACTCCGGAAGCCGGATTGCCGTTTGTGTCTTTGACAATCACAATGAGCGGATTTGCGAAGGCTGAGCCGTAGGCCGCTGTCTGACCAGAGCCGGAGACAATGGCGACACTAGCGGGAATGATGTTGACGACATACGCCGCAGAGGCTGGCGCGCTGGGGTTGTACTCGCTGGCGGTTGCGATGGCAGTCAGCGTCTCGGAGCTGCTAACCGTTATCGGCGTTGTGTACTCCGTTGAGGAAGTGGTTGGTGTACTGCCGTCCGTGGTGTAGTAGATGGTGGCGCCTGCGGTGGTGTCGGTGATGGTTACTGACTGGACCGAAGTGTAAGTCCCTGCCGCAGGAGAGAAGGCCGGTGGATCCGTCTGGTACTGTACCTTTCGAATCCGGTTATTATCGGCATCGGAAATGTACAGATTGCCACCCTCGTCGACGGTGATACCACGCGGTGTGTCGATCTCTGCGCTGGTGGCCAGTCCGCCGTCGCCGCTGAAACCGGGTGTGCCCGTACCTGCAACGGTTGAAATGATGCCGCTTGTATTCACTTTGCGGATTCGATTGTTTCCGTACTCACTGATATACACATTGCCCGCACTATCCGTCGCCACTCTGTCGGGGGCATACAGCTCCGCAGTCGTCGCCGAGATTCCATCTCCGTTGTAGCCGCCGTATCCAGTACCTGCAAAGGTACTGATGATCCCAGCTGGATTCACCTCGCGGACGCGGCTGTTATTGTCGTCCGCTATATAGAGATTCCCGCTGCTGTCCAGTGCAACTCCGGCGGGCCAATAGACTTCGGCATTGATTGCAAGGCCTCCATCTCCGCTGTACCCGCCGGTTCCAGTGCCCGTCACTGTCGAGATGACACCCGCGGTGTTCACTTCGCGAACGCGGTTGTTGAAGTAGTCTCCGATATAAACATTTCCACTCTTATCTACAACAATCCCGTTTGGGTTATTCAGTTCCGCGCTTGTTGCGGCAATTCCGTCACCGTTATAGCCCGCGGTGCCATTGCCTGCGATGGTTGAGATGATGCCGAGCGGTGTTACTTTTCTTACCCGCTCGTTGCCAGATTCAGCGATGTAGAGATTGCCAGCATTGTCGAACGCGATTCCAAGTGGGCCGCTGAGTTCGGCACTGGTTGCTTCCCCGCCGTCCCCGCTGAAACCCGCCGTCCCGTTACCTGCATAGGTAGAGATGACACCGCCCGGAGTGACCTTGCGAATTCGATTGTTGTTAGAGTCCGCGAAGTAAAGATTCCCGGCGCTGTCCATCGTGCTACCGACTGGCTGATCCAGCTCGGCGCTGATTGCAGCCCCGCCGTCACCGCTGAAGCCGGCCGTGCCATTTCCAGCGTAGGTGGAGATGATGCCTGAGCCGGCGGGCGCCGTGGACGTTACTCCGGTGAGCGCGAAGATCGCCGATGCGGAGACCCCACTGGTGGTTGCTGTAGCAGTCAGATCCCCAATGGCCGTTGGTGTGGCGATTGTCGACGCCGTTCCGCCTGAACCAGTTGTAGTCGTGGCGTTGGTGAAGCTGAGGCTCGTCCCGGCAAAGGCGACGCTCGCTCCGCTTACGGGGTTTCCATTCGCGTCTTTCACTACAACCATTAGTGGCGCGGCAAAGGCAGTGCCAATGGGGGCGCTCTGGCCCGACCCGGAAACGACGGCAATGCTGACAGCCGAACCGGTGATCGTTTCAGTCAGCGAATCACTGCTCGTGGCGTAATTAGCATCGCCGGAATAGCTCACTGCGATGGTATGTGCTCCGACCGTGAGCGTGCTGGTGGAATAGCTGGCTTGGCCCGAACCATTCAACGTAACGGGCGTCCCTGAGCGGCCATCAGAGCTGAATGTGACCGTCCCGGTTGGAATACCGCTTCCGCTGGCAGGCGTCACGGTTGCCGTGAAGGTCACACTTGAACCCGACGCCGCCGGATTGCCGCTGGCGGTAAGCGAAGTTGTGGTGGCAGTCGTCGTGGCATTCGAATTAAGGAGGAACTTGGAAATAAATGCACTGCCATTGGCTGGGTTAGTGGTTTGAAATGCACCGGCGGTCGTGGGAAAGTTGGTCGACACTGTACTCCCGGTAAGGTAGACATTGCTTTGGGAATCTAGCGCCAAGCCACTGTTCCACCAAAATAGGTCGAGTAGAGCAGCGAGGTGCCGCTGGGGTTGATTTCAGAAATTACCGGACTCTCGTATTCGCTCACAGACTGGTAGGTAGCAAGAGCACAGGCAGGAGAGGACTGGTATGCGTTGGACGAGACCGGGAAGTCCGTGCCCATCGCGTACCCCGTGACGTACACGTCGCCGCTCGAGTCGACAGCCAGTCCGCTTGAGCCTGCATTGGCGTCAGGCCCGCTTCCGCCCAGATATGTAGCGTAAATCAGGCTCGCCCCAGACGGATTCACTTTTGCGATGAAAAAATTCGGCCCAGTGCTCGATGCAAAAGCGTTGTTCACGGACTGAAAAACACCTCCTGTGACTGGGAAATCCTGAGACGAGGTCAGTCCGTAGATGTATGCATCATCCGTTGAATCTAACGCGATGCTCAGAGCCGCATCCCCGTTATTGTTGCCGCTCGGGCCATTCGCGTTTCCGGAGCCGCCCAGATAGGTTGAATACACAAGTGACGAACCGGTCGAGTTCAATTTCGCGACAAAGCCATTTGAGCCAACAGCTGCGGAAACCTTATTGGTACTTTGAAAAACACCGCTGGTGACTGGAAAGTCGCTGGAATAAGTCGCCCCGTCAATGTAAGCATTTCCGCTTGAATCCACCACAATTCCTGATCCGCCATCGCCGTTACTACCGCCCAGGTAGGTCGCGTAATCAAGAGCAGTTCCCTGGGGATTCAGTTCTGCCGCAAACGCATTCGGACGTCCCGCGGACGCACTCTTGTTCGTGGCCTGGTAAGCGCTGCCAGTGACAGGAAAGTTGGTGGAATAAGCCGTTCCCGTCAGATATGCGTCTCCGGGCGCGTCAATGGCGATCGATGCGCAACCGTCGCCTCCGGTGTCACCCAACGACGCCTTACCTGCGTAACCCGAAACGCCGCTTCCACCGAGATAAGTGGAGTAGACCAGCCCGGACCCGGCAGCATTGATCTTAGTCACGAAGCAATTCGAAACACCATTTGCACCGCCTTGATTGGTCGACTGAATTACGCCGCTGGTCACCGGAAAATCGACGGAATACGCGATCCCCGCGACATATGCCTCGCCACTGCTGTCGACACTGATTCCCGTGGGATAGTCCCCATGATTCAGAGTGCCGGCGACGCTCGTATTTCCGCTTCCGCCAAGATACGTGGCATACAGGAGTGCCGTACCGGTTGGATTCAACTTGGCAACGAAGGCATCGAACGTCGTAGGACTGCTGTGATTCGAAGTCTGATAGGCGCCGTTCGTGGCCGGGAAATCCGTTGCGTAGACCACTCCCGTGACATATGCATCGCCACTGCTGTCGACAGCGATCGCTGTGCCATAGCTACCCCCGTTGCTTCCACCAAGATAGGTGGAGTAGGACAACGTCGGGTCAATCACCAAGGGCATCGATCGATCATATTTGCCGATCGCGAATCCCACTGTATTCTTTGCGACCAGCGTAAAGTGTCCTTCTACCGGCTGACGCTTGCCATCTGCTCCCTGGTAGATCGCCGGCTTGTGGAAAGCGATCTCCCCATTCTTTGCAATGATTTCGAGGTTGCCGCTTGGATCGAGTTCCAGCTTTTTCGCTCCATCAAATTGCAGACGAATCAACTTAGCGTCGGTATTCGGCGAAACAATGAAGTCATACTCCAGTTGCTGCTGGTTCCCGTAATAGACGAGATCCACGCCAGGGTACACGCCTGTGTACTTCACCTTGCTGAACGTGGGCACATTGCTATGCCATTTAGCCGGGTCGTTTCCTACAAAGTAATTTGCCTTCCCGGGCAGTTCTTCGCTGCCACTGACGCGCAGGCCAGGATTGGCCCCGGCCAGTTGCATTCGCACTACATCCGTTTCGATTGACTCAGAGTTCACACTTGTTCGACTGTCGAGCGCAGAGTGGCCTATGGATGCATCTTCCCTGCTACTCGACTTTCGCAGCGCAAGAACCGCTTCGCGGTCCGTGAGAAACAGCGAGTAACCCTTGCCGCGGGACATAAACCGCACCTGCGAATAAACCTGACCCCTATTAGCCTCGAAGCTGAGCGGAAGCTCGCCGTAGTTCTTAACAAGGGAACGACTGGCCGCCGAAGGAGTAAGTCGGTTTGTGAGTGGCGCTTGCTGACTGCTCGTATGCAGGCATGAAACCGACAGCAGGAATCCCATCCAGAACACGCAGGTTCTTTCCCATAGGACCATTGGCGAGCTGACATGAAAACTGGACACCTGAATTCGGGCAGGGACTGTCCGAGAGCGCAATGCGAACATAAAACCTCCACAGCCGAGCGGGGATTGGGCTAGTCGCGTGGGGCAGAGTGACGCCATCGCATAAGCCCATACTTCCGGTTGCGACAAATCGCCGTGCCAACGCCAAACCTTTTCTGAAATATCTTCCGCGGGATTCACTTACCGATTGTTCGGAGAGCGAATTGCGCGCAACGTTACCAAAGAATTCATAAGTAATCAGCTCAAAGAGATTGAGTCGAGGCAGCGCTTCGAGTACAGTTGACGGCATGCAGGCAGGAAACTCTCTAACAGGACAGCTCCGCCTTTACTCCAGCGGGCACAGGGACGAGGGTGACACCATTCTCCGCGAGGTGTTTCCCCGGCTCAGGCAGATCGCAGCGCGAAGACTTTCAGGAGAGCGATATCCATCTTTCACTCCTACAGAACTAGTTGGAGAGACGTGGCTGACACGGCTTCAGCGCGGAGGATGGGGCGTCGAAAGCCGGGAACATTTTTTCTCCCTGGCGAGCCGCGCGATGAGAAATGTGCTAATCGACACGGCACGCAAACGGCTCACGGTCATACGCGGCAAGGGCGCGGAGCATGTCTGTTTTGATGAAGCAGCAACGGAGCTGCGCTCGTCAGCACCAGATGCCGAGCAGATTCTGGCAATAGGAATGCTGCTGGAAAAGCTGGAGAGGGTCGATCAGGCTGTCGCGCTCGTAGTTCACCTGCACTACATAGCCGGGTTCGAACTGGACGAAATCGCGGCCGAAACCGGGCTGACTATTCGCCAGGTACGGCACCGCTGGCACAAGGGAAAGGCCTGGCTGGCGACACGGCTGATTCCCAGGCGGTAGTCAAGAAATATCTTCAAGATCGCGGATGATTGGCTTGGCAAACTCGCTGACATCGTGCGGCCGTTTAATGGGGTCGAAGGCCATTGCTGAAACGATTTGCTCGATCGAGTCTGCTTGAAAGATGGCTGAATTCCTTTGGAAGTAATCGCGCACACGATCGGGAAGATCGAGGGTCGCTTCTGGAAACAGCTCAGTCCAACGTAAGCCCGTGATCATCTCCATCAGAACCTTGGCGAGACTGTAGATATCGGTCGAAGCATCCGCGTACCCGATCACTTGTTCCGGTGCCATGTAGTCCAGCGTTCCAGCGACTCGCGATATGCCGTGAAATGTTTGGTTCGGCGACTTTACGATTGCAATCGAAAAGTCAATCAAAACGATCTCTGGACGTGCATCCGCGCCTGAGCGGATCATCAGATTCTCCGGTTTCAGATCCCGGTGATAGATTGCCTTTTGGTGCAGAGATCGAAGTGCGCTTGCGATCTGGCACAGGAATACCGCGATCTGATGTCGCGGCATCCGGCCCCGTTCCAATTGCGCACGCAGGCTGTGGCCCTGAATGAACTCCATCACAAGGTAAGGCGCACCGCTATCGATCGCTCCGTGCCCCGTGATCCGCACGATATTCGGGTGTGACAACTGCTCCAATGCCGATATTTCCTGCTCGAAACGGTGACGAATCCAGGCCCGGTCCCCAAATTCATAGCGGAAAATCTTCACCGCGCAAAGCCTCCCATCCTGCCGCAAGTCACGCGCCCTGACTACGGTCGCAAATCCTCCTACAGATAAGATGTGGCCAATCTCATAACGGCAGTCGAGACGAGTCCCAATCAGCCCGTCCGCTTCCGGAGACATGGCGCTCATGCGCCAGGTGGATAAGTCCGGGAGCGATAGCCCGCGTTGGAATCGACGGCTCTTCTTCAATTTGGCGGCGCCAAAACCCAGCCCGGTTCCACCTGTGCCGTAAAGCAGAAGCATAGGCCAGGTAAGCCAAATCGGCCATGGAACAATCAGGGATCGCTCCGCTATCGGAGACCATGGGCCGGTAGCCAACTGTGCCTGTACTTGCAGCGTTTGCTGTCCCCAGCGCAGCTTTCCCAGAGGAAGATCGAAGTCGGCCGTCTCGATCCATTTGCTCCCCTGGGGCAAAAGCCGATAGCGAAAATGGAGAGCATTGCGCCGGTCGAACTGCAAAGAACCGATGTGAGCAATCAGGTTCACATTTCGAGGGATGTCCCCCAATGCATCGGCAATCACATCGCGACCTTGTCCCAACGAGAATCCAGCGACGAAAACCGGTGGGGGCGGAAAGCGAGTTACAAAGTCTTCAGGCGGTGAAAAATGAACGATACCCGTGCTGGTACCAAACCAGACGGAACCATCATTGTCGCTGTAGATGGGATCACCGTTTGCCACCGTCGGCGACACTCCATCTTGTTCGTCAAGCTGAAGCCATTCACCGGCTTTCGCCGCATCCGAAGAAGCGAAACGCATAACTTCGCTTCCCATCCACACCCGTCCACGATGATCGACGGAGAGCATATGGGTGCTGCCATCCGCGACGACGCGGTTCATTCGCTCGGTATAGTTCCGGATCAAGGGGTGGCCGGAGGCAGGATTTCTGATCCATGTGACAGCAGCAGAATTGTATCCAATCCATAGATCTCCATTCTCCTCGATTCCGATTCGTGCACAACCCGCGTCAGGAAGTCCGTCCTTGTGAGTGATTTTTCCCCAGGTGCCGTGCTTGCGAAAAAAAAGTTCGTTTCCATCGCATGCCCAAAGAATGTCGCGCGCGCTGTCATACTCCATGTCCGGGACGCCGTGCTGCGGGAGATTTTCAGAAGATACGACCAGATCCTTCCCGTGTTCGACTACTTTGTTAATTCCATCATGTCCCAACCAGAGATCTCCGCGCGAAGTTTCGGCCAGGCTTATACCTGCGTTCAACACATTGGGCAACGCGGACGCCGCAATCACATGTCCTTCCGATGAAAGGTGAAGGATGCGATTGGAGGTCGTCATAAAAACGGTGTTGCGCGGTCCTGCTACCGCTGGCCCTCCCAGATTTTCTGTTCCCGGAAGAAGTCTCCATTTCCCCCGGACCTCGTCCAGCTTCAAGATACCTCCTGATTCTGCGAGCAAGTCTGGTCCGTTGCGTAGAAGGGAGACCGGCATACGAAAGTCCGGCCCGTCCCAGGAGGTCAGGTGAAACGGGTACATGAACCTGTGGAGCCCGTTCTCCGCGCCAACCCAGATTGTCCCGTCTTTGCCCACAATCGCAGTGCCGATAGGTTCCGGAAGCCCACTCGTCCCCGTAGCGATGTGAAAGGCACCCGGCCGTCCCAGCGCCATGTAAACGAGCATGAAGATGGAACCATCCGCTGTCTCCTCCAAATGAGCGCTCGAGTCGATTTGAGAGATGCTCATCGGAATGAGTTGCGGCTTCGCATCGGCGGGACACTGATAGCTCGCGAAAGACTCAGCACGAAACCACATGCACCCAAATCGGTCGCGCAATACCCTTTCAATCAGCGGATCGCCCTCGTGCCGCTGCAGCGCCAGCGGACTCGCAGGAGCTTGCCATTCAATCAGGCTCTGCCGCGAGATCTCGCACCAACCACCCGGACACGGAAAGAGCAGATTCCCCTGATGGTCGATGGTAAGGTGATTAGCCTGCTTTTCAAGCAGCGTCGTCGGAATCCAATTGTTCTCGGATTTGTGAATCAAGATCAGGTCGCCGAACGCAGGTCTCCCCGAAAGTTCCGTTGCAATAGACGCAACCACTAGCCCAGGAGAGATGGCCGCGACCGATAGCCCGTCGCCGCCCAATACCCTGATGACCCGGCCAGCCTGGTACCGGTACAGCGCGCCGTGCTTTGTTCCACCCCCAGCGGCGGTGCCTTGTGTGGCAATCCATATTCCGCCGTCGCTGTCTTCGGCAAAGCTGTTCGGCGTCTCCCTGGGAAAACCGTAGGGACGCAACGAATAAAAATGCTCGCCGTCGAAACGGACAACGTCGTCAATCGTTCCCAGCCACAGCGCCGAGTGGCTATCCTGCATCAGCGTAAAGATGCCCTTCGGAGAGCCCTGCACAGGAAGAATCGGAAAATGCTGAGCGAAACTCGCCGCGGCAAATAGATGAGCCAATCCGATCAGAAAGAGTCGACGCACACCATATACTGCGTGTCTTTGGGGGCTTGGCGCCATGTGCGAGATGTTTTCCACGAATTCAGAAATAATAACCACCAAGCGGAATAGTCTGCGTACGGGCCGGCTATGCGGCTCGACTTGAAGCATATTCTCGAAATCGTCGCGAGTGACGAATCATTTGACCTGTGCCTCGGCCAGGAAATCGACTATAGCATTTTTCGGAATTGCTGTAGACCGAAAGCACGCCCTCAAGTGGTTTTTCCCTCAGGGAAAAGCCAGCTTTCGACATACTCAAGAGGACCACACTAATTCCGAAAGTGCTCTAGCCGACCTCTCCAGGAGACCGCTGCCGAAACCCCGGCCTCGGGCAGTACTATCGGCCCAAGGAGAACTGGTTTCTCTTCAACGTTGAGTAAAAACCGGGATCGCTAAGCGCGAGTAGCAACCCGACTGCGGCGCAGCCGCCATCCGCTCCTTGATTTGTGGATCACCGAGATCGATTCGATTTTGGGACGAACCTGTTCAGAGGCGGCTTTATAGCGCCGAATTCTGCGCATGTCCGCAATGAAAGCGAAGAGGAAAACGCACACCAGAACGGCGATAGATACGATAGCGGGAATGAACTCATTTAACATGATTTGTCTCCTCATACTTGAGTTGTGGACTATAGCGAGTTCAGGAATGCGATCAGTTCTTTCTTTTGCTGGTCGGTGAAATTCATTTGGAAGCGCTGATTGTAGAAATTCACCAATTGTTCCAGATTGGCTGCGGCACCGTTATGAAAGTAAGGAGCGCGCGCAGCGAGTCCACGGAGAATTGGACCTTTCCCGCGGTTTACATCTGCGCAGAGTCCGCTGATGAGCCCCTTGCCGGGGTCGGACGTATAGTAGGTCACCATCTTTCCTGGATTTGAAGGGTCAGGACAATTTCCTATTTCGTAAATCGGCAGATCCGGCGCAGTCAGTTCTTGCAACCCCGCGACGATTGCTGGATTCGTTTCATATGCTGACTGCCTGCTGGTTGCAATGTCCAACGGCAATGCCACAGAGTGGTTCCCAATGTTTGGTGAGTCATGGCAAGTGGTGCAGGTGCCGACGATAGACGCAGGGCTACCCAATGCCGCATTGTCATTCAACCCGCGAACTCCGGTGATGATTGCAGGCTGCGTATTGAAGAGCTTTTCTCCAGCCGCGATCTCTTCCCTCGCCTCCGCCGTTCTTCCCTCTTTGTGATAGTCAGGTCCGTCTCCCGAGGAATTTTGACTGCCGGCATTTTCCCACGCCGTGTAGAGCGAGAACGCACTTGAGTTGAATTTCGCTCCCCTGGGATCGGCTCCAAGGGCATCGTTCACTCCTGGATAGTAATTTTGTGTAGAGAGAGCCATAGGGCCGCCGCTGGCGCCATTTGCATGCAGTAGACTCGCATTGTCATCTCGGATCTGTGCGGACGAAAGGCCTAACTCAAACTGCACAATTTCTGCCAGCTTGTCTGCCGTGGGTGCCTCTCCCTGGAAATGCGTCTGGACGGCCGAGATTGCCTGAGCGGTCAGATCCGTATTCAGATTGGTTGCGAAGGTCTGTGCGTTGTTGAGCGGTGATATTGTCTCTCGTCCATCAAACATGATCGTGCTCAGAAACCGCAGATTCGTCGAGGGTAGAGGACGCCGGTAGACGGAGACCACGGGCCGCCCGGTAGTCGGATCAGTGGTCAGCGCGCACCCATACGGATCATGCACCACGGCAAGAGTGAACTCTGGGTTGGCTGGCAGGGACAAGCCGATGCGGATCAACCCCCGTTCCAGTAGAAGGCTGTGCGCGGCCCGATCTCTCGAGGGGTCCGTTGGACAATTTGCTCCATCCACTGCTGCGAACAGCGGATCATCTCCGTGGGTTCGCTCGTAGATTTCATTGACGCCTTTTGCGCTGAGACTCATTGCCTGATCCGCCTGATGACAGGTAGCGCAAGAGCGACCATTCGTTCCCAGGCTCTGGAAGAAGGCGTTGCCCTCGTGTATGTCGCCGCCAGTGTTAAAGGTCGCGACTGCACCTGTATCGTCGCGAAATGGCTTGAGGTTCGGAATGAATCCAGATACTGCTGCGGCTGCGCTCAGTGAAGCGCAAACCAGGACTACGAGAGAACCAGGGCGAGTGGGAAAACGTCTCAATTGAACCTCCTTGAATTCGTGCAGCTGGCAATATCCACAGACAATGTCCTGCACGCGGTGCGTAGCGGGGAAGCGCATGCCGGATAGTGATTTGGATAGCCGAAGTGTTTCCGAATCGTCAAAGGAACTGGTCATGAAACGTAGTTGAACTACTAATATAAATTGAATCAATACTTTACAAGATCTTCTGAACCCGTGAACCTGACCTGCGATGCGAAAGAGATCGCCAGCCAGGCTTCCTTTTAGTGTGTTTTCCGGAGTCTGAACTGCGGCCTGCCGGGTCTGGACAAATCGCCAGCAGTTATCGGGAGGTGGTCAGGTGGCCAGCCTCGGCCAGCGCGTGACGCAACAGTGGGATTTCGCTGTCTGCGTCCTTCCAAATACTGAAGAAGTCTTGATACGCTTTGCGCGCCTCAGTGGGTTTCCCATCCAGCGAATATGCGCGGGCTTGTCCCAGGTACGCCAGCGCACCAAATGGTGAATTGAGCACCATCCCACGACTGTCCAGCAGTTTTCGAAACTCGCCGCCGGCTTTGTCCCCTTCGCCGGCCACCAGGTACGCCTGACCAAGTAAATACGCCGGGAGGAGCGGGCTGACAGCACATCCATCCGCACCACCCGGATCGAAGGGCTCGGCGATGGAGAGCTTGTCGACCGCTCCAGGCCCTCTGCCTTGCCTTAGGTCAATCTCTCCGCGAATCATGGGAAGCCAGAATCGCTGGACCAGAGTGCCATGGGGGAATTGTTTATCGAGCGTTTCACTCAGGGAGAACGCTTTTTTGTAGTCGCCAATCTGGGCAGATACCAGCGCAGTTAACGCAACGGTCACTTTGTCTTTGCTTAACTTCCCGGCCTGTTGAATCAGAGAACGCGCTTTGGCGGATGATCCAACCTCCCCTTCGCGCACAGCCGCCAGTGCCAGACAGCCAGCCGCCGAGTCCTTGTCCCCCGAACCTCTTATCGATTCAACAGACGACAGAGATAGCGAAAGCGCCTTCTCGAAATGACCGCTATACGCTTCGGCGTTCGCTAATTCCGATTGCAGGATCGGCTTGGCGCTGGGGACCTCGGCAGTTTGCGCAATCAAGCGATCCATCTCTTTTTGGTTGCCATTCAAGAATGCCAGCCAATAGTTCACCTGCAATAGATAGTCCGTGTGGAGGCCTCGCTTCGCGGCCGCCTCCAACACAGGCTCTGCTTCTTTTACCCGATTGAGGCGCAGCAGCGAGAGCGCAAGATTACCGTACGAGGTGGCCCTGGTTGGGTCGATAAGGATTGCCTTGCGGAAATCATCGGCGGCCTGTTCATTTCGCCCCAACCGAAGGTTCGCCGTGCCAAGATGATTCAGAGTACCTGCCGACTCCGGATAGTCCTGGGCCTGAACCTGGTATGTCAAAGCTGCCTTGTCAATCTCCTCAGTAACGTAGAGATAATATCGAGCCTCGATCGAGGTTCTTTCAGACTCCGTCACTCGCTCTCTCAAGTTGTATGCTTTGATCGTGCTTTCGCGCGCAAGGTCCAACTGGCCAATGTTGTTGTATATCGCCGCGAGCCCTCCGTATGCCGAAGCAAAGTTCGGGTCAAGTTCGATTGCCCGCTTGAAGTAAGGTATGGATGCCTGGTCACCTTTCGCATCCCAGGTTGAAAGGGCCGTGCCATAAGCGTTGAGGGCTTCAAGGGAGGAAGTGGTGGCCTGTTCCAAAGGGGCATTGTATTTCTGGATTGAAGGCAGCGATTCTCCCAGCCGTGCTCTCAGTGAGGATGTTGCTTTTCCCAAAGCATCAATAACATCATCACGTTGAGCCGCTTCCACCTCCTCATGCGCGATGGGCTTTCCCGTATCGCAGCGGATCGCGGCCAGGCTGATCAGATAGGTGGTGCCCAGGCCGGAGATTGAGCCTTGAACTGTCACCTTGCCGCCGATGCGCTTACATAACTCTATGGCGGTCCGGCCCGTCATCCGATCATCTGGTGAGTGCCCCATCTGTTTGAAAACGACCGCTGAATTTCGGTCGGACAAAATATGAATAATCGGTGATTGCGCAAGTCCGACAATCAAGGCTTGCCGCAAAGTGTCGTTGAAGATCGATTCCCCAGTCGTGTTCTCAAAATCTGCGATAACTACGGTATCTTTTGGAACCAGAACGAAGGCCGTTCTGCGTTGGTGCAAATAGATCAACAGAAATCCGGTTAGCAATGACGCGACGATTGCAAGCAGAAGTACCATTCTCCATCTATGACTGGCAA
Organism: Occallatibacter sp.; assembly: GCA_049521035.1. Taxonomy (GTDB): domain Bacteria; phylum Acidobacteriota; class Terriglobia; order Terriglobales; family Acidobacteriaceae; genus Telmatobacter. The sequence goes on along the minus strand of JBEKPF010000007.1, from coordinate 84,417 downwards.
GTTTTGATCGAGCTAGGTTGGTTTCTCCTTGCGATAGACCCGAAGGCCCGAGAACCGGCTGTGTCGGGAACTCCGATGGATCTGGCTGGGACGTCTTGCTAGGTATAGTCACCGGGGCAATGAATCTGTAGCCACGGCGTGGGATCGTCTCAACAAACCGAGGATTGTCCGCATCGTCCCCGAGCGCCTGTCTCAGTTTAGTAACTGCCGTGCTCAAGCTCTGGCCGAAGTCAACATATGTGTTCTCTGGCCAAAGCCTCTGTTGCAGAAAATCTCTTTCAACAATCTCCCCTGCATGCTCCAAGAGGAATAGGAGCAACTGAAAGGGTTGGTCCTGCAACTTGATTCGACGGCCGTGCCGGAAAAGTTCACGAGACTCCGCGAAGACTTCGAAGACGCCGAAGCGGTAGACCAGTCCATGATTCTCAGGGCTTGCCATCGTCCGTTATGGGGAGCATATCACGAAGTTCTGACCACTTCTAAAATCCAATGCGTCTATAAACAACAGAAATAATTATGGTTATCGAACTCACCGCCTAAGCCGAATCCAAGTAGCTCCTCAACGAGTATTCCTGATCGATCTTCGTGTGGTGTCTCGTGGTTGTGTCGAGTTGCAGCCGGGGCCAGCATCGGAACGGAACGCGTTTCCGCTTGCTCTGCGTGGCCCCGATAGAGAATCAATTCTTCATCATCGCGAGAGGATGTTCCTTAGGAGGCTCGAGATTCCAGCATTCCTACGGCTCCGTGAAAGTGTATGTGGCGCTCTGCCAGGTTCCGTTTATGTCGGACCAGAGCTCGGCATAGACTGTCACACCGTTCATGGGCAACGTCGCTGTGGCGGAAGTGGCAGTTAAGTAGCCCGAGTTATAAAGGTCTTTCGAGCCACTCGTTGTCCCGAGCCAAAGTACATACGTCGACACTCCAGCGCCGGCTGACCAAGTAAAGGTCGTACTCGCCCCCAGCACGCTGCCTGCCACAGGACTGGTCAGCGCGGCTGGCGTGGGCATGGCACCGCCTGTGCCTTCAGTGAAAGTGGATGTCGTGCTCTGCCAGGTTCCGTTTATGTCCGACCAGAGCTCGGCATAGACCGTCGCGCCGTTCATGGGCAACACCGCTGTGGCAGAAGTGGCAGTTAAGTAGCCCGAGTTATAAAGGTTATTTGAGCCACTCGTTGTCCCGAGCCAAAGTACATACGTCGACACTCCGGTGCCAGCTGTCCACTTAAAGGATGTACTGAAACTTAGCACACTGCCTGTAGCGGGGCTGATCAGCGCGGCTGGAGTGGGCGCGGCGCCGCCTGCGCCTTCGGTGAAAGTGGATGTCGTGCTCTGCCAGGTTCCGTTTATGTCCGACCAGAGTTCGGCGTAGACGGTCGCGCCGTTCATGGGCACTGCCGCTGTGGCGGAAGTGGCCGTTGTGTAGCCCGAGTTATAAAGGTCTTTCGAGCCGCTCGTTGTCCCGAGCCAAAGTACGTACGTAGACACTCCGGCGCCGGCTGTCCACTTAAAGGTCGTACTGAGACCCAGCACGCTGCCTGCTGCGGGACTGATCAGCGCGGCCGGCGTGGGCGTGGCGCCGCCTACACCCTCCGTGAAAGTGGATTGGGAGGACTGCCACGTTCCGTTTATGTCGGACCAGAGCTCGGCATAGACGGTCGCTCCGTTCATGGGCAACACCGCCGTAGCAGAAGTGGCTGTTATGCTGCCCGAGTTATAAAGGTTAGATGAGCCGCTCGTTGTCCCAAGCCAAAGTCCGTAGTGCGATACTCCGGTGCCGGCTGACCACGTAAAGGTCGTACTGAAACCCAATACGCTGCTTGGCGAGGGAGATGTGAGCACGGCGGTCTGCGCGCCCTTCTCCGCGACAAACACCGTAGCTGAGTAAGCGGGGAAGGTATAGCTGATCGAGTTGGAAGCGATCGGCGTAGTTCCCTGCGCCGTGATCTGCGTCAGATTGGCGTTGCTGTAGCTGTAGACCTCTGCCGTGCCCGTTGACGCGTAGTTAGCCAGCGAGATAGGCGTCGCAATTGCCGCAGTGGTCTTGTTGATTACAACAATGGTCAGGGCCCCGTCTGTAGGCCGCACCGCGGCGTAGATGGAAAGATTCCCAGGATTGCTGCTTACCGCCGAAACGCCATTCGATCCAAACTGGCCTCCGGCGCCGTCGTAGTTCCTGAACAGACGGAACGAATAGGCAATCGGGTCTGTGGGAGCGGGAGGGTACCACATATTCGCGAAATCGACGCTCTGCTGGCCAAAGATGCCCAGAACATCGGCCTCGGCCAGCGCATCTGTGATCAGCTTGTTTTGGCTGTCGATCGAGTATTCCGAGAAAGACAGCTTGGTTCCCGGATAATACTGGCTAATCCACTGGCGGAAGCGCGGAATCAACTGCATCGGACCGTCGAAGTCATATAGCTCAATCCACGTTCCACTGTTGTATGTGGGGTCCCAAAGCGTCCGTGTCGAGGCAAGCTGCGTAGTGGGGTCCGAGAATATCGGATAGTAGTGCTCGTCAAAGTAGTCCAGGATCCGCGTTCCGGTCTGCTGGTTGTATGCTGCCATCTGTTGCAGGTAATACTGCCCGGCGTACAGGTTGTTCTGCTCGCTTGTGTTGCCGAGCCAACCACCGAACGTGAAGTCTGAAGGACCAAAGACCATTGCCGTCGGGTCCACCTCTTTAATCGCTGCCGCATACTGCTGGCCGAGCGAAACGATGGTGCTGTAGGTGGGCTGGGTCGGTTCTATGTCACGGTGTGTGTTCGCCCAGCCGTAGGGCTCGTTATCGAGCTGATAAAACGGGACACCGCCATTCGCCGCTGTTCCGAAGGTACTCACCAGGTGCTGCACCCACCCCTTCTGCAGGCTCACGCTGTTCGGAATGTGGTTGGCTAGAATATCGTTATCAGTCAGTTGCGCGCCGGCAGTTGTCAGGCTGTTGCCACAATCCTCGCCATTCGGGTGAAGGTAGGGGTCGGTCGACTGCTGCGCCCCATAAATTGAAGTCGGAAAGCTGCAGTTCCACGCCGAGGTGCTGTTGACATACGGAATGATCGGAATCGTCATTAACGCGCCCGCGGGCTTGTACGTGTTGATCATCAGGTCGGCCGAGGCGCTCGGCACCGGGTTTGTCTCGCCGTTTCCACCTACGAAGTACCAGTCAAACCCCGAATTGCTAGCGTCCACCTGCCAGTTGTAGCGCGTGGTTCCATCTCCGCCCCAGCGAATATTGGGAACCTTGATCTCCTGCGCGAAGGTCGGGTCCAGGTTGTAATTGACAATGCCGTAGATGTTCGGGTTGATCGCATGCTGGCCCGACGCCGCATCTACGCTCAGGGTAGGTGCTTGTGCCTGGGTGGCCTTAGCGAAGCTGAACGCAAGTCCAGCTACGAGAAAAAGAGAAAGCGCGGGGCGCACAGTAATCATCTTCATGCCTTTGGTAATAACGATTAAGTTACCGAAATCATAGCCCTCCCGCCACAAAGAAAACAAGTAAATTCCGCGTAAACTGGAGGCTTCACGGGAAAAGCCACTTCCCGGCACCAGGTTACGTCCACAGAGGCACCCGGTATACTTTCCTGCCTCAAGTTTTCAACTCGGCAAGTTGTTGAAAGTCTTGAGTCTAATGATTGCGGAAGGCGGTGAACACCGCATCGAGTGTATTCACGAGGATCCTTATTGGCCGGTGTTGGCTGGGAACCAGCCGCCGTTGCCGCCCATACGGATCCTTCAAAGCGCCGATTGTAATGTCGGATGAAAGTGCCGTCCGAAGCGAAAAGGAGAAACAGCTACCTCGGCCGGGCAGGCTTTCTATTGTCACTTGCGTCCCGTGCCGTTCGGCAATCCATTTTGCCAGTGCCAGGCCTAAACCTGAACCGCGTGGCGGCAGGCCATTGAGCTGCGCTGCGCGGTAAAACCGGTCGAAAATGCGTGGGACATTTTCGGCGGCAATGCCGATGCCGGTGTCCCGGACCGAAAGAATGATGTGCGAACCCCGAGTGGATGCGCTGAGCGTGACCGACCCGCCGGGAGGAGTGAATTTCGCGGCATTCTCAAGGAGGATGGAGAGCAACCGCTGAACGCTGTTTGCGTCGCCTAAAAGAACAACACTATCGTTTGGGATTTCGACGAGAAACTGAAGCATGGCGCGCTGCATGGGAGCAGTCCATGTGCGCTGAACGCTTCGTAACAGAATGCCTAGATCGATGGGAGCCATGCTAATTGCCTCGGCACCGCCATCGGCACGAGCCAGCGAAAGCATATTCTCTACCAGATTGGTCATGCCGACTGCTTCTTCATTGAGCCGCATCAGTGTTTCGCGATATTCCTCCGCGCTGCGCGGACGATAGAGCGCGACGTCGATTTCAGTGCGAAGGAGCGAGATGGGCGTGCGCAATTCATGGGAAGCGTTGCCGGTGAAGGCACGAACACTGGCGAATGCCTTGTCAATGCGCCCGAGCATCTGATTGAGGGTTTTGCAGAGATCGGAGATTTCATCGGCGGTGTTGGGAACGGGAAGGCGCGTATCCAGGTTACGGTCGTTGATGAGGCGCGCCTGAGCAGCGAGCGCAGCCACGGGTTTGAGGGCCTTGCGGCTCATCAAATGTCCGCCAAACGCGGCCAGCAGAATTACCGCCGGAGTGAGCAGAAAAAGATCGGTACGGAAAGTGGTGAGCAGCGCACTGGATTTGTTCAGCGCAATGCCAGTTTGCACGGAGTAACTTTTTCCCCGCACGACGATGGCGTATGCGAGCACCCGCACATGGCGAGTACCCTGATGGAATTCGGATTGGATGCCGTTGGAAGGGATGCGACTGGCCTGGGGGAGATCAGGATTCTGAAGGACCATGCGCTTGGAACGAAAGATCCAGTTGCCGTCCTGATCCAGGACCTGCAGATACTTGCCGTCGTCTTTGAAGTTGTAGATGGCGGCGAAATGTGCCTGCAAAGCACTCACGCTTTCATTCGGGTCTTCATGGCTCAGCACTAACTGAACATCTTCGGCTCGCTCCTGCAGATCGTGATACTCGGTGGCATCGACGCTGCGGCGCAACATCCACAGGCTGGTGAGGCTGAGAAGAGTTGCTGCGGAGGCGAACATGGCAAAGTACCAGAGTGAGAGGCGGATTCGAATGGGGATAGCTTTCACTGCGCTGCGCTCCTTGTTGCTGCCTGCAGCTTGAGGAGATAGCCTGATCCACGCACGGTACCAATGAGCTTGTGCTCGAACGGCGCATCGACTTTTCTGCGGAGACCGCTGACGAGAACGTCGAGAGCGCCCGGGGTCACGCTGGGATCGGAACCCCAGATGCAGGCAGCGAGCGCTTGCCGTGAAACACAACCGCCGGCACTCCGGGCGAGGCGGCCGAGAAGTGCGAATTCAGTGCGCGTCAATTCGATGCTGGCATTGCCGCGAGTGACCGAGTGGTGAACAGGATCCACGACCAGGTCGCCGGTTTCGATTTTGATGGTAGTTTCATCGCGGTGAGGACGAGTGATGGACTGCAGGCGCGCGACTAACTCGGGAAATGAGAATGGCTTGGTCATGTAATCGTCCGCGCCGAGCTCGAGTCCACGGATGATGTCGTCTTCGGCGTCGCGCGCGGTGAGCATCAACAGAGGGGTTGCACTCTTGCGCTGGCGCAGCGACTTGGCCACGGAGTAGCCATCGCGACGCGGCAGGCCGATGTCGAGGACGATCGCGTTGAATTCATGGGCAAGCGCGATTTCCAGACCTGTTTCTCCATCAGCTGCGGTCATGACGGTGTAGCCGGACTCATAGAGCCCTTTCCGCAACAATTCCGACATGCGGACTTCGTCTTCGATAATGAGAATGCGCATCATGCCTCTGTAGTCAACGGAGATCCACTTCAAATAAGCGGGAAATGACAGATCAATTTCAACACGAATGCACGAAGAAATGGTCATTGGCGGCGAACCTTAGGAAAATTTCACCGCATTGTTAACGGACCTTTAACAATGCGCCTTATGGTCCAGCATGTAACCAGCCGGAAACGATGTCGCGCGAAGGGGCAGGAGTTTTGGCTGCGCAAGGAGACCATGATGAGACGCTTGCCGTTCTTAACATTCATACTGATGAGCTTGGCGTTTCCTGGATTGGGCCAATCGACGAAGGGCGCTGTCGCTGGGCGAGTTACCGATGCATCCGGCGCGATTATTCAGAAGGCTGCGATTCAACTGACACCATCAGGCTTGTCGACGACATCCGACGCGTTGGGAGAGTATAGTCTTCCAATCATTTCACCAGGCGCGTACACGATGACAGTGAGCAGCGCCGGTTTCTCTTCATCGACGAAGGACATTACGGTTAACGCGGGGCAGACTCTCCATACAGACGTGACGTTAACCGTTGCAGCGGGCAACGAAGAAGTGGTGGTGACTGCGGAGAGCGGAAAAAACGAACTGCAGGCAATCAACCAGGTAATCACATCCGCAAATATTCTGCAGGTGATGCCGGAGACGCAGATTCTATCGCTGCCGAATGCGAATGTGGCAGACGCGATTGGACGTATGCCCGGAGTGACGCTGCAGCGCGATGAAGGTGAGGGCGTCTACATCCAGGTGCGCGGCCTTGACCCTCGCCTGACCAACCTCACCATTGACGGGGTGACGGTGCCGTCGCCTGAGGCAAACGTTCGCCAAATCAATCTTGCGACGATTCCTTCGGACATGATTCGGTCGATCGAACTGAATAAGACGCTGTCTGCCAACCAGGATGCAGATGGAATTGGCGGCTCTGTGAACCTGGTAACAAAGATGGCCGGTGAGTCGCCGACTTTTACTCTGGGCACGAATTTGGGTTATACGCCGATTGAGAACGGCCGCTACCTGGGCAAGGTGGATACCACGCTGGGAAAGCGCTTTGGTGCAGGCAAGCGGTGGGGCATCATCATGGGCGCGGGATATGACTACAACGGACGCGGCATCAACGACATTGAGCCAGCGCCAGATATCAATCCGGATGGGACCACCACTCCGTACTATGACGGAGCCACGCTGCGCGAGTATCGCTACCAACGACTCCGCTGGGGAGGAACGGCAGGTGCGGACTACAAGTTGAATGAACATTCGAACCTGTTCGCCCATGTACTGTTGTCGGATTTCAAGGACTGGGGCGACAAGTGGTATTACGAAATCAACACCAACGACAAGCCGAAGTTCTACGAGTCGACGCGCCGGCCGGACTTCGCGATAGGCAGCCTGTCAGTAGGAGGCAGCCACATCTTTAATAAGCTATGGATGACGTGGGGTTCGTCAGTTTCGCGCTCGCGAGAGCTCAATTCAGGTGGTAATCCTGAGATCTCCTGGACAGCAAACAAGGCTACGAAAAACTTCGGGACCAACAACTGCAACTACATTGGCACTCCGGAGAGTATCTATCGTCCGCAGTGGTCTTCGGTCTGCATGGTCGCCTCATCGCCCATCTACAGTCTGAGCAATTACACCATGAATCAATTCATCACCACCTCCGGCCAGGCGGTGCAGCTGAACTTGCAGGAGTGGGGAAGCGTGGGGATGAATTACCACGTGGGAAAGCAATCCGCAACGCTGGAGTTTGGCGGCGAGTTTCGCAGTGCGCACAAGTTTCAGGACGCCTACACGCCAACATACGATTACGGTGGCTCGGCGACGGCGGATCAGTTTCAAAGCGGATTTGCCGATCCGAAGTATTACGACGGCAGCTATCACAATGGTCCCTTTACCGATTACTACAAGGAGACAGCCTACTTCGGCGCCAATCAGGGCATGTTCTCGCTTGATGTAATCGATACGCGCTCCGGTTCTGATCCCAACAATTTTGATTTGATCGAGCGAGTTTCCGCCGGCTACATCATGAACACCATTAACTGGGACCGCTTCAGGTTGCAGACGGGGTTGCGGATCGAGGGGACGGCAGTAAGCACTCTCGGCAATCTTGTGAACCTGACCGCAGGCCCCAACGGCAACGGTTTGGACAACAACGGAAACTGGATTGGGACAACGCCCACTTCATCCAGCCAGACTTACTGGGATCCACTTCCGAGCATTCAGGGACGTTGGGCAGCGACGCCGTTGACCGCGATCCGTGCGGTGTATGCGCGCGGTATTTCGCGGCCGAATCAGTTTGACTTGGTGCCTTACTTCCTGGACAACGGAGCTGGCTCGATTCCGCGCTACTCGATCGGCAACCCCAACGAACAGCCAACTCATGCCAATAACTATGACTTGTTGCTTGAGCAGCAGCTGAAACCCTTTGGACTGATTCAAGCTGGTTATTTCTACAAAGCTCTTTCCGATCCGATTGTAACTGCGTTTGTACCATACGGCACCGCGGCACAAGGCACAACAGGCGATGGGTACTCCGATGTGGCACAGCAGAATTTGAACGCGGCAAACGCCAGCGTCTCCGGAATTGAATTTGCATGGGAGCAGCGGTTCACTTCGCTTCCTCACTTTCTGGGCGGGTTGGCCGGGCGCGCGAACTACGCTTACACGATCTCGCACACCAACGGCATTCCCAATCGCACCGATGCTCCGCCACTGATTGGGCAGGCCAAGAACGCGTTCAACGTGGAGCCCTACTATGAGCGCGGACGCTATTCAGTGCACATGGCAGTGAGTTATAACGGCGCAAACGACAACGCGTACCAGTACTTCAACAATGCGCCTGATCCGGCGCTCAACACTCCGGGGCCACCGAATGGACCTTTTGGGGATAACTACTTCTATCCGCACACGCAAGTGGATGCCCAAGCCGGCGCACGACTATATAAGGATCTGCACTTGACAGTGGCTGGTTTGAACCTGAACAACGAAGTATTCGGTTTCTATAACGGAAGCCCGCAATACATGACTCAGAGGGAGTACTACAAGCCTTCCTACTCCATTAGTCTGCGTTGGAGTTCCAGCGCAGAAAAGTAAATGGGCCCGCGGGTGTCCGGAGTTAGCTTTGGATGCCTGCGCATTTCTTCTTTTTGGGATTTGGACGACACACAATGCGGACACTGGCAGCAGTTTTTATTCTCGTAAGTTCTCTTGCGGCAAGCTCACAGACCTCAGCATCTCTGCCACTCAGCAAGACAATTCCTCTTCCCGGCGTCTCCGGTAAGTTCGATCATTTTGCCGTGGACTTGATAGGTCAACGTCTGTTTGCCGCAGCAACGGGCAATCACTCTGTGGAAGTGATTGACTTGAAGACGGACAAGGTGGAACAAAGCATTGGCGGACTTGGCAAGCCGCATGGCCTGGTGTGGGACCAGGCCACTGGTAGCCTCTACGTTGCCGATGGCTCGCTAGCGGAGCTAGCGCTCTACAAGGGAAGCCCGCTCAAGCTTGCCGGAAGTATTAAACTCTCAGACGATGCCGACGACATGGTCTTCGACGAGGCCCATCACCTGCTCTACGTTGGACACGGCGGTGGAAGCGCGGCCGTTCCTGGCAAAATCGCAGTGATCGATACGGCAACGTTCGTGCTGCTCGCGAACCTTGCCGTGACCAGCCATCCTGAGGCGCTCGATTTCGATGCGCAGGGCCGGCGCATCTTCGCCAACATCGCCGACTCGGCCGAGATCGCGGTAATCGACGGTGCAAACAACACCATCGTCGCGCACTGGAAGCTGACCGGCGCAGCGGATAATGTTCCGATGGCCTATGACCGCGGGCGGCAACGGCTCTACGTTGCCTGCCGCACTCCGGCTACTCTGCTTGCGCTGAACGCAAATTCGAGCGCGGAGATTGCGCGCGTGACGACGGGCGATGGAGCGGACGATCTCTTCTACGACGCAGCGCAACACCGGTTGTATGTCATTAGCGGCGCGGGCGAGGTAGACGTGATCCAGGCCGATGGAGGAACTGGGATTTCAACCATCGGCGTGACCCATACTGCGGCAGGAGCGAAGACGGCGCTGTTTGTGCCCGCGGAGAACAATCTCTACGTGGGCGTTCCCGCAGCCGGCGCAAAGCCGGCCGAGATCCGTATCTACTCCACCGCGGCGCAGAAGGAATAGCCATGATGCAACGTCGCGCGGCTCGGCTTGTTGCCGCAACGCTGGGTGTTCTGGCAGCGGGTACGCTGCTGCCGCAGGCGCAAGTCGGGACGCAGAGTGTCCCTGCTGCGATCCGGCAATCACCCGACATATTGAAGTACGTCGTCATCGTCAGCCGCCACGGCGTACGCTCGCCCACCGGCAAGACGGACGCGCTCAACCAGTACTCAGCCAAGCTCTGGCCGGATTGGACCGAGCCGCCCGGTTACCTGACCGAACACGGCGCAAAGCTGATGACGCTCTTCGGCGCCTACGACCGCGAGATGTTCGCGAAGGAAGGTCTGTTCGCGTCTGAAGACTGCGGCGACGCAGCCAAAGTCTCAATCATTGCCGACTCCGACCAGCGCACCCGCGAAACTGGCAAGGCGTTGGCTGCGGGCATGTTCTCTGGCTGCAATGTCGACGTGAAGGCCCTGCCAGAAGGCACGCCTGATCCGCTGTTTCACTCGCTTGGTGCCGGGGATATGCATGTCGACAAAGCAGTAGCAACCGCGGCTATCGCGGGTCGAATCGGCAACAATCCCGCGGGGCTCACGGAAGCCTACCGGCCTCAGCTTGAAGCGCTGGAGGAGGTGCTGGAGGGCTGCAAGCCCGGCCCAGCCTGCGCGGGCACGCGCATATCGCTGTTTGACATTCCCTCTACCATCGCTCCCGGCAAAGGCGACCACCTCGTCGATCTTCAGGGACCACTGAGCACCGCTGCCACTCTGGCTGAAGATTTGCTGCTGGAATATACCGACGGCTTGGACGCCTCCAAGGTAGGATGGGGCCGTGTGGATGCGAATAAACTGCGCGAGCTGATGCAACTCCACACAGCTAACGCGGAACTTCAACGGCGCACCAGCATCGTTGCGCGGGCCCAGGCTTCCAATCTCCTGCGCCACATCCTCGCTTCCATGCGGCAGGCGGAGAGCGGCAAGCCAGTTGCCGGAGCCCTGGGCAAATCGGGAGATCGGCTGCTTCTGCTGGTGGGCCACGACACCAACCTCTCCAACATCAGCGGCGCGCTCAGGCTTACCTGGCTCATCGATGGCCGTCTCGATGACACTCCGCCGGGAGGGGCGCTGGTCTTCGAGTTATGGAAGAAGAATGGCCAGCCTGGGTACTCGGTACGTACCTATTACACTTCTCAAACGCTAGATCAGATGCGCAATGCAACTCCCCTGAGTTTGACGACCCCGCCGGAGCGCGTACCCGTCTTCATTCCTGGTTGCAGCCAGGCGGATCAATCGTGCGATTGGGCCGCCTTCCAGGCAACGGTGCAATCCATCATCGACCCCGGATTCACGAATTAGTATCGTCGCAACAGAAACCCATCAGCATGCATCTGACGATGCAGGACGTTGGGATGCCCGGTCCCAATGCGTGACCCAAAATCGGAAAAGGGAACGGAATTGCTTGAAATTCAAGCCAATCAATTTGCAGCAGAACTATTGATGCCTAGCACCCTGATCGGACAAGCTTTCGCTCGAAAAATTCGACATAGATGACGAGGGGCCTATAGAAGAATTCGCGAAAGAGTTTCGGGCAAGCAAGCGTTGGGGCATAGAATCCGAAATCGTTTCTAGTCAGACTAGGGAGGCGACTACGAGTCTCGCATCTGTTACACATAGACTACCGGCACCGAGACTTTTATCGGTCAATTCTGCAATTTTGCCATTGTTTTTGATCCCATCAACACTCGCTGCCACCTCTTAGCTCACGTGGGGCCCGCGCCCGACGCGCAACTATAGCGGTTCAAGGATTGCTGTGCACCGAAGGCATTGCAGTCAAGTTGACGCGACCCCAAGGAGCGGCGAACCTGTAAAATGCGGGAAAGGGTATACCTATCCTGGAACCGCTCTAGATATTGGCGTGATGATTTCTCAACTGCAGGAATCAGCATGGTGCACCGTTAGCCACTATACAATTTCCAAAAGCAAGAACGGAAAGCTAACTGGGTTGCAGCTCTATAGCCCGTCGGGATGATGTATTCCCATCTGGTCTTCTAGTGCAGGTGGGAGCGGATCTGTCCCAGGATTGGAAGTCTCTATCGTCAGGGATAGAAATCGGCTCGAGCCTCGAAGTACCACTTCCCCTCCGCGAAATTTCACAGTTGAGTCTTCTCGGCTGAAACTAGGAATCGTCACTTCCGAGCCGTTCCTACCGGTTCTGACTCTCATCTTAAGGAAACTGGAGCCCAAGCCGTACTCCCAGAGTGGCTTCGTAGAAGCAACAGACGCGATTGTCAAAAACCATCCGGACTACGAGCTTTCTGGATGCGGTAATTCGAGACCGACTTGGATATTCGCGACACTTTGCGCTATCACGGTTTGCCAATAGGGCAGTTCCCGAAAGATCTTGACGCAATCCAACCTTGTCCTCCTGCCGGACAACATCATCCCGCCGCCGGGAACCAGGTAGATGGTTCCATCATCCATCGTCGTGAGGAAGTTCGCGTTGAGGCCGCGAAGCGTGGCGCAGTGAGGCCGCAGGCAGAAAGTCCGGTGTCGCGAAGATCCTGCACCCAAACCGATCCAGCGTAATGGCCGCTGCGTCGAGTTCGACTCACATCTCGTCTGGCCATAATCTGGATTCAAGTAAGTAAAAGGTCAGTCTGATAAGCGGGCCTTTGGATCGCGTTTGGATAAGGAGTGATACAGAATTATCCCCTTCTTTTCAGTGCTTTCACAATGCGGTAAGCTAAATGACAAGTTTTTCGAGGGAACTGCGAAAAGAGGCAAGGCAGCGCGTCTTATATGTTGAAGGAAAGGTACTTCCTTTCGGTTTCAGGCTGACCGAAACCGCGAAAAACTGGCTGAATCGAACGGAATTTTCGATCTACAATTTTTGGAGACAGGCAACAGTTTGCCGTTTGGCAAAGTTTTGCCTGTTTTTGGCAAGACACAGATTTTAAGAAGGCCCCATGCGCATCGGCATCACGTGTTACCCCACCTACGGCGGCTCGGGCGTGGTGGCCACTGAACTGGGCATCGAACTGGCTGCTTTAGGCCACCAGGTTCACTTTATCTCCTACTCGCAACCGTTCCGCCTCACCGGGCGCGACGAAGGCATCTTCTATCACGAGGTTCCAGTTTCAAGTTATCCGCTCTTCGAATTCCCTCCGTACGACCTGGCTCTTGCCTCGCGGATGGCCGAGGTTGCGGAATTCAGCCAACTCGACCTGCTGCATGTGCATTATGCGATTCCCCACTCGGTGAGTGCCCTGCTGGCGCGGCAGATGCTGGCTGCAAGGGGACGCCGCCTGCCGTTTGTAACCACGCTGCACGGTACTGACATTACGTTGGTGGGTCTAGACCGCAGTTATCTTCCCATTACTCGCTACGCCATTCAGGAGAGCGATGGAGTTACAAGTATTTCTGAATATCTCAAGCGGAAAACGGTCGAAGACTTCGGCGTGACGCGGGGAATCGAGGTGGTCGCGAACTTCGTCAACTGCGATGTCTACGCTCCCATCAAGGATGCAGTCCAGCGAGCGGAAGCGCGCAAACGCCTCGCCGATCCGAACGAAGCCATCCTGATGCATCTCTCCAATTTCAGGCCAGTCAAGCGTGTCGTGGATGTGGTCAGGATCTTTGCGCAGGTGGTGCGAGAGATCCCAGCGCGCCTGGTGCTGGTGGGCGATGGGCCAGATCGATCCGCGGCGGAGTGGCTGGCGCACGACCTGGGAATTCACAGCAAGATTCACTTCATGGGCAAGCAGGAGCGTGTCAACGAACTCTTGCCGCTGGCCGATATTCTGCTCATGCCAAGCGAACTCGAGTCGTTCGGTCTTGCGGCGCTTGAAGCCATGGCGTGCAAGGTCCCTTCGATTGCCACGCACGTAGGCGGGGTGCCGGAACTGATTGACGATGGCGAGACCGGGCTGCTCTATGAGGTGGGTGATGTCGATGCCATGGCATCGGGAGCGCTGGGCTTGCTTCGCGATCCAGCCCGCCTTGAAGCCATGCGCGATGCGGGCCGCCGCACCGCGCAAACACGTTTCTGTTCCACTCTGGTTGTGCCTCACTATGTGCGCTATTACGAGCAGGTCTTGGCAAACCAGGGATCGTAGATCGTGTTTGAGTCGCCACTGTTTGCATGGTTACTGGTGGCTCGTAGGAGACTTCGCGGAAAACCGGAAAGAAACGGGACCGCATCCAATGTGATTAAATCGGAGTAGCCCTTCATCTCCGCTTTCGAAACGGACAAATGGCGACTTCTTATGCCCCCAATGCCCGGCCAGCGCAAAGCGGAACCAATCGCTGGCTACTTCCCGGTATCGTACTAGCAGCGTTCGCAGTCCGCCTGGTGGTGGTCTGCTTCAACTACCGCGACCTGCCCGATGCGGACAAACTCTACGAACAATTCGGCTGGGAGATGGGCTGGATCGCGCGTGCGCTGGCCAGCGGCCACGGATACAGTTCGCCTTACTTCCCATGGACCGGACCTACGGCCATGCAGCCGCCGCTCTATCCCACCCTCCTCTCCCTTGTCTTCCGGCTCTTCGGCATTTACTCGCTTACCTCGGGATTCGTCATCCTCTCCATCAACAGCCTGCTCTCTTCACTCACCTGCGTCCCGGTCTACTTCAGCGCAAAGTATTCCATTGGCGCGCGCGCCGCAACCATCGCGGCATGCGTGTGGGCCCTTTATCCCTTTGCCATCTATTTCTCCGCCGGTCGCGTCTGGGAGTACTCGCTCACCGGCCTGCTCTTCACCACCTGCTTCTGCATCGCACAGCGCATTCATCGCTCAACAAACGCTCTTGCGTGGCTAGGATGGGGCGCGCTCTGCGGACTCACGGCTTTGTCCAATCCATCCACACTCTCCACAGTTCCCTTCCTGGTAGTGCTCGCGCTCTATAAGGTACGGCGTTCCGGGGGACGCTGGTTGTTGCTCGGCACGCTCACCACAGTCGCCACAATCGCCGTTCTCACTCCATGGACAGTGCGCAACTACCGCACCCTCGGAATCCTTTGCCCAGTCCGCGACAATTTCTGGCTTGAGGTCTACGACGACAATTCAGGCGATGCGTCTTTGGACCCCAGTTCCGCGCATCCCTCCAGCAATCCGGTCGAGATGCGCAAGTTCCTCGCCATGGGCGAACCCGCCTTCCTGGCGGAGAAGCATACCCTGGCTGTCAAATACCTTCGCGATCATCCAGACTTCTTCGTCCGGAAGACACTTCACCGCATGCTCTACTACTGGACCGGCTACTGGAGCTTCTCCGCGGAAGAAATCCGGGAGCAGCCCTACGAACCGGCAAATGTTTGCTACGTTTGCTCCATCACGCTACTCATGTTGCTGGGATTCCGCCGTCTCTGGCGGATTAACCGCTCTGCAGCCCTGCCCTACTTGGTGCTCATCGCCATCTTTCCAATTACTTATTACGTCACCCATCCCCTCATGGACTACCGCCAGCCCATTGAGCCGGCCATCATCGTCCTCGCAGTCTCCGGCGCGCTGTCGTGGAGACGAATGCAAGATACCGAATCCGGCGTCCAATCAAGCCCCCATCCGGATCTTTGGATCGGACCCGAAGTTGCTAAGGAGCCGCTTGTTCCGAGCAGCGGTGTCCCCGAATAATCTGCGCAGTTCGGCCGTGGCGCAGAATCGGCGATCCCGACTCAGCCCCAAATTCTGAGGATCATTTCCACTGGATTTGGTCGAGGATTCTCCGCAATCGCAATCCCTTTGCCGGATTCGCCATCTCCACAAATCCCACCCGCCCTTCAAGGTGTAACCGGAACGCACCGTGCCCCTCCCGATTCTGGCTCTCCGGGCCATAGCGAACGCAGTTCGTGAGAATAGCTTTCAGCCGATCGAAATCTTCACGCACCACATTAGTCCGCTCATTGATCACCAGCCCGGCGAGGTATTGACGCACACCCTGGCGCATGATGCGCGTCTTCCGATGGTGAACGGTAAATCCCTCTTCGAGCAGAATCGCGGCCGCCTGTGCAGCAAACCGCTCGACACACCTCTCAAATTCCTCATCACCAGAAAACGCAAGATCATCCGCATATCTTGTATAGATCGCACCCACAGCTTCCGCCAGCCCATTCAAGCGACAATCAAAACGATAGGCGCACAGGTTCGCCAGTGCCGGTGACGTCGGGGCGCCCTGCGGCAGATGAGGACGCCGGTAAAGCTGTCGCGCCTCTCTGAGCATTCCCGGATCAATTCCCCCACCTGCCCCTTTCCACAGGCTCGCAGGCACCGCATTCGTGCAAATCCCGCCCAACAGGTCGGCAACCGATTCCGGATAACCCGACGTGCGAAACAGCGCCTGAATTCTAGCTCCAGCGATCGAAGCAAAGAAATCTTTGAGATCCATTCGCAGCACAACCCGCTTACCCACATGCAGGCTGGCAAATGACTTGATGGAGCGCCCTTTGATAAATCCATGCGCTGCGAGATGAACCGGGATGTTTTCGATAATGCCGGAAAGTATTCGGCGCTGTAGCTCTTTGAGCCGCGGCTTAGGCGCCTCAATCAGCCGCACTGAGCCAAACTTCTTTGCCAACACTCGATAGTGATAGTGACTTAGCTTTGAGTCGATTCTTCCAGCCCCAATTCCCTTCAAATCGCCGAACCACTCCACCTCGTTCTCACTCAATTGCAACCAACGCGCCAGTTCGCCGACGGAGGTGATCGCTGGAATCGCCCACTCTTTTGCCCGCGCAACCGGTTCCATCTTCTGCGACCCGGCAATCCACTCGGTGACACGCAGTTCCCTCCAATACTTGCCACGCGCCCGACCGAATCCTTGATCGTGAAGGAGAAACGCAATTACATCGCGGCGCTTGGGACGCGGTCGGTCCGCAAAACTCTCCAGGAATCTCCGCGTCAGTGGTCGGACCCAACGCCACTTCCTCCCCAGAGTTCGGCTCAGCCGGGCCACAATTCCTTCTTCGGTCGCCTCTCCCATGAGAATCGACCGTGCCAGCACGGAAACAAGCGATGAATTGCGCATAGGAAGCGGCACTGGAATGCTCCAACGAGTCTGACCCTGCGTGACCTGATCTGCGCAGTCGCGCAGTCCCGGTCACGCGATGAATTCCAGGTTATTCACGACGCCCTGGGGTAACCCCAAAGAGGCACAGTCCGGACAGCGCAATTTGCACCGCGTGGTCCGACCAGCACCGGCTTGGAGCATTCCACTGCCAGCAAAATCATAGCAGCGAAGTCATTTCATGCCGCTCAATGAAACTGTCTGGCTCTGGAATCGTCTATCCTGAAATTGTCACCCGGAGGTTTCCCGGATGCTTTCCCCCGCCATTACCCCGCCTGCGTGTCCCACCCCCGTCGAAGAAATCGCGGTCGCCCTAGAGCGCATTGGCCCCTTGCACGGCCTCTCCTATGAAGATCGCTTCTGGCTTGCCCGCCATGGCCGGGAGTTCGTCGCCAAGGCCGGCGATATTCTCTACGAAGAAGGCGCAGCCGCCGAGGACATGATTCTCATCCTCAAGGGCGAACTCCACGTCCGCCGCCAGCGCGGTGGCCCCATGGCCCTGTTCATCGGCCGTGCTGGCCAAATGACTGGCGTGCTGCCCTATTCCCGCATGAAAACCTACGGTGGCCAGGGATTCGCGGTCTCCGATCTTTGGGCCATCTTCATTCCCCGCTCGCTCTTCGATGAAATGCTCGAGGCCATCCCATCCATGGGTCAGCGCGTCGTCTCCACGCTCCTCGACCGTGTCCGCGAAGTTACCCGCATCGAACAGCAGGCGGAAAAGCTGAGTGCCCTGGGCAAGCTGGCCGGCAACTTGGCGCACGAACTCAACAATCCGGCCTCTGCTGCTCAGCGTGCCGCATCCAGCCTGGTTTCTGAAATCCGCGCCAATCGCAAGAACCGCTTCAAGCTCGTCAATCTCTGCCTTAGCGAAGAGCAAATCCACGGCATTGAGGCGTGGGAGCAGAAGATCATCGGCCGCACAGTCCCATCCGCGTCCCAGGGCGCCCTCAGCCTCATCGCCGGCGAGGAAGTCATTCGCACATGGCTCAAATCGATCACCTGCAGCGAGGAGTGGGAGGTTGCGCCGCAATTGGCCGAGCAGGGCGTCACCGTTTCTGATCTCGATGAACTCCGCACCATCGTTGGCGACGACGCAACCTGCGTCACTCTCCAGTATTTCGCCCGCTTCCTTCGCACTTCGCGCTCGGTCGATACACTGGTTAACTCCACCGCACGAATATTCGATCTCATCAGCGCGGTCAAAACTTACTCCTACATGGACCGCGCTCCGATCCTTGAAGTCGACGTCCCCACCGGTCTCGACGCAACGCTTCAGATGCTGCAGTCGCGCATGACAAACGTAAAGGTCACGCGCCGCTATGCTCCGGACCTGCCCCGAATCAGCGCTTATGGTAGCGAACTGAACCTGGTTTGGACTGCCCTGATTGAGAACGCTTTGGACGCGCTCGGCAACCACGGAGAACTCAAGATCACCTGCCGCCTTGAAGTCGAAATGTTGCTGGTAGAAATCTGGGACACAGGCCCCGGCATCCCGCCCGAGTTGCAGGATCGCATCTTCGAGCCTTTCTTCACCACCAAGCCACCTGGCCAGGGCCTCGGCCTCGGACTCGACAATGCAATGCGTATAGTCCGCAAGCATCGCGGCCACCTGAGCGTGAACTCCGAACCCGGCTCAACATGCTTCCGCGTCCGCCTGCCGCTCGATCAGTTGCAAGCGTATTGAGATCAGCTGCAGACATACGGAGTCCCGCTACCAGCCTATCAAGTGCAGCGACGAAACAGTTCGCAGACCGTTCCAGCGACACTCGAATGACCGTCTGATGACAAACGAGTGACAACCTCTCTCGCCGATCACAGCTACGCTCAGGCGTGACTATCGCTCCAAATGATTCGATCGTCCGTTGGCTGGAAGGCGCTGCACTCTGCCTTGCTGTGCTCTTTCTTGGCCTTCACACATTGCCCCGCGCATGGCGGACGTTGAATACCGATTTTCCCAATTACTACTTGACGGCGCGGCTGGCACACGAAGGTTTTGACACCTCCAGGATGTATGAGTGGTCCTGGATCCAGCGCGAGAAAGACCATCGCGCCATCGATGATCGCACGATGGGGTTGGTGCCGCAGACACCATTCTCGCTACTGGTGATGTGGCCGCTCACGGGACTTGCGCCGCTTGCCGCAAAACACATCTGGATTCTGCTCAATTTAGGATTCCTGATTCCAATCGGCTGGATGTTGCGATCGATGACCGGTTTGAGCTATCGACGAATCGCGTTGGCCTTTGCGCTCAGTCTTCCGTTGCATCGCAATTTCTCGCTGGGTCAATTCTATATATTTCTATTGTTGCTGCTCGTTGCCGCTTGCTGGGCCTATCTACGCGGTTACCATGCATTGGCAGGTGCGCTGGTGGCTATCGCAGCGGCATGCAAAATATTTCCGATAGCGTTTTGCGTCTTCTTTCTGCAGCGCAGAGACTGGCGTGCGCTGGCGTCTGGTACCGTCACCTTGCTGGCGACCGTTGGCGTGTCGGTCGCGGTCTTTGGATGGAATCTGAATCGAAGCTTCCTGTACCAGGTTCTGCCCTGGGCTCTGCATGGTGAGGCCATGCCTTCTTATGCGGTAAACGCCTCCATCTCCGAACTACTGCATCACCTATTTCTCTCTGAGCCACAATGGAACCCACATCCGTGGCACGACTCCCCGCTTTGTTACGCGGTTCTCCTGCCCGCTCTGCAAATGTTGGTGCTGGCACCCGCCATCCTTCTTATCCGCCGCCGCATTGATGATCGAAGCCGCGTCGTGTTGGAATGGTCGGCGCTGCTGACCGCGCTACTGACGGTCTCGACCGAACCGGCGTTCTACAACTTTGTTCTGATGGTGTTCCCAACGTGCGTGGTGGCAACAATATTGCTCCAGCGCAAGAAATATGATTGGTTGATCGCCCTTCTGATTGTCTATTTGGGCATCGGAGTTCCGATTCCTCCTCAGAACTTCACGACAGGGCCTGCGGTTCTTCTCCATGTGTTGCGGCTGCCATGTATGCTCGCGCTGCTTCTCGGGATCTACGCGCTCCTCTGGAGTGATCCGCTAGCCAAGCATGCGCCGCAAGACTGGAACCGCCTCGCGTGGGCCGCAGCACTTTCCATACTTGTCGTCTTCTCCGCGATATCAACTTTTCATCGGGAAAGCGCCGTACGTCAGGAATACGCGTATCGTCTGCCGCAGCAGGCCGCGTCATTCCTTAACGCGACACCGCATCCCGCGGGAACCGCGATTCGATATGTTGGCTTCACCATGGCCGGATACCAGTTGCTCGCGCAGGATCAGTCTGGCGTTTCACCGCAACCATCTTTCGATCCTCAATACGATGACCTCTCGTTCACCAGCGACGTTAAGCACGTCCTGGTGGAACGATCCTCGAGTCCGAAATCCGAAATTGTGAGCGTGGGGCCCTTCGAGCAAACCGTAGTCGAAGACGCCCGCGACCCCATGCTTTCAACCGACGGCAAGCATCTGGCGTTTGTACGCGACAATCACGGCTCCGGTCGGCTCATGCTCCGAACTGGCCCTCTGTCCGATCCAGCGTTTGAAATCGCGCTTACGCCGCCTGCGCTGAATGTGTACGAGGCTTCATTTCTATCCGACGAAGACTTCGCATTTTCCGCAGTAGAAGATGGTCGTTCGCCCCGTATATATCTGAGTGATGCTACGCATTCGAATACCCGCCTGGTGCTTGGCGAATCACGCTATCCCGCCCTCTCGCCCGACGGGCGATGGATGGCGTATAGCCACCTCGACGGGGGCTATTGGAATCTGTGGCTGCGCGACCAGAATACCGGCGAAAGGAAGCGAATCGCCGATGTGCCTTGCAATCAAATTCAGCCCGCTTGGCTGGACGACTCGAAGACGCTCCTCTACACTACCGATTGCGGCCGGAGCTTGTGGCTCGCGGCTGTAGCCAGGCGAAAGGTGATCCCGTGAAGGAACAGGCTTTCCTCAGAAGGACGATCTTCTGAGGATTCTTGCTTCCAGAACGGGGGCTGCTCACCTGCAAAACAGCGCTATTCTGTCATCGTGATCGGGACGATGTTCGTATCTTGAGAGACTGGCAATTGAAGGCTCCGGAACAAATCCAAACCGCCCGCCTGCTTCTGCGCAGGCCGGTTCCCGCCGACGCCGAGTCGATCTTCCACCGCTACGCCTCAGACCCTATAGCCACGCGCTATCTCAGTTGGCCCACCCATCGCAGCGTGGCCGACACGCAAGTCTTCCTGACCTGGGACGAAACTGAGTGGCAGAAGTGGCCGGCGGGGTGCTACCTGATCTTTCGACGCGGAGATGACCACCTGCTCGGAAGCACCGGCCTGTCCTTCAAGACGCCAACTCACGCTGCGACCGGCTATGTTCTTGCTCAAGATTCGTGGGGCCATGGTTATGCGACCGAGGCCCTGAAGGCAATGGTGGAACTTGCCCGTGGAACCGGCGTCGGGCGCCTGGAAGCCGTCTGCCACGTCGATCACTCGGCGTCCGCACATGTGATGGAGAAATGCGGATTTCAGCGCCAGGCAACGTTGCTCGAACACACCGTCTTCCCCAACCTCACCCCGGCAGTTCGCTCAGACGTGCTTGCGTATGCGGTCATTCTGTAGATCGCTTCACTTCTCCACTTCCACACCGCGCCAGAAGGCTACAAACCCTTTGATCTTGCGCGCGGCCGGCTTTGGGTCAGGATAGTACCAGGCCGCATCCGGGTTATCCTGCCCGTCAATCAGCAGGTTCAGGTAGCGAGCCTGACCCTTCCACGGACAGGTCGATGTCGTGCTGCTCGGGCGAAAATATTCGCGCTTGAGGCTGTCCTCGGGAAAGTAAATGTTCCCCTCAACCGTCTCCGTTGTCTCACTTTCGGCAATGATTTTGCCGTTCCAGATTGCTTTCGCCATGGTCTATTCCGTTGAATTGCAAAGCTTTTATCCCAAACAGCCGTAGTACCCGGTCACTGTAGTACCCGGTCACTCAGGATAACGGATATGACACTACCAGAGAATCGCTGGCGTGGCGAGTCCAATTGCAATCTGGAAACTCCGGAAGGATATCCTTCCCAGGGCGAGCGCTACTTCACGTCCGCGATGGACACGATGTGGACGCTCTTCTTGCCTGCATCGGCCTGGGCGGACACCTTCACGTGGTCGCCGTAGAAGCCCTTCACCGCGTCTGGATTGTCGATTGTCCAAACTGCCTTGTTGGCTTCGTCTACGAACACCGGCGCAGAGCCGCCTTCAATGCACTTCTTCGCGCATGCAGCACCAGTCCCGGCATGTTTCGCTGCGCACATAGAGTCGGAAATCCAGCCATTCAACTTCGAGGAATCAGCGGCGCTCGCCGAAACCGCAGTGAGAGCAAATACAGCCATCAAAAGAGCCAGTGTACGTTTCACTCTAGAACCTCCGGGGAATTCAGATCGTTGACCGTCTTCCATCATGCGCCAGCGGCGGCCCATCCCGCAAGAGTTCTCCAACTTAAGGTTTAGGTGGATAAGAATATTGGCCGTGCGCTTCCTGCTTTGCCGGCAAACTGTTGCGTCGCGCTTCCACGCTCTTCAGCACCGCCTCGTAGCGCTGTGCCGCGGCCGAAAACCGAGTGATCATCTCCGCCGTTTTGATCAGGAATCCAGGATTCTTCTCTCGAATCCCTTCCAGAATCGGTTCAAGCTTTGCCAGCAGAAAAAAACCCTCGGAATTGCAATCCACAAACAGCTCCGCGGAAACCGCGCCATGCAACACCAAAGCCGCCGCCATCTCCCAGTAGGACAGCACCTGCCGCAGCCATGCATTGTGCGGATCGGCGGGGTTGGAAGCCACCACAAAATATTCGTCGGCCGTGTTGGGCCAGAACTCGCCCGTTATCCACGCGCGCGCTTTCCGCATCTCCGCCTCGGTGCGTAACTCATAGAGGTGGAGGATGATTTCCGCATCCGCAGGCGTCGCAAGCATTCGTTCCATAAGGGCATATCTCCGCTGCCCAATACTAACGGATTGGGCCTGAACCGCGCCGCGCTGCACTGCACACACCCCGGCGAGGCGGCGGATTAACCTTCCGCGCTCTGGCTGTCCGCTTCAGACCTCAAGCAATCCAGCCCGGTGGAAATGTCTTAAACCCAACTCGATGCCATCTTCGAGCTCCTTTTCTGGCACCGCCGGAAACTCCGCGTGCATCGCCTTCAGCAGCGCCTTCCGGTCGCGTGTCCCGTCAAGCAACTGCAAAAAGCTCCGAATCAAAGGATCGTCGAACCCAAATGTGCCGTGAAGCAGAGTGGCCACGTGTGCCCTCGTTCGGGCTTCCTGCCGGCTGCATGCGCTGGCCTTTGGCCGCGACGCAATCTCTTCCGCGACCGGAGCGCTCCACGCATGAAACTCGATCATTTTTGCTACCGCCAGCCGCATCAGCAATGTGGCTCTTTCGCCGTCCAACAAAAAGCCCGCCTCCGCAAGCTTCGGCTCCATCTCGGCCAGGCTCAACGCCCGCGGCCACGATGTTTCCAGCGATTCCAACAGCGCAATGATGCCTGCGCGGTTCGATTCCATCTTCATCCCGCTCGGCAACGTAAAAACCTTTGCCCCAGGTGTTGCCCCTGCAGTCGATCGTGCCGGCGAAGCAAGCAGCAGACGCCGAAGATATTCTGGCGGATAATCGCGCCGCACTGCGCATTCCGCTCGGCAAAGCAGCGTTTCCCGGTACATGCGCATGCGCACAAAGTCCAGCATCTGTTCTCGGCGCAGAAAGTCGTCACCCGCCACCTTCTCCAGCGCCGGTCGCAAATCAGATCGGTAACATGGATCAGTCGGCGGCGGCCACGCAGCTTCACACAGATACTGCAATCCATGCTTCCGCGCGTGCGCTACAAATTCAGAGAATTGCACCGGATAGTACGCCTCGCTCAGTTCATCGTGAAACGTGGCGCCCGGTTCGCGCGTCGTCAACTTTTTCAATCGCTCTTCAAACAGCAGCCGTATCGGATCGCCCTCATCTCGCATCTCGGCCAACAACTGAAGGAATGCCACCCCTTCGGACACGCGCCGTTCCGGGTCGTCGATCCCCTCCGCGCTATACAGCATCATCTCGCGCATCATAGTGCGCAGATGACTGCCGGGTAGTGCGTTGTAACTGACAAACGCCACTCCATTCGCCGTCAACAGCTCTCCGCAAAGAGCTAGCAGTCGGTCACGCACCGGCTCCGGAACCCAGGCATAAAACCCGTGCGCAATGATGTAATCGAATCGGCCAAGTTCCGCCCCAACATTCAGCAGATTGCCTTGAAAGATGCGAATATTCTTTAGACCGAGTTCGCGAATCCGATCCTGTGCGCGCTCGACTGGCAAACGTGCCAGATCGAGTCCGACCAACTCGCTGTCCGGCATGGCATACGCCACGGGAATCAGGTTCGCGCCCTCATTGCATCCAATTTCAAGCACGCGGCAATGCTCAACCTGGGTAGGGTCGAGCCCATGCAGAATGGCCATAGTCGCCAAACGATCAGGATGCGTATCTGGAAAAGAGAAGCCCGGATAGGCGAATGAATCGTAGGGATCGTGCTCACGGCGCATTGCCAGACTCCTGGAGTCTGAATCATATCAATGCACATCGGAGTCGAGGGCGACGGTTGTCGCCCCGTCCGTTACGCCGGCTGCAGTTCCTTCTTCTCGCCCTTCTTCTCCACAACCGGCCCGTGGGTCTCTACCGTTGGCGGAGGTGTTGCATCGCCAATCCGCTTCGAGTAGCTGCAAACCACCGCAGCGCCATCAATCGGCGCAGCGGCTTTCTTTGCGCCCTTCTTCGGTTTCGTCTCTTCCTCCGCACCCTTCTTTTTGTTCGGGCACTCCAGGTAAACTCCTGACTTCAGCGTCTTCTCCACCAGGTACGGGCTTCCACACTCCGGGCACTCCTGCGCCACCGGCTTGTAGTTCGAAGTGAAGTCGCACTTCGGATAATTCGTGCAGCCCCAGAAGATATTTCCCCGCCGTGCCTTCCGCTCTGCCAGGTCGCCGGTTCCGCACTTGGGACACTTCATCCCTTCAATCAGGTTCTGCTTCACGTACTTGCACTTCGGGTATCCTGAGCAAGACACAAACTCCCCATAGGCTCCGTGCCGTAGCACCAGCGGTTTGCCGCATACCGGGCAATCCTCGCCCGTCGGCTCAGGCGGCTTCTGCTGCTGCTTCTGGCTCAGCTTGCGGATCGTCTTGCACGGTGGATCGGCGTTGTAATCCGGGCAGGCCATGAACGGCCCGAACGGTCCACGACGCAGTACCATCACCTTGCCGCAATTCTCGCAGTACTCTTCCTTATCGTCCGCTTCCTGCCCTTCCGGAGTATTCAGGTCCGGCTTCGATGCCATGTTCTCTTTGGTAAACGTGCAGCTCGTCGGATCTTTTTTGTTGTAGGCCGAGCACGCAAAGAACGTACCGAACTTACCCCACTTTAGAACCAGAGGAGACCCGCACAGATCGCACTTCTCATCCGTCACCTGCTCCAGCCTCTTGATGTCGCGCATCTTCTTGCCGGCATCTTTCAGCTCATCTTCAAAGTGGTCGTAGAAGCCGTTCAGCAGGACGGTCCACTTCTCCTTGCCTTCTTCAATGTCGTCCAGCTCTTCTTCAAGCTTGGCGGTGTATGCCATGTCGAAGATGTAGGGGAAGCTCTCCACCAGCAAATCGCACACCACCATCCCAATCTCGGTCGGATAGAAACGGCCGCGCGAGCCGCCATGCTTCACCACGTACTCACGATCCTGAATGGTGTTGATGATCGACGCATAGGTTGAAGGCCGCCCGATGCCGCGTTCTTCCAGTTCCTTCACCAGCGATGCTTCGTTGTAGCGCGGTGGCGGCTGGGTAAACTTCTGATCCGTCTCCAGCTTGTCCAGCGCCAGGGCCTTCACACCATCCAGATTGGGCAGCTTGTTGGCCGACTCATCGTCATCGTCCTTCTTCTCTTCGCTGACTTCGTACACCTTCAGGAACCCATCGAAGCGCAGCACCGACCCCGACACGCGGAAGTCGTAAGTCTTGCCATCTTTCGCGCTCACCGCGGCAATCTTGGCCGTTGTCACATCGAAAATTGCCGGCGTCATCTGCGACGCCACAAAGCGCCGCCAGATCAGCGTGTAGAGCTTCAGTTGCTCATCGCTCAAATAGCGAGCAATCGATTCCGGCGTCCGCGACGGGTCCGTAGGACGAATGGCTTCGTGCGCATCCTGTGCATCTTTCTTGCCCTTGTAGACATTTGGCGTCTCGGGCAAATACTTGGTGCCGAGTTGCTTCCCTACCCATTCACGCGCTGCTGCAACGGCATCTGGCGCCACGCGCGGCGAATCCGTTCTCATATAAGTGATGAGACCGGTTGTGCCCTCCGCACCCAGGTCAATGCCTTCATACAACCGCTGCGCCACGCCCATTGTCCGGCGAACGTTGAAGCCGAGCTTCGTGGATGCATCGCGCTGCAACTGGCTCGTGATGAATGGTGGCAAGGGGCGGCGCTGCTGCTCGCGCGACTGCACTGAAGCTAGCGACCACTTCGCCTTGTCCAGCGCGGCCACAACTGCATCCATCCCGGCTTCGCCCGCTATGGCATTGGCGATGAACTGGTCCTTGCCGTCTTTATCTTTGCCGTTGGCCACACGCGCCGGTTCGCCATCGATGCCGATGAACTTCGCTTTGAAGCTTTTGTCCGGCTGCTTGTCTACGTGAAGCAGTGCATCCAACGTCCAGTACTCAACAGGATTGAAGCCGCTGATCTCGCGCTCGCGTTCCACAATCAGCCGCACTGCGACCGTCTGCACACGGCCGGCCGACAATCCGCGCCTCACCTTCTCCCAAAGCAGAGGAGAAATCTGGTAGCCCACAAGCCGGTCCAGAACGCGTCGTGTCTGCTGCGCGTCCACCAAGTCCTGGTCCACATCGCGAGCGTGCTTGAAAGCTTCCTGCACAGCCTTCTTCGTGATCTCGTTGAAGGTCACGCGGCGAATCTTTTTTCTCTCTTTGGCATTCGTTCCCAGCTGCAATGCCAGGTGATATGCAATCGCTTCGCCTTCGCGGTCCGGGTCAGGCGCCAGAAAAATCTCGTCGGCATTGGCCGCTGCCTTCTTCAGCTGCGCCACAACTTTTTCTTTGCCCGGAGACACAATCAGCGTAGGCTCAAATGTCCGGTGTTCCAACTCCACGCCAATGTCGTTCTTCGGCAGATCCATGATGTGCCCGACTGAAGCCAGCACGTCAAAGCCCTTGCCCAGATATTTTTCAATCGTCTTCGCCTTGGCGGGAGACTCGACGATCACCAGTGATTTGCTCATTGCCATCCTTATTACGTAATTACTTTGACCACTCTACCGTGTCCGGCCTGTTTGACTCACTCTTGCGGTTTTATGATTCTTTCCGGGACGTTCAAAGCTTGTCCCGTACCCGGCCTTTTTCACCCGTCCGGAAAAACCACCCGCAAATGTTGCACCCTACCACGGAACACCGTCCCGTTTCCACTTCCGATTGCGCTTTTCTTTCCCCTTGCATCCGGTTTTCCTACACGCAAAAACTCCTTTCGCGGTGCCGGGGAGCCCGCAAAAAAAGTCGCTTAACCTTTTGTATGGACTCGTTTTCAGAAGAGTAGTTGTGCCCAGTTATACTCGAACGCCCCGGATTCACAGCAAGTCTTCAAATTATTTTTCGCTACCCTCCGAGAAGACGCCGCATTCATGGCACCCTTACCCATGCACCAACTAGTCCTTGCCACGGTCCCCAGCGATAGGTCTTCGTCGCTGGTGCGGCTGTTCCCTGTCTTAATCACATCGTCCGCACGTAGTTCTTTCCCGGCATGCACCGCACCCGTCCGGCAATCTCCAGCTCGAATAGCGCCGTAAACACCTCGGAGGAAGTTAGTTGTGTCTCCAGCAGTTCCAGAATCTCATCCATCTGAAGGCTCGCATCCGAGCGCAGAACCTCGAGCACCATCGCTTCTTCGGGTCGCAGAGCGGGATCAGGCAGTAAGGATGCGGTAGTTTCCGATTTGGATTCATTCGGCGCGTCCGCCTCCAGTTCCAGCCGCACCTGCGACGACAAATCTTCCCACACGTCTTCCCAAGTCGCCGTCAGCTTCGCGCCCTGCTTAATCAACGTGTTAGGAGTCCACGATCCCTTGTTGGTCACATTTCCCGGCACCGCAAACAGATCCCGGTTCTGCTCTGCCGCGCACCGCGCCGTTACCCGCGTTCCCGAGTTCTCCGCGGCCTCCACCACCAGCACGGCCACGCTCAGCCCGCTCAAAATCCGATTCCGACGTGGAAAATTCTGCGGAGCGGGAAACGTCCCCATCGGCAACTCGCTCACAATCGCCCCACCCAGCGCCAGAATCTCCTCCGCAAGTTTCTTGTTCTCCTTGGGATACACCACGTCGATCCCCGTCCCCCACACCGCCACCGTCGGCATCCGCGCCGCCAGCGCTCCCCGGTGCGCGCATGTGTCGATCCCGCGCGCCATCCCGCTCACAATCAGCAGCCGCCGCGCCGCCAAATCTCGCGAAAGCATTTCGGCGATCCCCGACCCATACGGTGAAGGATGCCGCGTCCCCACCACCGCAATCGCCGGCCGCGTCAACAACGTCACATCGCCCCGCACCCACAACACCGGCGGCGGATCGTAAATCTCCTTCAGCCGCTCCGGGTACTCCGCGCAGCTGAATGTCACCAGCATCGCAGACTGCGCCGCCACCCGCGCCCACTCATCCTCAGCCGCCTGGCGCGCCTTGCCGTCAAAGATGAACTGCGCCGCTCCGGCCGGAAATTTCAACCCTTCCAGCTCCGTCAACGTCAATGTGAATAACTGCCCCGGCTCGTCCAATTGCCGCATCGCGTCAAGAATCCGCTTCGGCCCCAACCCCGGCGACAGCACCAGCGCCAACCACGCCAGCCGGTCCTCGTCCAAAGCGGGACCCGCAGCCGCATGCGCAGCAGAAGAATTTCGAGCTGTAGTGGTCACATGCGTACTCTTACTACGCTCGCAGTAATGTAACGGTGATTTAGCTCACAGGTTCTCTTTACGCCACCCTGCGCAGCCTCGCTGATTGAAATCTGGAAGGGAGCGCAACTTCCGAATAACCGGTGACCCACCCGGAACTCCGAAAGCCGATCTGGAAGTTCGATGTTATCCTTGTCGGTCGCAGGCAGGAAGGGTGTGTGATGAAGAGGATATTGGGAGTTCTTGGGATTTCCGTGATTGCCGGTGCGATCGCTTTGGGACAAATGGCGCCGCAGCCAGACAAAGACGGTATTTACACGGCCGGTAAGGGATTGACCTTGGCAAAGCTGACCCTTGCGGTCGTTGCCGACTACTCGAGCGACCCTCACCTCGCGGGGATCAAGCGTATTTGCGCCGTGCGAGTGGTTGTCGGAACCGACGGAACTCCGGGGACGATTCAGGTTCTGAACGAAAAGGTGAGCCCTTTTGACGATGCGGCCATTGCTGCCGTGAAGCAGTCGCATTTCGAGCCTGCTATGTATCAAGGGGCGCCGGTTCCAACTTACAGCACCCTTTGGGTTCCTTTCAACGTCGGAAAAGAACCTGCCGTTCCCGTGGAGGGCCGCGCAGGGCAAAAAGGAGTTTCCCCTCCGATGGCCTTGGATTCGGTAGCAGCTGAGAATAGTGAACTGGCACGAAACGGGAAGCTTCCGGGCGTTGTGTGGGTCAGCATGTTGGTAACCGAGAGCGGACTTCCAAGAGATGTCTATCTCGTCCACCCACTTGGCAATGGACACGATCAGGACGTATTGAATGCCGCGCAGAAGTATCGCTTTAGACCTGCAACCTTCCACGGTGTGCCAGTTCCGTTCTCCATCACTATCGAAGTGAACTCCCACAGTTATTAGCTTGCGGCGGTCTGAAATTAACTGAGCCCGTCGGTGCAAAACCGGAAGTTCGTTCATGCGATTGCCCCGCAGGTTCCGATGGGGAAGTCGCTAATTCGTCAGTAACCGTTTCATCATCTATCGGCATCACACAGAGCGCGAAGGTATCAACAGAATGGCACATCCATACGGGAAGCTTGAGGGCACACCGATCTGGATTGCAGTCGCTTCCGCAAACGCAGCGTATTGACTCCACAGATGCAATCCCGTCCGCTTGAGCAGAATCCTTAACACAAGCTTGCTAGTCTAAGAGCTAGTGACTTCCGCACCCCAATCTCGCCTCCGCATAGCCGCCATCAACTTCCTCAACCCCGCGCCCCTCATGTGGGACTTCGAACACCCGCCCCTCCGCGACCCGCTAGCCCTCCGCTATCAAATCGATCGCATGTCCCCCTCCGATTGCGCCGCACGCCTCGCTTCCGGAACCGCAGACATCGGCCTCGTCCCCATCGCTGCTTTGGCCGGCAACCCTGGCCTCCGCATCCTACCCGGCTGCACCATCGCCTCCAAAGGCCGCGTCCGCTCCCTGCTCCTCGTCCGCCGCGCCGCGCAGCCCCTCACCGCGCTCCGCTCCGTGGCAGCCGACACCGCCAGCCGCACCACCGTCGCCTACGCGCGCATTCTCTTTCACAAGTGGGGCAATCCAGACGTGCCATTCCTGCCCCTCCCCGGCGATCTCGATACCATGCTCGAGCGCGCCGACGCCGCCGTCCTCATCGGCGACCCAGCGCTCTTTGCCCTCGAAGAGCAGGCCAACCGCTTCGAGCGCACCGGCGAGGAACTTGTCTACCACGACCTTTCCTGGGAATGGAAATCCCTCACCGGCCTTCCCTTCGTCTCCGCCGTCTGGGGCATTGCGGGTGCCCCAGGAACTCCGGGTGGCCCAGGTCTCGCTTTTGAGACCTGGGATCCCAGCATCGCGCAGGACTTCATCCAATCCCGCAACCACGGTCTCGAAAATATCGATTCCCTGGTGGCCGAGTGGTCCGACAAGCTTCCCATCTCCGAGCAGACTATCCGTTCTTATCTCACCACCAACATCCACTACATCCTCGACGAAGAATGTATCGAAGGCATGAGAGAGTTCTTCCGCATTGCCGCCCAGTTCGACATCCTCCCCAAATACACGCTCTCCGTCCCGGCACTCACCGTATAGCCCTCCGGTCAGGTCAGGGCGTAATACGTGCCGACAACAACCGGCATAGTCATTCTTGAAACCGGGAAGCCTCCACGCTAATCTCTCTAGTGAGCGGAGGCCACAATGAAAATCGGAATTTTGGGATCGGGCGTTGTTGCTGAAACACTGGCCAGCGGCTTTCTCAAGCACGGCTACGAAGTCAAGGTGGGCTCAAGAACCCCTGAAAAGCTTGCCGACTGGGCAGCCAAGAATCCGTCCGCATCCACCGGCACCTTCGCCGATGCGGCCGCATTCGGCGACATCATTGTTCTCGCCGTCAAGGGTAACGTCGCCGCCGACGCGCTTCACCTTGCCGGTGCCAAGAACATTGAGGGAAAAACCGTCATCGATGCCTGCAACCCCATCGAAGATGCGCCGCCCGTCAATGGAGTGCTCCCCTTTTTCACCACCTACAATGAGTCACTGATGGAGCACTTACAGAACAAGTTTCCAGCCGCGCACTTCGTCAAGGCCTTCAACTCGGTCGGCGCGCCCGCCATGGTTAATCCGCAATTCAAAGGCGGCAAGCCAACCATGTTCATCTGCGGCAATAGCGACCCGGCAAAGTCGAAAGTGACCGCAATCCTGGACAAGTTTGGCTGGGAAACTGCGGACATGGGCAAGGTAGAAGCAGCGCGCGCCATTGAGCCGCTGTGCATCTTGTGGTGCATCCCTGGCTTCACACGCAACCAGTGGACCCACGCGTTCAAGCTGCTGACCGACTAATCTATCCGCCCCTGACCTGCAATTCGGGCCGATGCGCATCGCGAATCGGCCCGCCAGCTTCTAACTGCAATCTGCCACTTGTAACCTGCTTCTATATCTCCCACCGCAGCAGCACAGTGCCCACCGTAAACCCGGCTCCCACGGCGGCCAGCAACACCAGGTCACCCTTTTTCAGCTTGCCCTCTTCAATCGCCGTTTCCATCGCCAGCGGAATCGTACCCGCCGAAGTATTCCCGTACTTCTCAATATTGATAATGACCCGCTCCGGAGCCATCCCCAACCGATCCGCAGTCGCCGTAATAATCCGCTTGTTCGCCTGATGCGGAATAAAGCAGCCCAGGTCCGCGCCCGTCACACCATTGCGCTCCAGCAGATTCGCCGTGGCCTCAGCCATCTTGCGCACCGCAAATTTGTACACCGCCGGCCCATCCTGGTGGATGAAGTGCATCTTCTTGTCTACCGTCTCATGCGTCGACGGATTCAAGCTCCCGCCGCCCTGCAGATTCAGCGCCACGCCGCCCGACCCATCAATCTCGTTAATAAAGTCGATGAACCCGATCTCGCCTTCTTCCGCCGGTTCCAGCAAGACTGCTCCGCCTCCATCACCAAACAGCACGCAGGTCGTACGGTCTGTGTAGTCGGTCATTCGCGTGTTGGCATCCGCGCCGCACACCAGCACCTTCTTATGCGCACCGCTCTCCACCAGCTTCACGCCCGCCTGCAGCGCAAATACAAATCCCGAGCATCCGGCTGAAACGTCGAAACCCCACGCGCCCTTCGCGCCAATCTTGTCCTGCACCAGGCAAGCCGTTGAGGGAAACATCATGTCCGGCGTCACCGTGCCCACAATGATGACCTCGACATCACTCGGCGCAATTCCCCGCGCCGCGAGGCATTTCTTCGCCGCCTCCACGCACATATCGCTCACGCCCAGCCCTTTGGCCAGCACGTGCCGCTCACGAATGCCAGTGCGCTCCATAATCCACTGGTCGTTCGTGTCTACCATCTTTTCCAGGTCTTGATTGGTCAGCACTTGAGGGGGAACGTAGGTCCCGAGCGCCGTAATCTTCGCGCGCCGGCCCACGATAGGGCGAACGGTAAGGCTCAATGCATTTCTCCTTGCGGCTCAACCACGGAAGGGGAATCCCGGCTCGCCACACAACCTAAAATACAGCGATCATCCTGAGCAAAGCACGCTTCAGCAGAGTCGAAAGCCCATCCGCCGTGGCAGAGATTCTGCGCTTGCGTTTCTGATTCAAATGCGATCGGACCGTCATAACGGCAGACAGCCGCAAAAAAGTACCGGGTGACCTACTGCGCCCGTACTAGCCCGTTACCGTTGCTTCCTTCCGGACCTGGCGGGGTTGGCGGGATTACGTCGCGTAGGACCCGGCACTGATAGATTTTATCACCCTAAACCCGTCTGCAACGCACCCGTCGGGCGCGACCTGACAACCACTTACCCGCCTTTCATGAACCCAATTTGACGGCACCTTCATCCAAACCATGCCGGAGAACTTCGGGAGATTCGATGGGCCAACGCTTCGCAGAAATCGCTTTCACCCCGCTGGTCAAGCGACAGCAGGAGTTGCACGGCAGCCGGCATCTTTACGAACGCGTCGAGCACTCCGGCGATCCTGGCGACCAACTAAGCCCAGACGAGCGGGCCTTCATTCGCCAGCGCGACGGCTTCTACATGGCATCCGTCTCTGAGACCGGCTGGCCCTACATCCAATATCGCGGCGGCTACAAGGGTTTCCTCCACGTCCTCGATTCCCAGACCATCGCTTTCGCCGATCTGCGCGGCAACAAGCAGTACATCAGCCGCGGCAACCTCGAGCACGACAACCGTGTAGCCCTCTTCCTTATGGACTATCCCCACCAGGGCCGCCTCAAGATCCTGGGCCGCGCCCGCATTCTCGAAGGAACCGCCGAAGCAGCCGAGGTGCTCGAAACCCTGCGCGTTCGCGGTGAAAAAACTCCCGCAGAACGAGCGGTCATCATCCATGTCGAGGCCTTCGACTGGAATTGCCAGCAGCACATCACGCCGCGTTACTCTGAAGAGGAATTGGCAAAGATCCTTGCCCCCATGCGCAGCCGCCTCGAATTCCTCGAAGCCGAAAATAAGCGGCTTCGCGCCACGTCAGCGACCTGAATCGCGACTACACGGTGCAGGCGCGAACTTCGTAATGCATCGCAAACGGTTCGATTCTGCAAAGCAGTTCCTTCGCTTCGGGCTCGAATACCGCGATGCTATAGTTCGGCCCCGCAAAACCCTTCACTGACTCAAGAGAATCAAATAAGTTCACCACCACAAATTCACTCTCCAACAACTCATCTTTCCGCAATATGTATCCGCCGCTATACCCACCGATTTCGCGCAACCCCGGCAGCACTTTTTCTTTCAAGTACTTCTCGTATGCGTCCGCATCATCAACCTTTGTCCAACCGCGCCAATGGCGTGCAATCATCTCCCCTCCATTTCACCTTGATCCGCAGGCGCACCGGATCACGCCGCCTTCACCAGCGCCGCCTCCAATAGTCTGAAGATGTGGTTCAGCACATCGTTCTCCGCGGAATGCAGCAAACCGCAGGCCCGCAAACCCGCCACTTGTTTTGTCACTTCTTCTTTCCCGGCGTCCAGCAGCACCGCCGGATTCTCCGGAAATCCCGGATAGATTGCTGCGAAATCCTTCTCAAGCCGATCCAGCGCGTTGAGCCCAATTCGCGACTCCTTCACTTCGCCGCCCAGCAAATCGTCGCGCACTTCATGCTTGATCTCGGACCATTCAAGGGCGCTCATCGGGGCATTATCGATCTGCGTCGCCCGCTCAGAATTCCCCCCGTCGTCCTCTTCCCAAAGAAACCCAACCTGGGGTCGCCGCCGCGCCGAGTCACGTCTTCCCTTGAAAGCCAGAACATCACGCGCATACACACGTCGATGCGTCCCCAC
This sequence comes from Occallatibacter sp., assembly GCA_049521035.1. GTDB lineage: Bacteria > Acidobacteriota > Terriglobia > Terriglobales > Acidobacteriaceae > Telmatobacter. The sequence goes on along the minus strand of JBEKPF010000007.1, from coordinate 49,609 downwards.
CATATGGAAGGGAATCTGGTTCTGTTCCAGAAGCTGCACCAGGAACTGTCTCGAAACGGCCAGCGTCCTCGCCGCCTCCACCGTTGTCAGCGCAACCTCGTCTTTCAGGATCGTCACCGGCCTCCCGGCTTTGAGATCCTCGAACACCTCACTCAGAAATGAGTGCAGGCTGGGTGGAAGATATTGCGATTTGCCGCCTGTTCCGGCGATCTTGGCTTCCATGGCCTGTATCCTGCCGTACAACGCAAGAATCTCTTTCGGATCCCCTTCCGCGCTGGACAAGCTGGTTGTCTCATATTTCGCAATCATTGGGCCTCCTTCGTGAATCCTGCAGTCCTTCAGGCAATAAATACCTTATATGGCATAAACGCTATATCTGCCGCTAAATCCACGCAGGAGGTATCCAAACTGTCATCGTTCCTGGCGTCGCTCACCGCATCCGGCATCGAATTCCGATCCCCGGTACAATAGATAAGTGACCAAGAATTCCCCACCCACGGCCCCTTCCGTGGGCTTTATTTCGTTAGGCTGTCCCAAGAACCTCGTCGATTCCGAGGTCATGATGGGCCTGCTCGATCGCGCCGGCGCGCGCCTCACTTCTCATCCTGAAGAGGCCGAAATCCTCGTCGTCAACACCTGCAGCTTCATCGACACCGCCAAGCAGGAGTCTGTCGACACAATCCTTGAAATGGCCCGTTTCAAGACCGCCGGTTCGGCCAAAAAACTCATCGTCGCGGGCTGCCTCGTCGAGCGCTACCGCGACGAAATTCAGAAAAGCATCCCTGAAGTCGACGCCGTAGTCGGCACCGGCGAATTGGAGTCGATCCTCGAAGTCGCCGGCTTAACCATACCGGCTGTCGCCTCGGCATCCATCTCGCCCTTCAATATCCTCACTACCGTCCAGGCAGCCGAAGTCCGCCCCGGTCTAGAATCCCGTGCCGCTACCCACAAATCCGAGTCGCCGGCGACAGCTTTTGGTCGCGGCGATAAGGACGCCCGAGCGGCAAGCTCCAGACCCGAAGGCGACCTTCGCGAACAACAGGGTCGCTTCCGCCGCGACGACTGGCAAGGCGCAGCCCATCTGCTGCCCACCTATCTCTACGACGAATCCACGCCGCGCTTTTTGACGACGCCCAAATCTTCCGCCTACATCAAAATCGCCGAGGGCTGCGACCACCCCTGCACCTTCTGCGTCATCCCCAATCTCCGCGGCAAATTCCGTTCGCGCCGCTTTGAATCGGTGGTCGCCGAGGCGCAACAGTTAGTCGCCCGCGGCGTCCAGGAAATCACTCTCATCGGCCAGGACACCACCTGCTACGGCGAAGACCTTGGCCTCAAAGACGGCCTCGCCATGCTTCTTGATGCCCTCGCCAAAATCGATGGCCTCCGCTGGCTGCGCTTCCTCTACGCCTACCCCAACCGCATCACCGGCAAGCTTCTTGACACCATCGCGAAGCACGACAACATCTGCAAATACCTCGACGTCCCTCTCCAACACGCCTCGCCCGCCGTCCTCAAAACCATGAAGCGCGGAGCCGGTGGCGACATTTTCCTCAAGACCCTCGAGAAGGTTCGCGCCTCCGTCCCGGGCATCGCTCTCCGCACCAGCTTCATCGTCGGCTTCCCCGGCGAATCCACCGTGGATTTTGAGATTCTGCAAGACTTCGTCGCCGAAGCAAAGTTCGACTGGCTAGGCGTCTTCAGCTATTCCGCTGAAGAAGGCTCCGCCGCTTTCCCGCTCGACCATAAGATCCCAAAGCGCACCATCGAATCGCGCAAGCGCCGCCTTATGAAGCTGCAGCAGTCCATCTCGAAGCGCGCCAAGCAGCAATGGATCGGCCGCGAGTTAGTCCTGCTAGCCGAAGGCGAAAGCGAAGAAACCCCGCTTCTGTGGGAAGCCAGAACCCAGTTCCACGCCCCAGAAATCGACGGCAAAGTCTACATCAACGACACCGGCGAGCCAGGAGAATCGAATTATGTCAAGCTGGAACCCGGCCGCTTCTACAAAGCCCAAATCACCGAAGCCCACGACTACGACCTCGTCGCCCGCGTAGTATCCGGCCCGCTGTAAGGAAAGCTCGATCTACACGGCATAATCTCCTTTCCGGTCTGGCAATTTGCCGGTATTCTTCCGCCATGGCCAACCCAGAGCACCTTGCAATGCTGAGGCAGGGCAAAGCCTCGTGGAACAAGTGGCGAAATAGAAACCTCATCATGAAGGTAGATCTGATGCATGCGGAATTACGCAATGCGAATCTCAGGTTCATGGACCTGGATTGGGCAAATCTGCGGGGTGCGAATCTGTGTGAGGCAGACCTGAGCGGAGCAGATCTAATTAATGCGCATCTGGAAGGGGTCGACCTCAGGGCTGCGGAACTCAGCAGTGCTCATGTGAGCGACGGGGATTTGAGCAGTGCGGATCTCAGAGGGGCGAATCTCCGCAATACCGATTTGAGCGGCGCGAACCTTTCTAACGCCGACCTGAGGCAGGCTAAATTCAGCGAAACGAATCTGGAGGGCGCGAAGTTAGACGGTGCAGATCTCAGGCAGACGAACCTGAGAAAAGCGACGCTTAGAGGAGCGAGCTTCAACGAGGCGAACATCGGCAACGCAGATCTTCGGGGGCTGTGCCTGAGCGGGGAGGACTTTAACGGGGCTAATTTGAGTGGGTCTGATCTGAGCAGCGCAGACCTGAGCAACGCGCTGCTCAGCAAAGCGCTCCTAGTCGGTGCGAACCTCAACGATGCACTCCTCAATGGGGCAAACCTAATCAAGGCGAAGCTGAATGGGGCGAACCTCAGCGGTGCGGACCTGGTCGACGCGAACCTGCACGAGGCTAATGCAAGCGCAACAATCCTGCGGAGCGCAAACCTACGAGAGGCACGGTTCAACGGTGCGAACCTAAACAAAGCGGACCTAAGCCAAGCGCGCCTTGAAGGGGCGACGTTGAGTGGTTCGAATCTGAGCAACTCGAACCTGAACGACGCTCGCATGACTAACGCGGACCTGTCGAATGCAAACCTATCCGGCTCGGATCTCAGGGGTGCAGATTTCGATTCTGCCAATCTGCAAGGCGCAAACCTGGACGGCTGTAATATTACGGGGGTTAGTCTTTGGGAAACACAAAGGGCGGGTTGGTCGATCAAGGGAATCATTTGCGAGCGAGCATACTGGGACAAAGATGGCAAAGAACCAACCGTTTACGCACCGGGCGAGTTTGAGCGCCTCTACTCCGACCAGACCGTCATCGAGCTCTTCTACCGAGGCGGCGTCTCTACCTTCGAATTAAACACACTGCCCGCCCTCCTCCATCACCTCGCAACTTTGCACCCAGGCAGCAACATCCGTCTTAAGTCCATTGAAGAAACCGGCGGCGGCGCAAGAATCTCCATCAGCGTCGGCGACGCAAACCCAGAAGCGACCGAAAAGATCAAAGCCGACGCCATGAAGGTTTATCAAGCCCAACTCGCGTTGCGCGACAGAGAAACAGAGCGACTCCAGATCGAAAGAGACTACATCGAAAGACTCTTCTTCGGAAAACTCATCCCAGCCATGCTCAACGCCGGAACACCGCAGAACGTCTTCAACGCACCCGTAACCGGCATGGTGATTTCAGGCAATGATTCCAAAGTCGATTTTCACCAGACGATCAACGATAATTCCGCGCTCCTTGCGCTGCTGGAAAAGATGATGGATCGCACCGCAGCCCTCGGCCTATCCGCGCCCGCCGCAACCAAGCTTGAATCCGAAATCGCCACCGCGACCACCGAGCTTCAAAAGAAAAACCCCGACAAATCCGTGCTATCCAGGAGCCTCGGCTTCATCCAGAAGCTCGCAACCGAAGCCGCAGCCAAAGCCGCTGGCAAACTAGGCGAAGCCGCAATCACCGATTGGCAAACCTGGCTCCATCAACTCGGTCAACTCGCCCACCACATCAAGTAAAGCCCGCCACGCTCTGCAATCGCTCAAAATTCCTCTTCACATCAGCAATCTTCCTCCCTTACCATCACCCAATGCCCCTCCAACGCCGCTCATTCCTCAAAGCCGTCGCCTCCATGGCCCCCGCCGCAGCACTGCACAACCTTGCAGCCCAAACTCCCGCGCCGCCTCCCGCCGGACTCCATCCCGTCCCTGCCGGCCAGGACCGCTCCGGCCATCTCCACTCCTTAGGCTTCAGCTCCCTCGCCTTCAAAGTCTCCACTGCTGACTCCGCCGGCAACCTCTTCATCATTGAGCACAGAAATCTCACTCCCAACTCAGGCCCGGCACTCCATATGCATCTCTCACAAGAGGAGTGGTTCTACGTAATGGAGGGCGAAGTCGTCCTCCAGGTTGGCGACCAGCGCGTTCACCTTCGCACCGGCGAATCCATCCTCGCCCCGCGCCTCGTCCCGCACACCTTCTCGGCGGTCGGTTCCCCCGCGCACATGCTCATCGCCTTCACCCCCGCCGGCAAAATGGAGCAGTACTTCATCGACGCCGTCGCCACCCCATCCCTCGCCGCCACTGAGCCCTTCATGAACCGCTACGATATGAAATGGGTCGGCCCCTCCCCCTTCTGGAAGTCCTGACCCCGGACACGCTGCGCGGTAAAATGAAGTAGTCCCATGGCTCCCAAGAAAAAATCCGCCAAAGTTCTCCGCTGCCCCACCTGCGGAGAGTTAGTCCGCTTCAGCGACGAAGACTTCCCCTTCTGCAGCGACCGCTGCCGCAAGATCGACCTGGGCAAATGGGCCTCCGGAGTCTACAAAATCAGCTCCCCCGTTCTCGACCCTGAAGTGCTCGAAGACCTGGGAGCATTCGGCGGTGGCCACTCGAACAGCGGCGACTCCCATGACGAGTGAAGCTCAACCAGCGAATTTACCTATCCAAGACAAGAACTCCAAAACCCTCTGGGCCTGGACCACCGCCACCTTCTTCGGAGTAGGTCTCGGCAAGCCCGGTCCCGGCACATGGGGCTCCGTCGCCGCATTTCTCCTCTGGGCTGCCGAATCCATGCTCCAACATCCCAGTGCCCACACCATGCTCGTCGGCCTCCTTATCTGGATCGCCTTCGCCATCGCTCTGGGCGTTCCCGCCTCCACAATCGTCGCCCGCGAGTCCGGCCGCAAGGATCCCCAATTCGTTGTCATCGATGAGGTAGCCGGCGTGTGGATCGCTCTCGTCTTCTGCCCACCCGATTGGCGTCACGGTCTTATCGCTCTTATCCTCTTTCGTCTCTTTGACATCACCAAGCCCTTTCCCGTCCGTCAGCTTGAAAGTCTGCCTGAAGGCTGGGGCATCGTCTTCGATGACGTGGCCGCTGGCCTGTATGCTTTGGGTGTAGCATCTCTTTTACGCATCTGGTTTTAGGTCGAACGCATCTGGTCTTTAGGTAGAAAGTCGGAAAATGCCTCGCGCCCGCACCCAATCCGCCGCTGAAACGCTCCCCGACCCGCGCATTGATGACGTGGTTCCCGCCGCCGCTCTGCCCCTCGGCGAAGTCGAACTGATCGGCGCACACCTTGGTCCCTTAAGCTTCGGCCCACCCGCTGTGCTCGTAGAAGGCCATTCAGCCCACGTGCTCATGAGCAGGCCCAACCGCCTGGCCCTGCGCGTCCCGGAGCAGGCCAGCACCGGCTTCGTTGAAGTCCGCAACCCCGCCGGCGGCAGCACCGTTGCCCCCTTGCGTGTTGCCCATCAGCTTTCTGAGGGCCTGCATCCCGTCACCAGTCCCGCCGTCAGCCGCTCCGGCATGATCTACGCCACCATCTCCGGCCCCCGCGGCAAGCAAACTCCCGTTTCCGTCGTGCGCGTCAGCCCTGACGGCCGCGGAACCCCCTTCGTCACCGGAATCCTCAACGCCACCGGCCTGGCCTTCAATCCCGACGGCGACCTCTTCGTCACCTCGCGCGCTGAGGGAAACGTCTACCGCATCGACGCCTCAGGCGAATCCACCATCTACGCTGAAGGCATGGGCGTCGCCACCGGCTGCGCCTTTGACGCCGACGGCAATCTCTTCGTCGGCGACCGCAGCGGCACCATCTTCAAAATCGATCCCCAGCGCCGCATCTTCGTCTACGCCACCCTCGAGCCCAGCCCCGCCGCCTATCACCTCGCCGTCAACGCCGAAGGCGTCCTCTTCGTCACAGGCCCCTCGCTCACCTCGAACGACGCCATCTGGGCAGTCGACACCCATGGGGAAACCCGCGCCTGGTACCGCGGCCTGGGCCGTCCGCAGGGCCTCGCCCTCGCCAAAAATGGAGACGTCTATCTCGCCGCCTGCCTCCACGGCCGGCGAGGTCTGGTCCGCGTCACTCCCGAAGGCAATGCCTCCCTGGTCCTGGCCGGAACCAGCCTCGTCGGCGTGGCCTTTTCGCCCCTCGGCACCACCATCCTCGCCACCAATCTCCAGGCCCAAAACGAGCCCAACGGCGCCGTCTACGATGTGGACTTGGGAATCGAAGGGTTGAACCTTTTCTAGCCGCCCCAAACTCGTTCCAAGGGACATCCCTAGTGGCATTGCTGTAAGCTATTTACTGTCCACCGTCAACTGGGAACTGTTGGCTGTCAACAGTCATCCGTAAGCTGTTCGCGGTTCGCGGTTCACTTCCTCACGCATTCAATTTTTTCAATGAATCAATCGTCCACTGCCTTTGCCATGAAAGCTGAAATCATCGCCGTCGGTTCCGAGATGCTCACCCCGTTCCGCCAGGACACCAACTCCCTCTTTCTCACTGAGAAGTTCAACGAGATGGGCGTCACGGTGGCCTTCAAAACCATCGTTGGCGACCGCCGCAAAGACATCGCCTCCGCCATCCAAACTGCCCTCGGCCGCATTGACATCCTCGCCATCATGGGCGGTCTCGGCCCCACTGAAGACGACCTCACTCGCGAAGCTGTTGCAGAAGCGCTTTCCATCTCTCTCCATCGCGATGCCACCCAGGTCGCCACCATCCACGCCCGCGCCGCGCAGTTCCGCATGACCCTGCCCTCCAACAACCTCAAGCAGGCCGACGTCCTTGAGGGCGCAATCATCCTGCCCAATCCCAACGGCAGCGCTCCCGGCCAGTGGCTCGACGTCACTTACAACGACTACCGCAAACTCGTCTTCCTCATTCCCGGCCCGCCCAACGAGTGCCGCCCGCTCTTTGAAAACGAGTGCATGCCCCGTCTGCGCCAGGAGCTGCCCAAGCGCTCCATTGCCAAGCGCACCCTGCGCGCCGCGATGATTGCCGAGTCCCAGGCCGACAAGCTCCTCGCTCCCATCTACACGCGCTACACCGACGTCGAAACCACCATCCTCGCTCACGCCGGTGATATCCAGCTCACCCTCCTCTGCACCAAGTCCAACCCCACGCTCGCCCAGCAGCGTGTCGACGAGCTGGCCGGCGCCCTTGAAGAAGCTCTCGAGGACTGGCTCTACTCCTCCGGCGCGGAGACCGCCGATTCGCTGGAGCAGATTGTTCTCTACTACCTCGGTCTGCGCGGCGCCACTCTCGCCGTCGCTGAAAGCTGCACCGGCGGCCTTATCGCCCAGCGCATCACCAGCGTTCCCGGCTCCTCGCGTTCGTTCTTAGGTGGCGCCGTTGTTTATTCCGACGAGCTAAAAACCGCCTTCGCCAACGTCCCTCCGCAACTCATCGCGCGTTATGGAGCAGTCTCGCAGCAGGTAGCCGAGGCCTTAGCGGAAGGAATCCGTCTCCGCACCGGCGCCAACATCGGAGTAGGAGTCACCGGCATCGCCGGCCCCACCGGCGCCACCGAGTCCAAGCCCGTAGGCCTGGTCTACATCGCCATCAGCGCCTTCCAAAACACCGAGTGCATAGAAAAGCACTTCCGCGGTGACCGCGATAGAGTGAGGCAGCTAGCCGCCCACCAAGCCCTCGACCTAATCCGCAAGCGGCTGATGTAGCTCCTTGGCAATCGTCAAGACCGTTCCACTTCCATCCCCTAATGGGATCTCAATAACGCAGAGAAAGCTTAAGAAATGTCGTGGTAGAATTCCGACCAACACTGGCACCACACGAAACTGGTCGTGAGCGGCGCGCGTTCGACATGAACGTTGCATTTTGAGGCGTATTCTCCAATGAAGGACCTCGTCTTTAGAAACTTCAGCGAAGCCACAGTTGATGCAATACCCACAGTGGTTGGTGTTGATGCCAAAACACAAGAGCCCTGTATCGGTGAAGTGGCCAAAAGCACTGCCAGCATCGGTCGACCTGTCATTCAGGACTTCAAGCGCAGAATAGGGGACACTGATGCACAATTCAGCGGAGCGAGGCCAGACTCCCTTTGGCCGATCAGACCAGGCGCCGCCAACAGGAAGGATTTTCTTTCGACCGAAGAGGCAACCACCGTCTTCCTTCGTAACCTCTTTGCGCAGATCGGCCCAATACCGCGCCAGTTAGTCATCGGGATACCGGCATCAACCGACGAGATCTGGCAGCGGTACTATAAAGCTCACCTTAGCAAGGTTCTGAATGATCTTGGGCACCCCGATCCCAAATTCTTTCCTGAACCCTTTGCGGTTTTTCAATATTACAGGCACTGCGAAAAGGTCATCCCAGACGCTGATCATTCCCAAAACATACTAGTTATAGATATTGGGGGCGGGACATTTGACTGCTGTGCGATCCAGACCTCAATTCAGGGCAACCTAGCGCGGAAGGGATCCCGGGCCAGCCCCCTTGGGATCAAATCGGTCGCGTTTGCGGGAAAGGATATAGACCGTTGGCTGTGTGAGATCGCTTTAAACAAAATAAAGGAACCCGTCCTCAAGAAGGAGACCCCTTCTGCCCGCCTCCAGTCTCACCCCTACGTACTGTTTTTGATCGAGCAGATGAAGATAGAACTGTCCGACAAGCTTCATCGCCTTCAATCCACTCTTAATGACGATTGCAAGAACATCGTTGTATCCCGCCCGGTTGCTAAGGGTCTTTATCACCCCGATCTCGCCTTCTCATTACAGCTGACGGGAGAAAGCCTCAAGTCCGTGATTCTTAGGGCGTGGAAGGAACACTGGGGACCGGCACTCGTGGGCACCCTGAACGACATCAAGTTTCGCGGCGGGCAAGTATCAATCGACACCATTGAAAAGGTGGTTCTGGCCGGCGGAAGCTCACACCTCGCCTTCATCCCACAGCTTGTAGCAAAGACGCTCGCCGGTCAAGTCCAATTCAACCCGAGCGACATCGTAGTTGGGCACCATTTTCAGAAGGCTGTCGCCTATGGCTTAGCAGTAGAGGCCCGCGAACAACGCAACACCTCGCTAAGGTCACATGACTCCATCGGCCCATGCATTTTCAGTCCTCTCTATTTTCTAGTCGCAAGCGAAAGGAGCAGCAACCTGACTGCGCCTTCCATCCGCCTCGCAAAAAGCCGAGTAAAACGGCCAGATGGGGCGTTACTCGATGGACCTGTCCAAATTGCGAATTTCACTCTCGACTACGAGATTACCCTGCCGTTCCGGCCAAAAAAGTATTTCGTCTATAAGTTCTTTGACACGCCCGGCGCCGATCAAAACTCAGAAATCCTTCCGCTAAACCTCGAAGACGATGTTGTGCGCGTTCCTGCGAATTGTCCTCTAACGTTTTCCCTCTCGCTTCACTTTGGCGACGATGGCGTCGTAAGGCCTCACTTCGATTTCGGCCACGACCCGATCCCCGCTAGAGACTTCTTTTTTGGCGGACTGCAAATCTCACGCGAAGTTGAGTCCTATGCGGGAATCGATTTCGGCACCTCTAACAGCTACGTTGTTAATCTGTGGTCTGAGCCCGTTGCCCGCGATATCGACTATCCGACACTCACAATCTCAGAGTCCACAGGCAGCCATCTACGCACTCTTGAAGAAAAGATTAAGCAGTATCAGAAAATGAACCTGCTTAACGCAGAGACGGCAAAGAAACTTGCTGATGACCAGCGATCTCGTTTCATTTTCAACTCAATCAAAATCGAGGGAAGCCCTCTCACCAAAGGAGAGACCGAAGGAGCCGTTTCGGGAAGCATCCCCATTACCACCAAAGAACTGAAAGAACCCGTCAACGTCGCGCAGGGATACGACTTTGTCCGTCAGAATTCGTCATCATATCGCGAGACGCCAGAAGCATTCTTACGTCAGCTGAATAAGATCGTGCTAGATGGGATCAGCGATGATGCGGGAGAATACCGCGTCGAGGCGGTCAAGCTCTCCGGGATGGACTTCGAGCCGCCACCGGCAGTCGCAGTCCCTCCACATATGGAAAGATTGGCTAGGGAACTTAGAGAAGGCCCGGGAGCCAAGTCCACAGTCCACTTTGCGGCAGAGGCGCACGCTAAAGTAACGTCAATACACCCGTTTGCCGACGGAAACGGGAGAACAGCCAGACTCCTCGTGAACGCAATATTGATTGACGCGGGACTTTGCCCTGTAACAATCGAATTTACGGAAAAAGAGCGATACCTAGACTGCCTCAAAGCCAGCAACTCGAAAGACCTGTCACTAATGTGTGCGCTCATCTCAGAGTTGATAGAGGAGTCTCTCGATAGCCTCAACCCGGAGACAATCCCTGAGCAAAACGGCGTGCTTCCCGTAGTGCAGGCGATCGTGCCCCCAAGCGCGAGCCAACGGCTCGCCGAAGCTGTGCGGCGAAAGGTGGCGGCGCTGACCGGGCAGCGTGAGGCGCGTTACGGCGCATGGTGTGGAGCTTTCGAGAGCTTTAAGCAGGAGCTATCCGCAGCATCCTCGTTATTCAACGAAACTTACAAACTGACGTCACCCTTCTCGATTCGAGTAACGATGTTCGACACCTTGCCGTTGGAAAAATACGATGGCATTATCCAAGGAGCAAAAACGCCAAAGACATGGCTAACTGGATGTGAGATTAACGGCGATACCAAGCTAGAAGGCTTCATGTTCTTTTTTCAAGCCATCTCCTATCAATTCACGGATGCCGCACGTGCAGAACACGTCGTGCTTGCACCAAGGGATGTGTCGCTTGCAATCTCGCGGAGGACGGGCGGGATGTACCGAAGATTGCTCGATGAGCCCGTCGCGCTTAGAGAGATCGCATACGCAGACGGGCAGTTGGTTTTCCTTCTCGCTGCTACAAGCGGCAAGTGGCAAGTGAGTCGGTCGCCGATATCCGAAGTGATTAATAACTTCTTTGCGGACTCCATAGAAGCATTTTTTTAAACATCAGGGACGAGCCAGATGCCCCCGGTCTCGCTTCTGAGACCGGGGATTTCCACAACACCCTGGCGACACCTCAAGCCGTCCGCTCCACCCGCCGCACCCGAATCATCCTCTCCCGTTTCCGCGTCTGCGCAATCTCATAAGCCGCACCCATCCGCATCAGCGTAAGCTCTCCTTATGGCAGATCGAACACCGTACACAGCAATCACCAAAGGAATCGTCGTAAGCGTCCTACCTACTTACCTTGAGGCGCAATCCTCCCCTGCCACTTCGCAATATTTCTGGGCGTATCGAGTCATCATCGAGAATCAGGGACAGGAAACGGTGCAGCTCCTGAGCCGCCACTGGATGATTACCAATGCGCGTGGTGAATTGACTGAGGTCAAGGGCGCGGGCGTTGTCGGAGAGCAACCAGTCCTCAAGCCCGGCGAGAGCTATGAATATACAAGTGGCGCACCCCTCAACACGCCATCGGGCATGATGGGCGGCGCTTACCAGATGGAGAGCGAAAGCGGGGAGCGGTTTGATATTGAGATACCGACATTCTCCCTGGATAGCCCAAATCAGGGCGTACGGCTGAATTGAGTCGTTAGAGATCCCTGTCGGTTGAGTGCCGTGTGCCCCACCCGGCGTCGCGTCACCGCCACTGTAACCTGTCATCTATAACCTGTAACCTGTATCCATGGTCTTCGCCAAACGCCTCCGCGAGGGAGTCATCCGCGGCGACATCACTTGCACCATCCGCATCTGGACCAGCCCTCACGTCAAGGTAGGCAACCGCTATCGTATGGGCGAGGGTGAAATCGAAATCGAGTCCATCACCCCCATCGGCTTCCCGGACATCACGCCCGCGCTGGCCCGCGAATCAGGTTTCCTCGGCGTCATCGATCTGCTCAAAGTCGCCAAACACGGCAAAGGCGACAACGTCTACCTCATCCGCTTTCACTACATCCCTCCGCGCCCTAATCGCGCAAAGAAGTCAACGAGTAAGAAGAAGTACGACGATGCCGGCGTCTCAAAGTAAGGCTGAAGATCCACATCTGGAACTCCGGGATCCGCCACACTTGCTGGCAGATCCCGTCAACCAACGCTCATCTCACGCATGCCGAGACTTCTCAATTAAAGCCTTCACCGCGTCCCATGCCATCGGCCCCTGGTGCATCGCAAACACCTTGTCCACGGTTAGCTTTTCGCGCGTCACCGCCTGTGCCACTTCGCTCATCAGTTCCGGGTCATACAAACTGCCATCGTCGTTCAGCGCAAGAGTGTCGCTCGCATAGAGCAGGTGATGTTCCGGAAAGTAGACCATGTATTGGCGCTCAGTCGATACTCCGCGCAACGGGTACAGCTCCATGCGATTCGCACCGCTTCCAATCTCTTCCTTCTTCGACACGATCATCCATTGCGGCGTTTTGGAACTCTTCGCGCTTTCCAGCGCATCGGGATGCAAAGAGTGCGGTGCGCTCATCAGCCGGTCGAGCAGCGGCCGGTTCAAATCGAGAATGAAAACAGGAAGCCCCTCGGCCACTGCGAGCCGCACGCCGCCGGTATGTGGCCACGAATCCGAAGTCGACAAGACAGCCTCGATCGCCACTCCGGGGTAGCGCTTCTTTGCTTCTTCAATGACTCCCTGCGTGTAGAGTCCGGAAATCGGCGCTTCCAAAATCACGATTCCGTCCGGCTCCTTCACGATGGTCGAGTTCCAGGATCCAGGGAAGAGATCGATCCCCGGCGCCAGTGCGGTGTCGGTCTTTACATGAAATGGCCGGTTCCAGCCCACCAGATGCGCACTCTGTTTCACTGCCGTGGCATCCATGGCAAACGCCTTATCGTCGATCGGAACGTTGAGTTCAACGTTAAGCGCTTGCTCTGATTTCCACACTACGCCGTTCCGTTCTTCCACCAGGTTCGTTGGAAAACTGATGCCTTGCACAACCTTGAAATTGTCGAAGTAAATCCGCTGCCGCACGTCGCCCCAGAAATACCAGAAATCCTGAAACTCCTGCGTGGTCTCAACCGCGTCCGGAAGATGGTTGAACGGATTCAGAAGCAGACGAACCGGAAGATGCTGCCAGGTAAATGCAACCACAGTGTGAGCGGTCTCGCGCACAATCTCCGGCGCTTCAATGTGCAGGTCAGGCGCGCTGACTGCAGTCAACAGAACGCGCGTCGGTCCCAATGCCAGCCTCTGGCGCGCGGCCATTTGCGTCGGTACCCCGCAAGGCGAATCACCGCTCTTCAAGTGGTAGACACCGCCCTCAAGGCCCACAACGATGGTCGCTTCCGTGTCCGGCTGGTTGAAGTCGGATTCAGGCCAGGTCACTTTCGCTTCCGTCAATATCCGTTGGCCGGTCAGATCCATGGTCACCACGTCGTGCTCATACGATGTAATGAACGGCGCCTGCCGATAAGACTGCTCCATCAGCAGCGTGTGGCTGACGGTTTGGAGTCGCACGCTCTTCAGCGCCTCCAGCCGCTCACGCCCGCCCATCGATTCCAGCGCAGCGCTCACACATTGCTGCGCGCTCAAATGTTCGCACCCCGGACCACCCGAGATCTGCCCACCCGCAATCTGTCCGCCCTGTTGAGCGCTTGCGGCAATCCAGGAACTTGTAATGAGGAAGAGAACTGCACAGACTTTTCCCATCCATTGGCCTCCGGTTGTCATTGACTAAAAATGCGGAATAACCGTAGGACGCATCCCAACTGAGAAGGTCGTTCCCGCCGCGTCAAAATTGGGCCCCACCGACGAGCCTGAGTTCATGTAACCGCGAACTTGATTTGCAATTACGAAAGGATCAATCTCTAAAATCGCGCAATCTGCGCCTCGGATCACGCGATTGGCGGCTCAATCACAACCTCTGGTCCCACCAGCGCAATGCTCGCGCCTCGCCCGTTATCGATATAGATCCCGTTCTCGTTGACTACAATCATGGCCCCGCTCGCCCCTTTGAGCACAATTCCGCTGGCCCACGAGCCCGTCGCATCGCTCAGCACCAACGAGTTCTGGCCCGAAGTCTGGAGCACGATGTTCTGTCCGGGAGGAACAGGAGGGGGCGAGATGGCCCACACCGGCACGTCCGCTGTCACACTCCAGAACCCGCCCGTCCAGATCGGATAGTCAGGATTCCCCTGCTCGAATTCCATCCAAACCTGCGAGCCAATGGGAGGAACAATGAAGACCCCGGCCTGAATTCCTGCAGCCGGAACGCACGGCATCGCCCAACTGGAAGGCGTCTCGCCGAGTACGTCCGGAATCTGCGCCACAATGCGCCCGATCTGCATCGGGTCGACGTTCTCGACCACCACTCCTCGATATTTCCCGTAGTAGCGGGGGGCAGCTACTGTCACCGGTTTGTCATCATTCATATCGTCACCGACCTCGCTGTCGAGCCCATCTTAACGCAACCAGCTCTACTGCTTCTGCGCAAGTCGCTCCTTGAGCTGCTCTTGATATAAGCTTGGTGGCAACTCAATCCCCTCGCCGGATTCATAGAACGCTCCCATCGCTCCAGACTGAGGATGATCTTGCCTTCCTTTGCTGTTAATCACCCAGTTATAAGCTCCCGGTGGGCTTTCCACTTGTATCTCATCCACAGTCGAGTTATAGAGAACGGTGTATGCCCCCGCCCACCCATGTCCGGTGCCTAAGTTCCACTGGTTATAGGCGTCGAACCTCCCCTTCAACGTAAGTTGCTCATACAGCGTTCCCGTCGCCCACCTATGATGCGGCCCCGCGTCCAGTTCACTTCCCTTCGCCCACGAATCGCGAAACACATTCGGCCCAGCCACCCGTGCCTGTGTTGTCCACACGTGATTCAGCCGCCCGGTCACGTTGCATCGTTGCATCAGCACCTGTTGCCCATCCACATTGAACGCGAACGGCGCCGCATGTCCTTCCTTCAACGGCGTATCGATATGGTCACCCTCCACGTCCTGCACGGTAATCGCCCGCCCATGCTGGAGCACATAGACAATGTTGTTGTAGCCTTCCACGCGCACATTCCGCATCCACGCATTTTCTACAGATTCAAATCTCGAGAACCCCGAGTCGAAAAAGCTTCCGTTCTTCTCTTCCGGAGTCGTCCCATTGTTGTAGTTAGGCGCTTTCCTGAAAGCCGTTCCATCGCTGCGCAGGTTCTCCACGCCTACCTGACTTACTCGTTCTGGAAACTCATACTTCCAAACCACCGCGCCATCTTCCTTCTTCATAGGTTGGGTTAGCGGCGCATCTAACTTCAGAAGATAGCCATTCCCGGTCTTTTCCATCGCCACCAAGCGGCGGTCGAACCGCAGCGCAAAACTCGTCGGCCATTGCCGCACCTCACGCCCGTCGCGCCGCCCCGGTATGTGGTCCATCCCCAGATTGTGTATGAAGTCTTCCGACATGTTCCACTGCACGATCACCCTGTCTCCAACCGCGAAGAAGTTGTCCGGCGCGTCCACTGTCACAACCTGTGCTCCCAGCGGCACGTAGTCGTCAATAATCGGCCTCCGGGCGCGAACTTCTTTCCATGCACCCGTCCCACCGACGTTCAAGACCGTGCGCGGCAGACCCTCCGCCACCAGCACTGTCCCATCCGCACCCGTTCCGCTCCCGCGCAGGACCACCCCGCTCACATCCAGCTGGATCGCCCCCGCAATCCGAAACGTCCCCGGTCCCAGCAGCACCGCGCCGCGAATCCCATGCGCATCCAGCGGCAGCTTAGTCATCGATTCAATTGCGTTTTGGATGAGTCCCGTCGCATCCTGTACAGCAGCGTCTTGCCCGGCAGGCGCATCCACCCGCACCTTCACCGGCACGTCCGGAATCGGAGCTTCGCCTTCCTCGTAACCCACCGTTGAAAAATCCGGGATCCTATTGTGCGCTGGGTCTTCCGCATAAAACAGGTGCCCATTCTTCATCTGCACCCACGGCAAGTCCGGAATCTTCGGCCCGGCCGCCATCATTCCGACGCTTGCCACCATCCAACAAAGAAGCGCGCCATGAGAGCTCTTTTTCATGCCCATCATTTTACTGGCGCCGCCAACCCGCCTCCGCCGATGGTCGCACCATGCCCAAACCACACTCAACACCCCCTCCCATCGTAACCATCAATCAGTGATCCCCGTCACAACAAAGCACCTTCTAGAATGCCAACATAGATTGTGAGTACCCACCTGGTTCCCCCACTAACGGATCAAACATTCGGAGTCAAGAAATTGAAGCTGGACCCATCCACATTCGTCGCGGATCCGGAGCTGATTCAGGCGCTCGAGAAGCGTTCCACCTGCGTCTCCTGCAACGAGGAACGTGTCCTCTTCCGTCAGGGAGAATCCCCGGTCGGCCTCTTCGTTCTCAACAGCGGAACGGTCACCCTCAACATGGATTCTGCCTTCGCTGAGTCGATCATCTCCGTGCAGGCCATCCCCGGTTCCGTACTTGGGCTTCCGGGCCTAGTGGGCAACCAACCCTATACCCTGACCGCCATCGCCCACCCCGGTGCCAGCCTCAGCTTCATCACTCGTGAAAACTTCACGTCCCTCATGCAGAACGACCCCCTCATGTCTCTCAAGGTCTTGCAAATCCTTGCCGCCGAAGTCCGCTCCGCCCGCAACGCCATCCTCGATCGTTAACCCTCACCCGCACGCTCAATTGCCACTGGTTTGACCTGCTCCCGTCCACCCTGCGAAACTCATCTCAATGCAATATCGCGGAAAAGTGGAATATTCCCGGGAGCGGAAGCTCCGCGAACGCAACACCCCCCTTTACAGGCTCTGCCACTGGCCCATTTGGATTTGGGTCTTTTTCCTCACGCCGGGCCCTCTCACTTTTTCGCTTTTCGCCGGTGGTTTTCAATGGGGCAATTGGATTTGGATGGCCGTGGTTCTCGTCGGAACCGGCATCGCCGGCTTGCGTGGTCAGGCGCCCGGCATGGAGCCTCGCCCCTATATTCTTCGCTTTGACGAGGACCGGCCCAATCCTCTCTATCGCCGAGTCTGCTACACCTTCGCTTGGAACGCCGCCCTCAACTTCGCCCTGCTCAACCTCGCCGGCCTCATCATAGCTGCCGTTACCGGTACCTGGTACATGAAGCAGATTTACGGCTTCGCCTACTTCCCGCTCTGCGCCGTCATCCTCTTCCTCGGCGCCTGCGGTTGGCTCCCACGCGTTGGCTCATCCACCCGGGGCGAAGGCCATGAACGCCGCTACTTCTATGGCACGGTGTGGTCCGTGACCATCGGTCAAACCGTCCTGCTCATTTTCTGGAAGACCTTGCCCCACACTTCAATTCCCGTTGGCACCGCCAACTGGATCAAGCTCGCCGTCTACGTGGCTGTGCTTCTCTTCGTGGCCTGGCTCTCCTATCTCGGCAAGCTCCACCGCACACGTCCCATCCTCCCCGGCGACGTCATGGTCGCGGACTGAGCCCTTCCTTCGAGATTCTGATGTCCGGCATGTTAATGATCAGTTATTGGGATAACTCCAGTCAGAATGCGTGATTCAGACCGGAACAGGTGGTAATCCTCAAAAGTAACGTCATTTAACAGGGTGGCGTTCGGCTCCCGAGTTGGTCGGTCGGTTGGGTGTATTGCGCCCGACAATCCCTCCGCAGTGAGTGAAATCGACACGCTCCTTGTGGGACACGTATAAGTCTTTCCGCCGATCTCGACCGGGCCATACTCCACCATAATGTCGCCCCGGAAAATCGGCGAGCCAAGCGGTAGCTCCGCCTGCACTGTCAGGCGCAAAATCGTGCCGGTTTCCGGATCGATAGCCACCTCGCCGTGATATCCGGTAGCATCCTTTGGTTCTCCCTGTTCACTGAGGAGAGCGTGGAACCCGACGGAATAATGCGATTGATTTTCGGGTACAGTATAACGAAACACGGCCAGCTTTCCGGTGTCTCCGCGCTCCCAGCGGTCCCAGTGCATCTCGCCGTGCGCGGCATCTACTATCACCGTTGAGAGTATGGGTCCGAAAGTCCCCCTCGTGATGAGGCGCTCATCTTTCGAATGCGGTTTACGCTTTCTTCCTTCTACAGGATCGACAACCTCTTCCCCATCGCGATACTTCACTACCACTTTCGAGCTGCCTACTTCTCGCCAGGATGAATCGTCCCGATAGATCAGCCCGCCGCGTTTCACGGTCCGCGCATCGCCGTCATAGCGAATGGTGGTTCGTGTGGCGTAAAAGTTCGGCAACTTGGGTAGCGTCTTGCCAAGATAATCCACAGTCAATGCGATCATGTGCCGCTGTTCGCTGAGATCGGGAGCAGCTTGAAAAAGCACGTCCGCAGCCGCCGGAGCCAGAAACACTGAAGCGTCTGCCAGCGCCACCAGCATCGAACGACTCTGAGTGCCCGGAACGCTTTGTTCCAGCGACGCCAGTCTCGCATCGCTCAATCTCTCTGTCAGCACGAGGCCAGACAACTGCCGCGCGACCACCGCGTCCGGTTTGCCTTTGTCTTCCGTGAGGATGCGTTGCAGCTCATCGACCGCGACACTCTGCGATGCTGAGCCATCACCCAGTTCGCCACTCTGCGGCCATGCTGCATCCACCAGAGGAGCATTCAGGATCGAGAGACCTGAAGCGAACCCAGCCGCCAGAAGACAAACCGCTCGATCCAAGGTACGGAAGGTCACAAGATCTTCCCTCTAGTTATCCGCCCAGATGTCTGTGATAAAAAGGGCGACTCAATTCTATGAGACGAAACCCATTTACTCTCCGTTGCGGCCGCAGGCTAATTCTTCAGTTGTGCAACCAGCTCAACTTCTCTGGAAATCCCGCGAGCAAACTCAGCCGGACCCAACACCCGGACCCTCGACCCCAGACCGAGGACAACAAACCGAGCCATTTCCTCATCATCGAAATCCGCTGACACCGCAACCCATTCTTCCGGCACGCTGCTAACTTCCGTCCCCATCGCCCCATCCGGGGCAATCGTTGTTGTACACCACATCTCCAACGATTTCGCAGCATGCGGCGCCAGCCGTAGCGTCACAACGAAATGTCCACGCTGCTCTTTGAATCGTTCGGTCGACTCCTTCCAATAAGCCGCCAAATCAAACTGTGCCGGACGCTCGAACTTGCTCGCCAGTGGCGTCACCGCCTCCATGCGTGAAACCCGGTACGTCCGAATTCCGTTCGTCCCGCGCGCCACCAGGTACCAGCTCAACCCCTTGGCCACCACCCCGAGGGGATCCACGGTGCGCGGTCCTTTTTGTCCGTCCGCCCGCGTGTAGTCGAACGCCAATTTCTTCTCCTCTGCCACCGCCTGCTGCACCACTCCCAGCATCGACAAGTCTTCGCCCGTCCCTCGCCATCCCGTCGGATCCACGTGCAACCGCTCACGCATCGCCGCCGCCTGCGCCCGCATCGGCCCTGGCAACGCCGCCATCAGCTTGTTCAGCGCGCTCTCCGCAGCAGCCATCAGCCGTGGATGCCCGAGTGCCCGCGGCTGCGCCATCAGCAGGGCGCGCAATTCCGCCTCATCCAGTCCCGGAACCTGCGTACGCCATCCTTTTTCGAGCTCCCACCCGCCCTGCGCCCCCCGCACCGCCGATATCGGAACCCGAGCCGCACTCAGCGCCTCCATATCCCGATGAACAGTCCGCTGAGAAACCTCCAGCCGTTCTGCCAGTTCACGTTCCGTCACCCGGCCCTTGGCCTGCAACAGCATCAAGGCCGAGAGCAGCCGATCCGACTTCATCCCTGAAAACCCGCCTTCCGTCCCAACAATTTCCAATCTCTCAAATCAATTATGACAGTAGATGTCATATATGCCCTTCTAATCTCAATTAGTCGAACAACGACGAACACAACGAAGGAGGTCCACCCCATGCCGCTCGAAGCTCTCGCTCTGGAAAACCAGCCCGATGATTCCCCAATCACCGAGTCCATCTCTCTGCGTCAGTTCTTCCTCGACAAGCTCGACCGCGAAGCCGTCCTGATACGCAAAGCGCTCGACCGCGTCCCCGAAGGCCTCAACGACTTCAAGCCCCATGAACGCTCTATGTCTCTCGGCTACCTTGCAGCGCTGGTGGCCGGCATCCCCGGCTGGATTACCCTCATGGTCGAGCGCGACGAACTCAACCTCGACGACTCTGCCAGCAAAGGCTTCCGCACCAAGGCTGTCTCCAGTAAAGCCGAGTTGTTCTCGACCCTGAGTGAAGGCCTCGCCAGCGCTCGCCAATCGCTCGAGGCCACCAATGACCAGCACCTGCTCACTCCCTGGGCCTTCAAGATGAACGGCCGCATTGTCCAACAGCAGCCGCGCCACATCATGATCGCTGACGCAGTATTCAGCCACCTCGCCCACCACCGCGGCCAGTTGACCATCTACCTGCGTCTAACCGAGTCCAAAGTCCCCGCCCTCTACGGCCCTTCTGCTGACGAGTTCTTTTAACGCGAGGTCGTTCAGAGTCCGAACACCGGGGCCCACTTACCAAGGCCCTGGTTAACCTCTTTAACAACGGGCCGACCTGTTAAACTCTCACTCGTCATGGTCCTCACCCTTATCCTTATTGCGGTAGCCGCATATCTGTTCGGATCCATCCCCACTGGCTATCTGCTCATCCGTATCTTTCGCAAGCAGGACATCCGTTCCATCGGCAGCGGAAACATCGGCGCAACCAATGTTCTCCGCTCCGGGGGCAAAGGCCTGGGTGCGGCCACTTTCCTCATTGACGTGCTCAAAGGCTGCACCGCCGTGTGGATCGGCACCGCCGTCTGGACCGGCTTGGTGTTGGTCGCCCATATCGTCCCCACAACCCCAATGCGCAACTTCGAGGCCCTCGCCGCTCTTTTCGCTGTTCTCGGAAACATGTTCCCCATCTGGCTTCGCTTTCGCGGTGGCAAGGGCGTATCCACCGGCTTTGGCGTCTTCCTTGTCGCTGCTCCATGGGGTGCAATCGCCGCCATCACCGTCTTCCTTATCGTGCTTCTCATTTCACGCTATGTTTCGCTAGCCTCCATTCTCGGCGCGGCCAGCTTTCCCTTCTTCGCCTGGGCGCTTGTCAAAGGCGATCGGCCGCCGTTCTTCATCGCCGTCCAATTCGCCGTCGCCTTCCTCATCGTCGCCAAGCATCACCAGAACATCCGCAGACTCCTCACCGGCCAGGAATCCCGCTTCGGAACCCGGTCAGAAGAGAGGAGGCCAGCATGAGCCGTATCGTCGTCTTAGGTTCCGGCGCATGGGGAACCGCCATCGCCCTCTCACTCCACCGGCGTGGCGGCCACCAGATCACGCTCTGGTCGCATAGCCTGCAAGAAGCGCAGCAGATCATCGCTGCTGGGGAAAACGTCCTCTTCCTTCCCGGCTTTCCCGTCCCACCTCAAATTGCCATCACTGCTGACCCCGCGGCCATCGCTGATGCCGATATCGTCGTCTCTGTCGTCCCCTCAGAATTCCTTCGCTCCACGCTCAACCGCATCCGTCCTCACCTTCGTCTAGGCCAGTTCGTCGTCAGCGCCACCAAAGGCGTTGAAGACCAGACTTTCCTGCGCATGACCCAGGTCATCTCTGAGACTCTGGAGAAGGTCGGCCTGCTGCTCTCCATTGGAGCCTTCTCGGGCCCCAGCTTCGCCCTTGAAGTAGCCCAGGGCCAGCCCACCGCCGTCACCGTCGCCTTCAGCGATCCTGAAATTGCCGCCCTGATCCGGCACGAGTTCTCCTCGTCGACTCTCCGTCTCTACACGTCCACCGATGTCATCGGAGTCGAACTTGGCGGCGCGCTGAAGAACGTCATCGCCATCGCGGCGGGCGTGGCTGCTGGAGCTGGCCTCGGCCACAACTCCGCCGCCGCTCTCATGACCCGAGGCATTGCCGAAATCACGCGCCTCGCCGTAGCCTGCGGTGGACGTCGTGAAACCCTCGCCGGCCTCTCCGGCGTAGGCGACCTGGTGCTCACCTGCACCGGCTCTCTCAGCCGCAACCGGACCGTCGGTCAGGCATTAGGTCAGGGTCGCAGCCTCCCTGAAATCCTTGAGAGCCTGGGCGGTAAAGTTGCTGAAGGCGTACTCACCACCCGCGCCGCTCTCGGCCTCGCCGCTCGACATAACATTGAAATGCCCATCACGGAGCAAATGGAGTTGATCCTCAACCACGGCAAGGACCCTCGTGAAGCCATCAAGGATCTCATGCTTCGCCCCGGCAAAGACGAACACTAACCGGAACTGAGGCACGCTCTGGTCGCCTCTAGGTGTCCTCGATTCGAAGGGAGCCGGCGTCGAGACAATTGCGCAGGTCACTCACGGGAATTCAACCAGCCTTTCGCTTCTTGCCTGCTGACTCGTTCCGGCTCTTCCATCCACCAAGGTCGAATGCAATAGCCATACATGCCCCGCGCAACTCATCGGCAAGCATCCGGTTGTCCATCGCGCGCGCGACAACCATCCCTCCCACGCACAGGGCAGCAGTGGCCTGCGCAACCGTTCGGCGTGCACGGCCTTTCGCATCTTTCGCCACGCTTCGCTCCAGCACGCTCACCATGGCCTGAAATATCGTCTCAAATGCGCGCTTCGGTTCTATTCCGCAGCGCGTCACATCGCTGGGAAGCGCCACCATCGGGCAGGAATTCTCCACGTCTTCAAAGTGTTGCTGCGACAGATACGCGCGAACCACCTGCGCCCCAACGTCCTTCGACGCCAGGTCCACCTCTACACCATCCCAGCAACTCTTCCATTCGGGATCGGTAAAGAAACAGCCCAGCACTTCCGCATACAGTTCGCTCTTACTTCCGAAATAGCTGTAGAACCCACCCCGCGTCAGTCCCGTACCCGACATGATCTGATCCACCGACACATTGTCGAAGCCGTGACGATTAAACAGCCTCCGCGCACTCTGCACAATCTTTCTCTTGGTCTCATCACGATGACCAGCCGGGTAAGCCATACGCCCTCCTCAAATCGGCACTGAATTCGCTATTGCTGCAGTATCCGTCCATCCGGCTCAGTGTCTGCCGATCAAAATATGATCTTGAACATATTTCGCATTCATGTTTCCATGGCTCGAAACTCAATTGAAAAAATCTCGGAGGCCCCGATGAACCCAGCTCTATCCGCATCTACTCCCTCGCGCCGACAAATCCTCGCGGGACTCGCCACTTCGTTCGCGGCCGTTTCCCTCACCCACCTTCACGCTCAGCAATCAACGATGGAGCAGAAGCCCCCTACCAGCGCCAATGCGCTGCGCACGTCAATTCATTACGAAATCGAATTCCACCCCAGCCCGCAGCGACTTTATGAAGCCATCCTCGATCAAAAGCAATTCGCTGCATTCACCGGACTCGCGGCCACCATCGACCCCACTCCCGGCGGAGCTCTATGGATGTTCGGTGGCCTCATCGTCGGCCGCAATATCGAGCTTGTCCCCGATAACCACCCCAATCCGAGAATCATTCAGGCCTGGCGCCCCACCCACTGGGACCCCGGTATCTACTCCATCGTCCGCTTCGAATTCAAACCTCGCGCCGACGAAACCGCGCTGATCTTCGACCACACCGGCTTCCCGGCAGGCGAATATGATCACCTGGACTTCGGCTGGCACACTCACTACTGGGACCCGCTCAAAAAATTCCTCGCCTGATGGCGAGTCAGACTCAGTGCGTCCCCGCAACCTCCGCGCCCACCACACTCCGCGCGTGCGCCAACTCAGGCAGCCCAGCGTCCGCCCTCGACCACTCTTTCAAAAACGTTGCGTATTCCGCCTTCGCCCCGGCCGCATCGCCTTGTAACTCTGCAACCCGCGCCAGTCCATACAATCCAAATCCAGAGTTCGGCCGGTCCTTGAGCGCCGCTTCGTAGGCGGCCTTCGCCCCCGCATAGTCCTTGGCGCGAATCAGCGCACTCGCCTCATTCTCCCCGACAGGCCTAATGTAGAACGGCGGCTCGTGGTAGCCCGCCTTCTTGTCCTCGTCTATTGCTGTCGCTTACAACTTCTTCGCCGCGTCCAGCTCTCCCTGCGCCACCAACACACCCGCCCGTAGCTCCAGCGACGCAATACTGAGGTTCTTCATCAGCGGCTCTGCATGCGCATCCGGCATCACCGGAGTCATTGGGGGTTCATCTTTCTTGGCCTTGGATTGGTCTTTGTCCTTGTCCTTATCTTTTGCTCCGTCCTTTGCAGCCTGGTCCTTCTCTGTCCGCCACAACCCGGCATCCATCGCTTCGCTGGCAGCCTTCGCCGCTGCCAAATCGCCCGCATCCAGAGCCTTCATCCCGCGCGCATAGTCGCTCAGCTCCGCTGCCAGAAAGCGCAGGTTCGCTGTCTTATCACCCTCGCCCAGGCTCGCCTGCCCCAGCATCGTCAGCACTGCATCCCAGTCGCCTGTCCGTAGCGCCACCGGCAGTCGTTGGCTGATCCGCGCCATCTGGTCCCGCGCTGACCATATGTATAGCGTCGCCGACAGCTTCCCGCGCGCCCCGCTTAGGTGATCGCTGAGCGCGTTCGCCGCGCTCAGCTTGCCTTCTTCCATCAAGTTGGCAATCCCATACATCATGTTGTGCACGTAGTTCCAGTCATCGTCGGGACTCACATGCTGCTCGCGCATGTACCGCTCATCTGTCTCCGTCGATGCGGCGAACCACTTTTCCGCCTCCGCATAATTCCCCGTCCGGTAGAAAATGTGCCCCGGCATGTGCACCATGTGTCCCGAATTCGGCGCCAGGCTCGCAAGTAGCGCCGCGCTTTTCAACGCATTCTCAGGATGATTGCTGGGCTCCTGAGCGTGAATCCAGTAGTGGTGCGCAGCGGAATCGTTCGGCGCATCCCGTATCACGCTCTCCAGAATCGCAATCTTCTCCTTCGTTCCCGCTTTCGGCTCGCCCTTCTCGTCGAACCCGTCCCCCAGCGCCCCGGCTAGAAAAATTCGCGCCTCAATGTCTTTGGGATTTTTCTTCACAAGTTCCCGCAGTATCGCAATCTTCTTCGACCTGTCTCCGCCCTTTTCTTCCGACCGCACCTGCGCCGCCTCAATGTAAAGCTTCCCCGCGGCGCCAGCATGCCCCTTCAACTCCTCTGCCCTCGCCAGCGCCTGGGTTTCGTACGGGACATCCGCATCGTCCCCACGCATACCCACCGCCTGTGCCAACCCCCAGTAGCACATCGCGCAGTTGGGATCCACGCGAATAGCCTGCTCAAACGCCTTGGCCGACTCGTAATCCCAAAAGTCATGCAGCAGACTCAGCCCCTGGTCAAACCACATCTGAGCTTCTGCACTAGCCTTGATCGTAATGTGGCTATTCCCAATCCCCGTCATCTTCTCCGGCACTGGCAATTGTTCCGGCGGAGGAACCGCAACCATGTCGCTCATCTGGTGCGAGCCACCCATCGCCATGCACTGTTGCGCGCCGGCTGGCAAGCAACACCCATTAGTCACGAACGCAAGAACAGCGCCGCCCAAAACAATCCGCGCCACTCCAAACTTCGTCGATTGGGGAATCATTGAAGACCTCATTTTGGCAATATACCCGACCCCCAGCCAGCCTGGCATCAGCCCCGTTCGGCGAACACTTACGGCATTCACTCAAACCGCTGCGGCAGCCATTGTGCCGTCGATTTCTCCCAATGCGGCTCATGTGATTGATCACCCACCACCGGTCCCTCTTGTATCATCGAAGAGGTCCTGAAGCGCGTATTTCATCGGGCAGGGGCCGCAATAGGACGTACATGAAAACTGGCATTATCGGCCTGCCGCAGGTAGGCAAGACATCCTTATTCAAGATTCTGACCAAGGCCAAGCTCGAAGACAAGGGCTATTCCAACCCGCGCGAAGAACATATCGGCGTGGCGCGCGTGCCTGACGAGCGGCTCGACAAACTCTCCGCTCTCTATTCGCCGAAGAAGACAACATTCGCGACCGTGGAATACGTTGACGTCGCAGCCATCGGGCAAGAAGCGCTGAAGGAAACGGCATTCCTGACCAGCCTGCGGAATGTGGATGCACTGATTCATGTACTGCGCGCATTCGAGGAAGATTCCATTCCGCACGTCGGCCCAATCGATCCATTGCGTGACATTAAGAATGTCGAGTTCGACCTGATGATCAGCGACCTCACCCAGGTTGAAAAGCGGCTGGAGCGCCTAGAAAAGGATTTGAAAAAGGGACGCACAAGCGAGCTGGAGCGCGAGCAGGCGCTTCTTCTGCGCTCCAAGGAAGCACTTGAAAAAGAACAGCCCCTGCGCGAGCTTGAGATGACGAACGAGGAAAAGAAGCTCATCAAAGGCTTCATGTTCCTCTCGCAAAAACCCATCCTTTACGTTGTCAACATTGGCGAGAGCACCACACTCGGCGACGATCTTGAAGCCGCGGTAAGCCGCTTTAAGCTCGACGAAGTTGCGGCGCGGCCGAACGCGGGTGCAACGGCCATCTGCGGCAAAGTCGAAGCGGAGCTCGCGGAGATGGACGATGAAGAGGCTGCAGAGTTCCTCGGCAGTTACGGGCTGCGTGAAAGCGGACTCGTCCGGCTGATCCGCAAGAGCTATGAGCTGCTGGGCCTGATCAGCTTCTTCACCGCGGGAGAAGACGAGTGTCGCGCATGGACCATTCCTCTCGGCTCGAAGGCACCGCAGGGCGCGGGAGCGATTCACTCTGACCTGGAGCATCATTTCATTCGTGCAGAAACCATCCGTTGGGATGCGCTGCTGGACGCGGGCTCTGAAGCTGCAGCAAGGGCCAAAGGTACGCTGCGTCTCGAAGGTAAGGAGTACGTGGTGCAGGATGGCGACGTGATGCACATCCGCCACAGCGGGTAAGGCGGAATGCTCAAGATCTCCCTCATCCTGGGAACGATTGCAGCGCTGGCCGATGTGGTCGGCGGCCTGGTGCTCGTACGTGCGCGAGGAGTGGAACGCTATCTGCGCTACTTCGTTGCCCTCGGTGCAGGATTCCTGATGGCCACCGCGCTCATCGAGATGACACCGGAGAGCCTGAAACTGAGTCCGCAGTTCGGGCCAATCCTCATCATGGCTGGCTACTGCGTCGTGCATCTGCTGGAGCACACCATCAGTATGCATTTTCACTTTGGCGAGGAGACACACGGCGGCGAGATTGTCTCAAAGCACACCAGCAACGCGGTAATGGCCGGGCTCGGCGTGCACGCGCTCTTCGATGGAGTAGCCATCGGGTCCGGCTTCGTTGTGTCGAACTGGTTGGGAGTCCTGATCTTTCTGGCGATCCTGCTGCACAAAGCGCCTGAGGGTTTCACCATGGCCAGCGTGATGCTGGCCAGCGGACGAAGCCGCAACATGGCCCTCTACTCCGCGATCGCATTGGCAGGAGCCACGCTTGCCGGAGTGCTGGTAATCGAGCTTGTCCCGAGCTGGCTGCCTTATGGATTGCCCATCTCAGCCGGCGTGGCGCTTTACGTCGCGGCTACGGACCTGGTGCCCGAGGTCAATCGTGAGCCGGGCATCCGCATGGCGATGGTGTTCTTTGCGGGTGTGGGCGCGTTTCTTCTGCTGCGAATGCTATTGCCCGCAATGTAATCGAGACGATTGCCAATCAGATAGTTGTGGCAGATCGGTCTAAGCGGCCTTGGCGTGTCCGCCGAAGCCCAATCTCGTAGCGTAGAGCCGCAGCAGCAACAGGCCGTAATCCCAGGCAACCCGGAAGTTGGCTTTGCTTGCTCCCCGGTAACGGCTGCCGAAGGCAAATGGAACCTCCGCAATCGAGCGGATGTGACCGCGCACCAGAATCTCGAGCAGCAACTTGAAGCCGGAGCGCTGAAATGGAATCTCTTCGAGGCACTTGCGTCGAAGCATGAACAGACCCGACATGGGATCCTTCGCGCGTATCTGCCGTTTCTGTATCGGCAAGGTAACCCACACCGCAGCGGTTGATAGAAACTTCCTCACCGGATTCCATCCGCCCACTCCCCCGCCCGGTGTGTAGCGGCTGCCGATCACCATATCCCGGCCTTCCAGAATGCCTTCCAGCAACTGTGGCAACAGCTCCGGCGGATGCTGCAGATCAGCGTCCATCACGGCAAGAATCCCGGCATCTGTGTTCTGCCAACCATGAAGAATAGCGCCGGAAAGCCCCCGCTGTCCCTTACGCACAAGCAGGCGCACGCGTGGGTCTTTTTGGGAGATGACCGAAACCAATTCGGCAGTCCCATCAGAGCTGTCGTCATCCACGATGAGAATCTCGTAATCGATCTTCAACGGATCAAGGACGACACGGACAGAATCAAGCAACTTGCTGATATTCTCTGCTTCGCAGAGTGTCGGGATAACCAGGGCCAGCTTCTCATGGGCCAGCTGCTGCTCATCCGCTGTCGGATGCGCCAGCGTTGTCCCTCCCTCCACGTACATGTAGGATCGATTTACCACGGTAGAAGCATTCCTGTTTACAAACTAGTATACGGGGTTTCACGGTTTTGAAGCGATACAACTATCCTGCCAGTGCTCTGGCGGTCCTGGCCTTTACTCTGCTTGGGTTTGCGGTCATGGGCTATCACCCCGGCGCTGAAGATGACGGCGTTTATCTATCGGCAGTTAAGGCGAATCTGCAACCTGCTCTCTTCCCGCACGATGCGGATTTCTTCCGCATTCAACTGCAAGCCACTCAGTTTGACGGCTGGATGGCCCAGTTCGTTAGAAGCACGGGGATGCCTGTGACCTGGGCGGAGTTGTCGTGGCACCTCATAAGTCTTTTTCTCATTCTCTGGGCGTGCAGCAGCATCGCGCGCAAACTGTTTTCTGACGCGCGAGCGCAGTGGGCCGGAGTCGCGCTTGTGACAGCCATGTTTACCCTTCCGGTGGCGGGTACAGCACTGACCTTGGTTGACCAGTATCTGCATCCACGCGCTTTGGCCTCGGCGCTTGTCTTGGTTGCGGTGGCGCGAATACTGGCGAGCAAGCACTGGCAGGCGATTCCCTTGCTGCTGCTGGCCTTTGCAATGCATCCCATCATGGCGGCCTTGGGGGCTTCTTTCTGCGTCTTTCTGACCATGACGACCGCGGAGCAGGTACGACGCTCGTTTGACTCCACACGGTCGCGCGAACACGCGCTGCAAAGGGTTTCTGGAGCTGCTGCCGCTGTTCCTCTAGGTTGGATCTTTGAGTCGCCCAACTCGTCGTGGCGCAAAGCCCTGGACGCAAAACCTTACCTTCATCTCAATCAGTGGGCATGGTACGAGTGGCTTGGCGCACTGGCGCCAATCTTCCTGTTCTGGTTGCTCTGGCGCATGGCAAAGCGTCGCGAGGAAACGCCATTGGCTCGCTTTGCACTGGCCGTTTTCCTCTACGGTGTCTTCCAAATGGCGGTTGCCATCGTCATCGTGGAGACTCCAGCATTGGTTCGGCTCGTGCCATTGCAACCCATGCGTTTTCTGCAACCAATCTATTTCTTCATGATGTTGATCGGCGGCGGACTCTTGGGCAAGTACGCGTTGAAGGGCAGTATCTGGCGCTGGGCCGCCTTCCTGTTGGCCATCAATGGCGGAATGCTCTATGCGCAGCGGCAACTCTTCAGCAGCAGTGAGCACCTGGAATTGCCTGGCCGTCCAACAGCTAACCCATGGCTGCAGGCCTTCGCCTGGATCAGGCAGAATACCCCAACTAATGCGTACTTTGCCCTGGGCGCCAGCTACATGGACGCGCCCGGCGAGGACTACCACAGTTTCCGCGCGCGCGCAGAGCGAAGCATGCTCGCCGATGCAAATAAAGACGCCGCAATGGCCACGCAGGTTCCCGAGCTTGCTCCTGTATGGGAACGGCAGGTGGCTGCGCAACAAGGCTGGCGAACGTTTCAACTCGCAGACTTCGAGCGGCTGAAGACTGACTTCGGCGTGAACTGGGTACTGGTCTCATACCCCCAGCCAGCAGGCCTGGCCTGCCGTTGGCACAACGGGAGCTTGGCCGTTTGCCGGCTCCCGTAAACTCAGTGGTCAGTCTTCAAATACCGGCCCACTGACTGCAGTTCGGATCGCTACCGCATTGCTGCCTCGCCCTTGCGCCAAGCATTCACACCCATCCGCCCAATGTCCCAGGCCAACTGCAGAGAGGCAATGATAAGGATGCCCAGGAAGGCCCGATAGATGCCTAGGTTAATCGTGTCCAGCGTTACACCATAGGGCGCTGAATTCAGCGCGGGATCTTTCAGAAGGACTGTTGCGTGATCAGGCACAGACAGAAGCAGCACGATCGGAATCAGACCGAAAGCCTTGTAGAAGATGTGCAGTGCAGGCCTTTGTCTTTGCCAAGTTCCTCGCATCAAATCGACGCAGCGCCAACCAAGCTGCAAGACATTCAACGCTACAATCCACCAGTAGAACTGGAACCAAACAGGGGCCAATTCATAGGGAGAGCTATTCAGGAAGGCGGCGCCGGGTCCAAAAAGAAGCCACGGATGTCTGGGCAGAAGCAGCACCCAGATCAGAAAAATGAAACCAAAAATCAATTCCGCGACAGCCTGAGCGTAGCTGCGTGGCTTCTTGCCCAACGCAATGTCCACTTCAAGCGGTGGCAGTGTGCTGGGGGTCCAACTAACGGAAGGGGCAACTGCTGCAGGAAACTTGAATCGATTCTGTGCGACAGCGAGTTCAAGAGCCGCAAATATGAGAGTGACCCACGCGGCAGTCGTCATCAAAACAAATGGCGCGTGAACAATCGCCTCCACAACACCAGTCAAACTCGGGTTTTGTCCAACAAGAATCTCAACACCGATCACGATCGTGTAGATGATCATGCACCAGGCAGTTGCCATTTTTAGAACGTACCAATAGATAGGGAAAACGGTCGGCCCAATGAGGTACTGCTGGGGCTGATAACGCGCAGCCATCTGCAGCGGCGCCCCAAGTTGCTTAAGCCACTCCTCCGCTTCACCCGTGGTTAGCGGCCTGCCGAGTTCAGACTCTTTTTCCTCCAGCTGCGCTTCCAGGTTGGCCCGGAGTTCGGCGATGATGTCGTCCTGCCGCTGCCAGGGCAGGTGCTTCTTTACGGCTTGCAGGTAACGATCGAGAAGATCCATGGCGTCGTCCTTCGTCTCTCTAAAGATTGCTGTTAATGGTTGCGTCGATGGACGCGTTGATGGTCTGCCATTCTTCGAGCAACTTGGCAAACATCACTTCGCCATCGCTTGAGAGGCGGTAAAACCGCTTGTTGCGCTTGTCTTCTTCGCGCCATTCGCTGGCAAGCAGCCCCTGAGTTTCCAGGCGCCGAAGCAGCGGATAGAGCGTGCTTTCATCAATCTCCAAGCCGCGTTCAGCCAGAGCCTTGCGCAGTGTGTAGCCGTAGAACTCTTGGCGAAGCTGCGCAAGAACCGCCAAGGTCAGGCAACCGCGTCGGAGTTCGAGCCGAAGATTCTCAAAGAGGTTTTCTGCAACGGTCATGCTGTACCTCATACACTGTACATCAACTACTGTGTAACATACAGTGTATGATGTCAAGTACTATTTCGAAGTATTTTTGGAATTCTGAAGCGGTTCTAAAGAATAGAGCTTGAACTCAATGGGCCGGAGCGTAGTAACCGTTGCGCACCACGATACTGTTGACGCGCTCGGGACCCTGCAACTCGATGCGGTGAAATGATCCGTCGTGTTTGAGTTCGGCCGGTTTGTAAACAAGGCGGTACTGATTGCGGAGATCAACCTCGATGGTGCCTAGATCGTGAGCTATTTGGGTTTCAGTTTCGTCGTCATGGAAGACGCGGCCACCAGTTTCCTCCGTAAGCTCCGCGAGGTTCTTCGGGCCGGTTGAGGGACCCGAGACAGGCTCGGCGCGGAAAGCATAGATTGCAGTATTGCTTCGCTGGCATGCGTTTACTGCCTCCTCTAAAGAGGTGTGACTGGCATTATCTTCTCCATCGGAGAAGAGCAGAATGAAGTTTCCGCTGGCAAAGTGATCGATCTTGCCGAACTCATAAAGGCACGCTCGAAAGAGGGCGTCAAAGATGGCCGTGCCGCCGAGCGGGTTTTCCTTGCCTGAGATAACGCTGCGGATGCCTCCGGAAAGTGAATTGGGATCGTTTGTCCAGGGTTGAACGATCTTTGAGATAAATCCAAAATCCATGACCATTGCCTGGTCTGTTTGTTGCCGAAGCAGGGTTTGTGCGTACTCGATGGCGATCGCTCGGTCTGTTGGCAGATTCTTCGTCATAGACTCGCTCGAATCCATAAGAATGCCGGCACGAATGGGGAAGTCCTGTTCCACCTGGAAATCAAGGATCCGGCGGGGCGCATTGCCCTGGTCGAGGATGCGTAGCTCATCGATTTTCAGGTCGTTGACGGGTAGTCCGTGGGCGTCGGCCGCGTGAAATGTAAGGATGACTTCATCAACGGGAACGCTGAAGCGATATTGGTCTGCGCTCGGAGCTCCTGAAGCGCTCGTTTGCGATTCTCCATAGAGGGCAGCCGTTGAGAACGCAAGGACGAGCGCGCCAGATAGGACGAAGGATCGACGCAGGTCGTGGGTCATTCTGGAATATAGACTTGCATAAATGCGAAACGGCGTAAGCTACGGCATTCCGGCTTGCTCAACTCCATATCTACGCATCAGAGTCGGGTCGCAGTTCGCCAAGGTAACCCGCTTTGCGGTTTGGAGCTGTTTCCGCGAGAATGGGTAAGTTATTCCTCCACGGAGATCGGAACATCCTTAACCTTAGCCAGCGATTGATTCTCGGGTGTGTGTTAGTTGCCGGCCTCACCATTTGGCTGGTGGCCGCAACGCATCACGCATTGGCAGCCGTGGGTAAGTCTGGACTTGCCTACGGCCTGGTTGTAGCGGTCGTACTTGTTGAAGCGACGATGATCTACTTCGTCCTGCGGCCGATCCACGATTTGGCGAAAGATGCGCGCCGGATCGCTCAAGGAAATCTGGAACACCGTGTGGAGTGGAGCAGCCGCGAAGACTTCGGCATTGTCGCCGTCGAGCTGAACCGGCTGGCTGTGCGGCTCCGGGAGTTGCGCGACTCCGAAGCGGGGCGCCGGCAGATGGAGTTTCAACTCTCCGACGCTGTGCTCCAATCCATCTTCGAGCCCATCATTGTGACCGACGGCAAGGGGCATGTGCTGAAAGTCAACCAAGCCGCCGCCGAGTTGCTGGGTGAGGCTGCCACTGACCGCATGGCCCTGGCCAATACCCCCGGAGGAGACAAGATCCTGAGCGCCATCCGCGATGCAGTGCAAATGCAGAAGGCTGTGGCCACGGAAGACGAAGCTTCAATGCTGCCCATGCGGATCGGTCAGCAGGAGCGCAGCTACCGCCTGCGCACCACGCCCATGCGCGACTCGGAAGGCCGTCTGCTGGGCACCGTAACCACGCTCGAAGACGTGACCAGCCTACAGGACATTGACCGCTTCAAGACCCAGTTCATTACCGTCGCCAGCCGCAAGCTACGTGATCCCCTGCTTCGCTTACGTCGCGGACTCTATGCGCTGAATCAAGGCTTCGGCGGGGAGTTGCAGCCGTTGCAGGTCGAACTTGCAGGCGCGGCCAGTTATGAAGCAGAGAAGCTGGACGACCTGATGGGCGACCTGATCGAAGTGGCCGAACTGGATACCGGCAAGCGCGAACTGAAACTGGAAAGGCTGCGCCCGCTCAAAGAACTGGGCGAAGCGAGAGACCGGCATTGCGATGAAGCCGCCCGCAAACGTATCCGCGTAGAGGTACGAGCCTACGCCGACCTGGCCGTGGTGAGGGCGGACCGAAGAGCACTACGCTCCATCCTGGACAACCTGATGACCAATGCGCTGCGCTATACGCCGGAAGAAGGCGAGATTCTACTCGCTGCCGAAGAGATCAAGGAATTCGTGCAGTTCACGGTCCGGGACACAGGACGTGGCATTGAGGCGGAGCGGCTGAGCACCATCTTCGACCGCTTCAATCCCTTCTCAGAGAGTGGTACTGGGCTGGGCCTTGCGCTTGTGCGGCGTCTAGTCGAATCGCTCGGAGGCCAGATCGCTGTCGAGAGCCGTCTCGGCAATGGCACCACATTTCGGTTCACCTTGCCGGTGGCCGTGGCGAACGAAATCCGTCATCCGGTCGAGGTGGGCTGAGCGATGACTGAGATCATCCTCGAAAAGCAACCGGAACCAGCCAAACTCCGCATCTACATTGGAGCGGCGCCCGGCGTCGGAAAAACCTACCACATGCTGAATGACGCCCACATCCTGCGCCACCAGGGTGTGGACATAGTCATCGGCCTGGTGGAAACCCATGGGCGCAAAGAAACTGAAGACCAGATTCGCGATCTCGAGATTGTGCCTCAGCGCGTGATTCCCTACCGCGGCGTGAACCTGAAAGAGATGGATGTGGATGCGATCATGGCTCGCCATCCGCAAACCGTGGTGGTGGACGAGCTGGCGCACACCAACGTGCCGGGCAGTAAGAATCGCAAGCGTTATGAGGACGTGCTGGAGTTGCTGGAAGCCGGCATCAACGTGATGACGGCAGTAAACATTCAGCATCTTGAGACCCTGAATGACGCGGTCAGTCGTTCCGCCAACACGGTAATCCGTGAAACCGTCCCCGACAATTTCCTTAAACGCGCCGACGAAGTGGTGAACATCGACATCACCGTCGACGAGCTGCGGTCGCGTCTGCGCCAGGGCAAGATCTATGCCGCGGAAAAGGTGGAGCAGTCGCTGGCCAACTTCTTCCGCAAGGGAAACCTGAACATGCTGCGCGAGCTTTCGTTGCGCACCACCGCGGAGCAAGTGAGTAACCGGGCATCGGAATACCGCCGCACACAGGGTCTCGAACAGGCACCCATTCCGGAAAAAGTAATGGTCTGCCTGAGCACACGACCAGGCACCGAGCGACTGCTGCGCGTTGGCTCGCGCATCGCCGGGCGCCTCGCCAGCAACTGGTACGCGGTGTACGTGACGCGCCCTGACGACAAGGGCCACAGCGATCCGGAAGCATATCACCGGCTCGAAGAGTATCAGCGAATGGCCCGCGACCTGGGCGCGCAGGTCGTTTCGCTCACTGATCGCAACGTTTCGGACGCGCTGATCCGGTTCGCGCAGCAGGAAAATATATCGCACGTAGTCTTTGGTCAGTCTGTACGCTCACGCTGGGATATTCTGCTGCGCGGTTCGGTGCTCAACCGGTTTCTTTCTGAAGTGCGCGACGTGACGGTGCAAGTGGTGCCAATGCAAAAGCCGCAGCGGAAAGCGTAATCTGACTGGCGAATACATGGTTGATTCAACACCGGCTAACGGCTCCTGACGATGAGGTGAAGTACGCGGACAAGCAGGCGAACCGTCAGCCCGAGAAAGCCATATAGAAGAAACTGCCCGCCGAACATTACGGGGAATGCCTGCAGTGCACCCGAGAGGTCATTGTTAAAGCCCAGACCGTAAATTCCGGTAGGCCACAACATGAGTGCCCCGGGAAGAGGGTGCCCAAGATGCCCTGCTGCAATGACTAACGCGGACACTCCGAGCCCAAGCAGACCTGACCAAATCAGCCAGCGCAGCAGGTGAAGTTTAGTCTCGGTTGCGGGTGCCACCATGGAAGCACGATAGCAGAGGGGAGCCAAGTATGGACTCTACTTCGTCATCCGGATTTCAAGGCCCAAGCCATTTTCCACGATTTCGACCTTGCTGAACTTGCACTCCCAAAGCATCTCCTGAAATTGCTCCTTGGTGTAAGCCCTCTTCAGCAACATCGTCTTGAAGGCCAGCTTGGTCAGTATCCGGTTGAACGTGGACAGCCCCATGCCATCGACCTCGCGGCTGATCAGTTCTGGAGAAGCATCCCCTTTGAGATCGATAAGCAAACCGCGCCCACCTGGCCGCAGCACGCGACACATCTCCTGCAGCGCGTTCACCGGCTTCGCAAAATTCTTGAAGGCTGCACGGCAAAGCAGAAAATCGAAACTTCCGGTCGGAAAAGGCAAGTTGGACGCGGAGCCCTGCCTGAAGTCCACCTTCACGCGGGCCTCCGCAGCTTTCTTCGTCGCTATCTTGACGAACGTATGGCTCAGATCCAGTCCGGTAATCTCATACGAACCAAGCATCGCGAGCTCGATACAGAAATAGCCCGGCCCCGGCGCAACTTCAAGCACGGCGCTTCCTTGGCGCAGTTCGCCGGCAACCCGGTGCGCAAGGTCGACGTATTGTTTCATCATCTCCGCGGCATTGGCCGCATACCATTTCGCGACCATTCCTTCCATCCCGCTGTCTCTGCGGGGTCTGGGCATAGCTAGAGTAGTCATGGCATTTCCTCCATTTCCTTTGTCACTTGGGATTCGAGAAATTCGTGCAAACCTGTTGCGGCGAGCCTATTCGCAGAAGACCCGCACCTTCACAGCGTTTCCTTCATTGCCTTCCACATCGACCGTAAGGTCATCTAAGTGGTCGATTAGTTCTTCCAGGTTCTCCGGCTTGATTTGCGAAAGCGTCAGCGGCACACCGTGCCTGTTGAATGCTTCATCCAACTGGTGATGTGCCTGCGCTGGAATAAGGCTGGCCAGACGCACGCCAGCCCGCAGCAACTGCAAGGGAACGCGAACATTCACAGTAGTGCCGCCCTTCATTCCGCTCATCGTTTCGTCGGCCTGCACCAGCACGCGCAGGAATTTAGCGCGCGTCTTCACGGCCGCATCCTTTGTCCCGTTGGCCGCGGTAGCACTGCCGGCAAACTCTCCCACACTTCCGCGCGAACCCGATTCAATTGCGGACAACAGGCGCTCGGCTTCATCCGCGGTAATCTTACCCGCGGCCAGCATTTCCAGAATTTGACGGCGATTCTCGTTCATATCCTTCCTCCAATAAGACGGCAGACCACCGCCAGTGCATGATGATGCGGGATAATTCTCCCCGAGAGCAGTCCTTGTGCAAGGTGCACAAGACTCGGCAGCACCTGGTTCGGGTCCAGTTGCGCCAGCAGCACAGCGGCGATACAGGCAGCACAAACCAGAACGCTCTCCCAACCCTGGTTCCAGGCGATGAGCAGGCGTTCCGCTTCGGCCGGCGTAATGCGGCCCAAAGCAACAAGCGAAAGAATGGCGCGGCGATCGTTTGGCATAAGAACCTCTACAGAATGCGAACCAGAACCTTCGCGTCGTGCGTGCTCACGCGAACGTGTGTTCCCGGCAGCGCGCAAAGGATGCTCCAAAGAATGGCGATGGCGCGCCACGGGTTGACCCGGTATGCCGCGGGAATCCCCACCGTCATGGGGCCGAACAGCCATATTGCCAGCAAAATCAGAAGAACCAGCGGCGAAAGCAGAATCGCCGGAATCCACAGCAGGAACAGCGGAAACCAGAGCCGCGGTCCGTGCCATTGCGGGGTTTCGATGCCGATAACCGCGAAGTTGGGAGTCATTTCAATGCCTCCAGGGAGCGAATCGCTTCCTCCGCATTAATCTCCCCGCTCCTCAGCCGTTCCAGGACCTCCGCCCGCGATGGAGAGGGATTTGTGTCAACGAACTGCAACTGCCCACCAATACGATTCAGCCGCGCTTTGATCGTGGGGTAGCTGACACCAAAGACCTGTTCCATCTCCTTGATGGAGCCGTGGGCGCGCAGGAAGGCGGTGATGAATACTTGGTCATCGAGAGTGAGCCGGGCCAGCTCAGGCAGCACAAACTCACCCTCAATGGAGATATGCTTCTCAGGCAGTCGAATACGCTCGACAACCAGCGAAGAGCCTTCGGCGATGCGGAGCAAGTCTTGCCAATCGGAAGCCGTTTTCTGGTCAGGGGCCATGAGAAGAACTCTCGTTTCTTGATTACAGTTTGAATCATGTTAAATTTAATCAATTTTGTCAAGAACAAATATCAATTTTATTGATTTTTCCCATTCGAACATTGAAAGAACCGGCTTAGGGGAGCTGAAGAGCTAGACTTGCCTGCCCCGGTCCGAGCCAGATTCGCCCTGAACGCGGGCGGAGGAGACGACCGGATTGCCGGACTGGAGAGGCAACAGATCGAGTTGCAACCCGGTCTTTCGGGACCCTTGAAGGCGCCGAGCAAGCCAACCCACATTTCAATCTGTTGAATAAGGGCTCCAGTCCTGTCCCTTCCGTCGCCGATCGAGTTTTTCCACCACCGAATGACGCCATGGCGGGGCCCTGTGAATCTAAGCTGGATAAGTAGAGCCTGTGAAGAGTCCGGCCGTCCGCAATGAAGTGCCGTTCCAACGATTCGACTGGATTTCGAAAATTGAGCAGGGAAAGGAACATGAGAAATGCCGGTTATGGAAACAAAAGCTGCCAAGGACAGTGGGACCAAATCTCTCACTAAACTCAAAACCTGGAAGGCTCTTAAAACCCACCACGGTCAGATTCAAAGCCTGCACCTGCGCGACCTCTTCGCAACCGATCCGGGGCGTGGAGAACGGCTGACCGCCGGAGCGCTCGGTCTATTCTTGGACTACTCAAAGAACCGCATCAACGACGAAACCGTCAAGCTCCTGATGGAATTGGCGCGTGAATCTGGCCTCCAATCGCACATCGACGCGATGTTTCGCGGCGACAAGATCAACTTCACAGAAGGCCGAGCTGTCCTGCACGTCGCACTGCGCGCGCCCAAGGGCGAAGTCATCCTTGTCGATGGCAAGGATGTGGTGCCGGAAGTTCATGAGGTCCTCGATCGGATGGCAGCTTTTTCCAACCGCGTCCGCAGCGGGGAGTGGAAGGGACACACCGGCAAGCGCATTCGCAACGTCATCAACATCGGCATTGGCGGCTCTGACCTGGGACCGGTCATGGCCTACGAAGCGCTCAAGCATTACAGCCAGCGCGACATGACTTTCCGATTCGTCTCCAACGTCGATGGAACGGACTTTGCGGAAGCTGTCGTCGATCTGGACCCTGCGGAAACTCTCTTCATTGTTTCTTCGAAGACTTTCACCACACTCGAAACCATCACCAACGCACAATCGGCTCGCGACTGGTCAGTAAAGGGGCTAGGTGGCGACGAGTCTTCAGTCGCCAAGCACTTTGTTGCTGTGTCCACCAATGCAGCGGGCGTTTCGAAATTCGGCATCGACACCGCAAACATGTTCGGCTTCTGGGATTGGGTTGGCGGGCGCTACTCCATGGACTCGGCAATCGGCCTGGCAACCATGCTGGCCATCGGTCCAGACAATTTCCACGCCATGCTCGACGGCTTTCACCAGATGGACGAACATTTCCGCACCACGCCCTTCGAGCGCAATCTGCCAGTGCTTCTCGGCCTGCTCGGTCTCTGGTACACCGACTTTTTCGGCGCGCAAACGGTGGCGGTGCTGCCCTACGAACAGTACCTGAAGCGCTTTCCCGCCTACCTTCAGCAGTTGACCATGGAGAGCAACGGCAAGCACGTCACCATTGCTGGCACCGAAGTCGACTACGCGACGGGTCCCATCTATTGGGGTGAGCCAGGCACCAACGGCCAACACTCTTTCTATCAGCTCATCCATCAGGGCACGAGGCTCATCCCGTGCGACTTCATCGGTTTCGGCAAGTCGCTGAATCCACTCGGCCGTCATCACGACATGCTGCTGGCAAATGTTTTTGCCCAAAGTGAGGCGCTGGCGTTCGGCAAGACACCGGAGCAAGTGAAAGCCGAAGGAACTCCCGATTGGCTGGTGCCTCATCGCGTCTTCGAGGGCAACCGTCCATCGAATACCATCCTCGCCGATCACCTCACCCCTGGAGTCCTGGGCAAGCTCGTCGCGCTCTATGAGCACAGCGTCTTCACGCAAGGCATCATCTGGCAAATCAACTCGTTCGATCAATGGGGCGTGGAGCTCGGCAAGGTGCTTGCGCAGCGCATTATCCCTGAACTGGAAAGCCAGGCCGATCCAACCTTGAAACACGATAGTTCAACTAACAATTTGATTCGTCGCTATCGCAAACTCAAGGAGTAAGCATGACCGTTCGGGGCTACCAGAAGCCGCTGTACATTCTTCCTTTCGACCATCGCGGCTCGTTTGAGACCGGGATGTTTGGTTGGAAGGGTGCGCTCACCACGGAGCAAACCGCGCAAATTGCTGCCGCCAAACGGGTGATCTACGACGGTTTTCTGCAAGCTGTCGCAGACGGCGTGCCAAAGGAAAAAGCAGGGATTCTTGTAGACGAGCAGTTCGGCGCCGCCATCCTGCGCGACGCCGCTGCTCGAGGCCTTGCCTTCGCCTGCCCTGCCGAAAAAAGCGGCCAGGAAGACTTCGACTTCGAATATGGCGAAGATTTCGCCGCGCACATCGAGGCCTTTCATCCTACCTTCTGCAAGGTGCTGGTTCGTTATAACCCGGAAGGTGATCAGGCTCTGAACAAGGAACAAGCCGCGCGGCTCAAGCAGCTCTCTGACTACCTGCATGCCGAAAATCGCAGCCTATTCCTGTTTGAGCTGCTGGTGCCTGCGGAGAAAGCTCAACTCGCCAAGGTGAACGGCGACAAGAAAGCCTATGACCTTGAAATTCGCCCGCGGATGATGGTTGGGGCCATCAAGGAACTGCAACATGCAGGCGTCGAGCCCGATGTGTGGAAGATTGAAGGTCTGGATCGCCGCGAGGACTGCGAGCAAATCGTCAAGGTGGCGAAAGCCGGCGGACGCGATACGGTAGGATGCATCATCCTCGGCCGCGGCGAGAACGATGAGAAGGTGAGCGATTGGTTGGCCACGGCAGCCAGCGTTCCGGGATTCATCGGCTTCGCTGTCGGCCGCACCGACTTCTGGGATCCGCTCGTTGCTTGGCGCGACAAGAAGGCCTCGCGCGAAGCTGCGGTAAGCCAGATTGCCAATCGCTATCGAGAGTTCGTAGATACTTTCGAAGGCGCCCGCGTCTAAACCAACTTCGGCTCAAAAAGATGCCCCGCCAGGGGCTGATTCGCTGGCCCTCCGGTGACGTGTGCGGTAGACTTGAAGATAGTGCAGAAACTGACAGGAAACTAGTCGATCGCAATGACCGCCGTGTTTGCCCACTTCAACCTGAATCACAAGTTTGTAGCATAGGAAAACTTGGTAGTTCCGGGTTCAGTTTCTTCACAAAATGGCTGCGAACGCAGAAACTGTCGTTCAAAGGCCAGGAAGATTTGTATGCTGCAACCTGACAGTCCAATAGGTTGCAGTTGGTGAGAGCTCGTAGCTCAGTAGGTAGAGCAACGCCCTTTTAAGGCGTGGGTCCTGGGTTCGATCCCCAGCGAGCTCACCAAACAAAACAAATAATTAAATCCGTCGATCCTAGAAGCAGCGAAAGGTCGCTGTGATACGAAAGTGATACAGAGAATTTGAGACCATATTCTTCCTTTCCTGATGATTTCGAATTGATGATGTAGTGGCTTTGAGGTGAAATAGAGGGATCGTTAGGGATTGTGAGATCCAATTTCTGCACAGGTGTGCACTCAGGCCCATTGACGCGCCTAAGGCAGTTCTATCGCAGCATTCTACGAGGAACAAAGAGCGCGCATAGCGCTGTAATCGAGTGCGTCGAAATCGGGGAAAAAGTATCCCAAAGGGAATCACCAGAGATGCAGAGCACGAAACCAATCCCATCCCCAGTTCTCTACTTCCTCGACTCGGACCTTTTGGTGATTCTTCTACACCCGAGGAACACTGCGGCGGTTGAGGAAGCGAAAAGTTGAAGATGGCTCCACGCGATGTTTCAGTTTTCGATGTACATCAGAAGGAGAAATCCTTTGGCGAGAAAGCACCTACAATGATCGCGTGACTCGCGCTCTTCGCATCCTGTCTGGCCAACGACCGGTTGCACGCTACCGGGGACTACCTCCTCTGCTTGATGTGAATAATTCCGGCGGTCGGCGCGGCCTCCAACCTCTACCGTCTACAACTGCTCGGATTCGCTTGATGCCCATGCGATTGCTCCGAGCGAAGACGCGCATCCTGATCGTTCCATGAAGCCCTATTATGAAGTTAGACAAGATTCGCCCACTCGGAGGAGCCTCAGGATGAACACCATTGCGTTAGGTCAGCTGGGCCGCTTTCATCGGATCCGATATTGCTTGATGACGGGCGGGTTTCTGCTCATTTCGACGATTTCTGCGAAATCGCAGGCGGATACTACCCCGGTAACCGTGCTGGATAGTGGCTCGGTCTATGTCCTCAGCAATGCGCACCTGACCGCCATGATAAGCAAGGTTACCGGCGATATGGTCTCACTGAAGTTTAACGGAGTGGAGACCATGGGGTATGTCTCAGGCCATCATGCCGGTTATTGGGAACAGAATCCGTCCGGGGCTGCGCGGATCGAGGCAAAAGAGACAATCGATCCTGCAACGAATCACGGCGAGCGCGCCGAGATCTCAATCAAAGGGTGGTCGGAAGGTGAATCGCTATCCGCGCACCCGAGACACGACCCCGCTGAAGCGGTCGAAGACTCCAAATCACAGCTCGGTGGGCGCACCATCGGTCCCGCGCCTGGGTTGGGTCGTCCTGCTAATGCCGGTACCCTCGTTGGCAACCGTCGGGGAGGTGAAGGCAGTGGAGGCCCCATCCTCGATCTGGAGATTCGGTACGCCCTGGGACGGGACGATCACGGCATCTACACCTACGCGATCTACACACATCAGCCAACCTATGGGGCGACTCAGCTGGGAGAAAGCCGCTATGGAGTGAAGCTCAATCAGCAGGTCTTCGATTGGCTCTCGATCGACGAACAGCGGAACGAAATGATGCCCAATGGAAGCGACTGGGATCGCGGCACAGACCTTAACATGAAGGAGGCGCGTCGCCTGACGACTGGGGTGCACAAAGGCCGCGCTGAACATAAGTACGACTACTGCGCAGATCAGTTCGAATCCCCGGCCTACGGCTGGGCCAGCACCAAAGATCACCTGGGCCTTTACTTCATCAACCCGTCAATGGAGTATTTGAGCGGCGGCCCCTTTCACTTCGAGTTGACTGGACACCTGGACGACGGCGATGGTGGCGATCCGACCCTGCTGGACTATTGGCGCGGCACACACTACGGTGGAAGCGAGTTACAGGTGGCTGCCAATGAAGATTGGAACAAGGTCGTCGGACCTATCTTCCTCTACTTGGCTTCGGGGTCGACACCAACCATAATGTTTGCCGAAGCAAAGAAGCAGGCGCAGGTCGAGGCTGCCAAATGGCCGTATCCCTGGGTCGACCATGCCGATTACCCACAAAACGCGCAACGTGGTCTGGTTTCGGGGCAGATCGTTCTCGATGATCCTCAGGCTCGTGGCGCGAAGCTGACGAACTTGCTGGTAGGACTCGCTTATCCGGATCAAGAGATACAACTGAATCAGAGTCACGGAGTAGAGGAGCGCCACAGCACGCCGATCACTTGGCAGAATGACGCCGCTCATTACGAGTTCTGGGTGCACGGCTCAGACGACGGCCGCTTCAGCATCCCCAAGGTCCGCCCAGGAAAATATGAGTTGCATGCAATCGCAGATGGCGTCCTGGGGGAGTACCAGAAGGCAGAGGTGACGGTGGGTCCAGGACGCTCCGTCGATCTCGGCCGCCTTGAATGGACCCCTGTCCGGTATGGCAAGCAGCTCTGGCAGATAGGCATTCCGAACCGTTCCGCATCGGAGTTCCTGATGGGAAACGATCATTGGCACTGGGGTCTATACCTCGATTACTCGCGTATCTTTCCGAACGACGTGAACTTTACGGTGGGTAAGAGTGATTGGCACAAAGATTGGTTTATCTACCAGGTCCCACATGCCGTCAACGACGATGGGACAGCTCGTAGTAAAGGCCGCGCAACCACATGGACTATTCACTTTGAAGTGCCAGCTTCTGAACCAATCAACGGACGGGGCATCCTGCGACTGGCATTCGATGGCGTCTCCGCGCGCAGCATCGAGGTTGGCGTCAATGGCAAATCGGCAGGACAGGTGACTGGACTCATCTACAACGCCACGATCAACCGCGACGGAATCGAAGGCTCCTGGACGGAGAAGGACCTGCCGTTTGACGCGCAGATGCTCCACCCAGGTGACAACGCATTGACGCTGACGGTTCCGGAAGGCGGCCTCACCAGCGGAGTCTCGTATGACGTCTTGCGCCTGGAGCTCGCGGACAAGTAGTTCGTGGATTCTGAGGCTAAAGATCCAGCTAGTTAAAGCATAACGCTCAAGATACTTTTTGCAATCACTAAGGTCGAAGAGTCTTCCGTGGAACCATGGGTGTCGAGAAACATGCTAAACATAGCAGCTTCATATATTACTTCCTGGTATGCTCGACTCTTCGATAGCGCCTACTTTCGGGTAGCAAGCCGACAATCTCAGCCTCTGCATATGTCGCGTATTCTACAAGAAGATTCGCCAGGTGACGTGCATGTCGCGGCAGTAAAATGATATGCACTAAACCCTCCGCGTCCGGCTTCGATCCAGGATGGCTGATTACAATTTCATGGGTGTCGTCCCTCCGGTCAATTTGCAAGAATCCGGCTACTTTGTCCATCTTCGGCTTTCTTACTTTCCGGGGAGTAAAGTTCTGCAATTTCCAAAGCATTTGGATTCTTGAACGCGGCTGCACGGTCGCCAGTGTTTCTGACCTTGACATGCAATTGCTCGCCTCGATGGCTAGCATGAGTAACTTCCTTGAAATGGGAGACGCTGAACTCTCAGTTTCCGAATCTAAGTAGGCCCGGAGCCGGATAACGCAAGACTCTGCGCCATAGGGCTCCGGGAGTTAGAGAACAATTGAAAGACTAGAAGGTGATTCTTCCAGAGAATTGGAAGTCACGGTTGCCGCTGGCCGTTGTCGCAGTACCGAAGGCACTTGACGACGAGTTTACGTTGATTCCACCAAATAACACCTTGTTGGTCACGTTGCTGCAGTCTGCCTGGAAGATGAATTTGACACGTTCCGGGGTAATGTTGAAGCTGCGGCTTACGCCCGCGTTCAAGTTGTAGTGGCTCGGAGACCACAGGTTTAG
This sequence comes from Occallatibacter sp., assembly GCA_049521035.1. Classification (GTDB taxonomy): domain Bacteria; phylum Acidobacteriota; class Terriglobia; order Terriglobales; family Acidobacteriaceae; genus Telmatobacter. The sequence goes on along the minus strand of JBEKPF010000007.1, from coordinate 4,668 downwards.
GCCTGTGCGTGGAGAATCGCCGATCTTGGTAGTAGCCACAGCGGTGGTTTTTGCACCGGCGGGCAACGGGAAAGCGTTTGGCAGTGTGAATGCGGCCGAGTTCAGATATGAGACAGCGCCCACATTTGCGCCGGTGACTCCCTTGCCCCAGCTCCCGTTCTGGCGGATTTTATCCTTCATGCCGGGGATCAGGTCAGGCATGCAAGTACCCGCAGAGGGTGTCGTGCAGCCTGAAGCGGTAATCAGCAGCGGATTGCCGGAAAGATAGCTGAATACTCCTGACAGAGACCAGCCGCCCACGATATTCCGGACGAAGAAGTTGTCGCCGCCGCGATGGCCCCTGCCGAATGGCAGCTTGTCCAGACCGTAGATATTGAGGATCTGCGGTGTGTCGATGGTGGTCAGGTCGCGATCTGCGCGGTTATTGCCTGGGATAGCCTGACCGTTGGAGGAGGCGCCTGCTGGAACAGGAAACGCGCTACGAGTTGTACCATCGTCGCCGATACCCTTCGAGTAGGTGTAGTTGAGCGTATAGCTCAACCCATTCCACTCGCGTTGTGCAAGTGTAACCTGGAGCGCGTGGTAGTTGGCGTTCGCAATATTATCCCACTCAGGGCTTGACGGGCTCGAGTACTGTGGAAAGGGGCGCAGCGCGCGGCCGATGGTCGGCACGGTGCTGACTGCACCCGCAGCAGCAAAGAAGGGAGGAATGACGATGCTTGGGTCGGCAGCTTGCGCAATGGCGATGTTTGCGGCGGTGGCCGGCGCGTTGAGAATGTTGGTTGCATTGTCAGTTGCGAGGACCGAACCGGTCAACGCCACATGCGCGGGATCGATCTGGCCCGACCAGAATCCGGGAACGCCGGCTCCGGCAATGAAATGCGACTCACTTCCGGAGTAGTTGGCCATAAAGGTTAAATTGTTCGTGATTGCCCGTTGAATGCCGAAGTTGAAAAACTCAAACTCGGGTGCGCGGCCGGAGAGATAGGGATCGGCATAGCCCGGTGCGCCTGAGGCCGTCACAAAAGTTCCGCCACTACTCACATAGTTGCCTGTGCCAGTCGTCAGAAGGGCAGCGCTCGGGGCTGCTGGGGCGGGAATCGTATATCCAGGGCCGCCAAAATCTGTATTGGCCACGCCCGCCGCTTGAAATGCGGCGCTGTCATTCAGGTAGTAGGACGGACCCGAATTCACGCCGGTAGAAATTGCCGTTGGCAGAATGATATTCGAACCGAAACCAGCCTGACCGGCTCCGGTGGAGTCGCCTGCGCGCCCGCCAACGCCGCCCGCGCGCGAATAAGCTACAGCAAAACCTGCGCGTACGACCGTCTTGCTGTTCACAGACCATGCCAATCCAACACGCGGACCCCAGTTTTTCCAGTAAGTCTGTACCGGTGTTCTGCATTGGCAACTGATGGCGGCGCCACGGTTTCCGGCATACTCCAACTGTCCGGGCGTGTTAGTGAGCGAGTTGATCGCAGTCGGGTTGAGGAAACTCCAGCGATCCTGCACCTCCTCGTACGGAGGAAGGTAATCCCAGCGCAGTCCAAGGCTGATAGTGAGGTTGGGGCTGAACTTCCAGTCGTCTTGAACATACGGCGAGATCGGATGGAATCGACCACCGGTTTCGATGAAGAGTGGAACAGAGGTAGCTCCCGTTCTTACTGCGCCAAACAAGAAGTCGGCATAGGAGTAACCAGTGGCGTTGGTATTTAGCGAGGTGCCGGCAAAGTTCGACGTCTCGGCGCCAGACCAGGTCTGCGTGTAGATCCCGGAAGGGCTGCTCTGGGATGAGGTGTTGTCTTCCAGCCACTGCGCCTGTATACCAAACGTAAGAAGATGCTTCCCTTTGCTCCATTGCAGGTTGTCCACAGCAGTGTACGCGTTCGGGACTACGTCATGAGATGCATCGGACGCGCCATTCTCCGTCCACGGAGACAGAATCGTGGGAAAGGCCGTTGTGGCGCTGAAGGCAGACCCAGGGAAGTTATCCGAGGCCTGTCCCGCAGGCAGACCGCCAATTCCGACATCTGGTCCCCCACGATAGGGACTCAAGCCGTCGGTTGGCGCCAACACCGGCTGCGCAAACCGTGTATATCCATATTTGAACTGGTTGACGATGCGAGGCGTAAGAATGAAGGTGTGTTCAAGAATCATGTCCGTCGCCGCTAGAATTGAGCTGTCGCTTGCCGCATACGGCAATGGCAAATTGGCTCCGTACCGACAGAGCCGCGAATGCCGTGCGAGAAGAAAAAGGACAAGCGCTGCCTGGTCGTCATATCGTAATCGACCTTGAAGACGACTTCGTGATTGTTGTATCCCGAAACTCCCCCAGCCAAATAGTTTTGGACGATTCCGGGGAGCGAGGGAGTAGGCATGAACTTCTGCTCGTACTGCGAGATCGCGGATATGAATTGCGTGGGAATCACATCTCCAGTGAAACGCTGGCGTGTGCATGTGCTGCCTGTACACGAATTGGTCAAGGGATTAAAGATCCCTTTAAACGTTGCCGAGGCGCTATCAAGCTCGGAGAAATTCCCCTGCGTCATAAGCGTGGTGGGAATTGTCATCAGGGCGGGACTCACGCCGCTGCGGCCATGATATTGGTCCCAATTGGCGAAGAAGAAGCCCTTGTGCCTGGTCAGCGGGATAGGACCGCCGGCGGATGCTGAGAACTCGTTCTGGTGTTCGACGGGCTTGCCTGCAGGAACCGTTGTAGGTACGCCGTTGACAATTGCCTGCTTCGTTGCAAATGGCGCGACAAATCCCCAGCTATCGAATATGGTGTTGCGCACAAAGTCGATCACTGCGCCGTGATACTCATTGCCACCGGACTTGGTTGTAAAGCTTATTGCGCCCGCCCCCTGATACTCCGCCGAGGGTACGCTCGATATAACCTGCAACTGGTCTACGGACTCAATGGGAATCGAGTTCACAACGACTCGATTGTCGCCTTGCTGGTTAGAGGTGGTTGTGGGTATGCCGTCCAGATAAACTTCAGCAAGATAATTGCCTGTGCCGGACATTACCGGCGCGCGAGAACCGGACTGTGCTCCCGGCGCTAGTGTGGCATAGGCTGTGGGGTCGCGCTGCTGACCGCCCATGAGAGTCGGCAGGCTCTCGTAGATCTGATTGGTGATAACGCCACCGAGCGTAGCGTTGACAGTTTGCAACTGCGACGGGGCCGCTGTGATGGTGATCGTGTCGTTGGCGCTACCTACCCTGAGTTTGAGATTGAGTCCAGTAATGCCGAGTCCATCGACTTCGACGTTCTCTTGTAGAAGTTCCTCGAAACCCGGTGCCGTAACTTTTACGGTGTAGATTCCAGGAATCAGCGGTGTGATTTCATAGACGCCGTCCGACGAGGTCTTGAGTGTGGTAGATACACCGCTGGCCTTGTTGGTAGCTGTAATGCTCGCATATTGAACAACCGCCCCCATCGAATCGGTAACGGTTCCTTCCAATGCACCTTCACCACCGGTTTGTGCCGCGGCCTGTACGGCCGCCCATCCCAGGCAAATTGCGAGCCCGAGTAAGACTGTTACTGCTCTTGCCCAGCTTCTGCTGCGTTTTTGGCCCTGTTCTGAAGCGTAAGCACTATGTTTTGTGATCATGTGTCCTCTGAATAGCGTTCATGAACGCAACTGTCTGCTGAGAGATTCCCGTCGCGTCAAGATGCTCTGGATTGAGTAGCGCCAACAATAGGTAATCTCAATAACATTTGTCAATACGCAAAAAAGTTTATTAGAGAGCTTAATGAGTTTTGCTTTTTGTTTGCGACCTTTACTTAGATCCGAGTCGCGGTGTGACATAGATTTTCTCGGCCTATACCTAGAGATGAACCCGATAGTTCGGGCTTCCTAGGCGACTCCCGCAAGAATTCAGAGACTGATTAAAATGCTTATTTTCAATATTATAAAGCTGTTGTACGTCTCTTATTAATCCTCAGATGATGAAGTTACCGTCCTTCATGAGTGAGGTTCTGTTTCGGATATAACAAAAGGAGATCTGCGTAGGCAGTGATCCCTATCACAGTGATATTTTTTAAAAGAAACTGTCTATTGGATCGCTGTGTAGAACTCCGCTTCTGTAATGGCCAGGACAGGCTTGACTAATTGTTCCTCCATGGATGGAGCGGTGGCCGTAAGTTCGGTGATCCGATCGGAGTCACGTACCGGAACACCAGTTAGAGCGATGCGCAGATGCGTTCCAGATGCGGGTTTCAATTGCAGCGTGCAATACCCGAAGTTTGTGGGTGTAAGGCCCTCCCAGACGGTTTGGCCGTCCAGTGTAATTCGGAGGGGATAACGCAGCGTGCGAAAACTGACCAGCTTGAGGTCGATTTGCTGGAGACTCTCCGGCTTCGCAAACTTATATTCGATCCAGGCATTTTCAAGTGGCCCGTCGCTGGCCCAGGAGGTGTAATCGTCATCGTCCTCGCTTTGAGCGGCATTGGCAGAGTTCGAGCCGGCAGTAGCCGATTTGACGGCGCTGGTCAGCCTCGATGGATGGAACGAGGGCCCGAGCGGTGTGGGACCGCGCCTAAAGTTGGAGAGCAACCCGGCATCCGGCATTGAAGTGGAGAGACCATCGCTGACTGCAACCGGAAGCGATGAGAGTTCAACCTGAGCGGATCTCAGTCCCTCGGCTTCTCCCCGGAGAACAATG
>JBEKPF010000006.1:0-95768 GCA_049521035.1 Occallatibacter sp. | reverse complement strand
CAGAGAACATTGTTCTGGGAGAGAGCGGCGATCCCTACAGCTCATACTACCGCGACCAGTGGAACGATTATTACGGCGGCGCGACCTTCGCGCTTCCGTTCAGTTCGGCGGCCGTAGCGGCGCAGACCAGCCATACGCTGCGCCTGCTGCCATGAACAGGCAGGACTCGCGGATCAAGGGCTACGGGTCTTGGGCGGTCATTTTCATCGCCGCGGCTGTGGCTGTAGCGCCGCAACTCATCCGCGGAAACTCCTGCGGGCACGACTTCGACTTTCATCTTGTCTCCTGGCTCGACTGCCTAAACAGTTGGCGACACGGGATTGTTTATCCGCACTGGACGCCCAGTGCAAACTTCGGTGGGGGCGAACCGCGCTTCGTTTTTTATCCACCGCTCACATGGATGTTGGGCGCGATGCTGGGCGTTGCGCTTCCGTGGACGCTGGTTCCCATTGCGCTTACATGGGTTTTGTTGACAGCGACAGGCCTGGCTACCAGGGCGCTTGCTCTTGAAGTGGTTTCCAACGGGGCTGCGACGCTTGCGGGCTGCATGGCCTTGTTCTCTGGCTACGCTTTGTTCTGTTCCTACGAGCGATCGGCCTTCGGCGAGTTGACGGGTGGATTCTGGATTCCGCTGCTGCTGTTGCTCGCGCTGCGAGACCGCAGCGAAGAAAACAAATTATGGCGGCGGGCTCTGGATGGCTCCGCATTCCCGCTTACTCTGGTTGTGGCCGGCGCTTGGCTCTCGAATGTCCCGGTGGGCATCATGGCCTGCTACCTGCTTGCCGCGATTGCACTGGTGGTTTCATTGCTGACAAGATCGTGGGCTCCAGCTTTGCGGGCTGCAGTTGCGGCCGGCTTGGGAATCGGGCTGGCGGCTATTTACCTGGTGCCTGCGGTCTGGGAGCAGCGCTGGATCGATGTCCGCCAGGCTACTGACGACGCCGGCGAGATGATTGAGAACAGCTGGCTCTTCGCACACCACGCCAACCCCTTACTCGGGCTACACGATGAAGAACTCAGAAGGGTGTCGGTCATTGCCGCAGTCATGATTGCGTTGGCGTTGGCCGGCATCCTGGTAGATTGGCTGCGCAACCGTGGCAACATGGAAAGCCAGTCACCGGAAATCCCATCGATGGCCCGCCGTTTATGGATTCCGCTCGCTTTGATTCCGGTTGTGATCCTTCTGCTGCAACTTCCCGTTTCGCTGCCGGTGTGGAATCTGCTGCCGAAGCTTCGCTTGTTGCAGTTTCCCTGGCGCTGGCTGGTGGTGCTGGAAGCGCCGATGGCCATCTTTGTGGCATCGGCTATCTGGCCAGTTCGGAGAGCAGACAGTCGCTGGCTGCGCGTTGCTGTCCCTTCTGCTTGCGGAGTGGTCTTCGTGGGCTTGACGGCGATTTCAGGCTCGGTCTTTTTCCAGGTGTGCGACGATGAGGACGCCGTGAAGCCGATGCTGGATGTCTATCGCACCGGAGCCGGATTCCAGGGCACGGATGAGTATGCTCCTCCGGGCGCAGACAACTCCATGGTCGCCAGCGGGCTGCCCTTTGCGTGCCTGGTGAGCAACCCCTCCCTCGCGCTGGGCTCTGTTCCCGCGGGTGAAATGGCGGGTGACGCGCAGCCCATCTGGAACGCTGCACAGGGTAGTTGTCAGACCACATTTGCGCGGACAGATCTCATAGCTTCGCGACCGCAGGATTTGAACTCCGAGCATTTACGGATTTCCGAGACAATCCCTCATCCCGGCCTCCTCATCCTTCGCTTGCGGAGTTACCCCGCCTGGCGAGTAAAGGTGAACGGCAGTCTGGTCTCCGCCATGCCCACGCGCGAGGACGGACTGATGGCCGTCCCTGTGCCGCAGGGGCCGGTAGAGCTAACCGCGGATTGGATTACCACTCCGGACGTAGTTGCCGGACGGTGGCTTAGTGCACTGGCGCTCGCCTTGGTCACAGCTCTGTGTTTGCTCGAGAGAAAGAAATCCCGCCCTCGGTTATCATGAAGATGATGCCCGTCGACGTGAAATCGCTGATTCAGGAGGGAGCGGAGCTGACCGACCGCGCGTTGGAGGAGCTCATTCCCAGCGTGGAGACGGTCCCTGCTTCTATCCACGGCGCCATGCGCCATTCAACCTTTGCAGGGGGGAAGCGCCTGCGGCCTGTGCTGGCCATGCAGGCCGCTGTCACCATCGCCGGAACGCTCCCTGCGGGTATTGAACGGCTGGGAGCGGCCCTCGAAATGCTCCACACCTACTCGCTCATCCACGATGACTTGCCAGCGTTGGACAACGACGACCTGCGCCGCGGCAAGCCTACTTGCCACGTTGCCTTTGGCGAGGCAACCGCTATTCTGGCTGGGGACGCCTTGCAGACCCGCGCCTTCGAAGTGCTGGCAGGGCTGGATTGTCCGCCCGCCGCTACGGTCAAGATCATTGGCCTCATCGCCAACGCAATCGGTACGGTGGAGGGCATGATCGGTGGGCAGGTGCTGGACCTAGAAAGCGAACATTTGAAGCCAACGCCCGAGCTCGTGGCTGCCATTCATCGCGCCAAGACTGGCGCCCTCATTCGCGTGAGCGTGGTGGCGGGAGGTGTTTACGCTGGAGCCAATGACGACGATGTTGCGCGCCTGGACCTGTTCGGCCGCAAGGCGGGGCTGGCCTTTCAAATTGTCGACGATGTGTTGGATATGACCATCGACTCGGCACACCTGGGGAAGACCGCGGGTAAGGATCTCGCCACGGAAAAAGCCACGTGGCCTGCTGTCTATGGTATCGAGCAGAGCAGGCGTGATGCCGCTGACCTGGTGAAAGAGGCTCTCGCGGCTTTGGAACCTTACGGCAGCCGCGCGGACGGATTGAAGTCGGTTGCCCGCTACCTGGTCGACCGGAAAAACTAGCGGATGCTCTCCGAAGCCGAGATCCTCGCCGCATTGCGCGATTGCTTCGACCCGGAAGTGAAGCTGAATCTTGTCGATCTGGGCTTGATTTACGGAGTTGAAACTGGCCCTGACCCGGATTCAAAACCGGCGTGGCCGCGCCAGTGGGTCAAGGTGACCATGACCCTCACCACGCCGCAGTGCCCCGCCAGCGGACTCATCTTCGAACAGGTAAACAACCGCCTGGCCGGCATCCCCGAGATCAGCAGCGTGAAGGTTGACCTGGTGTGGGAACCGAAATGGACGCCGCACCGCATCAGTGCGGCAGGGCGCCTTCAGCTGGGCCTTTAGGACGCGGCAGGTGTGGGACGGGAAAGAATCTGACGAAGAGTTTCCCGCTTGGCCTCGATCTCCTCGACCGTGCCCTCGACCTGATCGAGCACTTTCTGGACGCTCTCGATGTAACCGGGAACCACGGTCCACCAGGTGCGAATTGTTTCCTCCTGGTCAAGCAGCGTCAGAGCGGTGCCTGCGGCTGCCGTCACCATTCCGGCGCGGCGCCATCCGGTGAGCAGAAGCAAACCGCCGACAACAAGTGCCCCGGCCGCCGCAATGCTGGTCCAATTCTTTTCTTCACAATCCTCAGTGCGCGGGAGACCGTTAGATTCTTTCTCCGCTTGAGTCAGTGGAACTACCGCCATTGTCTATCTCCTTGCTGTCTCATCCGTGGCCCCAGGCGAGAGGTTACTCTGCGAAAGAGTCTCGCTCAAAGTTAATTGCCGTTCCTTCGTTCCGCAATGAAATTGTTACTTCACTGTGCACAACGCTCAATCCAGATCGAACTCCCGCAACGGTTTACCTTCCGGAGCGTCCTTGGCCTTGCGCAGAGCCTCAGCAAATTTCTTCTCCATCAGGTCGGCCTTGTTTTTCTCCGCATCCACGGACTGACGGAAGAGCGACTCCTTCCGCTCTTCCTGGGCGCGCATGGCCTGGGCTGCCGTCTCCAGGTCCTCAAACATCCGTTTGCGCGGGGCCGATGTGTGGCTCACCACCAACCCACTGGCTGCGTCAATCCGGAGCATCGCCCCGCAGTCTGGACACGCAACCTCGAAAATGTGATCCTTCGCTTTCGCCATTTCAATCCAGATTGTATGCCTGACGGCGGCGTGTTGCACAGTGCAGGCGTAACTTAAGGAACGTGCTTTGCGGTTTCCGAGCAGCTTGTGGAAGGCGTTCAAGTGGTACCATCACCTGCGAATATCGAGTTACCTGTAAAGAGGGTTGAAATGAAATGTAGCGTCGTACACATTCTCGGCTTCTTTCTTATCGTCTCCTTTTCTTTCACGCCATTCTGCCGGGCTCAAACCACCATCGCCGGAGACTGGCGCGGAACGCTCGACGCCGGTGCCCAACAGCTTCATCTGGCCCTGCACATCACCGAAGCAAAAGACGGACACCTCACCGCAACTTTCGATAGCGTGGACCAGGGCGCCAATGGCGCCCCTGTGACCACCATTGTGTTCAAGAATTCCAAGCTCACCTTTACCATCGAGGCCGCTCACATTGCATATGAGGGCATGGTCAACAAGGGCGACACTGAAATCAAAGGCACCTTCACGCAGGGACAGGCGATCCCACTCAACTTCGAACGTGGGGTCTACGCGGCAAAGCCTGCGCCCAAACCCGCAGCGTCTTCAGACATTGACGGAACCTGGTTGGGGACGCTCGACGCCGGCACGATCAAGCTGCGTGTTCTATTCAAGATCGTCAACACCGCCGATGGATTGACCGCGCAGATGCAGAGTCCCGATCAGACTCCGGTGTGGTTGAGTGCGACCTCAGTAAATCGCAAAGGCAGCACTCTGACGATTGACATCAAGGCAAACGGTGGCGTCTTCGAAGGGACAATCGCGACAGACCTGAATTCGATCGACGGCACCTTCACGCAAATGAACACCCCATTGCCGCTAACGTTGAAACGCGTCAAGGATCGCTCGGAACTGGAGCGCCCACGCCCGCAGAATCCCGTTAAGCCGTATCCCTATCACCAAGAGGATGTGAAGTATTCCGGAAAGGCCGCGGGCGTCACGCTTGCGGCCACGCTTACCATTCCCTCCGGCAAAGGACCATTTCCCGCGGTGCTGCTGATCGCCGGCTCCGGTCCGCATGACCGCGACGAAAGCCTCATGGGGCACAAGCCGTTTCTGGTGCTCTCGGATTATCTGACTCGCAAAGGAATCGTGGTTTTGCGCGCGGACAAGCGCGGCATTGGTAAATCGACAGGTAATTATGACAGTGCGACCAGCGTTGATTTTGCCGCCGATGCGGAAGCGGGCGTTTTGTTTCTCAGGACGCGACAAGAGGTTAACCCGCACCGGATCGGCCTGGTTGGCCACAGCGAAGGCGGATCGATTGCGCCCATGGTGGCGGCGAAGGACCTTGGCGTTGCATTCATTGTGATGATGGCTGGAACAGGTGTGCCCGGGGACCAAATCATCGTGGAGCAAGGACGCCTGATCGCCGAGGCGAGCGGCGAAAGCAGGGAAAAAGCTGACCAGGACGCGGAGAAAGAGCGCGAGACGCTTGCGCTGGTGGAGACGGACAAAGATCCGGCCAATCTCGATACGCTGCTGGGCGTAAAGCTGGCGGCGGAAGGCGTGCCGGATGCGCAGATTGCCGCGCAGACCAAGGCGCTGACTTCACCCTGGGTGCGCTTCTTCCTCACTTACGACCCGGCAACCGCCCTGCGCAAGGTGACATGCCCGGTGCTAGCGATCAACGGCTCACTTGACCTGCAAGTTCCGCCCGCACAGAACCTGCCCGCCATTCGCAAAGCGCTGGAGGAGGCCGGCAATAAACGCTTCGAGGTGGACGAACTGCCGGGGTTGAATCACCTCTTCCAGACGGCCAAGACCGGTTCACCCAGCGAGTACGCAGAAATTGAAGAGACCATGTCCCCGGTTGCGCTGGACAAGATTGCAAGCTGGATTTTGAAGCAGTGACGCCCCTGATTACGGCTCGATGACTACATGCAGCGTGTATTCTTCTTCACCCAACATGGGTTTCTGTTTGGCCGGGGCATAACGCATCAGCAGAATTCCGTCCCCTTTGCGCTTCACTTCGAAGGTAAACACCTGAATCATGGGACGGTCCGCGCCCGGCTCGGTACCGGGAGACTCTGTCTCTGCGCTGAGCTTCAGCAAGGAAGTCGACTTGGGATGGACATACCACATGGTCCCGGCGGAGGGATTTGCTCTCAATCGAACTTCGAGCACATCCCCAACCTTCAATTGAACATCGTTACCTTTTTCCTCGTCCGTAACCACCTTGGTGGCGGCGTAGGTCGAACTGGGCAAGCAGAGGATGGCGAGCAGAACAGGGAGAAATAGCCGGCACACGAATTCACGCTGCCAGCACGATCGCAAAAGCCGCATTGCAAGTACCCTTCCGCGCAGTTCAAAGCGTGGGGTCGCTTGTTTTCCCGCGCACAAACGACGATACAACTCACCTTTGGGACGCTGCAACTGGGGATTGGGCACTGAAAGCAAGAGGGACGGCCTGAGACTGTCACAGTGCCGGCTCACTTGAAGCGATGGTCGTTGTGGGCGACCATGGCCTCTCTGCCTGCTTGTAGTTCAGCGAACATACGCAGCGCCGGCAGATCGGATCTGTCTCAACGTCGAGCGAAGCGCGAAAACGCTGCGCCTCATCGCCGTTGATCACCTCCTCTAACGTCATTCCAGCGACGCTGCCGATGCTTTGGTGAAAGAAGCACGGCCGCACTGTGCCATCCACTTCCACCACCGCCGAGACCCACGGCGCGTTGCACATGGGCGCTACGGGTGCGCAGTCTCCAAGATGCTCCCTGAATCTTCGCGCGATGCGCCGCATCTTCTCTGGCGACTCGACAATATACCGCGTGCGGAAATCCTCACTGTTCTCCCGAATCAATGCCTCGACCTCCACCTCCAGAGCTTCAACCTCGCTTCGCGAAAGCGCCACCTCGTTCTGCCTCATGATGGGCCACACCACGTCGCGATTGAACGCCTGCGAGGTCAGATCCGTTGCGAGAAACGAAACCGAATTGAGACCTATCGCCTTTGCATCCGCAACCGTCTGCCGCAATACGCGATGATTCGCTTTCTGGATGGTCGAGCGCGCGTGCACCGGCATCTGCGGCCTCAGCTGCCGCACCGCCTCAATCCCTTTGCCGACGAGTTGGTGTGCGCCTTTCACGCGCCGCACCTGGTCGTGCACCTCTTCCGGGCCGTCGATGGACACAATAGCTTCGTCCACTCCGTTCGCGACCGCGTCGGCGCGCCTTGCCAAGAGAAGCCCTGTTGTCAGCAGCGTGACCCGCGCTCCGCATTCGCGCAAGAACGTGCACAACCCATCGAATCCCCGGTGCAGCAGCGCCTCGCCGCCGGTGAGCACCGCCTCGCGTATGCCCAGCCGCACCAGTGACTCGCGATGCCGCGCAAAATCCGCGATGTCCAGTTCCTTGCCATCGGTCCTTTGCCAGATATCGCACATCAAGCAGCGGCAGTTGCAATGCTCGTGGACGTGCAACAGCAGGATGGGCATGGTCGCAATGGCGCCGGAAGCCGGCAAGCGGGCATGATCGGCCTCGGAATCTCTCATAGAATCTGGGCTCGTCACGGCATCACCCTTGAACCGCGGTATTTCGCTTGTACCATGCGGGACTGCCAGCGCGATCGCAAAAGCGACATTCAAGCATCCTTCCGCGCGATTCAATAGCATTCTTCGCTTGTTTCCCTACGTAACCATGAAAATAAAGCTGTGCTTTGAGACGCTGCAACTGGCGTTTGGGGATCAGAAAGCAGAAGGGACGGGCTGAGATGATCTCCGTGCCGTCCCATTTGAACCGATAACTGTTCTGGACCCTTAGCGTTTTTCCGCCGCGGTGGCCAGCTTGGCTTCGGCTTCAGCGATGACGCGAAGGGCTTCTGTGTACTTCTCTTCGCTGTCTCCGGCTTCGTTCCATTGCTTGTGTCCGCGGTCCAGCTGCTGTTGTGCACGGGGCACGTCGATCTCTTCAGGCTTCAGCGCGTCGGTGGCCAGGATGGTGACGCGATCTGGCAGCACCTCAACGAATCCCCAGCTCACGTTGTAGCGCGAGAGGCTCGCAGCGTCGCCGTCTGCTCCGCCATGTACGACCACTTCGCCCGCACCCAGCTCGGCGACCAGCGGCGCGGCTCCGTAGAGGACTTCCATGTATCCCGACTTCGCCGGCAACTCCACCGCGGACGCCGGGTGCTCGAAGAGCGTGCGCTCTGGCGTCACCAGCCTGACCCGCAGCGAATTTGATTCATCTGCCATGAATTGCTCCTGGCCTCCAGCTTTCAGCCTCCAGCTAAGAGCCAGAGGCTAACACCTAGTAGCTGCCTTTAGACGCTCGCCTTCAGCTTCTCAGCTTCCGCCAGCACTTCCTCGATCGCGCCCTTCATGTAGAAGGCCTGCTCGGGGATGTCATCGTACTTACCGGCGATGATTTCCTTGAAGCTGCGCACCGTGTCGGCCACCTTGACGTAAGCGCCGGGAATACCGGTGAACGTTTCAGCCACGTGGAAGGGCTGCGACAGAAATTTCTGCACCTTGCGGGCGCGGGCCACGGTGAGCTTGTCGTCTTCAGAAAGCTCATCGATGCCGAGAATGGCGATGATGTCCTGCAGATCCTTGTAGCGCTGCAGAATCTTCTTCACGCCCTGAGCCACGTCGTAGTGGTCCTGGCCGACGACACGCTCAGAGAGAATGCGCGAAGTGGAAGCCAGCGGATCGACGGCAGGATAGATGCCCAATTCCGACAGCGGACGGCTGAGCACGGTGGTCGCGTCCAGGTGGGCAAAGGTCGTGGCCGGCGCAGGATCAGTTAAATCGTCGGCAGGCACGTAGACTGCCTGAACCGAAGTCACCGATCCTTTGCTGGTGGAGGTGATGCGCTCCTGCAGTTCGCCCATCTCCGTGGCCAGGTTGGGCTGGTAGCCCACAGCCGAAGGCATGCGGCCCAGGAGCGTTGAGACCTCTGAACCGGCCTGCGTGAAGCGGAAAATGTTGTCGATGAAGAGCAGCGTGTCTGACCCCTCTACATCGCGGAAGTACTCGGCGACGGTGAGCGCGCTGAGAGCCACGCGGAGACGTGCTCCTGGCGGCTCGGTCATCTGGCCGTAGACCAAGGCGCATTTGGAGTTGGCGAAGTCGCCCGGCTTGATGACGCCGGATTCGGTCATTTCCAACCACAGATCGTTGCCCTCGCGGGTGCGCTCGCCCACGCCGGCAAACACCGAGTAGCCGCCGTGGTTCTTGGCGACGTTGTTGATCAATTCCATGATGACCACGGTCTTGCCCACGCCTGCGCCACCGAAGAGGCCGATCTTGCCGCCCTTCAAAAACGGCTGAATCAGGTCGATGACCTTGATGCCGGTCTCGAACATTTCTTCGTGCGTGGTCTGCTCGTCAAACAGCGGCGCTGGCCGGTGAATGGGCATGCGCGACTTCTCGCCGATGGGGCCTAGCTCGTCCACCGGCTCGCCGATGACGTTGATGATGCGGCCCAGCGTCTCCTTGCCTACCGGAACACGAATCGGACCGCCAAGGTCGATGGCCTTCATGCCGCGAACCATGCCGTCCGTCGCTTCCATGGCAACAGTGCGCACACGGCCCTCGCCCAGGTGCTGCTGAACTTCGAGAATGACGTTGATGGGCGTGGGAACCTTGAAGCCGTCGCTGGTGACGCGCAGCGCCTGATAGATGGGCGGCATGGTCGCTTCTTCAAATTGCACGTCGACCGCCGGACCGCTAACCTGAATTACTTTGCCGATGTTCTCTGCCATATCCTTGCCTTCTTAAAGCGCCGCAGCGCCGGAAACAATTTCGATGATCTCCTTGGTGATGGCCGCCTGGCGCACGCGATTCATATGCAGTGTGAGCGAGTCGATCATGTCCGAGGCGTTGTTGGTCGCTGAATCCATCGCTGTCATGCGGGCCGCATGTTCCGCGGCTACTGACTCCGTCATGGCGTGATACAGCATGGAAGAAATGTATTGCGGAAGCAGGCCGTTAAAAAGTTCGTTGGCAGGCTCCTCGTAGATGTAATCCACCTGTGAGGTGCCAAATTTTTTCGCTTCCTCATCGGCGGCCGCGGTATCCGCGGGCTCAATCGAAATGCCCGCACTGAGAGCCGCTTCCGCGGTGCGCTGGCGTTCTTCCTCTGTTGGTTCGGCGGCGCCGGTAATCTGCGGAATGCCGATCTTCATGATGGGCAACAGCTTCTCAACCACCAGTCGCTGCTGGATCACCGACTTGAACTCGTTGTAGACGATGTAAGCGGCGTCGATCTCTTCGTGCACATAACGGGAGATGATGCTTTGCGCCAGTTCGAAAACGCGGTGAGCTTCGAGCTTCAAAAGCATTCCGGGATGATCGCCGGTGACTTCGACCTTCGCCTTGCGCTCACGGCGGCGGCCGCCGCTTTCTGCGCTTTGGTCTGCATTTTCCGGCTCAGCAAAAATGGCCGCGGGAAAGTGGCGACGCATCTGGTCCCGGCCCTTGCGGCCGACGGCTTCGATGTCGATCTCTTTGTCGGGATTGCCGGAAATAAACTGGAAAGCAGTCTTGAGGATGTTTGCGTTGAAGGCGCCGGCAAAACCCTTGTCGCCGCTGATAACGACCAGTAGCACGCGCTTCTCTTCGCGGATCGCAAAGAGCGGATGACGCAGTTCACCGGTCTCCGGATCGAAGATGTCGATACGCCGCGTCAGCGATTCCAGCACGCTGGTGATCATTTTGGCGTAGGGCCGCGCTGAGATCGCCCGCTCCTGCGCGCGCCGCAGCTTGGCCGCCGAGACCATCTTCATGGCCTTGGTGATCTGTCGCGTGTTCTTCACGCTACGAATGCGTCGCCGTAAATCGAGTACGTTTGCCATTCTTTTTAGCTCTCAGCTATCAGCTCTCGGCCGACAGCTCTTCGTCCAGCTACTTCGCTGTGACCGCTGCCTCAAGTTCTGCCTTGAAGTTGGCTGAGTATTCCTTCAGCGCCGCGTGCAGCTTGTTGCGCAAATCGTCGTCGAACGCCTTCTTACTGGTCAGTTCTTCCATGAACGAGGTCTGCGCGCTTTCAAAGTACTTGTAGACTCCGTCCTCAAAAGCGTGAATGTCGGAGACCTTGAAGTCGTCAAGATAACCCTGCGTGCCGGCGAAGAGAATTACCGCCTGCTGTTGCCAGGTGAGTGGGTGGAATTGCGGCTGCTTCAGCAATTCCGTCAAGCGCTGGCCGCGATTCAACTGCTTCTGAGTCAGCGGATCGAGGTCGGAACCGAACTGTGCAAATGCTGCAAGTTCGCGATACTGGGCAAGGTCCAGCTTGAGCGTGGAACCTACCTGCTTGACCGCTTTGATTGCCGCCGAGAAACCTACGCGCGAAACCGAAAGGCCCACGTTGACGGCCGGGCGGACGCCGGAGTTGAAGAGGTCAGTTTCCAAAAAGATCTGCCCGTCAGTGATGGAGATGACGTTGGTCGGAATGTAAGCCGAGACGTCGCCGGCCTGGGTCTCGATGACCGGAAGCGCGGTCAGCGAACCGCCGCCCCGCTCCTTGCTGAGCTTGGCCGAGCGCTCCAACAGGCGCGAGTGGAGATAGAAGACGTCGCCGGGATACGCTTCGCGACCCGGTGGACGGCGCAGCAGCAGCGAGATTTCGCGATACGCCATGGCGTGCTTGGAGAGATCGTCGTACATCACCAGCGCGTGCTTGCCGTTGTCACGGAAGTATTCACCGATGGCGGTAGCCGCGTAGGGCGCGAGATAGAGCAACGGCGCCGGCTCGGAGGCCGAGGCAGCCACGATGACCGTGTGTCCCATCGCGCCGGCTTCAGTGAGCGTCTGCACAACTTGAGCGATCGAAGACCGCTTTTGGCCGATGGCGCAGTAGATGCAAATCAGGTCGTTCTTGGCGTTGTTGATGATGGTGTCGAGCAGTACGGCAGTCTTGCCCGTCTGGCGATCGCCGATGATCAGCTCGCGCTGGCCGCGGCCGATGGGAATCATGGCGTCGATGGCCTTGAGTCCGGTGGCCATGGGCTCCCGCACAGGCTGACGGTCAATGATGCCGGGCGCAAGACGCTCGACGGGCAGAGTCTCAGTGGACGCGATGGGTCCCTTGTCGTCAATGGGAATGCCGAGGGCGTTGACCACACGGCCGATCATTCCCTGCCCCACTGGCACCGAGAGAATCTTGCCCGTGCGCTTGACCTCTTCGCCTTCGCGCAGCTCCGTGTAGTCGCCCAGAATCACGGCGCCTACCTGATCTTCTTCCAGGCTCAGAGCTAGTCCGGCGATGCCATTCGGAAAAGCGAGCAGCTCGCCAGCCATCACCTTGTCGAGACCATGAAGCCGGGCAATGCCGTCACCAAGCGATGTGATGGTGCCGACCTCATCGACCTGAACCTTTGAGTCGTAATTCGCGATCTGCTCGCGAAGAAGTTGCGTAATCTCGTCTGCCTTGATCTGAGCCATTTCTGTCCTTACGATTGTCAGTCCTTAGTAATCCGTTGTCAGCGTTTCGCTTGTGTTTACGAAATCCGGGACAACTGAAAATCTGTCTTGTGCCTACAGATTCTTCACCACCAAAAACCGACCGCTAAAAGTTGTTCGCTGCTCACTCCAAAAACTGACAACTGAAAACCAATCTCTGGCGACTGCGGACTTCAGCCCGCCGCCAGTGCTTCCTTCAACCTGTCCAAGCGTCCACGCACGGAACCGTCGTAGACTGTGGAGCCAATGCGGACCACAGTTCCACCCAGAATCGATGCATCCAATTTGAAGCTCGCTTCAATCTTCGATCCGGCCAGCTTGCCGATCTCTACCACCAGCGAAGTCCGCTCCGGCTCGGTGAGTTCGCGCGCCGTCACAATCTCCGCTTGGCGAATGCCCAACTGATCCTGCAGCAACTTGCGATACGTTTGTGCCACCTCGGCTACCGCTCCAATGCGGTCGTTGTCGATAAGCACTGCGATCAGGTTGCGGAGTTCTTTTGGGAGCCCCAGCTTCTTATTCAACGTATCCAGAAACCCTACCTTCTGCAGTGCGGGAATGGCGGGATTGGTGAAGAAGGAGCGCAGTTCCGGACTGCCGTTCCATGTGCCGAGAAAGTCTGAAAACTGCCTATCAATTGCGGCCGTGTCCAACTTGGCGGCTGTAATCACATCCAAAAAAGCGCTGGCATAGCGGGATACAAAGGCGGCCATCTAGTTCAGCCCTCCCTTGGCAGCATCAGCCACGAATTCGGCAATCAGGGCGCGATCCGTTTCCGCCGTCAGAACCAATTGCTTCGCTGCCTGGTCAATGGCCAGATCGGCTGCAAAGTGCCTCAATGTGCGCCGGGCCTGCGCGGCTGCGACGCCAATCTCCTGCTCGGCCGCAGCCACAATGCGAGTGCTTTCTTCTTCCAACGTGGCTTTGATGCGCGCTTGGTCCTGCAGGCTCTCCGCTTCAACTTCAGCGCGGAACTTTGCAATCTCGTCGCCCAGGCTGGCGAGCTTGGCTTCCACAGCAGCCAGACGCGTGCTGGCATCCTCGGTCACCTTGCGCGCGGACTCGATGTCTTCGCGCAGCTTGACCGCACGGTTGCGCAAGAATTTGGGAAGGAAACGGACGAGCGGAATGACGATCGCCAGGAAGATGACGCCGAAATTAATGAACTCGAAGATGCGGGCGGTGGTTTCAACCGGAAGATTGAGCGTCTTGGCAGCCCATACAACCGTCGGCGCGTGCCTGAATTTGTCTTCGCTGTTTTCTTCTTTGCTGGCAGCCTCCGGCTTGGCCTGATCTTGCGTTTGGTCTTGCGCCTGGGCAGCGCTCGCAGGTTGTGAGGGCGATGCGGAATCCTGTGCCGAGAGCCGGTAGGGCGCAGCCAGGATTGCGGCTGAAACCGTCACGAGAAAAGCTAGCCAAAAAATCCGGATAGAAAGGCGATGGTGCAGAGTCGATTCTCTCAACGGGAACCCCCGGCGGCCTGCGGCAGTACTGCCTCGACCACCTGACGAGCCAGATCCCCGACAGAAGCCTGGATCGTTTTGCGCGCCGCGGTGGCCTCTGCCTCGAGCTCTGCCTTGGCCTGGCCAACCTTGGTCGCGGATGCCTTGCGGGCTGCTTCCAGTGTGGCGTCCCGCTCGGCGTTCCACTGCTTCACTCGTTGCTCGCGGACTTTGTAGACTTCGGCCCGCGCCTGACGCAGCTTGGCGGCATATTCGGCTGCCCTTGCTTCGGCTTCGGCAATGGCCTTCTGCGCATCTTCAAGAGCGCCTTCCGTGAGAGCGCGACGCTTTTTTAATGTGGCCGATAGCGGGCCCTGAATCAAAAGCTGGTAGGCCAAAACCAGCACGATGAACAGCAGCATCGTGGGTATGGCGCCGACCATAAGTGTTCCGACTTGTCTAAGGATTTCTTGCATGTTGGTAGCAGCGGCTCACACAATTCAACTGGACTGTGTTGTGGGTGGAACACCTTTTTGTATCAGGGGCAGACCCCCAAGGTCAACGAAGTTGGCACCTATATGGCGGGGTCCTGTGACTGCTGTCACGAACTGCGAAAATTCTCGAAAAAAAGGCTTGCTTTCGGATGGAACAAGCCTAAACTAACAATACCACCCAGACCCGGTTCAGGGTCCAGCGGGCCGGCGGTTCCGGGAAGTCCTTCCACTCCCGAAGTCGTCGGCCCGCCTCAATTTTGGAACCATTTTTTGACCTTATTTTTCGGGGGCGGGACGACTGTGTCCGCTTGCAGGATGCACCCATTCGCTTGCTAGGGTTTGGTGCCCGCGGTGACCGATTTATCTACCGTCAACAATCCGTGAGCGCGCAGCCAAGTTTCCAGCAGGCCGGGCCATTGATCCAGAGCCGCATCCCCCTTACCCAGACCTGTGCCGTGGGGGCCGTTGGCGAAGATGTGCATCTCGGAGGGGACTCCTGCTTTGACCAAGGCTTCATAGAATCGCAGCCCCTGCTCCACGGGTACGGTCTGGTCGGTGAAGGTGTGATACATGAACGTGGGCGGCGTGTTCTTGGTGACGAATAAATCAGGAGAATAGGCTTGGCGCAGCGCCTCGCAGCGGTCCATCAGGTTGTACAGCTTGCAGTAATTCAGATGAGAAGTGTCCAGCGAGATGGCGCCGATCCACGGGTATCCAAGGACCAGGTAGTCGGGTCGGCTGGAGGCGCGTTCGATGGGGTCCTCCGCATCGGCTTTGCCGGACACGAACTGTGTTCCGGCCAGTGCAGCCAGGTGGCCACCTGCCGAGAAGCCTATGACAACAATGCGGTTGGGGTCGATGTGGTAATCGGCGGCGCGTCCACGGACGGTCTGAACGGCTCGGCGCGCGTCGAGCAAGGGAATAGGGAGAACGTACCCGTTCGAAGTAAGCCGGTAGGCGAGGATGAAGGCGCGAAAGCCGCGCGCGGTAAACCAATCGGCTATTTCCCGGCCCTCTAGATCGCCTGCAAGGTTGCGATAAGAGCCCCCGGGCAGGATGATAACCGCAGAGCCGTTCTCTGCTCCACGGCGCGGCCCCATGATGGTCAACGTGGGGATGTCTTCGCAGGCCTTGCCTTTGGCTTCAGGAGCGTCGCCGGGCCAAAGCCGGATGGTCTGAATCCCGAGGAAATCGTTGTTCGTCCCGGGTGTTCCGCAGGACACCGTCTGCGCCTGCAAGGTCTGCGAAGCCAGCAATCCAAAAGTCAACAGTGCAATAAGCCGTCCCATTGGGGTCCTTTTACGGTTCGCGAGGATTATAACCACAGCGCCGTGTGGCCGGGACAGGGGTTGGCTGCCTGTACGGTCAGTTCTTCTGCCAATCCAAAGCCGTAACGGGCAAAGTAGTACGCCGCTCCATGCAGCCGTTCCTGGAGTCCACTGTCCGGATCGAGTGCCCTGGAGATGGCTTCGGCGTGGCGTCTGAGAGAAGCTTCGCGCTCCAACTGAAAATTGGCAGCAAGGGTCCGCAGGCGGTTCATCTGGTAGATGATCTTGTTGGCCGCTGTCTCGGCGGACCGGCCCAGTCCTTCGTCCTGCGACCGCATCCAGTCCAGAAGCGTGGTCAAATCTGCGTCTAAGGTTGTGCCCGCAGCAGCCAGTTTCTGCTTGCCTTCAATCGGCATGGCCCGCGCTGCAAGCAATTGTGCCAGTGCTTCCGCAGTTCCGGCTCCGTTCTTCTGTCCGCCTAATTCAAACACTCGTTCGAGCGTAAGTTCATGCTTGCGCAGCAGTTCGGCAATTTGAGGCTCAATCAAAGTTCCGGAAAAGCGCGGCTGAACCGGCGTCATGCGACCCAGAATCCGCTCAAAGAGCACGGCGGACTGAGCGAAATACGCGATTTCGGCAGGGCCGCCTATCGTTAGCGATGTCGACAGCAAATAATCCTGAAAGACGGGACGCAGAAGTGCCGAGGGAGATATCCGCTCCGGCTCAGCATCCAAAATTCCCACCAGGTCTGCGGTGGAGTAGCTTTGCCTTCCTGCTTGCCACAAACCTCCTGGTTCCTCGGCGCTGGGCGCAATCCGCTTCAAGGCCAGCCGCGCGCCTGTGCTTTCTTCGATGAGGAAGAGCAAGCTGTTTTGCTCCCCGACGGCCACCTGTGCGTGATAGCCAGCAGCTGCAAGCTCGCGATTGCGCCCAAGCAGGGCGAAGTGCAGTTCGTCTGCCTGTTCCAGGCCGGCACGCAACACGGAAGCGCCCATGCGGTGAACTTCGCGTCCGCTCGCATCCAGAATCAGCAAACCCTGCGCGGCGAAGGCCCTGGAATAAAACTCCGCGAAGGCTTGGGCGAAGCTCCGGCCGGGCTGATAAGCGGCGGCCAGCGCTTCCATGGCATCGGAAGTGCCCAGCAGTTCCCACGCCAGATCGACGAGCGGGGAGATTGATTCGCCCAGAACGATGCTGCCAACCGGCACCTGCGTCGCGGGGACATTGGTGTACTCCAGCTTGCGTAGCTCTTTGCGTCCCGGAAACGTGACGTGGTTGATCTCGGCAAAGTCGTGATCCTCGCTGGCCAGCCAGAATATGGCAACGTGAGGATGTCCGGCAGCCGTGGCGGCCCGTGCGCGCGCCAGCGCGGTTGCGGCCTTGAAGGGCGTGAACAGCGGCCCGCCGAAGAGGCCTACCTGTTGTCCAGTCACCACCACTCCCGCGCCATGGCTCAGTGCATTGATCGCCGCAATTGAAGACCCGCCGTTTTGCGCTTGCAGCAGGTGAACCAGCTGCGGCCAATGAGCGGGAACCGGCAAGCGAGCCTGCCAGCTTTCACTGAAGGCCGCTGAACCATAGAACGCCTGCGCCTTCGCGTCTCCGGCGCAGTAGTCGAGAAAAAGCCGGCTCAGGCCCGGCGCCACGGAAATCGGATAACAATCTGCGGTCAATGACACACTCACTCGGGTCTTCCGGCGCACATTTTTGGACTGTGCGCGCGGCTTAAGGTTTCAAGTAGCTCAGTTAAGGATGCCATGCCAGACAAAATCGATGCACTACTGCTGGTTGCAGGGATAGGAGACAGAGCGTTGTGCGTATACTTTCTCTGACTACATTGTGAGGAGAGAGACTGAGAATGCCCAAGAAGGAAAAGAAAACAAAAGCCGTCAAAGAAGCCAAAGAGAAGACGAAGACGGCCAAGGCGCCGAAGAAGAAGGAAAAACTGAAAGCCAAGAAAGCCGAAGGCAAAACGGAAACCGCGCAGCTGCTCAGTTCGGTGGTGGTCTACAAAGGCCCGCTGTTTCGCGTAGTTCACGACAAGCTCATTGAGCCCGGCGGCCGGCGCGGCGAACGCGATGTGATTCGCCACAACGGCAGCGTGGTGATACTCGCCATCGATAGCTCGAAAAGCAAGAAGAACCCCTGGATTGTCATCGAGCGCCAATATCGTCACGCAGCTAATCAGTTTCTGTGGGAGCTGCCTGCGGGCAAGCTCGACGCCGGAGAAGAACCTCTGGCGGGAGCCCAGCGCGAACTTGAAGAGGAAACCGGCTACCGCGCAAAAAAGTGGAAGCCGCTGGTTGAGTACTATGCGAGCCCTGGCTTTCTCGGCGAATCCATGAAGGTTTTTCTTGCCGAAGGGCTATTGGCAGGCGACGCTCATCCCGAAGAGGACGAGCAGATTGAATTCCGCCTGGTAAAGCTCTCCGATGTGCTCAAGATGATAGATAAAGGAGCCATAAAGGATGGCAAGACCCTTACCAGCGTGCTGATCTTTTCGCGTCTCATTGCGGCAAAGCGCAAGCAATAGAGCAATTTCGTTCTTTGGCTTCAACTTCTGAAAGCGCAACGTCTCACGCAGGGCCGATGGTCTCCATCGGCCCGTATCATTTTGCGAGACCTCTAATTCGAAACTTGATCAACCTTTCTCGTGTTGTTCACGTCTTAATGAATATTGGCGGTCGGACCCCTCGCCCGCCGTATCCCCACAACACGCAAAGAAAGAAGGAGCCTGTGGCTCAGTACAAAGGGAAGGTCAAGTGGTTTAACAACGCCAAGGGCTACGGATTCATCGGTCGCGACGACGGGCCGGATGTATTCGTTCACTACTCCGCAATCCAATTGGACGGCTACAAAACGCTGAAAGAGGGCGATGACGTTGAGTTCGACATCGTCCAGGGCCAAAAAGGCCCGCAGGCAGACGCGGTCATCCGTTTCAAGGACGCCGCTGCCCACAGCGCAGCCTAGTAGCGCGGACTCGCCGGGCGTATTCTCAAAGACCATCTCCAAGTGGTGTACGGGTGGTGTGCCCGGTGGAAAGCTCTCATCAAAGGGCACATATTCCGACCCTTGGAAGTTGGATTTGCGGCGTGCGGTCCCGTCCGGGGCGAAGCGGAGTTCCCTGCCAAGTCCCCTGTGCGGCGTGCATCTACCTCCAGCGCTCTACCTTCTTGTCTTTGAATCGAATACGCTTCGGGATTCTGATACGCTTCGGCAATGGACAACGTAACCATCGCCCATCTGTTGGAGGAAACCGCCGATTTGCTGGAAATCGACGGCGGCGACGGATTCCGGATTCGCAGCTATCGTCGCGCCGCGGAGACAGCCGAGCAAACCACGGTGGATCTGGTGGCGGCTGCTCCGGAAACTGCGCGCCTGCTGGAGATTCCCGGCATTGGCAAGAGCATGGCCACGAACTTGCAGGCAATTGTTTCAACCGGCACGCTTCCTCTTCGTGAGGAATTGCTGGCCAAGTACGGCGCTGGCCTCCTGGAGCTCCTCAAGCTGCCGGGCATGGGTCCCAAGACCGTTGCCCTACTGTGGTCGGCAGCGCAGATCAGCAGCATCGATCAGCTTGCGGAGGCGATTGAAGGTGGCCGTCTGGCCGGGCTCCCTCGCATGGGCGGAAAACAGATTGAGAAGCTGCGTAAGGGGATTGACGACTATCGCCGGAGTGCAGGCCGCTTCCGCATCGACGTAGCTGAAGAAGCGGCGCGACGCATTTCGACTTATCTGCTGGCTTTCCCTGGAATTGAGAAAGTGACACCCGCCGGTTCCCTGCGCCGCGGCCGCGAAACTGCGGGCGACCTGGATCTGCTGGTTACAGGCCCGGCCTGCGCCCCGGAGAATACTGCTGGTGCGGTGGAGTACGTGGCCACCTTCCCGGGCATTCACGACATGATTGCCAAAGGCGAAAATAAGGTCAGCTTTCACTTGGCCGACGGTTTGCAAGTGGACGTGCGCCTGTTGCCTTCCGCCAGCTATGGTGCGGCTCTGCAGTACTTTACCGGCTCCAAAGCGCACAATGTGACCCTGCGCCAGCGAGCCCTGAAGATGGGTTACACGCTGAGTGAGTGGGCGCTGGCCCGGCTGGATGACGAGTCGACGGTGGCTGCGGCTACTGAGGAGGAAATCTACGCAGCCCTGGGCATGGACTGGATGCCACCGGAGATGCGCGAGAACCTGGGCGAAATCGAGGCCGCGGCCCGCCACGAACTGCCCCGGCTCATTGAACAAGCCGACGTGCGCGGCGACGTGCACATGCATACGAATGCCAGCGACGGCCACAATACCATTCGCGAGATGGCTGACGCCGCCCTCGCCGTCGGATACCACTACATTGCCATCACAGATCACTCCAAAAACCTGGCGATGACCAATGGTCTTGACGAGAAGCGGGCCCTCGAACACATCCAGCGGATTCGCGAAGTGGACCAGCAGATGGAGGGCCGCATCCGCGTCTTTGCCGGGATTGAGGTGGACATCCTCGCCGATGGCGCGCTGGACCTGGACGATGAGGTGCTGGCGCAGATGGAGATGGTCGTTGCCAGCGTTCACACACGCTTTGAGCAAAGCCGTGAGGAAATGACCGCCCGCGTGCTGCGCGCAGTTGAGAATCCCTACGTACGAATCCTGGGCCATCCCACGGGCCGCCTGCTGCTGCGCCGGGAACCTTTTGCTCTGGACACGGGAGCCGTGTTGCGCCGCGCTGCCGAGTTGGGTGTCGCCGTGGAGCACAATGCCGCACCCGAGCGCCTGGACCTGAACGACCGCGACCTCCGCCTGGCCAAGGAAGTGGGCTGCAAGATCGTCATCAACTCCGACTCGCACGATCTGCGCAACCTGGGCAAGATGGAGTACGGCATCCGCCAGCTCCGCCGCGCCTGGCTGAGCCCGCACGATGTGCTGAACACGCTGGAAGCAAAGGAGTTTCTGGAAGCGCTCCGGCCGAGACCATAAGCGGCCAGCCCACTCCCGGCCTCTCTGATCCAATTCGGAAGCGAATTGGAATCTCTTGTGCGGATGCATCATCCATTTTGAAAATTGGAGGGTGCGATATGTTTGCGATTACCGGAATCACAGGCAACATTGGTGGCGAATTGGCCCGCAATCTTCTAGCCGCCAAACAGCCCGTTCGCGCCGTTTTGCGCGACGCACGCAAGGCGGGCCCCTGGGCCCAGGCTGGCTGCGAGGTTGCGGT
The DNA here is from genome assembly GCA_049521035.1 of Occallatibacter sp. Lineage (GTDB taxonomy): Bacteria > Acidobacteriota > Terriglobia > Terriglobales > Acidobacteriaceae > Telmatobacter. Next base: position 74,941 of record JBEKPF010000006.1, on the reverse strand, counting down.
CGCCGACATTGCAGATGCGGCGGCGATGGCGGCCGCATTCAGAGGGACGGAAGCCGTCTTTGTGCTCGTTCCTCCGTTGTTCGATCCATCACCCGGTTTCCCGGAGGCACAGACGATTGCCGCCACACTCAAGTTAGCTCTGGAAGAGGGGGCTCCTGGCAGCGTGGTCTATCTCTCGACGATCGGCGCACAGGCTACGCGGACCAACCTTCTTTCGCAGCACACCATCATCGAACAAAAGCTCAGAGATCAGATGCTGGACGGCTTCAATGAAGGCTGGATTGACTTCGAGTTCGATGAATCCGCTCGCCGCAAGGAAACCGTGGCGCTCAAGACTGTACTCAAGGGTTTGATCGATCGCCAGACAGCCGGGTAAGCATCAAATAACCGGAGGGGCCTATGTAGACAGGCGAGGAGATTGCATCAGTTCCCGAGAGTATGGATTGTTCCCACTGAGAACGATGGTGAAGGGATCCCGTCAAGCCGGGCGTCTCAAATGCGGCCAGGTTTCCCTCTTTGAAAATTCGTTTCCTTTTGGGCAATTGGGCCGGGTAATCCTCAGCCGGCGTACGAATTATTATTGGCTCTTTTGGTTCCGGTGGAGATAAGATAAGGGCGCTATGAGTCTACTGCAGGATTCCCCCGACTTGCTAGAAACCGCCCCCGGAGAAGACTATGCCAAGGGTTCCAGTCACGTGGTTTGGGCCGCGTTAATCGCCGTGGTGGTGGTCACGGCCGCGGTTGCTATCTACGTGAAGCTCGGGCAAAAACCACCCGTGGCCTCCGGCGAGATTGTTGATGTTTGGGCGCACTCGCAGCACTCGGAGAGTTCGGGGCTGGACGCTGCCGGTGAAACCATGGCCAAGGAGAGCTTTGACCAGGTGCTGGTCTTCACTCACGTCAAGCTGCACAACCAGGGCAAGGAACCGCTCTTTCTGCATAACGTGATGACCAACCTAAAGCTGGACGACGGCATTCACTCCAGCTACGCGGCGAGCGCAACGGATTATGACCGCGTGTTTATCGCCTACCCGACGATGCCCGTGCCACACGGCAAGGCTTTGTCGACCACGGACACGACCATCCCTCCGGGGCAGACTGTGGAGGGGGAGTTCATCTCCTCATTCCGCCTGAACAAGCAGCAATGGGACGCGCGCAAAGGCCTGGACTTCAGCTTCGCTTTCCGCTATCAGCCAAGCCTGGTGCTCGCGCCCCACAGCGCAGTTACTGACCAGTAGTCGGTGGAACGGGTGCGCTCTTGGGAACCGAGAGGTATCCCGTGACTGTGTTCTTGGCGCTCACCGAGTTAACCACGATTTCAAAGAGCATGGGATCCTTGCCGGCGTAGAATTGCATCGGCTCATTCAGGTTCCTATCCTTCTTCTCGTACTGCTTGTCGTCGGCGTACACCACGAGGGTGAACTTGCTGTGCTTGGCATCAGTCTTCTTCAGTTCCAGGCTCACCGTGCCTACCGGCTTCCTTTGCCCCTTGGCCAAGGTGAACTCGTAGTAGGTGCGGTCACCCTTGTGCTTCAGCACTTCCAGTTCGTCGCGATTGCGGGCAATCAGGCTGCTGTGATCGCTCAAATCACCCTTCATCGAGGTCAACTGGGCGATAGCAGCGGCCAAATCGGTCTGCGTCTTAGCCACGTCGGTCTTCACTCCGCCCACGTCCGTCTTCACGTCGGTCACTGCGCTGGAAACTGCGTTCACCTGCTGCGCGGTCTGTTTCTGGGCGTTTGCGAGTTGCTGAGCGTTGGCTTCCACGGCTTTCTCGCGACGAATGAGTTCCTGGGCGCGGTCGTCCATCTGTTTCTGGGTCAGACCCAGCGATTTGCCCAACTCGTCGGTTGCCACGTTCAAGCGGGCGTTGGTCTCGCGCAGTTCCGCGGCCAGCTTCACGTTCTGTTGTTTGGCATCGGTCAGGTCGGCTTGCTGAGCCGCCACTTTGCTGTTGATGGTATAGCTCCAAATCAGGCCGCCCAGCGCGCACAGCAGAGCGACAGCGATCACCGCCAGCAATGCTCCGGAATAAGTTCTGGGGGCGTTGTCGATTTCATTAGCCATATGTGTTTCGCCTTTCGTCTCTCTTGCGGCCCGTCCAGCGAACCGCTCGTTGCAGTGGTTCCACCATTGCTGAACCCCGAAGGCACAAATGTCAGGTGTCTTCTTCCTGGGAAAGAATCACCTTGCACGACACCAAATAGGGCACCTGAATTGTGAAACCGCTCTCGTTGACGCGCTCTGTCCCCGTTAGACCCCGACGTGGCGGTTCGATTTGGGGGACGTGCCGATGCCGTGCGAAATTCCAGCCTGCCAAAACCCGATAAGGCCGATTCGTTCGCGGCACTTCCGGGGCGTCTACAAGAATATAGAAAGAATACGCGTAGTGCACGAAAAGAAGCGGGAATCGGTGGCCCTCCGTGACAAGGATGGAATGGTTCCGATATAAACATCTTTGCTGCATTTCTTGCACCTGGCCGAATTTTGAGGCCCGGACATTGGAAGTGAACGCCCAAAAAGATCAAAAAAGGGAGATCCAAAAGCTATGTCGACTGCTGTCGCGGGGAAGGGTCTGGAAGGAATTGTTGCGGCGAACTCCGGAATCTGTTGGATCGACGGAGACGCGGGCGTGCTCGCCTATCGCGGAATCGATATTCACGAACTTGCGGTGAATTCGACCTTCGAGGAGACCACTTATCTGCTGTGGAATGGGATACTGCCCAACCAGCTCGCCCTGCGTGAGTTTCAGTCGCAACTGTCATTGGCCCGGTCACTGGACCAGAGCATCATTGACCTGCTGCGCGCCTGCCCCACCACAGCCACACCCATGGAGGTGCTGCGCACCGCCGTCTCCGCGCTCAGCTTTTACGACGCCGACGAGAAAGACAACTCCCACGACGCCAACGTGCGCAAGGCCTACAACCTCACAGCGCAGATCGCCATGCTGGTGGCAGTCTACGACCGGCTGCGCAAAGGAAAGGACATCGTCCCGCCCGACCGTTCGCTCTCCCACGCCGCAAATTTTCTATGGATGCTGAACGGGGTAAAGCCGTCTGAGACCGCGACCCGCACGCTGGATATCGCGCTGATTTTACACGCCGATCACGAACTGAATGCCTCTACCTTTGCCGCGCGCGTCATCGCTGCCACATTGGCTGACATACACTCCGCAGTCACGGGCGCGATTGGAGCGCTCAAGGGGCCACTGCATGGAGGCGCGAATGAGGGCGTCATGCGCCTGCTGCTGGCAATCGACAAAGCCGGCGCCGACCCGGTGGAATATGTGCGCGGCATGCTGGCCGCCAAGCAGAAGATCTCCGGGTTCGGGCACCGCGTCTACAAGACCGAAGACCCCCGCGCCACACACCTGCGCAGAATGAGCGAGCAACTGGGCCGCGATGCCGGCGAGCCAAAATGGTTTGAGATGTCCCGGGCCATTGAGCTTTACATCAACAAGGACAAGAAGCTCAACGCGAATGTGGATTTTTACTCTGCCTCCACTTACGCCACGCTGGGCATCGACATCGATCTGTACACGCCGATCTTCGCCATCAGCCGCATCGCAGGGTGGACCGCTCATGTCATCGAGCAGCTCGACGACAATCGTCTGATCCGCCCGCGGGCAGAGTACATCGGACCGATTTATCCGTCGCCGTGGATTCCGATGGTGGAGCGCGGATAGAGGCCAATTCGTAGTAACTGACTCGGACCAGAGGCCGTCTACTCGTGTAGAGGATCGAAATGAAGGCCAGGTTCGCTTTTGTTCTACTCGCCGTTTGCGTGATCGCGGAATGTGTCGCCGCATTCGGAGAGACGCTCTATCCCGTAGTAGGTCCGATGGCGACCCAGGCACCGCCGCCGGCGATTACAGCGAAGTTCTCTGGCGCCAACTCAGGAAGATTCACCCTAACCCAGGCGGGCGGAGAGAGTTTCGAGGGAAAGTGGGCTTTTCTGGTTCCGTCCTTCGTAAACGCAAAGACTCCTGAGACCTCATCCAGCTACCTGCCGCAGCCCAATCTGGCCTTTGCCTGGGACACTGTTTATGGACAGGGATACTTTTTGGCCCGGGTGGTTGGTACAAGAATTCGGCAGGCTGTCGCTACCGGAAATCAGGGAACTGTTCTGCAGATCGAGTGTCTTTATTCAGATCCGCATTCCGGATTTAACGGTGTCGCCGTTGACAGCAAAGGCAACATTTACAAAGTGGTCTGGTAGGAAATTCGGCGCGGATCGCCTCGACCTACCTATCCTTCCAACTGTGTTCCTGCTGAGTAGCGCGGGAAACGACAAACAGGCTTCAGAGATTGCCACGCCCCCTGCACTCATGGGGTCAACAATCCGAACACGGCCACGCCCGTCTGTGTTCCGACGTATACCTTGCCATTCACGACCAGCGGGGTAATGTACTTGTTCCCGTTGCCGAAACTATCGCGTCCGCCGGTGGCCTGCCCGCTGTTGTAAAGCTCATGCTGCAGGTTCGTCGCATCGTAGGCGTGCAACACTCCCGCTGAAGACATGCTGGATTCCAAGGCCCATACGATTCCATTCTGGGTCCCATTGGCAGACACACTCGGCGTGGTCCCAGGATACGGAAACGAGACGGACGACTGGCTCGACGGGGTCGTCGCAAGCATCGCATCGATCATTGGAAAAGCCTTCAGGGTATCTCCGACTGCGCCATAGTAGAGTACGCCGTTGAAGAACGCAGGGGTGGAGAAGACCTGACCTGATAGTGCGCCGGTCACCTCCTGGTAGATGTTGGGATCTGTAACTACGCCGGGATCGAACTTGCCCAGATTGTCGCGATCCGCGAGATAGATATTGCTGTCCTTGCCCGCACCCACAACCAGGTGATGCACCCCTCCCTGCGCATCTGTCTGGTCTGGCAGCAGGACTTCGCCACCTGATCCAAGATCCTCGTCCTCGTCGGATTCCATGACCGTGTTGTAGGTCTCAAAGTAGTCGGCAACTGCCAGCTTGCCGCTGGTGGAGAGCTTGATGATCGCGTTGCCGAAATCGTTCTTCGTGGGAAAGCCGTTCGCATCCAGGGTGGTATCGAAAGTGCCGTTCGCATCGAGGAAGTAGAGATTTCCGCTGCTGTCCGCCGCGATCCCGTCGCCGCTCATCCAGATGGAACCCTCGCTGCCATTCGGCGTCACGTCCAGCACCTGCGTCTGTTGCAGGGTGGACTCGCTGTAAGCCATCACCCAACCCGTATAGGGCCCGTCGTCGCAGTGAGAGGAAAACGCGATGTAGACGTTGCCGCTCAACAGCAGCAGGGCTTCGCGCTCCTTGTATTGGCCCGGCTCGAAGACCACGTTGCCATTCGAACTGCTGGCTCCCGTGCCCGGATAGGTTGCGGCGATCTCCGTCGGACTACCACTGATCTCCGCGCCTGTGGTGACGTCGAGTGCATGCAGCCGTTGGTGATAGTTCCCGCTCGCGTCCTTGGTCATGCCGATGGCGAAGAGCGTGCCGTTCGGCCCTTGCTGGCGATCGATCACCGGGGTCGAGGTGATTCCGATCTCCGGTGTAACCTGCCCGCAGCCGCGATCGTCGCTGGTGGTTTCGCCGGTCTCAATGACGGAGGTCTTCCATATCTGCGCTCCGCTATCCGCGTCGAAGGCATAAACACTGTCGTGTTCGGTGGCGACGTACAGAACATTGCGCAGCTTGCCGCCTGCGGTCACATTGGCCAGATACAGCGGCTGTGCGTCGACCAAGCCGTCCACCGTGTCGAAGCCGATCTTGCCGAACTGCGAGGAGTTCACGTTGCTCAATGTGAGGATGGTCTCTTGCGCATTGAGCCCGTCCCGCGCGATATCGTCGTGGTAGGTGGTCACATCCGGCGCACTGGTCGTCGTCACCGCGGTCTGCACGGTCAGAGCCAGCGTGGCAGAGTGAGTGAGGCTGCCTGAAGTCCCCGTGAAAGTCACCGTGGAAGTGGCTGCTGCTGCTCCGGCGGCTGCCGTCAGCTTTGTGCTTTGCGCGGTCCCCGGGGTCAGTGTCAGCGTTGCTGGGCTCGCAGTCACTCCAGTCGGCAGTCCGCTAATCGTCACGGAGACTGCCCCGCTGAAGGAATTCAGCGCCGTTGCCAACACGCTCACCGGCGAACCGGTTGCACCGGCCACAATCGTCAGCGATGTCGGTGAGACGGTCAGTGAGAAGTCCGGTGGCGGCGGAGCTGCGGAAACAGTCAACGCAACGGTGGCCGAATGAGTCAGAGTGCCCGACGTTCCAGTGAACGTCACGGTGGAGCTGCTGATGGCCGCTGTTGAAGAAGCGGTGAGCGTTACGTTCTGCGTGGCGCCCGGAGTCAACGTAAGCGTTGCGGGGCTCGCAGTCACTCCAGTTGGAAGCCCCGTGATCGCTACCGAAATAGTCCCGGTGAAGGAATTCAGCGCCGTTGCCAACGCGCTCACCGGCGAACCGGTTGCACCGGCCACAATCGTCAGCGATGTCGGTGAGACGGTCAGTGAGAAGTCCGGTGGCGGCGGAGCTGCGGAAACAGTCAACGCAACGGTGGCCGAATGGCTCAGCGTCCCCGATGTTCCGGTGAAGGTCACGGCGGCACTGCCAGCCACTGCCGTGGCTCCTGCGGTGAGCGTTATGTTCTGCACGGTGCCTGGGGTCAGCGCCAGCGTAGCGGGGTTTGCAGTGACTCCGGTTGGAAGCCCGCTGATGGCAACCGAAACGGTCCCACTGAAGGAATTTATCGCCGTCGCCAGAACGCTCACCGGTGAACCGGTTGCACCGGCCACAATTGTCAGCGATGTCGGTGAGACGGTTAGTGAGAAGTCTGGTGGTGGCGGAGCTGCGGAAACGGTCAACGCGACAGTAGCCGAATGGCTCAGTTTCCCCGATGTGCCAGTGAGCGTCACCGTGGCGCTACCGGTCGCTGCAGTGGTACCTGCAGTAAGCGTTACGGTTTGTGCTGCGCCTGGAGTCAACGAAAGGGTGGCCGGGCTCGCAGTCACTCCGGTCGGCAACCCGCTGATGGCGACCGCTACCGTCCCCGTGAAGCCGTTCAACGGAACGGCATTGACGCTGATCTGTTGACCCGCGCCCCCAGAAACCAGCGCGACTGTCGGGGGCGTGGAAGTGAGCGAGAAATCTGCTGCCTCGGGATTCGTGATCAGATGGGTGACACTGCTGCAAGACATCAGAGCCAGGCACGGCAACACGCCGGCCGCGCTTATCAACTTCAGAAAGCGAAACGGCCGTCGGCATAGGGCAGCCGTAACTGCGGCTTCCATCGAGTGGATGCCGGTCGATCTCTGAGAAGGAGAAGGCAGCTGAGGACTTGACTTACTAGCGCGCAATCGAAACCACCTTACGAGCGACGAGCATCGATTGAACCGCTAGCCGGGTACCGAAGCATTGAGAGAGAAAGCTCATGGGGGAAAGCTCCTCAGGTGACAAAATAGAGGATTTCGGCGCGGAAGTCCACGACTAACTCATCTTTGATCGTACCGGAGCGGATTCGCTTCCGGCTGGCGCTGCCTCGTATACTCCGGTCAACACCCTGATTGACGAACGTGATGACGGCATTCACCTTTCTAGCGATTTGATGGCGAGTTATCTAGCGCATTATGGTAATCTTGCCGCGTTGATCGTTGCTCGAGATCTGGACGCGAAAGTGGAAGCCCTGCTGGAAGCCGCCGCGGGGTAAGCTGATTCGGACTCGCCTTGCCTGCTTTGCTTTCCCTCCCTCCTGCAGATCCGCATTGAAAGCAGTACCATTTTCCCGTTTCACGAAAGGATATATCCATGATTCTTGGCTTGAGCTTGACGAACTTTACTTTCCTTCACGTATTTCTGAGCCTGCTTGGAATAGGCGCGGGAATATTCGTGATGTACGGATTGCTTACTTCGCGGCGGCTCCGTATTCTGACCTCGCTCTTTTTCGTCAGCACGGTCTTGACCAGCCTCACCGGGTTCCTGTTTCCCTTCAAGGGTGTCACCCCCGGAATCATCATCGGAATCCTGTCGATCATTGCGCTGGCTCTGGCGATCGTTGGGCTCTACATCCGCAAACTTGACGGCTCATGGCGCACGACCTACGTCATCTCTGTTTGCGTGGCATATTACTTCAACTTCTTCGTTCTGATTGCGCAGACCTTTGACAAAGTTCCAGCGCTCAAGGGCGCCAAGCCCGCAATGTCGTCTCCTGGTTTTGGGATTACGCAGCTGGCACTGCTGGTGATTTTCATTTTGCTCACCGTTCGCGCTGTCAAGAGATTCCACCCGGTGTAAGCACAGAAGGCAGGGCACTCCTCAGCCCTGCCGCGCCTTCCACATCAGGTAAAGTCCCCACGCTCCCAGCGTGCTGGCATCGCGGATCACGCCCGCGAGCATCATCTCTTCAAACTCCTCCACCGTTACGGAGCGGACAAGTATGTCGTGCTCCTCCGGGTCAGGATCTTTTTCGGTGGGAGTGAGATCAGTGGCGAGAAAGACGTGCTGCTTTTGCCGCGTGAATCCGTAGGCAATCCACATCCACCCCAGGCAGGTCATTGCCGCGGCGTGCAGGCCCGTTTCCTCTTTCAGTTCTCCGCGCGCCAGTGCTTCGGGATCGTCGATCTCCATCTCCCAACCACCTTGCGGCAGCTCTGGCACGCGCTCCTGAATGGTGTAGCGAAACTGGTCGACTAGCCATACGCGTCCATGATCGATGGGGATAATGACGGCGCACTCGTCCTTGTCCACCACACTGTAGATGCCCGGCTGTCCATTCGAGCGCAGGATCTTGTCCTCGCGCAGCCGCAGCCACCGGTTGCGATAAACCTCGCGGCTCTCAAGAGTGGTAATGGATGGAGCTGAGCCGCCTTCTGCTGGGTTCATTAAGTGTCCTCGAGCTCATCTTAAAAGAAAGCCCACCCCATCCGTCAGGAAGTGGGCGAGCATGTTCGAGGGCAGATCGCGCCGCCTTACGTACAAAAGCGCAAGAACAACTCCGGCGCCACATGCCGGAATGAGCTGGACCAGTCCCCATCCCGCATAGTGCGCCCAGGTGAACGTCAGCACAGAGACAGCGACCGCCGAGACCCCACTGCCAGTGAGCTGTCGGACTTTCTCGATCATGTATCCGCGGAACAGGATCTCTTCAACCACCGCGGCCCGCGTCACAAGCAGTACACGAAACCAGTAAGGCCGGCTGAAGATCATCCGTTGCTGCTCCAGGATTCTAGCCGTATCGAGACGGAAGACCCGGACAATCACGCCCATGTGAAGAGCGAAAATAATCAGCATCGCCACGGCGCCCACCACCGCGAATAGCAGTGTCTTCCATGTGGGCCAGCGGAAGCCAATCGAACTGAGAGGGAGCCGCTCGATAAGGACCAGCCAAAGCAGCAATGCTGCCGCATAGATCCACCAGACCATTTCTCGGATCAACAATGCCGTAAGGGAATCTCCAGGTGCGATCCATCGACCAACAGGCAGCAGCGGAAGGACGATGACTGCTGCAAGGCCGCACGTGGCAAGCAGTTTCGCTTGCCCGGACTTCAACTGCTCAGACGCTGTCGTCATCGGGCTGAACTCCACAGTTTCTCTGGCGTTTCTTACTAGGGAGATACGTCGATGCGAGCTTTGAGGTTCCGTCCGTGGGATAGATTCCGTCGGATTTGCTATTCAATGCCAGGCGTTTACCGGCCCCGCATTCGGTACTTGCGCAACCGCCCTATCAGCGAAGCCGGACCGCTCACCTTGAGCCGCACCAGGTTGCCCTCATAGTCCCTGCTGTGCACCGTCATTCCGGCTTCGATAGCCGCCAGCACGCCGCCCTCTTGCTGCGGAACCCGCAGCTCCGCCTCAATCAGCGGGTCAGTATGCAAAGCCTGGTCGATGGATTTCAGAAGCGCTTCCATTCCCTCGCCAGTGAGTGCTGAAACCGTGACCTCGCCCCGTGATGCAAGTCCTTCACGCTCGTGGGCGCCAAGCAAGTCGATCTTGTTCAGCACCTCGATGCGCGGCTTGCAAAGAGTATCGAGCTCAGCCAGCACCTTCTCTACCTGGGCTTTCTGTTCCTCGCCGTATGTCGAGGCCGCGTCCCTGACATGCAGCAATACCTCAGCCTGCGCCACCTCTTCCAGCGTGGCTCGAAAGCTGGTCACCAGCGTATGCGGCAGGTTTCGAATGAAACCTACCGTGTCAGAAAGCAGAACCTTGCGCCGGCTGGGCAATTCGATGGCGCGCAGTTTGGGATCGAGCGTGGCGAACATCCGCGACGACTGGAACACCTGAGCCCCCGTAAGGCAGTTGAACAGTGTGCTCTTGCCGGCGTTGGTGTAGCCGACCAGCGCGACTGTCGGCACAGGGACTGATTCCCTCCGTTGCCGTTGCTGCTTGCGCACCCGGCGTACCGCGTCCAACTCGCCCTTCAGGTGATCGATGCGTGCCTGAATCCGCCGACGGTCTGTCTCCAGCCTGGTTTCGCCGGGGCCCCTGGTACCGATGCCGCCGCCCAGTTGGGACATTGATTTTCCCCGCCCGGTCAGTCTCGGAAGCATGTACTCAAGCTGGGCCAGTTCCACCTGCAACTGTCCCTCACGGGTCCGGGCGTGACGGGCAAAAATATCGAGGATCAACTGCGTACGGTCGAGCACGCGGCATGGGAGCGCGGCCTCAAGATTGCGCAGTTGTGTCGGGGACAAGTCACGATCGAAGAGAACCAGGTCGGCCTCAGTCGAAGCGGCCACGCCGGCAATCTCTTCTACCTTGCCTGCTCCAATCAGCGTAGCCGGGTCGGGCCGCGAACGATGCTGCATCAGTTCGGCAGCCACATGTCCGCCCGCGCTTGCCACCAGCTCGCGAAACTCGGCCATGGACTCTTCGGCATCCAGGCCCGGTGATGTACGCATAACAGATTGCGACGAGGCTCCGCCATCTCGAAGAAGAAGAGGCTTAGACTTGGATTGCTCTATTTCGGATTGCTCTGTTTCTTCTGGGCGAAACATTTCGTCGGCTGCCGCGTCCGGACACACTACAGCCTCCCGCGCGGCTGACACGCCTGCGCGGTTGCTTCGCGTACGTACTCCCAGTTCCACGCCCACCAGGACTGCCAGCTCAGGCATTCCCCCGGAGTGGCCGATCCTGCCCTTCACAACTGCCAATCGAGACTGCTCCTCGCGAGCTATCGCGTCTCCGCAGTAGCTGGCGGCGCAGTCGGCATGGCCACTGCGGACGGACCCATTCCCGTCGAGACAGCCATGGGGCGATGCTCGGTATGCATCACGCTCCGGTTGCTCACCACTGTCGAAATGGCGTGCTTGAAGATCAGCTGCTCCTGGCTATTGTTTTCCAGGAGCACTGAGTACTTGTCGAACGACCGGATTTTTCCGGTCAGCTTGACCCCACTCACCAGATAAATCGTTATCGGGGTTTTATCCTTGCGAACGGTATTCAGGAAAGTATCCTGAATGTTTTGTGCCGGCTTGTTTTCCATGTGCCGATCTCCTACTTTCTCATTGGTATTGGAATGCCCTTGGTTTGGGTTAAAAAACAAATAAGCGGGCGCGGCTCTGGAAACCCAGTTGCCGCCAAGTCCCGCAATGGCTCAACATTACAGCCATTTACAATCCTTTTCAACCCTGCCGGCGGTCCCGGACCCGCTTTTCCCAGGGTAGGATGCGCCGAATCGGGGTTCGGTGGCCACCTTCGCCACTGGGTCTCATACGGGTAAAGCCGCCCAATCTTTCCGGCCCAGCCCATTTGAGGAAGATAACGAGGACTGCTGCCAACCTCCTTTGCCAGTCCCGACGCTGCCTGCTTCCTGTGAGGTACCCGATTTCACCAGCCGACAACGCTGCACCACACCGCTGGTAAAATAGGTGCGTGCAAGAAACGCTGCCCGCCCATCGGAGTCCCGCCAAAAACACTGAGGCCGTACCCATGCTGGACCTCAAACGGCAGTACGGTCCTCTGCATCAGGAACTGTTAGATGCCGTCAGTCAGGTTCTGGCCACCCAGCAATTTATTCTTGGCGAGCCGGTGGCTGCCTTTGAAAAAGCAGCGGCGAGTCAGCTCGGCATGGCCCATGCCATTGGCTGCTCTTCCGGAACCGACGCACTGTGGTTAGCCATAGCCGCCGCCGGAATTTGCCACGACGACGCTATCGTGACCACTCCCTTCAGCTTTTTCGCCTCTGTGAGCGCCATCTTACGGGCTGGGGCCAAGCCCATATTGGCCGACATTGACCCAGTTACCTTCAACCTGGATCCTGCAGCAGTTGAAAGCATACTCAACGGCCCTCAGCCCTCGCCGATCAAGGCGATCCTGCCTGTCCACCTTTATGGCCAGTGCGCCAATTGGGATGACTTTTCACGCCTCAGTAAGGAGTACGGGCTCAAGTTGATCGAGGACGCCGCCCAGGCTTGGGGAGCGGAGTGGAAGGGGACAAAAGCCGGCGGACTCGGGGATGCCGCCGCCTTCAGTTTCTACCCCACCAAGAACCTTAGCGCCGCCGGCGACGCCGGCATGGTCACTACAAATTCGGACGAGTTGGCGGAACGCGCACGCATGCTCCGCCAGCACGGCATGCGCCGCCGCTACTACCACGACGAAATCGGCTGGAATGCTCGTCTGGATGGGATCCAAGGCGCCATTCTGAATGTCAAACTCAAATACATTGATGGTTGGAATCAGGGCCGTGGAAAGGTCGCTGAGCGTTACCACACCCTCTTCATCAGCGCCGGACTTGTTGAATCCGGCCCGTATCCGACTCGCGGTATCGTCTTGCCCCATCAGGTCGCAGGCACCCGGCACGTCTGGCACCAGTACGTGATCCGCACCACGCGGCGCGACGCGTTGCGCGAATTCCTCAGCGTCCGAAAGATCGGCTCGGAGATTTACTACCCCGTCCCGCTCCATCTTCAGGAAGCCCTCCAGAATCTCGGTTATGCGGAAGGCAGCTTCCCCGAGGCCGAACGCGCCGCACGTGAAGTCCTGGCCCTCCCCATCTTCCCCGAATTGCGTGAAGACGAACAGCGAACCGTGGTCTCCGCAATCGCCGAATTCCTGAGCTGAACATCCCTCGCCTTGTACCCACAGCGCAATCTGCTTTCCAATTCTCAAGGCTCCGGGCTATGATGGCTCTCCCATGTTCCCTTACGACCCCACGCTCCTTGCAGCCGTCCAGGCGCCACCGCAGACTGTCCCCGACGTCATCCAGATCATGCAGACAATCGAAGCTACTTGCGTCGACGGGGATGGCCTGAAGTGGTTCAACTGGCTCTACCTTCAGGTGACCCAGGCCGTACAGGCAGGCGTCAATAACTCAGCTGCCGCGGGTCAGGCGGACTTTGCTGACCCAGCCTGGATCTCTGCGCTCGACGTTGCCTTTGCCCGTCACTACTTCGCGGCCATCCAAACGTCCCTCTCGGGCGCGCCCACACCTGGCTGTTGGCAGGCTGTCTTCAGCGTGCGTAATCAAACTGCCGTTGCCCGCATCCAGTTCGCCTTGGCCGGCATGAATGCCCACATCAACCACGACCTTCCGCAGGCCATCCTCACCACCTGCCAGGCCACCGCAATTGCGCCCCAGCACGGCACCGCTCAGTACAACGACTACTCCGCGCTCAACGCTACCCTCAGCAGCCTCGTTGAAACCGCTAAAACGACCCTTGGCGTCCGCCTCCTCGGTGAGACGCTGCCGCCCGTCTCCGCGCTCGACGACACGCTAGCTGCATGGAGCGTGGCCGCCGCCCGCGAAGCCGCGTGGAATAACGCAGAACTTCTTTGGCACCTCGACAGCGACGCGCCTCCGCTGGCTGCTGCTTTTCTCGACACACTCGACGGCGTGACCGCGGCCCTCAGCAAGACCTTGCTGGTTGCCGTTCCCTGAGGCTGCACAACTCTGCACTAGCCGCTGATTTAGAATCAGCGAAGCATGAAATGTCCCTATTGCGGTTTTGCGCAGGACCGGGTCGTAGACTCGCGTGAAAGCAAGGAGGCCGACTCCATCCGCCGCCGCCGCGAGTGCGAGAGCTGCCTGCGCCGCTTCACCACCTACGAACGCATTGATGAAATCCCCTACATGGTGGTCAAGAAGGACGGCCGCCGCGAGCGTTTCGATCGCCAAAAAGTGCTCAGCGGCCTGCTCCGCGCCTGCGAAAAGCGTCCCGTGCCGGCCAGCAAACTCGAAGCGATTGTCGACGCAGCTGAGACGTACCTTGTCGATGCACCGGAGCGCGAACGCACCACCAGCGAGGTGGGCGAACTCATCATGCAACACCTCAAAGGCCTGGATACGGTAGCCTACATCCGCTTCGCATCTGTCTATCGCGACTTCAAGGATGTGCGCGAATTCAAGGAAGAGCTGGAAGGGTTGCTGGGCGGACGCGGCGGAAAAGGGAAGAAATGAGAAGACGGAAGCGGTTCTCCAATGGTGGTGTAGCGCGTTTCTGAACGGACTCGCAGTGATTCATGGAAGGCGGCGCTAGCTTGACCAATGTCCGCAATGCCAAGCAGATCACGTTTCTCATTGGTGCTACCGTCATGAGTCTCACGATGTTCATATTTGGCGCAGGGCTCTGGACCTTTTCTGGTTCGCAGACTCAAAGCCTGTCTTCTAAGTTGATTTGGCGAGCTCCAATGTTGGGGTTGCCGACGTTCGCGCTAGCTTTCGTTTCGCGTAAGGTACTTGCATGGGCGATGTGGGTCGTGGTGATCGCGAATTACTGCGGCGAATATGTTCTCATATGGGATGAGTGCTCGCGAGTCATTTGCACGACTAAGAATACCCTTGTGATTGCCCTTGGAGCCTTCCTAGGGCCCGCTGTGATTCTATCGATTTTCGCTGCTGCATTGGTTCAATATGCATACCGTTTGGAGCGCCGTGAAGCTCTGGAGATAGATTGATGACTGAAACGAAGACCCACAAAGTAACCTTGATTCCCGGCGACGGCATCGGCCCGGAAGTCACGCAGGCCGTACTCCGCATCCTTGAGGCTACCGGCGTCAAGTTTGAGTGGGAACGCTTCGCCGCGGGAGCAGAGGCTTTCGAGATTTATGGCGAGTACATCCCCGCCGCGCTCTATGAATCCATTGAGCACAACCGCGTGGCTCTCAAAGGCCCGGTGACCACGCCAGTCGGCGGTGGCTTCAAGAGCATCAACGTCACCCTGCGCAAGAAGTTCGATCTCTTTGCCAACTTCCGCCCCATCAAGAATCTTCCCGGACTGGCGACGCACTGGCCTGGCGTTGACCTGATCATCGTCCGCGAAAATACTGAGGGCGAGTACGTGGGTCTGGAACACGAGGTCGTTCCCGGCGTGGTGGAATCGATCAAAGTCATCACAGAAAAGGGCTCGACGCGCATTGCCAAATTTGCATTTGAGTACGCTCGCAAACATGGCCGTAAGAAGATCCACTCCATCCACAAAGCCAACATCATGAAGATGTCGGACGGACTGTTTCTCCGCTGCGCTCGCATGGTTGCTGAGAAATTTCCAGAAGTCATCTACGGCGAGCACATCATTGACAACACCTGCATGCAGCTGGTGATGAACCCTTTCCAATACGACACGCTGCTGCTTGAGAATCTCTACGGCGACATCGTGAGCGATCTCTGCGCAGGCCTGGTCGGCGGTCTTGGCCTCGTTCCCGGCGCCAACCTGGGCCACGAGTGCGCCATCTTTGAAGCCGTTCACGGCTCCGCGCCCGACATCGCCGGCAAGGATATCGCCAACCCCACCGCCCTGCTGCAATCAGCAGTGCTCATGCTGCGTCATCTCGACGAGTCTGCTGCTGCCGACCGGGTTCACAAAGCTCTCGAATCTGTCTATGCGGAACGCAAGACTCTCACGCGCGATGTGGGCGGAACGGCAGGCACAAGCCAGTTCGCAGACGCTGTGCTGGCGGCAATGGCGTAACCCCCTTGGCAATGAAGTTCTCAAAGGTTGCTTCGGAGGCTTCTTTGAAAACGAGAAATGTCAGACTGCTGGTTGTCAGTGCAACTTCAGGAACATTGCTGCTCAGCCTTTTGACACTAGGCCCGCGAGGCTACGCTCAAAGCCCTTCAGCATCGAGTCCGGCGGCCAAGGCTGCGTCTCCGGAGCCGCCTCTCAGCGCGCCTCGCGGCGTGACCGTGCCTGCGATCCATGGCGTCGAACTCAAGGCAATGATCAACGGTCAGGGACCGTTTGACGCCATCTTCGATACCGGCTCATTGAACATGATGACGGCCAGCCTGGCCAAGCGACTGGGCCTGAAGCTTGAGGGCTCAGGCACCGTAACCGCGGGCGGGGCAAACGTTGCGGCACAGGGCGTGAAGGTGAAAACGGTAAACATCGGTGCCCTCTCCATGGAAGATCAAACGTTTGCCGTGGCCGATACAGGTGTGGGAGAGGGGCAGGACGGCATCTTCGTCGGATTTGAGTTGTTGCAGGCGTTGCCCATCCGGGTCGATTTCGAAAAACAGCAGATTACCTTTTATGATGCGCAAGGCTTCAACTACACGGGCAATGGCGATGCCGTCCCAATCCAGTTTCAAGATGGGTTTCTCGTCGCAAAGGGCAGCGTAGATGGCATTCCGGGCGTCTTCGGCATCGACACCGGGGATATGTACTCTCTTTCCCTCTACGCTCCGTTTGTGGTGCAACACGACCTGGTGCGGCAGTATGGCGCGACGATTCAGGGCTACGCGGGCGAAGGATGGGGCGGGCCCGACCATGGTTTCTATGCTCGCGCAAACACGCTGCAGTTGGACAAGACGACCATCAGCCGACCCATCACGGTTCTCTCCACTGACAGCCAAGGCGCGGAGGCTTCCAACACCATTGCCGGCAACATCGGTCTGCGCGTCCTGAAACAATTCAGCGTCGTCTTCGACTACCCGCACGGCAAGATGTACCTGGAGAAGAACGCGAGCTACGGCAATCAGGATATCTTCAACCGCGCCGGACTGGTTCTGGACCCTGATCCCGATCATCTGACGATCAAGACCGTCATTCCCGGCAGCCCGGCGGCTGCAGCCGGACTGAAAGAGAACGACGTGGTTACCGAAATCGACGGACACCCACCGACAGACGATACATTGCAGAGCGCCTTCACTCAGCCAGTGGGAACGGCGCTTCATCTTACCGTGAGCAGCGGCCGATCAAGCCGGACTGTATCCCTCGTCCTGAAAGAAATTCTTTAAAACAGACGCAGCCTGAGTCGCATAGTGCATCCCAGGGATCGCCATCGTTCTTCCATGAATTAAACAAATGCTGTCTACCTGCCGATATAGGGCGGACACCGGGGGAATTTCTGTTTTCATCCTCTGGCTTGAACCGTCAGTGTCATTTCACGCAGTCCAGTGCTCAAAAGGAGCTATCGTGTCTGAAACTACTCGAACCGGCTTTTCCGACAACAGCATCGCCGCTCTCGCTTACATCACCTTTGTGCCAGCGATGTTTTTCCTCGTTCTTCCGCGTTACAAAACGCGGTCGTACGTGCGCTTTCACGCCTGGCAGTCGATCCTGCTGAACCTCGCAGCGTTTTCAGCCAGTGTTATGCTCAGTCTTCTTGCGGAGCCGGCACTGCACCGCGGAGCCTATGTCATGTTGAGCGTTACACGCATGGCCTGGGCCATCTGGTTTGGCTTATGGATCGCCACTTCGCTGACCGCCTTGAACGGAAAACGATTCATGATCCCGGTTATTGGCAGAATGGCAGAGAAGCTGGCCAAGTAAGCTAGCCGATCTTCTCCGTTTAGCGTGCGGCGGTTTCCAGAGGCTTTACTGAACTCAGCGGGACTTCCATGGTGCCCACTTTGCGTGACGACTCGTCGTAGACGCCGGTGCGCAGCCAGAACTGGCCCTTGGGCACCTCGATCTCCGCATGAAGCTGCACGCCTGTCTGCTGGAAGATCTTATAAATGTTGGGCTTCACTGTCAGTTGAACAATGTGGTCTTTGCGATTGGCCACGGTACCGTACTTGTCATAGACAATGAGGGTCACATTCAGGGTTCCGTCGTGATTACCGTCGGGGTCCAGCTCCAGTTTCAGATCCTTCAAGTCCACTGAGAAATCTACGGAGTAGCGATCGTGCGAATCCTTCACTTGGGCCTTGTCGCCGGCGGGCGCATCCGCCTTTTTCGCCATCGGACGGATCAATACCTTGTAGAGAATTTGCTCAGTCTGCGGCATGCCGAATTCCATGAACGGCCGCAGAGGGTCCACACGAGTCGGGTCCTGTCCGGCTTGCTTTTGCATGGCCAGGCTCTCGATGTTCTGCGCTGCACCAGGCAGGTCCGTGTCCAAGGCATAGTAGTGGCGACGGAAGGACAGGGTGTACTTGCCGCCTTCCACTTTCACGTCGATGGTTCTCAGGCCGCCATCCATCCTCAGGTCGGTCGGCGTGTACGACAAGGTATAAAAGTTGGGGCTGGATGAAATTACCCGGTCGATTGCATCTGACAGCTTGTTGGAATTGTGGAATGCCTGTCCGCCTGTCTCGCGCGCCAGCATTTCCATGGTGGAATGGCTGCTGTTGAGATCCCTGTTTTCGTCCCTCAGCGCACCCGAAAATCCTCCCTGACCCGCATTGGGTGATCCCGCGGTCATGCCGGGAGGCGGACCCAGAAGCTGATTTGGTTGAGAGATCGACTGGTCCAATTGGTTCTGGGCCGTGTACAGTGAGTTTCCGATCACGCCACGCGCATCGATGGGATAGATGGAGACGCGCGCCGCGTTCAGCAGATTGATGGTCTTCTTGACGTCGCCTTCAAACCGGTGCTCGGTTTCGCCGAAGAGTGCCAGAGGAAAGTCTCCTGATAGCCAGATCATGTTTTTGCGGCCAGGAAAGCCGCCGAGAAATGTGGCGAGCTGCTGCAGGTTCTGGAGTGTGCGGTATTCACGGTCGCTGGTTTGGGCGTATTGGGTCTCTCGAAAAAAGTTCTGCAACGCCGCGATCATGGCCGCGGGCGCCGCTGTGGATGGGGTTGGTCCGCCCCCCGCCGCTGCGGACATCATCCCGACGACACTCTCCTCCGCGCCATTTTCTTCCGGCGATGGCATTAGCGGAGTCGGCTCCGGCTTGGCATTCTTGCTGTAACCGAGAGCACTCGCCAACAGCGCAGGATCATCCGCAAATCCCTGCACAAAGCTCAACCGCAGTGACATGACAAAGATGGCAATGCGCGATCCGGGCTTCAGTGTCTTGAGGTAGTTCCTCGCCTGTTCCCGCACCACCATCTGGTCTCCCGTCGGCGTATTCAGGGTGTCTAGCAGCAACACGTTGAGCGCCGCCGGGGGCGCGATGGGAGAGAAGTTGGTGAATACATCCGGCGGCATGACGGGAAACTCCGCCTTCTGGTCCAGCTTGGCTTTCAGCGCTCCGTTGTGCTCTTCAAAAAAGGAGATCGTCTGCGGCTTGCCGTCCTCCGCGACGCTAAACGCGTCCTGCTTCAATCCGGTGACCGGCTTACCGTCGTGATCGGTCACAGATACATCCACCAGCACGGCGCGGCTGGTGATGCGCAGCGTGGTCTCTGAGCTATCAGGCTCGAGTGCGGAGTTTTGCGACAGCAGCGGAGATGCGACCAGCAACCCACCTAGAGCCATGAACGGAATTGAGCGATTCATCCTGGCGCCTTCTTTGGAACACGCAAGATTACCACAGCGCTTTCGCGCGTAGGGCGGGCTCGTAGTCAGCATTGACCCGCCCGGCGATACTTAGGCTTATCGGCAGACCCAAACTCGTCGATGCAATGATCCCTTCTGGATTAGACAGGTATTTCGCAGTCGCGGTTAGGTGGACTACGGATTGGGCGCTGGCGCACTGGGGATTGGCGGATTGGGATTGGCCGGCCCAGTTGGCTCGCTGACGATCTTTACTGACGTACCCAGCCGGTGATAGTCGGTGAAGGTTGTTCGGTTCAGCATCGTCACAGGCTGAATCAGTTTTTGCTTCGGCGCGTGCCGCACGCACGCGTTCATGTCCTGCACCATAAAAGCCAAACTCCGCAGCGGAGAGATGTATCGGCGGTCGCCGATCGCGACTGGCCCGTAGTCGATTACCGATGCAACGTGGCTGACTGGATCGTTTTTCTTCGAATCCGCTTCAAGCGTAAGCCGCAGAACGGCGCCGGATGAGGGATCGATGGTCAACGATCCGTGATAGGACGGCGTGTCATTGAGAGTTAAAAAGGACTGGCAATTGTATTCGACCTGGTAGTGTGAGGCCTCCCGAGGTACGGAAAAGCGATAGACCGCAGCGAGACCGACCGACGTCTGTTCCCAATGGTGAAATGCGTAACTTCCCTTGCCCATATCAGTAAGAGCGATGGCCGCCTCCGGACCGAATTCTCCAGAGCTTGAAAGCCCTTCAACCGGTATTCCCGGCATTACGCGGTCGTGACGCATGGGATCGATGACCTCAGAACCATCGCGAAATGTAATCTCGTGACTCACGCTGCTCACCAGGTGCAGTCCTGGTGGTGAGGGCACGATCACGCCATTTGAGATGACGGGACCGTCATCAAAGCGCTCGGTCGTGCGGATGGCGAAGAAATTCGGCAGATGTGAGAGAACTCGCACGACGTAGATGTTGGCCGCGTCGATCATTTTTCGCTGGCTGTCTGCGTCAGGGGGTGGTTGACTGGGCAATTCGCCGGCGGGAGGATCGAGCAGCGCCGAACGGTCGGCGATCAACTGGAGCGCATGGCGTACCAGCGGCCCAGGCTTATATTTTGCTGTCCATCGCGCCAATGTGCGAGCTGTCAGTCGCTCCGTCAACTCAAGGGAATCAATCTCGGCCGCTCGATCTGTATCCAGGCCCAATTTGCCAACGTCCTCGTTCATCTCCGCAATCAGGTTGGTCTCGGCGGTGATATCGTCGGCGGAACCAGGAGAAGCACGATGCGTCGTCATCAGCGTGGCCAGTCTCTGTTCCAGTTGGTCCACTGTCACACGCTCGGACGCGCCTGCATTGGCAGACAGAAACGCGAATAGTCCGAGTAGTATCAGCGTTCGCGTGCGAACTTTGTCCTCATGCCGAGAGTGAGTCTTTCGGCCGTTGACCACAATGAATCCTCGCGGAGTTTACCGGATTTGGGTTTTCCGGACGGGCGGAAGTCCGGAGATCCGGCGACTTCAAACTATACCTCCTAATGAACCCTCTGCGTTGTTGAAGCTGAATTGGAATTCAAGAAATGCGAATGCTTTCCAGATTTGGTGAGGGCGAATTCCTCGATCTCTCGACGCGCTTGGGTTGACATTCGACCCAAAGAGATGAATACTTGGGTCGAATGACTACCCAAGAAAACAACGACGACCGCATCGCCCTTTTGCAGGGAACACTGGACCTGCTGATTTTGAAAACACTGCTGATGGGACCCTGCCATGGACAGGGCGTGGCGCGCATCATCCAGCGTCAGTCGGAAGACGTGTTCCTTGTCGATCACGGCTCGCTCTATGTCGCGCTGCAACGGCTGGAAGATCGAGATTGGATTCGCGCCAAGTGGGGCGTGAGCGAGAACAACCGCAAGGCGCGCTTTTATTCGCTGACGGCGAAGGGGCGCCAACAGCTGGTGGAGAAGACCGGCGAGTGGCGGCGACTGACGAGGGCGATGGGGTTGATTCTGGATTCCACGACAGGGCTGCGGGGTGAGGAGGCGTAACGATGATCAGGCGCAAGCGCAGTGCGGAGGATTTTGCAGCGGAGATCAAGGCGCATCTTGAACTGGAAGCCGACGACTTGCAGCGCGAGGGTTTGAGCCGGGACGAAGCGCGCTGGAAAGCACATCGCGAATTCGGCAACGTGCGCGCAGCACAGGAGCGCTTCTATCTGAAAGGCCGATGGTTGATGCTCGACAAGTTGTTGCGCGATGTACGATTTGGGTTACGGTCATTGCGTCAGAGCGCCGGATTCACCGCGACGGCAATTGTGACACTTGCGCTTGGAATCGGCGCGAACACCGCGGTCTTCAGCGTAATGAATGCCGTGCTGCTGCGCTCTTTGCCAGTGGCCGATCCGGACCGCCTGGTGTATCTGCGGACCTCCAACGCGCCGCGTCGCACCGGTACCGTCGATAGCAACCTGACGTTCTCCTACGCCGTGTATGATTCGCTCCGCCAGCAAAACGGGGCAATGTCGCCGGTGATGGCGTTTGTGCCGCTGTCGAGCAGTAAGGTCGCTGTGCGCTATAGCGCACAGCCGGAAGAGGCGGAAGGCGACATGGTGAGCGGGAGCTTTTTCTCCGGTCTGGGCGTGAGTCTGCCGCTGGGCCGCGGCTTCAGCCAGGACGATGAGGCACAACATGCGCCCATTGCAGTGATCAGCTACAACTACTGGACGAAACGTTTTGCGCGAGACTCCGGCGTGCTGGGAAAGACGCTGTACGTGAACAATGTTCCCATGACAATTGTGGGAGTCGCGGCGAAGGGCTTTGAAGGCGTTGAAGACGGCGGTTCGACCGACTTCTGGATTCCATTGCAGAACCGCCGCGAGTTGAACGCATGGGGCAATCCTCCCGATGACGGCAAACTATACATCTCGGACCCCTCTTGGTGGTGTCTGCAAATGATCGGGCGTATTGCTCCGGGCGTCACCAGGGCACAGGCAATCGCACAATTGCAGCCAGTATTCCAGAAAGCGTCTTACGTGGGTCTCGGCTCGCCGATGCAGGGTGAGAAACCGCCTGTTCTCAGCCTGGTCTCCGCTAAAGGCTTTCACGGATATGACCGGATGTACGGCAATCCGCTGCGCATCTTGATGGCAATGGTGGGACTGGTGTTGCTGATTGCGCTTTCCAACGTGGTGATGCTGCTGCTGGCACGCAATGCTTCGCGGCAGCGGGAGTTCAGCGTGCGGCAGGCGCTGGGCGCTGGGCGCGTCGAGCTGTTGCGGCAGTTGCTGACGGAGAGCGTGATTCTGGTGACGGCGGGCGGCGCGCTGGCGTGGGGATTCGCGGTGATGGCCACGAGACTGCTGGGGAACTGGGCGAAGATCGAGTCAAGCCTGGCGCCGGACAATACTGTGCTGCTGTTTACGCTGGGCGTTTTGGCGTTCGCGGGGTTGCTGTTTGGACTGTCGCCGCTGCGCGTAGCGCTGGCAGGCGGAGCGCAACTGGCGCTGAGGACTGCTTCCGCAGTCTCGAATGCGGACGCGGGGAAATCGCGCATGGGCTGGATCATTGTTGCGCTGCAAATGATGCTGTGCGTGGTGCTGCTGGTGGACGCGGGACTGCTGATTCGCAGTTTGCGCAACCTGGAGAATACCCCACTGGGGATGCAGGTAGATGGGCTGGTGGTGTTTGGCGTGAAGCCAGACATTGCGTCGCTTCAGGAGGGTCGCGCCTTTTACCAAAACCTCATTGGCAAATTGCGCGTTCTGCCCGGCGTTGAATCGGTAACGATCATGGAAGAGAGGTTGGGCTCGGGAGGGTCGAACAATAGCGACATGATGGTGGATGGGCGGTTGCCCGATGTTTCAAACGGCGCATCGAGAACTGTCCGGAGCAATGTCGCCGGACCGGGATTCTTCAGCACGCTGGGAGTATCTGTGCTCGCAGGACGCGACTTCGCGGATTCAGACACGGCAAACGTGCCCTACGTGGGCATCGTCAATGAAGAGTTTGCCAAGCGCTTCTTGCACGGCGAGAATCCGCTTGGTCACACGTTTGGTCCTGAAAATGTACCGGTCAAAGTCAATATCGTTGGCGTCGTGAAGAACCACAAATATATAAGCATCGATGAAACGCCAATCCCCATGGCCTGGTATATGTACGCCCAGATTCCTGTGATCGGCGCAATGAACGTGGAAATGAGAGTGCATGGAGATCCGCTGGCGATTTTGCCAGCAGCGCGCAAGGTGGTGCAGCAGCTGGACCCGAACCTGCCGCTGATCAATCCGATGACGCAGCGTGCGCAATTTGAGACCACCATCGCAGACCATGTGCTGTTTGCGCGACTGGCCGGATTCTTCGGGTTCCTGGCGGTGGTGCTGGTGGCGACAGGGCTTTACGGCACACTAACCTACCGAGTGAGCATGCGGACGGCGGAGATTGGCGTGCGCATGGCGGTGGGGGCTCGGCGCGGGCAGGTGGTGTGGATGATCTTGCAAGGCAGCCTGGCGCTTACCGCAGCGGGGGTCGTGGCGGGAATCCCGCTGGCAATGATTGTGGGACGGATGCTGACCAAATCGCTCTACGGCGTGATGCCGCTGGACGCAGCAAGCTACGCGTTGGCCGTGGCCGGCGTGGCGCTGGTCGCACTGGCAGCGAGCGCGGTGCCCGCAAGCCGCGCGGCGAGTGTCGATCCAATGAAAGCGCTGCGCACCGAATAGAGACAATACTGCGCATGTGAAAACCGTCTGGACCGACGCTGGTCGGTAGTGTGCCTGCAATACAACCCCGAAAGCCCCCTATCCGCGCAGGGTTTTCTGAGTGGCCTAGCCCCTCCTCCTGTACACTGGAGAGTTCAGAGCCATGAAAAACAAACTGCAAATTGGAATCCTCGGCGCGACCGGAATGGTCGGCCAACGCTTCATTCAGCTTCTTGAAAACCACCCTTGGTTCGAGGTTGCCTGGCTTGCGGCCAGCGACCGGTCCAGTGGGAAAGCCTATGGCGAAGCCGCCAAATGGCGCCTTGACACCCCGCAGCCGGACCGCATCGCTCGCATGACCGTGGCGCCGGCCGACCCCAAAGGTGCGCCGAAGATCATCTTCGCTGCGCTGGATGCCGCCATTGCCCGCGACATGGAGCCCGCCTTCGCCAACGCCGGTTGTGCCGTGGTTTCGAACTCCAGCGCTTACCGCATGGCTCCCAATGTCCCGCTGGTCATTCCTGAAATCAACGCTGAGCACCTGCATCTGATTGAAGAGCAGCCATCGCGCGCGGATTCGGGCGGCTACATGGTCACCAATCCCAACTGCTCCACCATCGGCCTGGTCATGGCGCTCAAGCCAATTGAAGAGCGCTTCGGCATCGAGCAGATTTTTGTCACCACAATGCAGGCCGTCTCTGGCGCGGGCTACCCCGGCGTACCGTCCATGGACATCCTCGGCAACGTGGTTCCGTACATCGGCAGCGAAGAAGAAAAGATGGAAGCCGAAACGCTGAAGCTACTGGGCAAACTCGAAGGCCACTCCGTCAGACCGTTGGCCGCTAAGATCAGCGCCCAGTGCAATCGCGTGGCGGTTGAAGATGGCCACACCGAGAGCGTGTCGATCAAGCTGGGGAACAAGCTGGGCCGCCCGGTGACCCACGAAGACCTTCTCGCCGCCTGGGCCGAGTTCCGCCCGCTGGCCGGAAAGGGACTGCCCACTGCTCCTGAGCAACCTGTCCAATGGGCGCCGCAAAACGACCGGCCACAGCCACGGCTCGATCGCAATCGCGGCAACGGCATGGCGGTGACCGTCGGCCGCCTGCGTCCCTGCCCGGTGCTCGACTGGAAGTTTACCGTGCTCTCGCACAACACCATTCGCGGCGCTGCGGGTGCGGCCATCTTGAATGCCGAATTGCTCGCCAGCCTGGGCAAGTTGGAACCGGTTGCCGAAACGACTACGCGCGCATGAAAAAGCGGCAAGATGTTGCTAAATGGGTTCGCGGCATTCGTCGAGGCTTTTGACCTCGACACTTGGGCCCGCATAATGAAACGGGGGCTGGTTTAGACGGGTTGCACCCACCTATTGATCCCCTGAGTTACGACAGGATCGTTCGCATGAGTCTGGTAGTGATGAAGTTTGGCGGCACCTCGGTCGAAGACCCGGCCGCCATCCAGCGTACCGCGGCCATTGTTGCCGGGCGCGTTGCCTTGGGCAAGCATCCCGTGGTCGTCGTCAGCGCCATGGCCAAAGTGACTGACCAGTTGCTGCGCGCCGCAGCAGCAGCAGCGACGGGCGACCGCACCGGTGCACTGGCTATCAGTTCCCGCCTGCGCTCGCGCCATCGCGACACGGCTTGCGCCCTGGTCAAAGTTCCTGGCGAAGCTGCCGAACTGCAGAACTTCATCGATCAGAAATTCGACTCGCTCGACGAGATCCTGCGCGGGCTTGCGGCGATTCTCGAGCTGACTCCGCGAATCTCCGACTTGATTGTGAGTTATGGCGAACGAGTCTCCAGCCGCATTATTGCCTCGGCATTTCGCGAACTCGGAATCAACGGCGTCCATGTAGATGCGCGCGAGATCATCGTCACCGATTCGCAATTCCAAAAAGCGATTCCGCAAGACGTCCTGATCGAAAAGCGCGCCAATGAAAAGCTGCACCCACTCATCGCTGAGGGAAAGGTCCCCGTGATGGGCGGCTTCATCGCCTCCAACGAATCCGGCATCACTACCACGCTGGGACGCGGCGGGTCCGACTTCACTGGTGCGCTGGTCGGCGGCGCACTGACGGCGGAAGCCATCGAGATCTGGACGGACGTTGACGGCATCATGACGACCGATCCCCGCGTCTGCCCCGATGCGCTGCGCGTCAAGATCATCAGCTTTGAAGAAGCCGCGGAACTGGCCTACTTCGGCGCCAAGGTCCTGCATCCGGCTACCATTCTGCCCGCTGTCAAAAAGAACATTCCGGTTTACGTTCTGAACAGCCGCAACGCCGCCTGCGAGGGCACGCGCATCGCCTCGCTTGCTCCACATTGCAAAAGCCCCTTCAAGTCCATCGCCGTCAAAAAGAAGCTTTCCATCATCGACGTTGTGGCCAGCCGCATGTTGATGACCCACGGCTATCTCAGCGAGATCTTCGCCATCTTCGACAAGCACCAGTGCGCTGTAGACATGGTCTCCACCAGCGAAGTCAGCGTCTCGCTCACCGTCGATTCGAACGAAAAGCTGCCCGCCATAGCCGCCGACCTCAGCAGGCTTGCCGATGTGAAGTACGAAGGCCGCAAGGCGCTGGTCTGCCTGGTGGGCGAGGATATTCGCGGGCAGAGCGGGATGGCCGCGCAGGTCTTTAATGCTATTCGCCACATCAACGTGCGCATGATCTCGCAGGGCGCCAGCGAAATTAATATGAGTTTCATGATCGAAGAGGACGATGCTGACGAAGCTCTGCGATCGCTCCACGCCGCGTTCTTCAAGGATCCCGACCCCGAAATCTTTGACGTTGAAGCAAGAAAGCCGATCGCAGATGAAAGATTGCAGACGGCAGATCACAGTAAAGCTCCGGCAGCCAAAAGCTGACCCTGGTTTGCGCGTCTACTGCCGCTTGTCCTGGCCTGCTGTAACCTGTCATCAGTAATCTGTCATCTGAGGGAACTCTCCATGCTCATCCTCGTTCTCGGCAAAGGAAAGACCGGAAGTCTGGTCGCGCAGGTGGCGCGTGAACGTGGCCACGGAGTGCGTGCCCTCGATATACTCGAAAACCAAGGCGCTTCCGCGCTGACTGCCCCGAACCTGGCCGGCGTCGATGTGGTCATCGACTTCACCAACCCCGAATCCGCCGTGGAGAATATGCGTGCGGTGCTCGCAGTTGGACTTCGCATCGTGGTAGGCACCACCGGCTGGTATGCCCATCTGAACGAGATGAAGGCTCTTGCCGTCAGGCGCGGCGGAGGACTCCTCTATGGAACCAACTTCTCCATCGGCGTGCAAAAGCTCTTTAGCCTCACCGGCGAACTCGCAAAGCTGGAAGGCTACACCTTCTCCATCAGCGAGACCCATCACCAGTCAAAGCTAGATGCCCCCTCCGGAACGGCGATCACGTTGAAAGAGATCATCCTCGAAAAAGCGCCCCAGGCCGCGGTCGAAATCACTTCGCACCGCGTAGGCGACGCAAAAGGCGAGCATATCGTCACTGCCGTTGGCCCGGACGACGTCTTAGAAATTCGCCACGACGCCCTCAGCCGCCACGCCTTTGCCCTGGGTGCGGTGCGCGGCGCCGAGTGGGTTGCTGGGAAACAAGGCGCCTGGCAGTTCCGCGAAATCTTCAGCGAGCTATAGGCAAAGCGCGTAGCTAAACTGCAATTGCAGCTTCGCAATCTTCTGCGCTAACCCGATGCCCAAGCCGAGCTTCAGTTCTTGAACCGTTGGAGAGACTGGAAACTGCCGCGGTGGAAACCTTTGTGCCGCGCTCGCCGGTATAATCTCACCTGTCATGGAAATTAAGGGTTGTGGTACGGCGATCGTTACGCCTTTTCGGGCTGACGGATCGGTTGATGAGCAGGCGCTGCGGGCACTGGTGAACTGGCAGATTGACTCGGGCATCGACTTTATCGTGGCTTGCGGGTCAACGGGCGAGGCGGCTACGCTGGATGAAGAGGAGTGGCTGTTGGCCGTCTGCATTGTGGCAGAGGCTGCCGCGGGCCGTGTTCCGGTGTGGGCTGGCTGCACCCACAATTCGACCAGAACGCTGCTGAAGAACGCCAGCCTGCTGAAACAAATTCGGGGCGTGGATGCGGTGCTCTCCGCCAATCCCTACTACAACAAGCCCTCGCAGGAGGGGCAATTCCAGCACTTTCTGGCTCTGGCAAAAACCGTGGCCCCACTGCCGGTAACGCTGTACAACATCCCCAGCCGCACCGGTATCAACCTCGACCCGGAAACCGTACTACGGCTGGCTGAAGCCGCGCCAAACATCCAGGCAATCAAGGAGTCCAGCGGCAAACTGCCCCAGATAGCTCAGCTGGTGCACATCTTGCCTCGGGGTTTCAAAGTTTTCTCCGGCGACGATAACATGGCGCTTGCCTCGATCGGTGTGGGCGCCCACGGGCTTATCAGCGTCGCTGCCAACGAGATTCCCTTCGAGATGGGCCGTATGATCCGGGCGGCCATCGGCGACGACTGGACGGAAGCGCGCGAGTTGGAGCGTCGCTATTCACGTTTGATCGAGGCGAACTTCTGGGACTCGAATCCATGCCCGGTCAAAACCGTGCTCAACCTGATGGGACGCTGCTCTGACCATGTGCGGCTGCCGCTGGTAACGCCGAGTGCAGCTACACGCTCCAAATTGGAGCGGCTGGCCGGCGAACTGGGGCTGCTAAAGCACGTTCCCGTACCTGACGGCGTGTGCGAGGTTTTTTGACCCAAGACACCCGGTTGCTCGATCAGGCACCTGGTGAGCCCGCTCACAAGCAAGGGCGGAAAAGTTGGCCTATAATTCGGGCCAGAAAACTAACCAGCTGCAAGATGCCTTGTATGGACACCTGCAACTGTGGAGGCTATTTATGCTGAAGCCGTTCTTGTTCCTTTCTGCTGTGACTCTTTTTGCATTCGGTGCCGCGTCCGCTCTCACACCTGCCTTGGGCGCCGCGCCGCAAGCTGGTCCCGATTCGACAAATCCAGTGAAGCCGACAGCCGCGTCGCAGGCGCAGGCGAAGAGTGTTTATGCGCGCGACTGCGCGCTGTGCCATGGAGATGACGGAAGCGGCAAGACCGATCTCGCCAAGGATATGCAACTGACGCTTCTGGATTGGACCGATGCAAAGTCTTTGGGCAATCGGTCGGATAAGGAGCTGTTCCACCTCATCCGCACGGGCAAGGACAAGATGCCCGCCGAAGAAGAGGGCCGCGCCAAAGACAGCGAAGTCTGGAATTTGATCATCTATATTCGCGGGTTCGCCAAGGCTCAGCCCGCAGCAGCACCGTCAGCCGCGCCCGCACCCGCAGATGCGACCAAGCCGGGTAACTAGAATTTGATTCGGCGAAGTCAGCGACGTTCTCAATGAAGCTCTTGTTTGCATGCAGCAGAAACCGGCTTCGCAGTCCCACTGCCGAAGCCGTTTTCTCTGCGTATGAGGATGTAGAAGCGCTGTCGGCGGGAACCAGTCCAGATACGGAGAGTCCCGTTTCAGCGGACCTGATCGAGTGGGCCGACCTGGTATTTACGATGGAGAGCGTTCACAGGCGCAGGCTTCAAAAGCAATTTGGCCCGCTGCTGCGCGCAAAGCGGGTTGTGGTTCTGGATATCCCAGACAACTACAAATACATGCAGCCGGAGTTGGTGCGGCTGCTCGAAGAGAAGGTCGCTCCGTACCTGACCAGACATGCTGCATCGATTTAGCCTTCCCATTATTGAGAATTCAGCCACTCGGAAATGAAGCCTGCTTGAAATCCCACCTGGCGCCATGGACTGGTTTTGCCAACGGCTCGCGCATGGTAAGATGTTGCCGAACCAATGCTGAAAGGGAGACTCTTGTCAAAAATGAACGCGTTCCATTGCCGTCAGGTACGTATGCTTCAACTTTCCGTCACCCGCCATTTTGCAGTCGTACTGCTCGTGCTGGCCGCGCTGGCTTCAGGTCCTCTGAGCTTCTGCGACCCGATTCACGAAGCGGCTCGCAACGGAGATCTCAAAACGGTCGAATCGCTACTTAAGGCCCATCCTGAGCTGGTTTCCAGCAAAGACGAAAAGTACGGCCAGACACCCTTGCACGTCGCGGCATTCAATGACCACCTCGACGTGGCGAAGCTGCTGCTGGCAAACAAGGCGGAGGTCAACGCCAAAGCCAACAATGGTTCGACTCCCCTACACCTGGCAGCGGCCAAAGGCAATAAGGACATGGTGGATTTGCTGCTGGCCAACGGCGCAGACGTCAACGCCACGGATCATGACGGCTGGTCGCCTTTGCACTCGGCGGTGACATGGGGTCACAAAGACGTTGAGGATTTGTTACGCCAGCACGGTGCACTGGATCCTCTCGCTCCCAAGCCACCTGCCGCTCAGAACGCCGTGAAGGCTCCGCCGAAGGAAACTGGTAAGGACGGCCACTTCGTCGCCTACGATAACGAGACCGTGGTGGACACAACAACGAACCTGATGTGGACGGCGATGGACAACAGATCTCCTCAAAGCTGGCCCAGCGCGAAGACTTATGCAGCGAATTACCGGGGAGGCGGCTACTCAGACTGGCGGCTGCCAACACCTGGCGAACTGTCGGAGCTATTCGATAAGAGCAAAACACGCAGGTCCTACTGTGCCCCCGCCGTGGATGAACTTGGAGCGATCGCGGATGACGTCCACATAACTGATCTAATCCACCTTAGCTGCACACGCGAGTGGACCTCGCAGGAACGCAGCGATAAGCCGGGGTCGGTCACCATCTTTGATTTCCATTCCGGTAGTGTTGCTGCGCGTCCCGCGACCCAGGATTTTGTCGACACAGCGAGCCGGGTACTGCTGGTGCGGGATAACAAAACGAATAACAGCGATGATAAAAAGTAGGTGCTGGAAGGCCGAGATGTGCGTCAAAAAGGACCGGGACTGACAGACCGTTAGTCCCGGTTCGGCTTCGATCCAAAAACGCGACTTGCGTGTGACTACGAGTATTTCCCGAGTGACCAGCAAGTTAAGCCAACGCAGAAGCCAGTGCTTTTACTCCGCGCAAGTCGATTTTGCCAGTGCCCAGAATCGGCAGCGTGTCGACATGAAAGAACTGATTCGGGCGGGGCTTCCACAGTGCCGGCAGGTCACATTGCGCCAACTTCTCCAGAACAGGCGCGAGCTTCTCCGTCGTGAGCGTGTAGACGACCACAATGCGCTCGCCCTTCTTTTCGTCGGGCAGTGAGGTGACGGCGAAGACCTGTTCGGTGATCCCGGCCAGTTCGTGCAACTTGTCTTCAATCCGGATATGTGGAACCATCTCGCCACCAATCTTGCTGAAACGTGAGAGACGATCCGTGATGGTGAGAAAGCCGTCCTCTTCCATCAGAGCGACATCGCCGGTTGTGTACCAGCCATCATGTAACACTTCCGCAGTTTTCTCGGGTTTGCCGAGATAGCCCTTCATTACATTGGGGCCTTTCACGAGCAGCATGCCTGGAGTGCCAGCCGCAACCGGTTCGCCCGTATCGAGGTCCACAACCCTCACCGAGACGCCCGGCAGCGGATGTCCGATCTTGCCTCGTCTGCCTCCCACTTGCCTGAACCCGGCAGCGCGGAAGTCGCGGCCATTTACGGTCACCACAGGCGAGCACTCGGTACACCCGTAGCCTTCGAGAGGACGAATACCGAACGTGTCTTCAAAGGCCAAGGCCACGCGCTCCGGCAGCTTTTCTGCGCCGACCAGAACATATTGCAGGCTGCCAAAGCTCTCCGGTGAGCAGCGCCGCATGTAAGCCTGCAGAAACGTAGGCGTCGCAATTAGGAAGGTGACCTTATAGTTGCCGACTAACTCGCTGATGACCTTTGCGTCGAGCGGGTTGGGATGATAGACCACGCCGACTCCGTTGACTGCAGGCATCCACAGCGCGGCCATGAATCCGAACGAATGGAAGAAGGGCAGGATGCCTAGGATCTTATCTCTGCCGTCGAGCATGAAGACCTGCGAAACCTGTTGAATGTTAGACGCAATGTTGAAGTGCGTCAGCATGACTCCCTTGGGGTCGCCGGTGCTGCCGCTGGAAAAGATAACGGTGGCCAGATCGTCGACTGTGTTCGCGGGAACAGTTCGCCTTGCCCCAATTGCCCGGCGGAGCAGGCCCTGCGGCAGTAGCCATGCGCATGCGAGAGAAGCGACCTTCTCAGACAGGCGAGGCGTCTGCAATGCGTCCTCAAGAAAGATAGTTCTCCCGGGAATTTCAAGCTTGGGAAAGCGCTCGACAAATGCCTTTGAGGTGATAACCACACCCACGCCACATTGGCCGGCGCAGGAATCAATAACTTCACTGGATGCGGTGTAGTTCAGATTCACTGCAATGCGCCCTAGCATCATGAGCGCATAGTTGGTGAGCGCTCCGCCGACCGAAGGAGGCAGAAGGAGGCCAACCATTTGCTGCTCCCCGATGAGCGGCCGCAGCCTGCGTGCTATATAAACGGTCTTGGTCAGCGCCGAGCCGAAGGTCACCTTTGGAGTCTTTCCGTCGGCCATCATGAAGCGCAATGGAAAACGGCGAGCCGTGCGAACGAAAGCGCGGTCGAGGGTCCTCATCCTCCGCTTGCGCTGCTGGAATGCCTCGGCTTGCAAATCCTGGACTGCTCGCCGCACCTGGATGGCCGTGGACGTTGGCGGCATAGGCTGGCCGAAGCTCACAGTGACGGGATAGGGAATGCGCTGCGGCATCTTCCACAGGAACCGTCCACGCTCAAAGCTGAATATGCTGCCCCACACGCCGTCAAGATTGACGGGAATAATGGGCGCTTCGATGCCCTTCACGATGCGTTCGAGGCCGCGCCTGAAAGGAAGCAGTTGGCCGGTACGCGTGATTTGCCCTTCGGCAAAGATGCAAACAATGTCATCCTGACGTAGCGCTTCGCTGGCCGTGCGCAGCGAGCGAATCATGTCGCGTGGCCTTTGTTCGCTGGAGATGGAAATCGCCTTCATCGCTCTGGCGAAGGGCTTGATGAACTTGTTGTCGTAGATGCCCTTGTACATGAGAAAACGAATGGGCCTGTCCGTGGAAGCAATCAGCAGCAAGGCATCCACAAACGACATATGGTTGCACACCAGCAGAGCACCGGTTTTGTCGGGGAAGTTATCGCGCCCCAGAACCTTTACGCGATAGACGGTATGGGTGAAGAAGAACAGCAGCAAGCGCCCGAACCACTCCGGCAACAACAGCAGCACATACACCGTACCCAATGCGGTGATGAAGGACGCAGCGACGATTACTCCGCGCGGATTGAGATGGATGAACGCTGTGAAGATGTAGTAAACACCAGAGGAGAGAGCAATTCCTACAAAGGACAGCAGGTTTGCCGCGGCGATAATGCCGCCCTTGTCCTTCTCCGCCGGTCGATGCTGAATGAGCGCATTGACAGGTACTGCGTAGAATCCAGCCCAGAAGCCCAGGACCGCAAGCAGAACGCCTGAGCCGACAAGACCGAAGTGCAATCCGCCCAGCGCAAGACCAGTGAAGGTCATGCCGATGGCGCCGAGTGGAATCAACCCATACTCGATTTTGTTTCCGCTCACCAGGCCGGCGATCATGCTTCCTATGCCGATGCCCACCGCCAGAGCGGCATTCAGATAGCCGGTTTTCGTCTGTCCAATATGCAGCACGTCCGGCCCGTAGACGACCACCGTTGAAAAGAGCAGCGAGCCAAGAAACCAGAAGTAGGTGTTTCCAAGTACAGCGAGAAACAGCGCCTGGTCCTTGCGCATAAGGCCGATCTGTTGCCAAAGATCGCCGAGAAAGTTGATGCGAAATTTCTTCTCCGGCGCGGCCGCCGGGACGCGGTCAATGCCGAGACTTGTGAAGAACCCCACGATTGCGAGAGCCAGCAGAATGTAGCCGGCATAAACCTCGCGGTCATGAAAACGCTCCGCCAGTGCGGCTCCGGTCACCGTTCCTACAATGATCGCCAGGAAGGTTCCCAGTTCGATGACGCCGTTTCCCCAGGACAGACGTTTGGCAGGGAGCAGTTCAGGCAACAGGCCATACTTTGAGGGTCCGAAGAGCGCCGCCTGGGTGGCGACCAGTCCCAGGGCAACCAGCGTCGTGGGACGCGAGTCTGTCGCCAACCCCGCGGTTGCCAGGGTCATGGCGCCAATCTCCATCGCCTTGGTCCAGAGCGTGACCTGCTGCTTGCTGAACCGATCCGCAAGCC
Source organism: Occallatibacter sp. (assembly GCA_049521035.1). Lineage (GTDB taxonomy): Bacteria > Acidobacteriota > Terriglobia > Terriglobales > Acidobacteriaceae > Telmatobacter. The sequence goes on along the minus strand of JBEKPF010000006.1, from coordinate 40,523 downwards.
AGCCTCCTGTCATGCTGAAGAGCACGAACGGCATGGAGAAAAGGAATGTGACTAACGACACAAACGTCGCGCGCTCACTGCCGGCCAATCCCATGCCGACAATCATGGCCAGCAGCAGGTTCCGCAAAATGTTATCGCTATAGGCGCCTTGAAACTGCGTAACAATCAGCGCCCAGAAGCCGCGTTCGCTGCGGGGTGCTTCTGGTGTTATGGGCACAGTCTCGGCGTGGCTATCCATGATTCACCTGATGAATTCGTCGTTTGAGCTAAGTGGGGTCGATTATAGCGCCGGTCCAGTTGAATTGGGTTATACTTCCGAGTCATTGACTCACACGGTTGATTTCAATCTCTACCAGAACGCCCCGCGACGACTCGCTTGCAAAATAATTGCAAGCGACCTTGTTCAGCCCGTTCTTTCTTCAGGCATCGATCTCTGTCAGTCGAGGGTGTCAAAGTATGGAAATCATTGTTGTACTGGTCGGCGGATTCCTACTCGGGGGTCCGATCATCGCCATCATCGCTTTGGTTCGATCCGCGAATACCCACAAGCAACTTGAAGAAAGCTCCTATGAATATCGCGATAAAATCTCTGACCTGACCGGTGAGGTTGCAAGGCTTCGCCGCGAACTCGCCGAGGTCTCGCAGCGGGTAGGCCAGCCGATCCCAGCTTCTTCGCCCACGCCCGCGGCCGACGCACCCAGGGTCAAACCTGTCCCGGAGCCAGTTGTCGAGCCTTTCGTGGTAGCCAGCCCGCCGCATCCCGTCGCGTCACCTATAGTTCCGGAGGTCGCGCTCAGACCCTCCACTGTTTCGCACTCGGTGCCCGCACCGGCAGCGCAAGTGTTTCTCAAGCAAGCCGCGTCACAGCCGTCCCAGCCTACACCGCGCATTGAGCCGGTAGTCAGTCCAATATCTCTCAGTCCGCAACCGACAAGCGTACTGCCCACGGCTCTGCCGTCGCACACTATGACTGCAGCGAGGAGCGACGCGCAACCAGAGGCTGCTCCGCGGCCAGTTCCTCCCGCTCCTTCTCAGCCTCCAATCGCGACGCAACCGCCGCGTCCTCCCGTGCAGGCTGCGGCCCCTCGTTTTGCTGCACTTGAGAACGCGCCGCCATCCACGAGTTTCGCGGAACGCCTGCGCGCCACGCTTCCACTAGAAGAAGTTCTGGGCATGAACCTGTTTGCCAAGCTGGGCATCATCTTGCTGGTCCTGGGTTTCGCGCTGCTGGGTCGCGTGGCCCTTGTTTCCATGGGACCGGGAGCGAGAGTCGCCATGATCTATGCCGCGGCAGGCGTGCTGCTCGGCGGAGGCATTCGCCTCGAAGGGAAAGAGCGTTACCGCCTTGTAGGCCGTACGGGAATTGGCGGAGGCTGGGCGCTGCTGTTCTTCACCTCCTACGCCATGTACCACGTTCCGGCAATGACAGTGATGAGCTCCAATACGCTCAATTGTGTACTCATGCTCGTCGTCGCCGTTGCAATGGTGGCGCATACCTTGCGCTATAAGTCGCAGTTAGTGACTGGTCTTGCTTTCCTTCTCGCCTTTTCAACGATTGCACTGAGTCAAGATAGCGTATATGCACTAACGGCTGAGGTAATTCTGGCCTTCGGAATTGTTGCCATCGCGCTGCGTATGAGCTGGTTCGAGCTTGAGGTCTTCGGCATCCTGGCCAGTTTCGGCAATCATTTCTATTGGCTCTACAGGCTGTATCCCGACGGTATGGCGGGGCACCCGTTTCCTCAGTTTTGGCCCAGCGCCATCATCCTCATCCTCTACTGGGCCATCTTCCGCATCTCCTATATTGCGCGCACGATTCGCACCCCACGCGACGAAACCATCTCGAGCATCGCGGCGTTGCTCAACACAATGCTCCTTGGCGTGGTCATGAAGTTCCAATCGACGCACCCGGAGTTGGTCTTCTACGGAATACTAGCCATCGGTGCGGCAGAGTTCTTTTGTGGCCAGTTGCCAATCACACGGCGCCGCCGTGCCGCATTCATCCTGCTCACTGTGGTGGGCACCATGTTGATGTTCGCTTCAGTGCCCTTCAGATTCAGCGGCAACAACATTGCGCTGTTCTGGATGATTGCCGCCGAAGTCCTGTTGGTTGCCGGCATCGTCCAAGTGGAAGCTGTCTTTCGCCGCCTCGGATTGCTTGCGGGACTCTTCACCGGTCTGCTCATCATTTACGAAGCTCAGCATATCGTCGAGTTTCGCCAGACCTCTGAAGCGCAGCTTATTCAGGACGGAATCCTGCTGGTCACATGCAGCGTTCTTTTCTACTTGAACTCGCTCTTTGTCCGCCCGAGGTGGCAGCATCTTTTCGGCTCGTTTGACGGCCCCATTGCAACTTCTCAAAGTTACATCGGGTGCGTAACTGCCTTCCTCGGTGTGTGGGGTCTCTTCACCAACGACTGGACCGCGATCGGCTGGTCTGTGTTGATGTTGGGCGCGGCTCTCGGCACCCGATACCTGAACAACAAACACCTCACCGTACAGGCAAGTGCGCTGTTTATCGCGGTGGGGGCTCGTGCGGTGCTTTTCAACTCCCACCTGTTCGATCTCTATCCGCACCACGTCGCAGGGCGCTTGGTGACTCTACCGATCCTTGCTGTCGTCTGTTACGGGGCATCCTGGGCACTTTCACGCGTCAAGGATTTTCGTCTTGTCCCTCGCACCGTTGCTCTGTGGACCGCGACGGCCTTGCTTGTCACTCATGCGTGGCTGGAAATGCCTCCAATGAGTATCGCGTACGCGTGGATGGCGCTGGCGGTAGTTCTTGCGCTCGTTGGCCGCCGCATCAGAATTGGGGAGCTTGCCTACCAGGAGCACGTGCTCGCCGCCATGGTGACCGGCCAGCTCATAGCCATCAACCTCTTCGCACAAAACTCTAGAGACCGCTATCTGCCGTTCCTCGCCTGTGCCGGCGCGCTTTATGCGATATCGCGTTTTTGCACATTACCAGACGCCTCCTACCGGCGTCCCGCTGCGTGGGTACACACGTGGGGCGCAACCGCACTGATTGCAACACTCGCCTGGAACGAATCTTCGCAGCCTTGGCTGGCGGCAATCTGGGCCGTGTTTGCGCTCGCACTCGCGATCGTTGATCGCATTTTCGATATTGAAGAGCTCCCTTATCAAGCGCACATGCTCACTCTGCTGGCTGTCTTGCGCGCGGTTACTTTCAATCTGTACACACTGGATAAGTGGCATGGCGTCGACCTGCGGTTGATCACGGTTGGAATCCTGGTAGCTGTACTGTATGCCATGGCTCTCTGGGTGCGCATGCCGGAGTCGCTTCGCCATTCAGGAGCACGTCACGCATACACGTGGGCTGGGTCAGGCATCGCCGCGTGGCTGTTGTGGAGCGAGTTGCAGCCGATCAGTGTGGCCATTGGGCTGGCAGTCTTCGGGCTTCTGCTTTTTGAATTCGGAACGTGGCGCCAGCAAAAACAACTTCGCCTGCAGGCCTATGTTGCGCTTGGTGCGGCGTTCGCGCGCATCTTCTTCGTCAATCTCACTGCCGCAACACTACCGGGTGAAGCGCTCAGTCCACGCATCTACACGGTTGCGCCCATTGTCTTGATCTTTTTCTTTGTGTGGGCACGAATGCAATCCGGCAAGGCGGCTCCAGAGATCGGACACTGGTCGGCCGGAGATCTGATTGCTTACTTCGGCACCGGCTCCGTCGCGGCTCTCCTCTATTTCCAGACGCCTGCGGAATGGATCGTCCTTGCATGGGCGATTTTGGCGGTGGTACTTCTTGGATCGACTCTGCTACTTGATAAGGAAGTCTTTCATCAGCAGGCAGCGCTTTTGCTTGCCGGAATTGTAGGTCGAGGCCTCGCGCACAATGTCTTTGGCGGAAGTTACTTTGTCGAAGGAGGATGGCGGGGTAACGCCGCGGTGCTTTCTCTCACAGCCGCAGTTCTGCTTGCGGCGCTACCGATTGCGTTTCGTCTTCACAAACGATATGCCGAGCGCACTGACCTGTCGTTTCTCAGCCGCTATACGGCCTTGAAGTATCCCGAACAGCTCCTGTTCTTTGCTCCCATTGTTCTCGTCAGCTTTATGATCGCGGTCAAGATGGAGCCGGGAATGGTCACGCTGTCATGGGGTATTGAAGGAGTGATGGTGATTGTGCTGGGTCTCCTGGCGAGCCAACGCAGCTATCGTATCACCGGACTGTTGCTGCTTCTTCTCTGCGTGGGCAAGATCGTATTTCGCGATGCCTGGCAGTTGGATGAACGCGACCGTTACATTACCTTCATTGCGCTGGGCGCGGCGTTGACTCTGGTCTCCACGCTTTACGGACGGTACCGCGAGATCGTGAGACGGCTGCTATGAAGCGCATTCTGGCCCTGGTCGCTATCCTCCTGATTTCCGGCGCCGCTCTCTACTTTGCGCAGCGCAGGCGACAAGATACTGTGAGCGTGAACGCGGTTGTGAACGCAACCGCGGATTGGCAGCGCGATCTGACACGCGTGCCAATGCATTTCACACGGATATCTGACGACCAGGAGATGCGTATTGGCGACGAGCTTGCGCAGCAGTATGCATCCGTACAGCCCACGCAAACTTCAGAATCGGAGGCGATGCAACGATACCTCGACGAGATCGGCGGGCACGTGGCTGCGCACACGAGGCGCAAGCTTGCTTATCACTTCCATCTCATCCCGAATGTGGATACGATCAATGCCTTTGCGTTGCCCGGCGGGCACGTCTTTATTGGCCAGGGGCTCCTCGACCAGATGACCAGCGAGGACGAGCTTGCCTTTGTGCTCGGACACGAGATTGAGCACATCGATCATTACCACGCAGTCGAACGTGTGCAGATTGAGGCGCAACTCAATAATCTGAATCTGGACATTGTAGCAGCCGTCGCGCAGATCCCAATCTCGTTATGGCAGGACGGCTACAGCAAGGACCAGGAGTTCGAGGCTGACCGCGAAGGAGTTCGCGTCGCGGCCGCGGCTGGCTACTCGCCGCGAGGGGCGGTGAACATGCTGGAGCGGTGGACCAAGCTTCGCAGTGAGTTCGTGATCCACGCCGAGACCCCAACGGATGAGCTGAGTCAACTAGCCATCGATGGGCTTAACGGTTACTTCCGCACTCATCCGCTGCCTTCAGAGCGCCTCGCGCAAGCCAACGAAATCATTGCGCAAGATCACCTGCCGTTGACTAGGCCTCTCAAACCTTTTCACGTGGGATATGAAGTAACAAGCGACGAGAAATAGTTCCGAGTCGAAGCTGCATTGACAGCGAGTAATAATACCGATTGCTGTGAGGGGAAGTTCCACAAGGCATCAGTTCCACGAAGCGCCGCTGTCCTGTGTGGTCCATGAAGTTCCATCGGAGGCTTCGACTGTGCCCACTTTCGGCGTCTGGAAACGAATGTGGACGATGACATGGTCGGTACCATTCTTCATTGGCAGAGGCACGACGATCCAACTATTTCCGTTGTCTGAGGAGCGATAAAGCCGCGCGCTTTCGCCGCCGATCCATACCTCTGCATCGAACACGGACACAACCCGCATCTTCGCAATTTCATTTGGGAGTACAGGCTGCCAGGCTCCATCGCCGAAGGATCGTTCCGCGTGTCCCAGACTGTCAATGCGCCAGTGGGGGCGTACCGAGGGAGTAGTTACAGAGAGGTTGGACAATGCGCGGGCCGAGTCTGTGTTGGCGAATGTGGAACTATTCCGTGCAGTAACGGATGGTCGTGTAACAGGATCTTCCGACATAGACTTCGAGGCCGATCTACTCTGAACCCCGGAGTCTGATTGCGTTGTCTTCAACTGCTTCGCGGGCGAGCCGGGCGCAGTCTTGCTGATCTGTTTTTCCGGCTCCACGACAGGCGCCGGATGCTCTTGCTGAATCTTCGTGGACGGGACATCCGGCTCATTCTTCGCTGCAGTTGTGACGCGCTGTTTCAACTCCAGTTTCTGTTTATAGACCCATCCGACTGAGGTGACCAAGAAGATGCCTGCGGCAATGCTTGCCCAGGGAAGCCAGGCGCGTAGCACTGGGTGCGCGGACCGGTGCACCACGAAAGGCTTCGACCCGACAATCGGACGTGACGCGAATCTAGGTGCGGTTGCTGTCGCGGCGCTGAGCAGTTCGCGACAGTCGGCGCAAGTGGCCAGGTGTGCGAACACTTCCTGGCGTTCTCGCTCAAGCAAAGTACCTTCCGCAAAGGCCGTCAACAGGTCGGAATCAGGATGTGGCCCGACCTGCCGACTTCGTGCCAGTTCCTGCTGCAACGGATTGTATTCAAATTGCTTCATGTGGCAATTCCATCTTCTTTTAGAACGTTCCGGCTGTTCTTTCTTGCTTCAAATTTGCTGCCACATCCACATCGATGTCGCGCACATCGATCTGCCGTACCAGTTCATCGCAGCGCTGCGGATGAACCCCCGCGTGTTGCAGGTGTCTTCGGACGCGCTTCCGCAACGTGCCTGTCAGCCGATCGAGCTTGCGGCTGACGGTGGACTCATGCACCCCGGTCTGGCGTCCAATGTCGGCCAAGGTACGTTTATCCAGGAAATAGGAAGCGAGGAGAAAGCGCTCTTCATGGTTGAGCTCGGTTAGGGTGTGAGCAATGGCGACACCCACTCGTTCATCGCTCACCGGAGCGGCTATCTGAGGACTTTGCGCGAAGGAAACTCCATGTTCGATCTGCTCATCGAGACTTACATCGTTCGAGCGGGAGCGACAGCGGTCAATATGCCGCCGCGCCAACACAGTGCGGAGCCAGCCTTCGAGAGAGCCACGGCCCATGTAGTAGTCAAGCTTCGAAATGCGGCGACCGTCGCTATCGGGAATTCCGTAGAGATCGGCGTTAAGTTCATCGGCGAGCTCTCGTCCCGCAGTTTCGTCCCTGGTGAGACGGCAGGCGGTTGCGTAGAGCGCCGCACGAAAGCGCGGGATAAAGACCTCCCATGCGGCCTCGCTTCCCGCAGAGCAAGCGCGCGCCAGCACAAGCTCTTCCACTCGCAGCGACACCACGAGCTCAACTTGCTCGCGTTCCCCGGAGCACGCGGCATATCGATGCACGACGCCGGCAACGATCTGATAGAAGCGCTCCGGGGTCACTCCATACAACTGCGCGCCGGACTCACCGTATCGTCTCGCGATTGCCCTGTCGACAGCACTCCCGAGGATCGCTACTCGGTGGCTATCAGCCGGAGGTTCAGGCTCAGGGAACATTTGCATCGATGGTAGCAAGTTTTGAGTCAGAAGCCCATCTGGCCGCATTCTCCCTTTTTGGGCCTCAACGGCGCAATGAGTGTGACTGCTCGATGAGTCAGGTGCGGTTGCCGGTCAAGAAGGATCCGGGGGCCCGCCGGGCTTTGGCGTGCTCTCCTCACCAAGCGTAAAGAGCGACAACTTGCGGAGGTCCTGCGACAGAGTCGGTTACGGTGGTCCTGACGACGATCTGCAGATTCTTCTGCCCCCAGTTGGGCGGAGCATTTTGAAGAGCCTTTTTAAGGTAGTCAGGGTTCGAGACGAATTCACTGACTGCCTGTGTACCGTCTGCTGTAATGCCCGCGACACAGACGACGAATTGTCCGGTCTTTGAGTCGATGAGCCTGGAAACCAGGCCATAGTCTTCGGACGCAACGGTGCCACTGCCTTTCGGAACCCACTTGACGCGCCAGGTGCGTCCCGTTGGACCTTGCTCCCGAATCATCTGCGCTCCATTCTCTTCAGCAAATGTGAAGTGGAGGCTCGACGTAATGCGCATTGCCCACCGGTTATTGAAGCCTCCAACGACAATCGCGGGGAAATTGCGCAGATCTTCAAAAGAGTAGTTATCGCCAATTCTCAGTTGAGTGGCTTTTCCAGTGCGAACCAGCATATTGGAAAGTTGTACAGCCGCGTATGCATCTCCGCTCGCCACCCCGTACTCCGGGAACTCGACCATGTCGCGCCACTCGAGTTTGTCATTTGGTCGCAATGGCGGTGATTGTTCCAGGCGCTCAGACTCGGTGTTGAATTGGCCCGGATGAGCGTGCATGCGATACAGCTCTGCGTTTGGCCGAAACACAGCGGGTTTTGCGAGGCAGATCAGGATCGGCTCGGAAGTGCCAAACGCCGGAGACCAGAACTGCTCAAGAGCTGATTTGGGAGCTGTTACGCGGTAACGGTCGACTGCCCAAAAGGCCATGGAAAGCAACAGCAGCATGGCGACGACAATCCCTGCCATGACTCTGCGAAGCGTGACTCGTCGATCTATCTGCGCCACCAAAGTCGGGGCGTTAGCTGGGCTGTTCGGAGACGCTTGGATTTCAGGCGCATTCTCCTGGGGAACATCGGCATGACTCCAAATGAACTCTGGAGTATAGGATCCGAGAGGAAGTTCGATACGGACGACTTTGTGGTTGGGCACTGCATGGTAATACTGTTCCAGTCTTCGGCGAACATCGCCCGCCTGAACACGCACTACGGCGTCGTCGCCAGTGGAATAGCTTGCAGGACGCTGAAAGAGGTCCGCACCGATGATGCGCTCTTTGAGCGGTTCGTGATTCCCGTCCAACTTGTATTGCACGACATACGTGAGGAATTGCTTAGCGCGTCTGGTCGTCCGGAAAAAGGCGCTGTTCAGGATAGATTCCAGTTCCTGGACGATAGCTTCCTTTTCGGAAAGGACTTCAGAGCAATCCTCACCACGAACCTGATGGTTCCCGATCGGATCGATCATTGATGCCATAGCAATTTCTGCGCTGTTGACGTTTACGTAACGAGGAAGTTCACGGCCGCGACTCGCTCCGACTTCTATCGAGATAGATGCCCAGGGGCATCATTCTGCTGTATGAATAGACGTAATGGGCGAAGAGATGGTGCTTTGCTTGCGGCGCAATTCCAGTTCTGAGCGTCTGATCGGGGTCTATGAAAAAGTGAAGTTAAATGCCACCAATCATTTAAACCACCATCAACGGATATTCACACTGTAAGAAACCGTAACCTACTTGCGCTACCTTCATCGCCAGCCCACTGTGACCACAGGCTAGCGGCGTGCGCCCATTTCCGATCGGTATGACAGTGGAAGCGCTCCAACGAAGTGCAATGGAGGAATCCAAGGTTTAACAACTTGGAGTTTCCCTTGGCTGAGATGGCACGCTTACAGAGCCTGTTTAAGCAAGCAAAGCCAATCCGCCGTTACCCTGCCGCCACGAGGTGGAAGGGGATCTTCTGCGTTTTGTGCTCAATTGGTCTAGTTAGTGCTGCGGCGTAGGTAGGCGCGCCGCGAATTATCAGTTTCACAGACGCTCGATGGACACGCGCTAATAGGAGGACTCATTCAATGACGCGGGAAAGTCTGCCACCCATTCATTCGATCTTCAGTCGGAAAATAAAAACTACGCTCACGGCGCTCGCGCTTCTTCTCCTGACACCCAGGGTATTTGCGCAGATCACTACCGGTAGCTTGTCAGGAACAGTGACCGACACAACAGGAGCGGTGATTCCGAATGCCACGGTCACGCTGGTGAACGAGTCCACAAACGACACACGTGCGACAGTGAGCAACGGCACAGGATACTTTACATTTGCCGCCGTGCAGCCGGGCACCTTCACAGTGAGCGTGACGGCAAAAGGTTTTGGACCCTGGAAGCAGACCGGCATCGTCATGAATTCCGGCGACACACGCGAAGTGTCAGGCATCCAGCTCAAGGTGGGAGAGGCCAGCGCCTCGGTCTCGGTAACAGCGGAAGCGGCACAGATTGTGCCCACGGACTCCGGCGAACGTGCGGAGGTATTGAGCAGCGAGGACATTCAAAAACTCTCTCTGGAAGGCCGCAACATCTCCGAGCTGCTTAAGGTGCTGCCTGGCGTGACCTCTGTTCCGAATGGAACCTCTGGCGGGAGTTCCGTTGATTTTTCAGCAGAAGCGCCGACAGGCAGCACTGTGGGAGTAGGCTATTCACCCAGCGGCTCGCCCTACCGCGGAGGCACGTCGTTCCTGCTGGACGGGGCCAATATCATCGATCCCGGCTGCAACTGCTATTCAATCGCCGTACCCAATCCTGATATGACGTCTGAAGTGAAGGTGCAGGAGTCATTCGGTGCCGATGCGCCGAATGGTCCGGTGGTAATTAACACAACGAGCAAAAGCGGCGGGGACAAGTTTCACGGCGAGGCCTATCTCTATGCTCGCAACAATGTGCTCAATTCGAATACCTGGCTGAATAACAACTCGAAGACGCCGCGTCAGGCGGGCCAGTATTACTATCCAGGCGGTAACATTGGTGGCCCGATACTTATACCAGGAACACAATTCGACAAAAGCGGCAAACTCTTCTTCTGGGCCGGTTACGAGAATTATCAGCAGACCCTTCCGGCGGGCAGCCCACTGGAATCGTACATTCCCAGCGCGGGGATGATGAGCGGGAACTTCACTTCCACCGGCTCTGGCAACTCGGCACTTTGCCCCAATGGCTTCAGTTCCACCGCAACCAACTGGTGCAACAACCTGACTGGCGCCTATGCACCTGACGGAACGCCCATCGCTGGCGGCGTAATTCCTGCACGATATCTTGATCCCGGCGCTGCAGCGATCATGAAGATGTTTCCCGCCGCCAATGCCAACCCGGCTACGACACCCGGCGGGTATAACTACGTCGAGAATATTTCAAACCAGCAGAATGGCTATGTCTGGCGTGGAAGAGTGGACTATAACATCAACGCTAACAACAAACTGTTCTTTACCTATCAGGACGGTTCGACGACTTACCTCACGGTTGGACACGTCTACTTTAACCCGTCGTACGATGTTGCCTATCCGGGGGGCGAGTTAACACAACCGGTTACCTCGCGGGTAGCGACGGCGAACATGGTGAACGTAATTACTCCAACGTTGACCAACGAGTTTATCTTCGGCTGGGGTTGGGCGAATGAACCGTATTCCGCAACGAATCTACAGGCCGTCTACAAGAGCACATTGGGATTTCCGTACTCCACTATTTATAACTCGGCCTCTCTCGTAGCTCCATCCCTCAACTCCGCCGGCGCAATGACATTCCCGGATATTTCGCAGCCGGCTTTCTTCAATGCGTCCGGAGCCTATCCCACCAAAAAGGCGATCCCGTCATTTGCCGACAACTTGACCAAGGTGTGGAGAGCGCACACTTTCAAGGTTGGGGCCTTCACCGAACTGGTGGGAAACAACCAGGGAGTGTATGCGTACCCGAACGGCGAGTTGAGCTTCGGAAGCCAGCCTTATCCGAATGGCGTTACCGGGAGCACGTTGCCCACGTCCATTCAAATTGGCTCTTACAACCCAACCGCGAACCTGATTATGGGCATTGCCTCGCCTAACAATGGCATCAATGGCTTCAGCCAAAACAGCTACGAGCCAGATCAGGACATGGCCTACCGCACCACCTCCGCGTATGTGATGGATGACTGGAGATTCAATTCGCGCCTGAACATCAGCGCGGGAGTTCGGTTCGATCATGTTGGGAGATGGTATGACCGCCAGGGCGTGGGTATGGCGGTCTGGCTTCCGCAGCTGTACGCCACCGACGTGGCAGAAAACGCGGCGGCCAAATCGATGGTGGTTCCGTATCCCGGCGTGCGCTGGCATGGCATCGATCCGGGCATCCCGAACTCCGGATCGCCGGCGCATACGTTCTACACATCTCCGCGCGTCGGGTTCTCCTACAACCTTCAAGGGCAGGGTCAAACTGTGATTCGGGGAGGATGGGGTGAGTATGTGTGGAACGATCAATACAACGACTATGGCGGTCCGTTGAGCACGTCGCAGGAGATGCAGACCTACAACTCCCCCGGTGGGCAGGCAATCACGCTGGCGCAGATTCCGCTGCAGACGCCATCGGGCAATGCGCAGCCGGCGGGTGGCATCGCCGCAGCGGACTATAACGATATCTTCATGCCAACGACTTACGCGTGGAACCTGACAGTGGATCGGCAGCTCCCTTGGAGGACCTTGCTCGAAGTGGCATACGTGGGGAACAGCACGCAGCACTTGCTGATGGGCGGCCAGAGCGACGGTTCGGGCATTGGCGGCTCGGAGTTTTCCAACGTAAACAAGATTCCTCTTGGAGGGTTATTTAAAGCCGATCCGGTGACGGACGCCGCCGCGCCGGCCGACCCGGACAACACTTCGACTTACACGCTGGAGGACTACTATCCTTACTCCGGATGCTCGGTGCCTGCCGGCGGGTGTTATGGATACGGTACTAACTCGGTGGCGGTAAAAGAGCACGCCGGTTACTCCAACTACAACGGGCTGCAGATCGCCTGGCTCAAACAGGCGGGCCACTCTTCCTTTGACTTTAATTACACATGGTCGAAGGCGCTGGGAATTATCGGAAGCACTCTGGATGCCTTTACGGTTCACGGCAACTACGGCGTGCTGGCTATCGATCGGCCGCAGGTGTTCAACGCCTCTTACGCTTACAGTCTTGGAAATCTCTACCACGGCGGGCAAAAGCTGGTGAGTGGGTCGGCAAACGGGTGGACCGTCTCTGGCATAACAACTTTCCAAACGGGCGGAAACCTGCAATCGAATTCGTCGCAGAACCTTGGGCTAAGCCTGGAGAAGCAGGACTCGAGCGGGAACGACATTGAAGCGTTGACGACAAAATCGTACTTCGGAACAGATGCGGACTCGATCCTTCCCATCACCACATGCAATCCGAAAAACGGACTGCAGTCTCTGCAGAAAGTGAATCTGTCCTGCTTCAGCGCGCCGGTGATCGGGACGCAGGGAGTTCGACAGGTATCACCGTATCTGAGCGGACCTATTTATACCGACTCCGACTTGACTGTCTACAAGACCTTTAACATCACAGAGAGGCAAAATGTGCAGTTCAGGGCGTCGGCATTCGACTTCATGAACCACTCGCTCTGGGGCTTCAGCGGAAATAACCTTCTTACGCTCAAGTACGGAACGAAGGACGGAGGTCATACGTTCTACACCAACAGCAGCATTCTTGGTGTGAATGCGACGGGGAGTTGCGGAGCGGACTCCGACGTCTGGGGATGCATGAATCAGAAGTCTCCATACTCCGGCGCCGGATACGCTCGGATTGTGGAACTATCGCTGAAGTATAACTTCTGATTTGCAGGCTGCTGCTCAGCCATAAGGCGAACGAACTGTCACCTTATGGCTGAGCAGCCTCCGATTGGGGTTCGCACAAATGTAGACGCCGAAGCGGCAGAACATGATCGATTCCGCGGGATGACGAAGAGATCAATCGAGCGCATCGCACGGCGGAGAACGGAGCTTCTCCAAGTCGGTGGTTGCCTTAGACCGCCAAAGCTGACTTGACAGCCTCGCTGACCAGACGCCCCTCCGCGCGGAGGCCAGAGGCCTGTAGCTTGGCCTGGACGGCTTTGATTACCACCCCGATCTCCTTTGGGGTGGGTGCCTTGCCGGAGGATACCGTGACTTCCGCGATTGCTTCGGCTACAAGTGCATGCAGGCCGGCTTCGTCCAGAGCCTTGGGAAGGAATTCCTCAATTACAACAATCTCCGCGGCTTCAATGGCGGCCAGTTCGGGCCGGTTGCCCTTGGTAAACTGCTCAATGGAGTCGCGGCGCTGCTTGATCATCGTGGCCAGCGCCTGCTGCTCCTCGGCCGAGGTCAGCGGCGCGCGCTTCTCAATTGCCTTGTTCTTGAGCGCGTTCTTGATGAGACGCAACGTGCCGGTGCGCACGGAATCGTGAGCCTTCATGGCGGTAATTGTCTGTTGCGTGATGATCGCTTCCAGTGCGCCTGCGTCGGTCATTTTCTTTTTGCCTTCCGTTGAACAATATGCAGTTCCAAAAAAGCTACATAAGAAGTTTATCGCCTGATATGGGAAGGCTCGCTCTCATCTGCAAAAAGTGCTCAAAACGCCGCGGTGATTCCGGGCGTCGCTCTCAAAGTAAGGCATCTTCAGTGCAGCGCTGGCGCACAGAAAGAGCTCTTGGCCGCCCGAAACGGCCACACGCCTACGGACACTAGAAAAGCGCTTTAGTTGCGGTTGTTTTTGACTTTTGTCTCACGCAAATCACCTACAGCAGCCACGTGCAAACCCACAACTTTTTGCACCTTTCCACATCTATTAAAACCGAGGTATAAGGCGATGATGTCGAGATTCACGACAATTGCTTTATTGTGTGCCGGATTGGTATCGGCGCAGGCGTTCGGCGCTGATCCCGATCAGGCTTCCAATACAAACCAGGCTGGCCCGGGCACCGTGAACTACGTGGAGGGCTCGGTGTTCCTCGGGGGAAGGCCGCTGTATCGGCGGGACGTGGGCAGGGCCGATCTCAATTCTGGAGAAGACCTCTCCACAGAAACAGGTAAGGCGGAGTTACTGCTGACCCCAGGAGTCTTTCTGCGGCTTGACAGCAACAGCGACGTAAAGATGATCTCTCCCGATTTGACGAACACTCAGGTGGAAGTGGTGAAGGGCCGCGCAGCCGTCGAAGTGGACCAGTTGTTCCCGCAGAACAACCTTGAAATTGTGGATGGGGGCGTATCCACGCAACTGCAGAAGCCCGGTTTTTACGAGTTCAATGCTACGCAACCTACCGCGCTGGTGTTCAAGGGCAAGGCTGCCGTCAATGAGGGCGACGGAAGGTACAAGGAAATCAAGGAACACCACGAGATGACGCTGGCGGCGAATGTCGAAGCAAAGTCGATCAACTTCGATCCTCGCGATGCCGAAGACCAGTTCTATAACTGGAGCAGCCTGCGGTCAGAGTATCTGACCGAAGCCAACAACCAGATCGCACCTGAGTACGCCGGAGCGGAAGGCTTCTATCCCGGCTGGTACTGGGATCCATACATGTGGGACTACACATTTATCGGACTGGGACCTTATTGGAGCCCGTTCGGCTTTGGGTTCTATCCGCCGTGGGGCTGGTATGGCGGCTATTGGGGTGGGCGTGGCTTCTACGGTCATGGGTACTATGGCCACGGGTACTACGGTGGCGGCTTCCATGGGGGAGGCTTCGGAGGCGGCGGCTTTCATGGCGGCGGTGGTGGAGGAGGGCATCGCTAACCAGCGAAGCTCTTCCGTTTGAGCAAGACTCTCTGTCCCTATCACCTGCCCGTTAGCCTGTTGGGCGCCCCGGGAAGCGGAATCCGCCAGGATTCCATTTACCCGGGGCCGCAAGAACTGGCAGTAATAAATCTGGCGAATACGGGATTATCTGGGGCGTTCTCATTTAGGAAATTTCCTTGTCATATTCTGGGCCAGCATCAATGGCAACGATGTAAATATAATTCTGATCGTAGTAGAAGAATATCCTGAGATGTGGAATATCCGGAAATGATTCGCCACAAAAATCATTTGTGAAGCAAACACTTAGTTTCGTTCCTTCGATTCGTTCGAAAACATGCGGATGTGTACAAAGAGCAACCTCCAGATACAGGAACATGTCATCGAATCTCTTAAATCCACATCCGATGGCTGCGATCTGTTCTTGTGTGACATGTTCCCAGCGAATCGTTCTCACTGACGTTCCTAGGCCAACAGGCCATATTTCTTTGCCAACTCCTGTCCTCGCTTTATATCCTTGGCTGTCGGTGTCCTCCACGAGATGAAAACCGACTCAGGAGAGATAGTCTCCCCCATTCTGGTAGTTTTCCAGCCAAATGTGTCATGCGATAAATCGCTTGCTTGCTTGCCAGTCAGGGGCCGTAGCCTCTCTATCCAGTAATCGACAATGGCGATTTGATCCTCCCCAAAAATGCTTAAATCAGGCTCACGGAGGGGGACGGGTCTGTCTTGTTTGCGTCCAAAAACGGGTCTGGTCTCAATCTCGAGGATCTTAGCCTGTCGCATCCTCTCCTGAATTGGATACATCGGCCTAGCGGCTGGGCCTTCAGCCAAATGCTGATATTCGACCCCGGTAATCGTGTCGCCCAGTTTTCCGAAAGCAGTGAAGTCAGAAAAGAACACAACTTTGTTCAGCTTCACCTGGCCGAAATATTGGTCATCAGAGAGTTTTCTGCTCACATAGAGGATTAATTCAGTAAGCCGCTTCTCCTTGCCGCTCTTAACAGGCAGTCTAAATGGCATGATCGTCGCTCCTTTCCCCAGATATTGAACTTCCGGCTTCTCGATCCAAAACCAATGAAATGACCATTTAGGACTCATTTTCCACAATCGAGGTTCGCGAATCCGTGAAAACCAGCGCGCCGTAAACCCAATGTTTTACCGTATTTGATGCGGTGTCAATGCAAAAGTAACCTGCGATCTGGAAAGATTTCCACAATGGAAATCAGTTTCCATATTCGCATTTTATTCGCTGAATTACAAGACTAACACTACATAGCGAGCCACGTCTATTATTACCGATTTTGCACAGTCTGCTATTCACAAAAATCACATAAATGTGTATTCTGTGATTGACGCCGCACAAATCTATTGCGTGCCGCCTTTCCGTGAGGAGAAAACATGATCCGCAAGACACGCCTTTTTACGCCAGGTCCAACGCCACTATTGCCGGCCGCTCAGTTTGCCATGGCGGCGGCAGACATTCACCACCGCACGCCGGAATTTCGCGCCCTGTTTCTGAAGGTTCTGGCGCAATTGAAGGTCTTTGTCGGCACGCAGAATGATGTGCTGCTGCTTTCGTCCTCCGGTACTGGTGCGATGGAGGCTTCAGTTTCGAATCTGACATCTCCGGGCGACCGGGTGCTGGTGCTTTCAGCCGGCAAATTTGGCGAGCGGTGGGCTGACTTGACCAAGGCTTTCGGCTGCCAAGTGGACGTGGTCACCGCACCGTACGGGCAGACCTTCGACATCGCGACCGTAAAGGCAGCTTTGAAGCCGGAGCACAAGGCTGTCTACTTGCAGGCTACCGAAACCTCGACCGCGGTGCGTCACGACGTGGAAGCGATTGCCAAACTGGTGAAGGAAACCGATGCGCTGCTGGTGGTGGATGGAATTACCGGCTTGGGGACGACTCACTTCGACGTGGACGGTTGGGGCATTGACGTGCTGATTGGCGGTTCGCAGAAGGCGGTCATGATTCCGCCGGGACTGAGCTACCTGAGCATCAGCGAAAAGGCGTGGGCGGCGATGGAGAAGTCAAAGAATCCTCGCTACTACTTTGATCTGCGCAAGGAACGAAAGAATGCCGTCAAGGGCGAGAGCGCTTACACGCCCGCGGTGGCCCTGGTGGCCGGGTTGGGTGCGGCGCTGGATTACATTGCCGGGCAAGCCGGCGGCGACCTCGAAAAAGGCCGCGTTGCGCTGGTGGACAATGCGCAGGTGAATGCAGCGGCGACGCGCGCGGGACTTGTGGCACTGGGCTTTACGCTATTTGCGCCCACGGCTCCGGCGGCTGCGGCCACTGCGGTTGCGGTTCCGGAAGGAATGAATTCGGGCGAAGTAGTGAAGGCGCTGAAAACGCGCTTTGCCTTGGTCACTGCCAATGGCCAGGGAGAGATGCAGGGCAAGATCTTCCGCGTGGCGCATCTGGGTTTCTTCGACTACCTGGACACGGTGGCGTTTCTAGGCGCGATGGAGCATATCGCCAAGGACACGCTGGGGCTGCCGGTCGAGTATGGCAAGGCAGTTGCCGCAGCACAGCAGGTGTATGCGGATGCGTCGAAGGGATAGGGACGCATGGCGGAACTGAGCTTTGGAGAGAAGCTGCTGATCGCGCGCAAGAAGCTTGATCTCTATCAATACGAGATGGCGGAGCGGTTGGGCGTGCATCCCAACTCGATTACCAAGTATGAGCGGGGCGAGGGCAAGCCGCATGCGGCCGTGGTGCGCATGTTCGACCTTTTATGCGAGAAGCACAACATCCGCTTCGATGAGTATGAAGGCGCGGAAACGAGCAAGGGAGACAAGATGAAGATTGTTCTGGCAGAAAAGGTTTCGCCGGCAACATTGGCGGTATTTGCAGCCGAGCCGGGGTGGGAAGTTCTGACGCACGACCAACTGCCGGACGGATTGGCGGCGGCTTTGGCCGATGCCGATGCGCTGGTAGTGCGCTCCGCTGTGCAGGTGGACGACGCGCTGATGGAGAAGGCGCCGAAGCTGCGGGTGGTAGGCCGCGCCGGCGTGGGAGTGGACAACATCGACGCAGATGCTGCAACGCGGCGAGGCGTGGTGGTGATGAATACACCGGGCGCTAACGCGGTGGCCGTGGCCGAGTTGACCATTGGACTCATGCTGGCGCTGGCGCGCAAACTGCCAACGGCCAACAACACCATGCATGCGGGCAAATGGGAAAAGAAGAGCCTGCAAGGCGCGGAACTGCGCGGCAAGACACTGGGCATTCTGGGATTGGGGCGCATCGGTCTTGAAGTGGCCCGGCGTGCCAAAGGGTTTGGTCTGGAGATCGTGGGCAGCGATCCGTTTGTCTCCGCTGCGGTGGCGCGCGAGAATGGCATTAAGCTTGTCGCACTCGATGAGCTGATTGCGACATCCGACTACATCACGCTGCATGTGGGCCTTACAGCGCAGACGGCAGGAGTCATCAATGCCAAATCTCTGGCGGCAATGAAGAAGGGTGTGCGCATCATCAACTGCGCGCGCGGTGAACTGGTGGACGACGCGGCGCTTGTGGCGGCACTGAAGAGTGGGCAAGTGGGAGGCGCGGCACTGGACGTGTTCACAGTGGAACCGCCAAAGGACTCACCCTATGCGGAGTTAGACAACGTGATTCTGACCCCGCATATCGCTGGGTCGACGGCTGAAGCTCAGGAAGCTGTGGGGATCCAGATTGCGCGGCAAGTGCGTGAGTATCTCAAGCTTGGCGTAGTGCAGAATGCGGTGAATCTACCTTCGCTGAGCCACGAGGAGTACGTGGTTCTGGCGCCTTACATCGACCTGGCTGAGAGGCTTGGCTCATTCCTCGCACAGGCGGGCAAGAGCGGTATCGAGGCTATTCACCTGACCTATGGCGGATCGCTGGCTGAGGCCAAGACGGACCTGGTACGTAACGCGGCCATCGAAGGATTGTTGCAGGGTTCGGAGAATGTGAACCGCATCAACGCTGCTGCAGTGGCCGAGGAGCGCGGCATTCGCGTGCATGAGGAGAAGCAGGAAAGCCACCGCGGTGGCTCAGCTAGCGTTCTGACTGTGGAGTTGCACACAGCCACCGGTTCAAGCCACGCCAGCGCAACGGTGATTCACGGGGAACAGCCGCGGTTGCTGGAGTTCGACGGCATCGACATTGAGACGCCGCTCGAAGGCAATCTTCTTGTGTGCCGCAACCTCGACGTGCCGGGCGTCATTGGCCGGATCGGTTCGATTCTGGGCGAGCACGGCGTGAACATCGCTAACTTTGCGTTGGGCCGCGAGCGCTCCGGACCCAAGCCGGTGAAGGCGCTGGCCGTGGTGCAGGTGGATGCTCCGGTCTCCGACGCTGTATTGGACGACTTGGTAAAGATCGAAGCAATGCTCGAAGCAAAGCCGGTGAGCTTGCCCGAGGGAAAGTTCTAACACGCTGATTGCGAAGCCAGCAACTCAGCGCAAATGAAAAACCACCGCTAACCAGCGGTGGTTTTTCAAAGCACCTCATCGCTGCGAGTCAGCGGATTCGATAGACAAATGCGTCTTCAAGATACTGGTCACCGAACGTCTGTCCGCCCAACCGCATCCCGTAGGTATCGGCCGCAGAAGCGAAGGAGCGGCGCAGAGCCTGAATGAAGGGCTTGTCCATGGGACGCAGAGAGATTGTAGGTTTCCTGCGGAACGGAAAGCCGGCTTTTTTCAAGGACTCATTGATCTCCTTATATCCCGAAAGCGAGGATGTCTGGTCGAGCCGGTCGGAAGCGATCACCAGCCTCCAATCCTCGTAATCTGGAATCTTGGCCCAGAGTGCCACGTTGGGAGTCTTGCCGTCCCGATCAAGCGCATCGATAACTTCCTTTCCGTTTTCTATGTCGAAATTCACCAGCGTTGCCGTATCCATGGGAGCAGTCCCCCTTTCTGATTCTCAATCGCCGTCATCAGCGCGATTGTATCCAGAACCGTCTTTCTCTGATACCGGGCCGTCTCTGACCAATCCTGAACAGTTTCCAGATTCGACCGCATTTCCGGATCGGCATCCAGCACAGAGTCCAACTCCGTTTTCAATTCGGCCAACCTCAATAGTTCCTTGAGATTGTGCGTATGGCTGTCATTAACCAGCTTCTTCTCAGGAAAATCGTGCAACTGCGTTCGTTTGGCGATGCACGCTTTCAACGCACATTCGACTGAGTATCCTGCCAAATAGTATGCGCCATCTGGAAGTCCTGCGGCTAGCAACGCCGCAGCTTCCCTCAATCTCAGCTCAGCAAGCTGCTGGAAATCGGCTCGTTTCATTATTCATCCTCTTACGCACGGCTCAGGTAAGCGCCTTCGCTGGTGTCCACGCGAATTTTTTCGCCTTCGTTGATGAAGGCGGGCACCTGGACAACGAGGCCCGTTTCCATCTTGGCGGGCTTGGTCACGCTGGAGGCGGTTGCCGACTTGAGGCCGGGCTCAGTCTCCACAACTTCCAACTCGACTGCCGACGGTAATTCAATGCCGACAGCTTGGCCGTCATGGTAGCTGACCTTGATTTGCAGGTTGGGCGTAAGGTATTCGACGGCATCGCCGAGTGTCGAGCCTTTCAGCACCGTCTGCTCGTAGTCCACCGGGTTCATGAAGTAATAGTCGTCGCCGTCGGCGTAGAGGAAGTCCATCGAGATCTCATCCACCACCACCTTTTCAATGGCGTCCGCGGAGCGGAAACGGTGTTCGAACATGGCGCCGGTGCGGATGTTGCGCAGCTTGGCCTGGATGAAAGCGCGCAGGTTGCCCGGCGTGCGGTGCTCCACTTTGAACACCAGGTGCAACTGGTCGTTGTGTTTGATGATCATGCCCGGACGCATTTGAGTGGCGGGAATCGCCATATGATTTGAAGCTCCTTGCTCTTATTGCGCTCAGTGCGCAAAGTGTGTTGGCCTTGGCCCATCATCCATTGTAACTGACACTGGTTTATCGCTGACTTGCCTCGCCCGCCGCGACCTTCTTATTGAACTCCGCCGACTTGTTCTTTGGCACGCTGAGCGATTCCCAACGGCCGCAACAGAAATGCTTAGCGAGCAGCACAATCTGGCCCACGTGATGCGGGTAGTGAGCGAGCTGACGGTTGATGGCCTGCATCACGGAATGCGGCTCTCCGCGGATGGTAATGGCGCGCGGCAGATCGGCATCCTTAAGGGGTTCTATGGCGTTGAATAGGCACGCCCAGCCTGCCTCCCAAATCTCCATCAGAGCTGCGCGCGTAGCCGGTGGTTCCTCAAATTCGCTGTCCCGATTGCGGTCCGGCTTTTCCCCGTCCGTGGTCAAAAAATCCGTCCACCGCGAGCGCATATTGCCCGCCATGTGTTTCACAATCACGGCAATCGAATTCGCCTCATCGTCCAGCGCCTCAAACAACTGCGCCTCGGTCACCTGCTCCATGGCGCGCTGCGCCAGCCGCTTGTAATAGCGAAAAATCGCCACCGAATCCTGAATATACGAAGTCGTAAACTCCAATGCCATGCGGCCAGTCTACGCGGGGATCGATGCCCTTGAAAAGAACATCGCATCATCCCTCTAACCACGCCGTCTGCCGCGCTATCATTCTCTATGCCAAAATCCATGGCTCTTAAATGGCTCTGTTTCCGCCCAATTCGCTGTTGCGCCTTCATCTCAGCAATTGCCACAGCATCCGCTCTCTGCCAAAGCACGTCGCTACCCAGCGACCCCAAGGACCTCATGCGTCTGGCCGCCCAATCTAATTCCATAGGCGGCGCGGACATGCAACCTTGGCATCTCAAGTTCCACTTTCAGGTCTACGACGAAAAAGGAAATCCCACCGGCCAGGGAACCTTTGAGGAATACTGGGCGGGTGCCCACAAGTCCAAAATCATCTATACCAGCCCCGAGTTCACGCAGACCAGATACGAAACCGAGACCGGAGTTCTATTCACCGGCGATCGCGATCCCTCTCTGGGAATCTTCAGCCAAATCCTCAAGCAATTCATCAATCCCGTGGCGCTCGATGAGCATTTCGATCAAGCCACCGTAATGCATGAGAAGCGCGACGTCAATAAATCCAAGCTCCTCTGCATTACCCAGAAAACCCGTATCACCCAGCCTTTGACCTATGAGTACATCGGTCCATGGTACTGTCTCGATCCCGGTTCTCCCGCACTCCGCGCCGAGCTTTCCAATCGCGGAGACCTGGAATTCACCCGTGACAACCCCGTTAAGCTGCAGGATCACTTTGTACCGAGCGCCGTTTCATCCGTCCGCGGCAAAACTATCCTCTACACAGCAACGCTCGATACAGCGGAAACCCTCGCAACTGTGAACGAAGCCGATTTCACGGCTCCACCAACTGCCCTGCCACCGCCGCGCGTTGTTTCTCTCTCACCAGAAGTTGCCCTGTCGTTCATCGTTTCCCAGTCCAAGCCCGTCTATCCACCAATCGCGTTGGCAGCCTGCGTCTCTGGCACTGTGATAGCCGACATCACCATTGGCACGCATGGCCGCGTCCTTGGAGAACGCCTAATCAGCGGTCCCGCCATGCTGCAACAAGCTGCCCTGGATAGCGTGAAGGATTGGACCTTTAAACACTTCACTGACAAGGGAGAACCGGTCCAGGTGGAAACGCAGGTCGCCATCCCATTCAGATTGCCTTTTGGAGGACCCTGCGCCCGCTGAATGTGTTCTTATCGAACCATGAAGGGGAAGCGCTTTCCGCCGCGTTGGGCCAAGGCAGCGCCGTCCGCCGGCTTGCTATTTCTCTGTTTTCTGTGGTCCCTCAGTTCGCTCCGCATTGACCTGCTTCCATCCCTCACCAGCCAAGCCCTCCCGCCCACGCAGAAGCAGGCTCTTCCCTTCGCAATGCTCGCCATCGCCGCAGCTCTTTACGCCGTCGTAAAACGCCAACGGCCAAGCTGGCAGCAGACTCGCTCGGCGATCATAATCGGCCTCGGTCTTTTCGTAGTTCCCTCATTCCTCGTGTCCATTTCAAGCTCAGGCATCTCCGAACTCACCCGCGTAGCACTCTTCTCTCTCGTCCCTGTATTCACTGTGGTTCTGGAGCCGCACATCTCGGGCACAACCGGCCAGCAGCGAAGGGGCGCTCTTATCGCCGCCCTCCTCGCCGTTGGTGGAACGCTGTGCATCTTCCCGGCAGACGTTCCCACCTCAATCGCCTCTGCAGCCTCATTCGGAGCAATCGTCCTGGCCGCGGCATTCATCGGAGCCGACAATTGCCTCGCAGTAAAAGTAGCCGAAGAAACGCCGATCACATCCATCGCTGCAGTTGCGAGCGTCACGGCGCTGGCCTGCCTTGCAGTGCTCGGCCCGTTCGTTGAAAAGGAAGCCTGGCAGTGGCAGGGAGTCGGTCCAGAGCTGGCTTGGTCCGTTGCCCTTGACCTGCCAGGACTGCTCTTGCTCTTCTGGTTAATGCCGCGCATGTCCGCCGTGCGCATGTCCGCCCGCTTTGTAATTGCGCCACTCATGGCAACCCTGTTTGGCGTGGTTCTGTTTCGTCCGGAGGTCAGCCTTCGTGCCCTCCTGGGCCTCGTGCTTGTGGCTGCCGGAGCGGGTTGGATTCTGTTCGCTCCCGAAGAAGAAGCGGACGATGCTTCGCTGCCCCTGAATCTAAGCCGCGAGTAGACAATCCCTGCAAATGTTGCAGCAAAATCGCAAATGGGAGAATTTCGATCATGAAATTGCTCATCATTCTGCTCGCTGCCGGCGCTCTCTTCTCCACGCAAATCAGCGCACAGAGCGGGCCGGCCTCTGCTTCTGCCAGAGCCGGAATTGACGCTGGGAATCAGGCGTGGATCGATGGAGTCAAGACCGGCAACATCGACATGATTCTGGCCACCTACACAGAGGACGCCGTGGACTGCGGGCCGTCCCGAGAGTGTTTCAAAGGAAAGCTTCAAATCGAGAAGCACATGAAGGCTCAGCTCGCGAGCCTGGGTCGAGCGCGCACGGCTGCGGTCACCACCTGGGGATCGACACAACAGGGACGCTTTGCCTATAAATGGGGCAGGCTGATGCGATATATGCTGGTGACAAAAGACTGATCGACAAATACCTGACGGTCTGGCAGCAGCAACCGGACGGGAGCTGGAGGATCCTTCGCAACCTGGTTATACCTGACAAGTAACTCTGCCAGTCCCGCCTATACAATTCCAACGACTGAGAAAACCGGCAAACGCCGCGTCGAAGATGCATTCAAGGTTTAGCCTGCGCTCTCAAAGATCGACGTCTCACTCCTGGAGTTTCCCGATGCGTGTACCTCGTCTCCACTTCCACCGGTTTTCAGTCATCATTCTCCTCACCACGAGCCTGCCCCTTTCTATCGGAGCCTTCGCGCAACAAGCTTCTCAGGCGAACGCTCCCTACAAGGATGCCACTCAGCCTGTCGACAAGCGCGTCGCCGACCTGCTGGGCCGTATGACTCTAGAAGAGAAGGCGACCATGCTCTCCGGCTCCGGGTGGATGGAGTCAGCTCCCATTGAGCGGCTGGGGATTCCTGCAATCAAGATGGCGGACGGACCTTTAGGTGTGCGGTCGTGGGCAGGCAGTTCGACCATCACCAATTCGGCTGGCAATCCGGTAAAGGTGCTCACCACCAGCTTTCCTTCCGGCGTGGCCATGGCGGCTACCTGGGACACGGAACTGGTTCAGCGAGAGGGCCAGGCGATTGCGCAGGAAGTGAAAGCGCTGGGCCGGGACATGATCCTGGGACCGACGGTGAACATCAACCGCGTGCCGTTGTGGGGGCGCAACTTCGAGGGCTACGGTGAAGATCCCTACCTGACCTCGAGGATGGGCGTGGCCTACATCAAAGGCGTGCAGGGCGAAGGAGTGATTCCTTCGGTGAAGCATTTTGATGCTAACAACGAGGAGTTTGAGCGCCATCGCATCGATGCGTACGTCGACGAGCGCACACTGCACGAAATTTATCTGCCGGCGTTCAAAGCAGCGATTCAGGAAGCGCACGTTTGGACCGTGATGTCGGCCTACAACAAGTTGAATGGCGTCCATTGCGCCGAAAGCGCGCCGCTACTGACCGACATATTGCGAAAAGAATTTGGCTTCAAGGGTTTTGTCGTCTCCGACTGGGGCAGCACCTACTCGACAGCCCCGACGGTGAACGCGGGGATGGATTTAGAGATGCCCGGTGGCCCTCCTATGAAGGCGTGGATGGCGACCGGCCAGATGCAGGCCGCGGGCAACGGTGCCGGCTGGCTCACTGCGGATAAAGTGCTTGCGGAAATGAAAGCCGGTCATATCAGCGAGGCCACGTTGAATGACAACGTGAGCCGCATTCTGCGCGTGACCTTCGAGAGCGGGATCTTCGACCATCCGCACACGGGCGGCGGCGAAGTGGATACGCCTGCACAGCAAGCCGTAGCACGGCAAGGCGCGACCGAAGGAATCGTGCTGCTGAAGAATTCCGGTTCCCTGCTCCCATTGGATGCAACGAAGATCCATTCAATCGCAGTGATCGGCCCCAATGCTGCGGTAGCACGCACGGGGGGAGGTGGCAGCTCACTAGTGCGGCCTAAATATGCAATTGCACCGCTGGATGGCATCAAGGAGCGCGCCGGGGCTGGAGTCGATGTGAAGTATTCTTTAGGGATCGGAATGGAGAAGGAAGACCCAACCCAGGACACACCCGAGGCGCGAGCAGAGTTACTGAAAGAAGCGGTAGGTGCGGCGGCAAAGGCTGACGTGGCCGTTGTGGTGGTAGGCCGCTATTCAAAGCTCGAAGGGGAAAGCTTTGACGTGAAGACGATGGATCTTCCCGCTGGCCAGGACGAACTGATTGAAGCAGTTGAGCAGGCGAATCCGCACACCATTGTGGTGTTGAACACCGGCGACCCTGTGACCATGACGAAATGGATCGACAAGACGCCGGCGCTGCTGGACATGTGGTACGGCGGACAGGAAGGCGGCCATGCGCTCGCCTCGATCCTGTTTGGTGACGCGAACCCGTCCGGCAAGTTGCCGGTCTCGCTTCCAAAGAGGTTTGAGGACTCGCCCGCCTATGCGAACTACCCCGGCCAGAACCTCAAGGTGAACTACGCCGAAGGGATTTACGTCGGCTACCGGTACTTCGATACGAAGCAGGTGGAACCGCAGTTTCCGTTTGGGTTTGGACTGAGTTACACGACTTTTGAGTACAAAAATTTGCAAGTAGGGCCTCTTGAGCTATTACCAAGTCATACCCCATCCTCGTTATTCGCTGTCACCTTGAAGGTCAAGAATGCCGGCTCCCGCGCCGGCGCCGAGGTAGTCCAGCTTTATGTTCACGATGGCCACTCGAAGATCGACCGGCCCGTCCATGAACTGAAGGGCTTCCAACGTGTGGAATTGAAGCCGGGCGAAACCAAGTCGGTGATGTTCGCCCTCGATCACGCGGATCTTTCCTACTGGAGCCCAGAAAAGAAAGACTGGGTGGCCGATCCGGGCACCTTTGAGGTACAGGTTGGGGCGTCATCCAGAGATATCCGGCTGCGCGCGCCGCTCGAATTCAAACCTTAACAATCGTGCTCATCCTCAAGGTCAGGCCTCGTCTAATCCAAAAGATGGGTGACAACCGTTCCACCCGTGGAAGACAATCTTTGGGTAGTGTTTTCCCCTATTCGAGGCCAATCTTGATTTGCAAATATTCGATTAACGGACTACTACGCGTGTCCGCAGGCGTTCTGGGATTGTCGCTCGCAACCGTCAGCGGGTTGGCGCACGCCCAGAACCAGACGCCATCGCAACCGCCGCTTTACGGCGGCAACGCCGCATCGGGAGGGATGCAGCAGCAACAGGGGGGGGCCGCAACAGCGGGCGTTTTTGCGCCGGTCCTGGACTCCGAGCACCGACCCATCACCGCCGGTGGTTTCGTTAAGACCGGCCCGGTCATCTTCAAGGACATCTCTCAGCAATCCGGGCTCGCCACCTGGACGCACAAGATGGGCACACCGCAGAAGCCGTACATCCTGGAGACCATCGGTTCCGGTGTTTGCCTTCTCGATTACGACCACGACGGCTGGCTCGACATCTTCCTTGTCAATGGTTCTACCTATGAAGCACTGGACGGCAAAGCCGAAGCGCCTCATGCTGCTCTCTTTCACAATAATCACGACGGAACCTTCACCAACGTTGCCAACATCGCGGGCGTGACCAATGACAGGTGGGGATTCGGCTGTGCGGTTGGCGACTTCGACAACGACGGCTGGCCGGATATCTACGTGGCCAACTACGGTAAGAACCGTCTCTACCACAACAACCATGATGGGACCTTCAGTGACACTGCAGAAAGCGCAGGTGTGACGCTGGGCAACTGGTCCACGGGACCTAGCTTTGGCGACTATGACGGTGATGGACGGCTCGATCTGTTTGTTCCTGGTTACATCCACTGGGACATGGGCAAGATGCCGCTGGCCGGGTCGCAGGCCGTCGGCTATGCGAATTGCTCGTTCCGAGGTGCGGCGACCATGTGCGGCCCGCGCGGGCTGCCAGGTGAACCGGACCATCTCTTCCACAACAACGGCGACGGCACATTCACTGATGTCAGTGTCAAAGCCGGTGTGGACGACAAACGCCGATATTACGGTTTCTCATCGACGTTTGTGGACATTGACAACGACGGCAAGGTGGACTTGATTGTGACCGACGACTCCTCGCCTAACTATCTCTACTTGAACAAGGGCGACGGCACATTTCAGGACGCCAGCTTCTTCTCAGGATTTGCGCTGAATCAGGACGCGAGAGAGACAGCCGCAATGGGCCTTGCAGTGGGCGACTACGCGAATAACGGCAAGCTCGATCTCTACACCACCACCTTTTCTGATGACTACAAGACGCTCTACCGTAACGATGGTGAAGGCAACTTTGTCGACATCACTCCGCAGATGGGCATTGCCGAAGCCACTTATCCCTTCCTCAGTTGGGGCACGCAGTTCTTCGACTACGACAATGACGGCTGGAAGGACCTGATGTTTGTCAGCGGACACGTCTATCCGCAGGTGGATCACCACGACTGGGGAACATCGTTTGCCGAGCGTCCGCTGCTGTTTCATAATGTGGACCACGGCAAGAAGTTCGAAGTGATGCCACCGGTAGAAGGCACCGGGCTCGCCGACGTCATTCCCGCGCGTGGCGCGGCCTTCGGCGATTTGTTCAACGATGGCAAAATCGACGTGGTCATCAATTGCCTGGACCATACGCCGGTTTTGCTGAAGAACGTGAATGACGATCACAACCACTGGGTTGGCCTGATGCTCATTGGTGGGCCCAAGAGCACGCGCGATGCAGTTGGGTCGACGGTGTATCTGACCGCTGGCGGAATCCGTCAGCGCGGTGATGTCATGAGCGGCGGAAGCTTCGAGTCATCGAACGATTTCCGTCTGCACTATGGTCTGGGTGAGAACACAACTGTAGACAAGGTGGAGATTCGTTGGCCGGACGGTGCAAAAGAGACGTACACCTTGCCAGGTGTCGATCGTTACTATGCGATTGAAGAAGGTAAGGGACTCGTGCCCAGCGTTTATGACTCAATCGCCACTGATCGACAGGCGGGCAAAGTGACCGGAATGCACTCAGGCAAATAGCGGCCGAGCGGAAAAAGAGAAAGCGCCGGAGGTGGAGCGAAGACTCAAAGACCCCGGTTGGAGCTTGGATGAGAAAACTTGCGAGTGCAGTGATTGCAACTTCCGGCCTGATGCTTGCCGGATACTGGATTGGCCCTTTGCGGGCGCAGCAGAACGCGGCGTCGCAGACCGGAACCCCGCCCACCGCTGGGCCACAGGGCAGTCCGAACCAGGACGCTGCCTCGTTGACTCCGCCTCCGGCATACACACCGCGGCCCAATGGTACCCCTCCTGTGGAAGACACGCCCGCGCAACGCGATGCATTGGCACGGTGGAAGGCAAAAGCTGAGCAGGCAGTAGCAACGGACCGCAAGGAATACAACGCCGAAGTAACTCCGAGTTATAACTTCCACTACGGGCCGAAGAATCCATTTACTCCCGGCAACATCCAGGTGCAAGGCGACGGCTTTCTCCAGCCAGGCGCATACCCGAGCGCCGAGTATTGCGGCACATGTCATCAGGAAGCCTACAGCCAGTGGCGTCAGGCGCTTCACTCGAACGCCTTTCGCACACCGTTCTATCGCACCAGCGTGAATATTCTTATCCGTGACCAAACGCGCGGAATCTCCCTCGCGCGCCACTGCGACAGCTGCCACAACCCAATCGGCGTGCTGGGCGCTGCGCTTACTGAGAACGCGAAGGTAGATCGAGCCAAGTTCGACTCCGATGGGCTCACTTGCACGACCTGCCACTCCGTTCTGAAGTTAGACTCTACCAACGGCAATGGCGGATTTGAGATGGGCGTTCCTGCGGTGATTGTTGATGAGAAGGGCGAGCGCATTCCGGGTGAGGTTCCATTCGACATGATTCTGCGGCATCCTGAACGGCACTCTAAAGCGGTGATGCATGATTTCCTGCATACGCCGGAGTTCTGCGCGGCTTGCCACAAGGCCAACTTACCCGCCGAACTGAACGACTACAAATTCATTCGCGCTTTCACAACGTATGACGAGTGGCAGCAGTCCAAGTTCTCGCAGCGTAATCCGCTGACCTTCTACACTGCGGATTTCACCACCTGCCAGGGCTGCCACATGAAACGCAACCCCATTTCGCTGCCTGACTATGGCGCGAAGAACGGCACCCTGGTCTCGCACCGCTGGCTGGCCGGCAATACTGCTGTTCCTTTCTACTATGGCTTCGACGAGCAGTTACAGAAGACGATTGAGTTTCTGAGGAGTGGCGACTATCTGAACGTGGATATCTTCGGGCTTGAGAAGACAGGGGATGTTAACAAGGACGGTAGCCAAAAACTGATTGCACCGCTGGGCAAGACTTCATTTGACCTTGCGCCGAACGACGTGCTGACTGCCTTTGTGGTAATCCAGAACAAGAACATCGGCCACTCACTGATCCCGGAAGTTCGCGACCTTTACGAGGCTTGGGTAGAGTTCACGGTGAAGGATGCCAGCGGCAAGGAGATTTATCACAGTGGATTCCTCAAGCCCGACGGCCTGATCGACCCGCGCGCTCACAGCTTCACCAATCGCCCGGTGACCGACGAAGGCGAGTTTGTCGACAACCACAAGGTGTGGACCATCCACTCCGTTGCGTACGACAACACTGTGCAAGCAGGCCGCTCGGTGCTGGTGCGTTACCAGTTCCGACTGCCGGCCGACATAAGCGGCGACGTCAGCGTGACTGCAAAGGTAAATTATCGGCATCTGCGCCAGAGTTATCTAAACAACATCTTTGGTAAGGGCGATCACCCCGCGTATCCACTCGTCGAGATTGCATCTCGGACTCGTGTGCTAAGGATCGGTGAGAACAAGCCGGAACCGGCGGACCCAAGCGACAATCAGGATTGGATGCGGTGGAATAATCTTGGCATCGCATTGCTCGACCAGTCCCAATACATGGAAGCGGTTCAGGCCTTCAACGAGGTTGTAAAGCTACGCCCCGACTATCCAGACGGCTATATCAACGTCGGCCTCACGGAGATTGTGTGGGAGAAGTACGGATCAGCACGCAAGGCCGTTAACAGAGCGCTTGCACTCGACCCCAACAATGCGCGCGCGCTCTACTATGACGGATTGCTGCAAAGACGCGCGGGGAATACGGAGCACGAGATTGCGGATTTCCGCAAAGTGGTTGAGATTTTCCCGCAATCACGGGACGCACGGCGCGAACTCGGCATCACCTACTATCAGCAGAAGGATGAGAAAGCCGCGATGGAACAGTTCGAGGCGCTGCAGCAGATTGACCCAGACGACCTGGTGGCGCACTACAACCTGTCCATCCTTTACCGCCGCATGGGCAAGCCCAAGGAGGCTGCAGAGCAGCAGGCGATGTTTGTCGATAAGAAGGTGGATCCCGGAGCGCCCACTTACTCGCTGAACTATCTTCGCGAGCATCCGGAAATCTCAACGGAAAGCATTCCGTGGCACATCCATTCAGACATCTTGAACGATGCGGGGGAGTTGCAAAATGGAAAGTAACGCAGCCTGCATGGCGAGAATATCGCGGAGACTGGTACTTTCGGCTTTGGGGATGGTTTGCCTCTCCCTGCCTGCCGTTTGTCATGCGACGAACAACTGCCCATGGCTCAACGAGGCCACAGCCGGGGGCCTACTGGGCGGAGATGCAGTGGGCATGAAGACGGGTGGAACCGACGGTCAGCCGACTGTCTGCACTTTTACACAGCAAGACGCGGGCGTCACGCGCACGCTTCGAGTGACAGTGGAGATTGCCACTGAGCCGCATGCGCGCATGAGCGCGGTTGCCCAGGTTTGCGACGCTGACGCTTCGCCGATCAAGGCGATCGGCAACGAGGCGCTGGTGTGCGCGGCGGATGATCGCAAAGGGGGATTGGGCGAGCGCGTGGTGGGTCGAGTTCGCGACCAGGTTTTCACCGTCACTCTCAACAGCACTCTCAAAGCCGATCCCATTCTGAACCGCGAAGCGCTCAAGGCGAAGATATACACGGCCGCTGAGCAGGTCGCGGGAAATCTCTTCTGAGTCTCATCACCTTCATCCAATCTCCGGGTCCCAGCGTGTATTCTCGATTTCGAGATAGGCCGTAAGCCAATCCTCGAATCCAGAATGCCCTGGGCCACCGCGTGGGCCCGAACCATCAAAGGAGATACCTTCGTGTCGCCGAAGTCTTTCGCTGTTACATCCCTTCTCGTTTTGCTTTCATGTGCCGGTGTGGCCCACACCCAGGACAACGGTCCGTACAAGGTACTCAAGATTCAGCTGGTCGGGGGGGACGGCGGATTTGATTATGTGACCGCCGATCCTGATGGCCGCAACCTTTATGTTGCCCGTTCTGGGCCCGCCGGACACATTGGCGTCTTCAATCTCGATACGTTGGCCCCAGTAGGAGATATCCCCGGTATAAGCGCGCACGGGGGAGCAGTCGACACGGCGACGGGACACGGATTTGCAACCTCAAAGCCGGTCACGATGTTCGACGCAAAGACCTTCGCGATCCTGAAGAAAATCAACGTCGAAGGCAATCCGGACGGCTACCTCAACGACCCCTATAATCACCACTTCTACATCCTCAGCCACTCGGCACCCAACATCACCGTCCTCGACGATAAGGACGGCTCGATCCTCGGCACCATCGATATTGGCGGCGCGCCCGAACAAGCAGCTACCGACGGCCGGGGCAAGATTTATATCGACATCGAAGACAAGTCCGCGATCGCTGTGATCGACGCGAATACGATGAAGATGGTCGGGAAGTATGACGTTTCGAGCAAAGGCGGCGGATGCGCCGGCCTGGCGCTGGACGCGAAGAACAACATCCTCTTCGCCGCGTGCCGCGACAACAAGAACATGATCATCCTGTCGGCCACGGATGGCCACATCATCACCGATCTGCCGATTGGCAACGGGTGCGATGGCGCAACGTTTAATCCAGCAACGATGGAAGCGTTCAGCTCGCAGGGCGATGGCACTCTGACCGTAATCAAGGAGAATTCGCCCTCCAGTTTCAGTGTGGAGCAGACGGTGGCTACGCCGGCTCGCGCGAAGGTGCTGACCCTGGATACAAAGACCGACCAGATCCTGACCATCACTGCCGAGTATGGTCCGGTGCCCGCCGCTGCACCGCAGGCAGCGCCACTTCCGCCCGGCGCCCCGGCATGGATGCGCACTCCCCGCCCGCCGATGATTCCGGGCTCATTCCAAATCCTTGTAATCGGCAAGTAGCCAAGTGAGACCAAAACAAAGTGGCAGCTGAGAACATCTCCGCTGCCGCTTTGCTTTTCAATTCCCTCTGCGTCTATCGCGCTGGTTCGTAAGGTTCGACCCGCAGCATGTCCGAAAGCATGCCCCGCTCATCGGGCGAGAATACGCCCTGGTAACGGCTGGAGTTGAGCACCATTCCTCGCTGGTCGGGTGGAACCGCGCGCAGATCCCGGAAAGCTCCCCGCATCAGCGCCTGGCGATCGGGCGGCATGGCTTTAAAGCGCTGCGCGGCAAGATTCACCTGCATCCGGTCTTGAGGTGACAGGTGCTCGATCAACTCATTGCGAGCCAGCCATCGATCACGCTGCCCCTCGGGCATCTGGTTCACCTGGTGCAGTCGATCCACCAGCCGCTGTTGTTCCCCTGCAGGAAGCCGGTTGAAACTAGGATCGTTGCGCAGCACCCGCTCCTGGTCTTGCGGTGCAAGGTTACGATGCTGACTTAGCCAGTCGCGCAGATGACCCGGAGGCGCCGAACCGGGATAGTTGTAACTCGGACGTGCCTGGGCGGCATAGGGCGCTGGACGATATGCGGACCCAGGAGCTGCGGCTCCCGGATATGCGGGTCGCGCATAGCCTGGATTGAGATTGCCTTGTGGCCTGTTCTGGGCTTGGGGTCTGTTCGGCTGTTGCTTGTTTGCTTGAGGCCGGGCATTTCTGAACCTTTGCGCAGGCCGAACCGGGGGCGCTGCGTTGCGCTGTCCGCGAGCCCATGCCGTTGGAACACACAGCGATACGGCGACCATCACGGCCAAAGCCGCTCGGTGCATCTTTCCCGCTTTGTGTCCTCCCGTGCCCACTTTCTCCAGCTCCTACTGCGGCCCTCTAAGAAAAGGCGATCAGTCTCCGTTTTCGGTGTTCGTTGTCGACATCGCCTCTAACTGGTCAAGCAGTTGGGCGTTGCTATCCAGCGTCTGCAGATCGTGCACTACGGCAGCCTGCCCCTGCGGTGCAGCCGGCTGATCCCAGTTAGTGACGCCAAGATACGTTCCGCCGCCCAGCAGCAACATCACCGTCAACGCCATGGCTGCCAGCGGACGCACATGCATTGAAGGACCATAAGTGAGGCGTGCGCGCACTCTCTCAAACCAGCTGGCCGGCGCGGTCGCGCGCTCTTCGCGCATCCGCGCATCCAGCTTACTCAGGAAGTAGGGGCTTGGCTCGGGGCTCTCCCAGGTATCCAGCAGGGACATGGTGGCGCGCAGCTCCGCCAGTTCGGCGCGGCAATGCTCGCACCCGTCAACATGAGCTTGAACCTTGGCAGGCACATGTTCTGGATCGAGCAGCATGTCTGCCAGCTTCGACTCCATTCCAGTGCAATTGTTCTTCATCGTTTCCATGTTTCACCCCCACTCCCCGCCGGTCGAACCCGGCTGTTTTTACTTACACAAATTCCTTCAGCTTGTCCCGCAGCGTCTGGTATGCGCGGAAGAGCAGCGACTTGGTTGCCGACTCGCTCAACTTGAGCACGTCCCCGATCTGCCGGTAATCCATCCCCTGATACTTGTGCATCAGCACCGCCATCCGCTGGCGTTCCGGCAGGGCCATCACATGCGTGCGAATGGCCGCCATCCGCTCATCTCGCATCAGCCGCTGCTCCACCGACGGTTCGTCGTCGGCTACGTCTGGAGTAGTGCCGCTCTCCTCGTCCGGCGCGTCCAGGTAAATGGTCTGCGCTGAGCGCTCATGCCGGGTGTCGCGCGCATGGTTCACCGCCAAGTTGGTCGCAATCCGGTAAAGCCAGGTGGTGAACTTGGCCTCGGCCCGATAACTCTCCCTTGAACGATAGATGCGCAGGAACACTTCCTGTGCTAATTCTTCCGCTACTGCCTGGTTGCGCACCATGCGGAAGAGAAAATGAATCATCGCCCGGTGGTATTTCTGCACCAGGTAGTTGAAACCGGCTTCATCGCCCGCCGCAACGCGCAGCATGATCGCTGCGTCGCTGGAGGAGTCGATACCGCCTGCCAGGTTTTCCGGTCTTGAGCCCGGCATGGGAGCCGAACCCGCCCCCAAAACCGAGTTGTCCAGCACGAGGGTCGCCATATTTTCTGGAACCCCATCCGCGCTGGAAGGTTGCGCCTTTTGCGCAGTATCTTGCGCAGATTCAGAGCTGGAATTACTCTTTGTGGCGCCTCTCGGAGCCTGATCCTGTCGCAAACCGGCAAACTTACCCGCCAGGGGTGTCTGGCCTGAGCCTCCATGACCGGAGCCTGCCAGTTGGACACCGCCAAGGGCGGGAATAGGACGCAACGCGGCTTCCCCATCGGGGGGAAAGTCGCCGGCATTGCGAGTTGATCTTGCTCTCCAGATCATCGTTGGTCTTCGGGTCTCAGGCAGCCCCGGATAGAGCGCCGGGATTGGCCGTAAAGCCCCGCTGGTGTTACTCTAACCCATGGGATGCCCCGCCGGCGCAGCTTTTGCCATCCTCTTTCGGGGCGCTTAACTCAGCGGTAGAGTGCCACCTTCACACGGTGGAAGTCGCAGGTTCGAATCCTGCAGCGCCCACCATAAAATCAACAACTTAGAGCAATTCTTCCCGACAATACTTGGTAGCTTTTGGTAGCAAACGATCAAAATGTGTGATCACAGCTGATCGTTTGGCCTCGGATCGGCCAGGATTGCATAGACTGAACCGACCATTTCTTTCACGCTTTCCGGCAACTCCTGCATGTACTCGTTGGCCGTGGTATCGGCTCGTGAGTGCCGCAGGTGCGCCTGGATGTCCTTGACCGATCCCAGCCTCTGCGCCCGTGTGGCCATGGTGCGGCGCAGGATCTGGAAGTTCAGTTTGGGAATCCCCACCTTCTCCGCAAGCGGATCGAGAACCCGATTGCGGTAGTTCGCGGTATCCGTGGGAGTGCCCGTCTCGCTCGGAAAGATGAACGCGTCCGGCGAGGCATTCGGGCACTCCCGTTTCCATTGCAGCAGCTCGGCGGCAAGACCATCGGGAAGATGAATGTCGCCAAGGCTCTTCTGGGTCTTTCCGAAGGGCCGGATCTGCCTTCGATAGACGGTTTCGGTGATCGACAACGTGTTGCGATTGTCGAACGACTGCCAGCGCAGACCAAACAACTCGCTGGGCCGAAGTGCTCCCGTGATGGCAAGCAGGAGCAGTACGCGATCCATCCTGCCGGCGTGCTCCAGAATCGACCGCAGTTGCTCCCAACTGAGCACCCGCTTGTCCTTGGGAAGAAGATTTTTTGGGATCTTCAGCTTCCGGGCCGGATCGCGCAGCAAGAACTCCTGCTCGATGGCCTCGTCGAAGATGGACTTGATGTAAGACCGCGCGTGTTTGACCCTATCCTGCGAATTACGGCCCGCCAGATCGTTCAGGTGGGTTTGCAGGGTAAAGCGGTCGAACGAGTCCAGCGCGAACTCTCCGAACTTGGCGATCACGTCGATCTCGATCTGGCTCATCTTCACGATTGCTGTTTCCGGACGCCAATCCCCTATCCGGAGCGGGAAATAGCGGTTGCGAATAAACCATCCCAGGGTCACGGAACTGTCTTTGCAGACTCTTGCTCCGAGATTCTGGCCAGTCCGCTTCATGACTTCCGTCCAGAGCACTTCACGTGCCGCGGACTTGGTCATCTGCGATTTAAAGCCGAGTTGAATACAGACAACGTCGGTTCGTTTCTGTTCGGTTGTCGGATCGTGCACCTGCCGCCGGAAATACCCGTACCATACCTTTCCCCGCGGCACCACCCATCCCGCCTGGTGCTTCTTACCCATGTGTTCCTCGGATTCTGTGGGGGGAAACGTGGGCCGCTTCCATTCTACCGGCGGCCACGCCGAAGCGCCGAAAGCCGCTCGCGCTCGCTGATAAATCCTTCGATTCCGCTGGTGCGAAAGCGCAGAGCGCCGTCCCCCAAGCGAATGACAGGCAGCCGCGGGGATTTGCGCGAGGAGTGGTCCCAGACCCAATCCTTGCTGACCTTCAGCCGCCGGGCCACTTCTTCAACGGTGAGCAGAGGATCTGGATAAATCTCACGCAGGCCGGGATGAGGTTGATGCAGAACTCCGTTTGAAGCCAGCGTACTCTGGCCGTCAGGCGACGGGATCGTGCTTCCCATGAAATGTATGTTGGAGAATCCCTGTGATTGTGACATGTGTCCTCCTTTCGATCCGAGCGTTTGATGAGCTACGCAGCTCGCAACTGCGTAGACTTGCTGTGCGCATTAGGTGAACATCGATCCTTTCAGGCAGGCGCAATCAACGAGCGATTCGATCTTCTTTCGTCGCTCTTCCTGCACACACTTGCACCAGTCTGTGGTGTTCCTTAAAAGCAGTCCAATACTTGCTGTCTATGGCGCTATAGCTTTTGGCTATGGCTACGATGCGACAAAGATGGAAATTCCTTCAGAGTTCGCCTATTCCAGCGCAAGATCGTTTGGTATTGAGTAGATAACTCGGGGTGTAGGATACGCGTCGAGCTGGTCGATCGAGACATGGCCGTAAAATCTGCTCCTCAGACCAGGCCAATTGAAGATCTTCGCAGCTCATTCTCAGCTTTCGCTTAGCTCAACAAGACAAATAACTTGGCCCCACCGTCTGTGATTCGATTCGAGCAAGGGACGCGAGAGAATACGCATTTTTTAAGAAGCGCATCTTGGCGGAGGAGAAAACCCGTCTTGCTTTGAGGTTCCCGCGCGGCCCAGAACCACCATAGACAAAAGCTATAGCACTATAGATACAAAGTATTAGACAGCAGGAATCGTATGGTCTACGTTGCCGCAACGGGCAGTGAGATTTCAGCCAGACAAGGTGTCGAGAAGGCACGGGCCAACGTCTTCGCCAAAGACCGCGGCATCCCGGAATTCCTTCGGACACTGGAAGCCGCCATGTTGCACTGGGTCTTCGTACTCGCCGTGCACCACAAAATGGCGCTGTCGCAGTGTCGCTTCTGCGGCCCTTCAAGTTCCGCAGAAAGGGGGAGACCGCCGATGAATCGCGACCACGCAGCTACTGTTGCAGCCGCCAGCGTCCCGTTCGGTGCTGAGCACCGGCTGTATTTCGTCGCGGTAGGGATACGGATTTCTCCGTACCCCCCGCACAGATCCGGACAGGCGGATTTCCCGCACCCGGCTCTTGCCTCAGGTGGTGACGCGCAGACGGCGCGAGGGATAAGGATGGCAGATACGGGCCGGAGGCAGCCAGTTGCGGATGAGCCGTTTCATTCGCTCCCACTTGACGCGACCATGCTGGCTTCTTCTGCACAGGGCATGATGCCAGAGGTTGCTCACGGTGAAACGAAAGTGAGCCATGGCATGGCCGTTACCCGGTACTCCGAAATAACGAAAATACCCGCCCACAACGGACTTCAACCACGCGCCAACTTCAGGAACAGGGTCATGCATTCGCCGTCGCAACTCGATCTTAACGTGCAGCAACTTCGCCTGCATTCGTTTGCGAACCGTCTGCCGAAGCACCAGAAACCGTCCTCTCTTCGTCTTCCCGCAGATATGCTTGAAGCCGAGGAAATCGAAGGTCTCCGGTTTGCCCAGACTGCGCCGCTTTCGGTTGGCCACCGCGTGGCGTCCGAACTCGAAGAGCCGCGTCTTCTCCGGGTGCAGTTCCAGTTGGAACTTCTGCATTCTTTCTTTCAGTTCCACCCAGAACCTTTCGGCATCGTCCTTAAACTCGAATCCAACCACGATGTCGTCGGCATAGCGCACCACGATTACATCGCCGTGCGCACGCTTCTTACGCCATGCTTGAACCCAGAGATCGAAGACGTAATGGAGGTAGATATTCGCCAGCAGCGGCGATGCACTTCCGCCCTGCGGCGAGCCCGCATCCACGAACGTTCGCTTGCCCTTTTCCAGCACGCCGGCGTTCAGCCATTTCTGGATGAGCCGCACGACGCGCCGGTCCGCTATCCGATGCTGGAGGAACCGGACCAGCCACTCGTGCGACAGCCTGTCGAAAAAGCTGCGCACGTCCAGGTCCAGCACCCAGTTCACACGTCGCTCATGGAGTCCACACCACAATGCGTCCAGCGCTTTATGCTGGCTGCGTC
Source organism: Occallatibacter sp. (assembly GCA_049521035.1). Taxonomy (GTDB): domain Bacteria; phylum Acidobacteriota; class Terriglobia; order Terriglobales; family Acidobacteriaceae; genus Telmatobacter. The sequence goes on along the minus strand of JBEKPF010000006.1, from coordinate 1,687 downwards.
CTGGCCGGAACCCATAAGAGAAGCCGAGGAAGTCGGTTTCGTAGATTGCGTTGAGTACTTCCACCGTCGCTCGTTGAACAAGCTTGTCTTCGAGCGCCGTGACGCCGAGCGGTCGCTGCCGCCCGTCCGCCTTCGGAATGTACACCCTACGCACCGGCTTGGCCCGGTACGCTCCGCGCTTCAGTCTATGGGAGAGGTTCTGGAGATTCTCCTCAAGAGCCTCGCCGTAGTGCCGCCACGTCTCCCCGTCCACACTGGCTGCCGCGTGCCTCTTCAACTGCGAGTAAGCAAACCGCAGGGTGTCGATCCGGTAGATGTGATGCATCAGAGCGGTGAACCTTGCATCCTTGTTCGATTTTGCCGTCTGTCGTACCTGCGCCAGCTCGCTTGGCGCGACTACCCGGCTCTGAGTCCGGATCGCGTTTTGCTGGCTCAGGTTCCCCTTGGCCAGACCCCTTCCCTCCATCTCCTCCGCCACCGGTGCTTTGGCTTTGTTCGGAGACTTCCCCGGTACTATGGGTCTGTCCGACTTCCCGTGTTCGTTCATCATCGGATTCCGTCCTTGGACTTCCCGATACGTCCCAAGCGCACTGGCTGCTCTTGGGAAAACCCGGGATCTCTCAACTTCCGTGCAAGATATGTCCCTACGTGCCAGGGTCACAGACCGCGCAGGACCCCAGCCCAGCTTGCAATAACGCTGGACCGGATGTTGCCTTCCGCGTTGTGTCAGGGCGTCGGCGTCCTGAAGTTAGGGGTATTTCGCGGCTCAATTGCCTGGCCCGTAGTTCCTCCTGTCTACGCTTCGTATCTGACCTTGCGGCCATGCCCGCAAGACTCGGAGCCGGCGTGGCTTGCTAGACCTTCACCGTACGACTCTTTCATTCGCTACATCTTGCCGGTTCGGTGCAGTCGGCTCGTGTCCCGCAAGGTCAGTTGCTACTGCCCTCAAAGTGCACGGTGCTTACGCACCGGGTTGACGCTACGACACTCCACCCCTGAATGGGAACTGCCCAGATACTTTGGTATCTCGATAGATACCGATGAAAACACAAGGCGTTTACTAAACACGGTATCTGGCCAGATACCGGCGTAAACAGGCAAAGGAGGTTCAAATGGCTGAGATTCACACGATAGAAGAACGAGGTTTAAAGAAGCTGCACGGGCGCGACCGCCGTTCGCTCAACCTAAGCACTAAGCTTACTGCCAATGAAGCTAACGCCATCGAAGCGGCAGCATCCCGAGCAGGCAAGACGCCAAGCGAATGGGCGCGCGAAGTATTGCTACGCAGTGATGTCGTTGACAGACACACCGAAATGGAGAAGCACATTTTCACTGAGCTTGTAGGCATCCAGATGCTCCTAATGGGCACTCTCGAACCGCTCTTGCGCGGCGACAAGATGGTCCAAGATCAGATCACAATCCTCTTCCGCCAGGTGCAGGCAACGAAGGCTGCTAAGGCGCAGGAACTCCTGGAAAAGCGCGCCAAGCAACGTGCCGAAGATGCCTTGCATGCAACCGAAAGACATTCCCAAATAGCCAGAGAGTAGCCGAGGCCCGGCCGGAATCATGCGCCGCGCTGACCTGCCCCCCTAAATGCGTCCAATTTGAAATACGATTTGGACGAAGGAAAGGGGAAGGCGGATGAGCAAGAGCCGGCACACGGAGGCGCAGATTATTACTGCACTGA
>JBEKPF010000005.1:0-100003 GCA_049521035.1 Occallatibacter sp. | reverse complement strand
AACCAAGCAAGATTCTGCCAGTGGTCGCTCCGATTCATCCAGCGCAATTCAATCCAGGAAACACGATCAAAATGGAACAAGGTACTGTGAAGTGGTTCAATGACGCGAAAGGCTTCGGCTTTATCTCGCGTCAGAACGGCGAAGATGTGTTCGTGCACTACTCTGCGATCAACTCCAGTGGTTTCAAGAGTCTGCAAGAAGGTCAAGCCGTGCAGTTCAACGTGGTGAAGGGGCCCAAGGGATGGCAGGCTGCCGACGTGCAGCCGCTCTAAACCTCTAGGCCAGATTCCGGCAGAATCTAAGCAACCAGACCGAGCAGCCAGCCAAGGATTGGACCGCGGTTCAATCCTTAGGCTGCGTCTTGGCAGCATTTGTTCACTCTGGCCGGACGAAATGCTCTGTCCGCGTACCTCATTCCCAAGTCAGGCTTTTTCCAGGCCACTCCAGCTATGGTGTGCTCAGAAAGCCAGGAAGCTGCTCTTCCCACCTGCATGCCCCTTCAATTACTTGGCGCAGGTCAAACTGCGCTTCCCACCCCAGGATTTCCCTGGCTTGGCGAGGGTCAGTGAACAAGACCGGCGGGTCTCCGGGTCTGGGAGACGCAAAGATATGCGGCACCTTCCGACCCAAGACGTCCTCGATCATGTGCAGAACTTCCGCAATCGAAGTTCCCTTTCCAGTACCGAGATTCAGCGTTAGTGAAGGCCCTCCGCTTGTCAGATGAAGCAGCGCCTTCCGATGAGCCGAGGCTAAATCGGCCACATGAACGTAATCGCGGATGCTGGTTCCGTCCGGGGTCTCCAAATCGCTCCCTAAGACCGTCAGCGGAGGTCCGGAGCCCAGGGCGGCCCGAATGGCCAGGGGAATAAGGTGCGTTTCGGGATCGTGAATCTCTCCGATCTCCCCGCTGGGATGCGCGCCTGCGGCATTGAAGTAGCGCAAGGCCGCATAGCGCAGACCGTGCGACGCCGCGTATGCAGACAGAACACGTTCAAAGAACAACTTGGTGACGCCATAGGGGTTGACGGGGTCCTTGGGGGTCGATTCGATAATCGGGAGCTGGGCTGGGATTCCATAAACCGCACAAGTCGATGAAAAAACAAAGATCCTGACACCGCTCTCCAACACCACATCCATCAGGTTCAGCGCGGATTCTACGTTGTTACGGAAGTATTTCCTCGGGTTCGTCACCGATTCACCAACATAGGTAGACGCTGCAAGGTGGATCACTGCATCCACGCGGGCCATGCACGCGCGCAGCTTTTCGCTATCCGCGATTTCGCCCTCAATTAGCTCAAAGCCTTTGGATAGTTTGCGATGGCCTGTAGAGAGGTTGTCGTAAATCAGCACTTCATGTCCGGCGCTTGCCAGTTCTCGCACCGTACTGGATCCAACGTATCCGCTGCCACCGGTTACAAGAACTCTCACCAAAAAGCCCTTCACCCGAATTACCGGGAGAATAACACGTGCAGCCGCGATGTTGGGTGGCTCGTTCAGAAGGTCACGTAGCCACCTTTTCAGCAAAGCCTGCCACCGTCTTCAGACCGTTTTCGAGGAGTCAAATTGCTCATACAGTAAAATCCATCCTGAGAAGACGCATGATATCCGTTCTGATCCTAGCCCTGAACGAGGAGAACAACCTACCCGGTTGCCTCGAGACGGTATCGTGGTCCGACGACATACATGTTCTGGATTCATACAGCACTGACCGCACCATTGAAATTGCGAAGCAGTTTGGAGCTAATGTTTGGTTCCGCAAGTTCGACAGCTTCGCGCAACACCAGAACTGGGCGCTTGAGAACATTCCGTTTAAACACCCATGGGTGTTCTACTTCGATGCCGATGAGCGCGTGACCCCCAAGCTGGCCGAGGCCCTGTGCACGGCGGTTGTCAATCCGGGCGGGAATGTCGCCTTCCAGGTTCAGCGCCGGGATTTCTTCCTTGGCACATGGCTCCAGCATGTGCAGATGACGTCCCACTACCAACGGCTGTTTCGCCCGGAGAAAATGCGTTACGAGCGGCTCGGCCATTGCATTTCGATGCCTGATGGGCCAGTTTCTTCCGTCGCGGGATACCTGGATCATTACCCCTTCAGCAAGGGAATTGCCGATTGGGTGTCCCGCCATAATTTCTACAGCACCCAGGAGGCCCGGCAGGTTTTGGCGAACCGAACGGAAGGAAAACGCACGAAGCTAAGGGACGTAGTATTCGCCGAAAACTCCTCCGCGCGCCGTCAGAATCTGAAAGAACTCTACTACCGGATGCCCATGCGGCCGCTGTTGAAATTCGGAGTGATGTACTTCTTCAAGCGCGGGATTCTCGATGGGGCTGCTGGTTTTGCGTACAGCGTGTTGATGGCCTTTTATGAGTATTTAATTGTGCTCAAAACCAAGGAACTCGAGCGCCAGGAACTGAGGGAGACCACGTAGCGACGGCTGCGGAAGACCGTCCGCACTGAAAGATGGGTCAGAACGCGGATGCCGACTGCGATGACCTCAAAAGGAGTATCAGCGGGCCAGCATCGGAACGCCGTCAGATTCCTGCTCGTGACTGAGGCCGACGCAGAAACCTAAGCAAACCTACTCCGGGGATTGCTATTTGCTCATTCTCCGGTGGAGTCGACCGCATTAGCCGCAGCCGATCTAAACGCTATCGGACACGTCAAAGCGCCTGGCTTCGTGCATTGCCAAGAATCGCTGCATCGGAAAATGGCAAGTACCCTCTCCACTCCTGAACCGGGCGGGAAATCACGGTGCCGCTCTGAGGGTGAGCCTGCCGACCCATCCCATCGCTGCGGTGATGGTCGCAAAGCGACTTCTGAACCTCGAACAGAACCTCAGTGATCCCCTCACTCGGCTTGCGCTCCCATGACAACATGAATCCCTGCCCGCATACGCAGCAATGAGTATTGGCTTTCCCTTCTGTGCTCTTGAAAAACACCTTCATACCTAAACCTCCATGCTTGGGCCATCAAGCCATGATTGAACCGGGGGGATCAGCCATGATTGAACCATATCCAATTGGCCATGTCGCTGGGTATTCCTCATACCGGCAGGTCAAGCGGACTTTGGGGGCACGAGCCGATAACCCGTTTGGTGTCGTGAGTTGATCGCGGAGCATGCCCCGAGGAGACAGAATTGTGCGTGCTGGTTGTGTTGAAAAAGGCGTGCGGCTCGACTTGACTGCCATCATCCTTCTATCCTCATTGTGTCGGTCGCACTTGGGTTAGCTTGCGACCCGATTGGACTTCAATCAACGATGAGCACGCAAACAATCGCCGTACACCTGCCGGACGGGGCCGTGCGCGAAGTGCCAGCCGGCACAACGCCCCTTGATATTGCCAATTTGATTTCTCCGCGGCTGGCCGCGGCTGCCGTGGTAGCGCGCCTGACGCCTCTGAACGGATCCGCGAGTTCCGGGACCACCCACGATGGCGAGTCGGCTGAAGCAGTGATGTATTCCGCCGAGGACGCATCCAAACCGCGCCTGGTAGATCTGACGACACCCCTCACCGCAGATACTCTGCTGGAACTGGTCAAAGAAAATGATCCCGAGGCGCTGAAGGTGGTGCGTCACTCGGCCGCACACGTGCTGGCTACGGCAGTGCTTGAATTGTTTCCCGAGACCAAGCTGGGCCACGGCCCTGCCACCGACTCAGGCTTCTTCTACGATTTTTATCGTGCAATCCCTTTCACGCCCGAGGATCTCGCCGCAATCGAAAAGAAAATGGCCGAAGTCGTTGCGCGCGATGAGAAGTTTGTGCGCGAATACGAGCCACGCGAGCAGGCGCTGGCGGAGTTCGATCGCGACGGCGACTTCATGAAGACCCACTTCGTCACCAAATTCACCGAGCCCGGCTCCGAGGTCAGCTTCTATCGCAACGGCAAATTCGTCGACTTCTGCCGCGGTCCCCACGTGCCTTCAACCGGCCGCGTCAAGGCCATTAAGCTTACGGCGCTGGCCGGAGCGTATTGGCTAGGCGACGAGAAAAATCCGCAGTTGCAGCGCATCCACGGCACCGCCTTCTTCTCGCAGAAGGACCTCGACTCCCATTTTGCGCGCCTGGAAGAAGCGGCCAAGCGCGACCATCGTCTGCTCGGCAAGCAACTTGACCTCTTCAGCATTCAAGAGGTCGCCGGCGCGGGGCTCATCTTCTGGCATCCCAAGGGCGGCATCATCCGCAAGATCATGGAAGACTGGATGCGCGAGGAATGCCTGCGGCGCGGTTACTCGCTGGTGTACACGCCCCACGTCATGCGCCGCGAGTTGTGGAAGATCAGCGGACATGAAGGCTTCTATTCCAGCAACATGTATACCCCCATGGAACTGGATGATGCCGAGTACCGGCTCAAGCCGATGAACTGCCCCGGCCACATTCTCATTTACAAGAACTCGCCGAAGAGCTATCGCGACCTGCCCGTGCGACTGGCGGAGCTGGGCAACGTCTACCGGTACGAGCGCTCCGGAACTATGCACGGGCTGCTGCGCGTCCGTGGCTTCACACAGGACGACGCGCATATCTTCTGCACGCCAGGCCAGATTGAAGATGAAGTCGTGGCCTGCATCGATTTTGCCGAGGCCGTGCTGAAGACTTTCGGCTTCAAGGAATTCAAGGTCGAGCTCTCGACGTGGGACCCGAATGATCGCGCCCACTACGCCGGCTCCGACGACAACTGGAACCTGGCAGTGAACGGACTCAAGAGCGCTTTGGACAGGAAAGGCATCGCCTACAAAACCATCCCCGGCGAAGCGGCTTTTTACGGGCCCAAGATCGACGTCAAGCTGGTCGATGTACTGGGCCGCCTGTGGCAGTTGTCCACGGTGCAGTTCGACTTCAACTTGCCTGCTCGGTTTGAACTCGAGTATGTGGGTGAAGACGGCGAGCGCCATCAGCCGGTCATGGTTCACCGCGCGCTCTTTGGATCAGTGGAGCGCTTCTTCGGCGTGCTCATTGAGCATTATGCCGGAGCCTTCCCGCTGTGGCTGGCGCCGGTGCAGGTGGGCCTGGTGCCCATCAGCGAGCGGCATCACGAATACGCGAAGAAGGTTGAGGGTGAGTTAAAGGCTGCCGGCCTTCGCGTCGAGATCGATGATCGCAACGAAAAGATGAACGGAAAAATCCGCGACTTCGCCAATCTGAAAACGCCTTACATTCTTGTCTTTGGCGACAAGGAAGAAGCCGCAAATTCAGTCAGCGTGCGGGCTCGCGCCAAAGGCGATTTGGGCTCCGTGCCGCTGGCCGAGTTTGTTGCGAAGGCGAAGGGTTTGGTTGCGAGCCAGTCGACCGAGTTGTAGAGGCTCAAGGGCGCAGTTCGCAGGTGCGGCAGTCACGCGCTGTGGAGGTCTGTCGTTCGCACTGCGTTTTTCGCGCCATCGGTATAAACTGCTCCCGTGTTAGATAGCCACAAACGGAGAAGTACGATGGATTCCTCGGAGCCTGTAAACACGACCCGCCGCGAATACCACATGGATTGGCGGAAGAGAATTCTGTTCTTGTTTGTTGGCATAGTATTCAACGTGGCATGGTTTTTCCCGGTAATCGACAGACAAAATATCTTTGAGGGCTACGGCTTTCCTGGACAACTCATCGGGCTGTTTCTCGCCTTGGTCGGAACTTCGCTTATCGCGAGGGCAATTCCTTCAAGGCTCGTGATCGACGGCCCTCGCATCGAAGTGCGCAACTTCTTCCGGCTGCGAATCGCCGCACAGAGCGAGATCGAAGGCTATTTCAAAGACGATTCGGGTTTCGGGGATCGGATTGTTCTACGTCTCAAGAATGCTCATGGAAACATCCGGATTCCGCAGTCTTTTGATCTTGATGAGGACTTCCATCGATGGGTCGAGCAGTTGCAAGACTTGAATGACAAGAACTACCAGGAGCGCGCCGGTGCTCTGGCAGCGGAGGGTCTTGGCGCGACATTCGAAGAGCAGGAAAGAACTCTTAAACCGGCGAAGGGCCAGCGTGCATTCTTGTTCCTGACAACAACCGGCAGCGCAATCGGTCTTTGGCAGGCAATCTGGCCGTTGCAGGCCGTCTTTGCATTGTTCCTCGCCGTTGCCCCGTGGATCGGGTGGTTCTGGCTCAAGCGGTCACCTGCAGTTTTCGCTTTCAATAAGCTGAAACAGGACCCGCGCATCGACCTCTTTTATTCCATCTGGATTGGTTGTGTCCTCTTCCTGCACGTTTTCTACATGTTTAAGCCATCTTCCATAGCTGGTCTCATCTGGATCGCCCTTCCGCTCGGAGCCATTTACACCGCCTGCTTCTTTCCGTTTCTGCCGAAGAGTGCCTCGCTGGCGTGGAGGATATGGAATCCAATTTGGCTGTTTCTCTTCATGGCGTGCCCATACACAATCGGTTTGACCCTTGCTGCAAATTCAGTGGTCGACCGAGCGCCGGCCCCCACCTACGCCGTGCGTGTAAAGGCAGCGCAGGTTACCGAAGCCAGCGGAAGACTCCGAGTAAATCTTGGAAAAGAGAGTCCAGCCCCAGGGCTCGATTCCGTCAGAGTCGACCAAGATATGGGCCGGGTGATTGTTGCGCAGGGCCGAGTCTGCATTTTGTTACATCCAGGCACGCTGCATCTTCCCTGGTACGAAGTAGTTCACTGCCCCGTGCTGTCGGCTACGCGTTGATCGCCATTCCCTCCACCGCTCCATATCCATCCAGCATTGCCTCCGCCAGCGTGGGGTGCGCGTGGATGGTGTACATCATCTCCTCCACCGTGCCTTCCAACTCCAGCACCGCGACGGCTTCGGCGATCAGCTCGGTGGCCTGCGGGCCGAGGATGTGTACGCCGAGGATTTCGCCGTACTTGGCGTCGGCTACAACCTTCACAAAGCCATCGTGGTTGCCCAGAATTGTTGCCTTTGAGTTGCCGCCAAAGGGAAACTTGCCCACCTTCACCTCGTGGCCTTTTTCCCTGGCCTGGGCTTCGGTCAAGCCCACCGACCCGATCTGCGGCTCGGTATACGTGCAGCTGGGGATGCGGTCCTTTCGCACTGGGCGAAATTTACGGCCGGCGATTTTGGCCACGGCCACATTGCCGCTCATGCCGCCTACGTGGGCCAGTTGCGGTAGCCCGAATACGATGTCGCCGATGGCAAAGATGCCGGGCTCCGCCGTTTCCTGCGCTTCGTTCACTTTCACCAAGCCGCGTTCCAGCTCGATCTTGGTCTTCTCCACGCCGATGTTCGCGGTGAGGCCCGCACGGCCCACGCCGATCAATACCTTTTCCGCCTCTTTCACCTGCGGCTTACCGTTGACGTCGGTGTAGCTGACTTTCACGCCGGTCTCGGTCTTTTCTACCTTCTCGACCTTGGCACCGGTGTTCACGTCAATGCCGCGCTTCTTGAACAGGCGCGTAATCTCTTTGGATACTTCTTCGTCCTCCACCGGAACCACGCGCGGCAGAAACTCAAGGATGGTGACCTCTGTACCGAAGCTGCGGAATATGGAGGCAAACTCCATGCCGACCGCGCCCGCTCCCACCACAATCAGCGACTTGGGCACCTCGGTCATTTTCAGAATTTCAACGTTGGTCAGAATGCGGTCGTCCGCCACGAGCCCGGGCAGCATCTTCGCTTCAGAACCTGTCGCCAGAATCACATTCTTTGCCTTCACCTGGCTCACTTCGCCGTTCGCCGCGGTGACCTCGACAGTATGAACACCGTCAATCGAGGGTCCGGTCAGCCGCCCATAGCCCAGGATTCGCGACACCTTGTGTTTCCGCACAAGGAAGTCCAGCCCCTTGACGTGCTTGGAGATGATGCCGTCTTTCCGTTGCAGAACCGTCGACCAGTCGAGCGTCGGGGTTCCGGTGCCGCCAATGCCGAAATCCGAAGCATGCTGCACGTGGTCCCAGATTTCGGCGTTGAAGAGCAGCGCCTTGGTGGGAATGCAGCCCACATGGAGGCAGGTGCCGCCTAGCTTCTCCGACTTCTCAATCAGCGCCACTTTCAGTCCATATTCAGCGCCACGAAACGCCGCCGTATAGCCGCCTGGCCCGCTGCCGATAATTGCCACGTCATAAATCGTCTCTGCTAGTGTGTCTGCCACTCGAAAACTCCGTTCTGAGGCCTCGAAAAAGGGTACACGCCACCGTTCAGTCTAAAGGATGCGCACAGGCGGCACTTGGCGTCCGCAATGTCTGGAAGCCCGAGTGCGGCCTGGCTGGGTTGTGTCGGGGCGGGCCGACCGGGTCAGACCTTTTGTCGGACAAGTTCCGCGGCTGCCGCCAGAGTGATTGCATCGTCGCCAAAGGCCTCAATCCAGTGCACGTCCGGTTCGCGCCGGAACCAGGTCAACTGCCGCTTGGCGTAATTGCGATGGCCCTGCTGGGTGGCCTCGATTGCGGTTTCAGTGGTCATGGTTCCGGCAAGGACCGCAGCCGCCTGCCGGTAGCCGAGGGAGTCAAGCGCGTTCACTGGGCCGTAGCGGGCAAGCAGTCCGCGGGTCTCTTCGATCAACCCTGCAGAGAACATCGCGGCACCGCGCTGGTTGAGCCGGTCGTAAAGCGCCTTTCGAGGTGGATTGAGCCCGATGCGTAGGAGCCGAAAGCCGGTCAGCGGATCGCGCGCGATTTCCTTATTGCCGAGAACGTGCGAAAGCGGTTTCCGGGCCGTCAGGCACACTTCAATGGCGCGGATCAACTTGGGTGTGTCGTTGGCGTGAATGCGCGCTGCGGAAGCGGGGTCAAGACGCGCGAGGAGCCGGTGCAGCCAGCCTTCGCCGAACCTCAGCCGGCTTCGGGCCAGTCTCGCTCGCAGTTCAGTCTGCCGTGCGGGCCCGGCAAAAAGCCCCTCGGTCAGTGCGCGCAGGTAGAGTCCAGTTCCCCCGGTCACGATGGGCAGCTTGCGGCGCCCGGCAATGTCCTTGAGAGTTGCACGCGCCTGGCGGCTGTATTCGCCGGCGGTGAATAGCTGGTCCGGGTCGGCGACATCGATCATGTGATGCGGCAACCGCGCCTGCTCCTCGCGGGTTGGCTTGGCGGTGCCCAGGTCCATGCCGCGATAGACGGCTACCGAATCGCAGCTGACGATTTCACCGCTGAATCGCTCGCCAAGGGCCAATGAGAGCGCCGTCTTGCCGCTGCCTGTGGGGCCGAGAAGCAGAACAGCCATCGCTGGCTTGCTTTCGTCCAAGAGACTGCTCGACACACAGGTCCCCGTAGCACTCGCGGCGAAGCCGCCAACCTTCCGCGAAGGACTCAAGGACGCCACCAGCCTGGCGGGAAGATCCATTTGGGATTGGTATGAAAGAGCCACCATAGGCAAATCGCCGCCGCAACGATCAACAGCCCGAAGACCTGGTTGCGTTGGTAGGCCCGCCGCTGCTCATCTCGCTTCGCCTTTTCAGCCACTTGCTGGAAGTGGGGTTTGATGCGAGTCTGCACCATGACTCGGCTCTCCATCCGTCGTGCGTCCGGACTGCCACACGCCACGCCCCAGTATAGGGGACAGGCAGTTCAGCCCGATTTCACCTGCCGTTTGACTTCCCACACCCCGATTACCGACCATAGCGTGTCGGGGGGATTACACGCGCAATGAAAGTTCTGATCCTGGGCTCGGGTGGCCGCGAGCACGCACTGGCTTGGGCGGTGAAACGCAGTGAACGTGTCACGGAGGTGGTCTGCGCGCCGGGCAACGCTGGCATCGGCCAAATTGCCCGCTGCGTTCCGGTCGACCTCAAAAGCGGGGACTCGATGCTCCGGCTAGCCTTGGCCGAGCAACCCGGCCTGATTATAGTGGGCCCGGAACTTCCTCTCGCCATGGGGATTGTGGACGTCTTCCAGCAAAACGGGCTGCGCGTCTTCGGCCCCAGTCAGGCAGCGGCAAGGCTCGAAAGCAGCAAGGCCTTCGCCAAGCGGTTTCTGCAGCGGCACAATATTCCCACTGCCAAATATGCGGTCTGCACCAGCGCCGCCGAGTTGGAGAAGGCCATCGACAAATTCCATCCGCCGATTGTGGTGAAAGCCGATGGACTGGCGGCCGGCAAGGGTGTCCTCATCTGTGAGTCGCGACCCATCGCCGTCGAGGCAGCGCGCGATCTGTTCACCGGCAAACTGCTGGGCGAGGCGGAGCAGCAGGTGGTCATTGAGGAGTTCCTCACCGGCGACGAGCTGAGTTTCCTGTGCCTCACGGATGGAAAGCATGTAGCGCCATTCGCACCGGCGCAGGACCACAAGCGCATCGGCGAGGGCGACACAGGTCCCAATACCGGCGGCATGGGAGTTTACTCCAGCGACGAACTGCTCGACGCCGGCATGAAGGACTGGATTGTGCGCCACATTGCCGAGCCAACCGTGCGCGGCATGGCTGAAGAAGAGGTGCCGTTCGTCGGCGTGCTTTATATCGGGCTGATGATGACCCCACGCGGTCCCGAGGTGCTCGAGTTCAATGCGCGCTTTGGCGATCCCGAGACACAGGCCCTGCTGGTGCGCATGGAGAGCGACCTGGTGGACGCGTTGGAGGCCTGCATCGACGGCAAACTCGGCGAAACCGAGCTGCGCTGGACGCCGGGTGCCTCGGCCTGCGTGGTTGCCAGCTCGGTCGGTTATCCGGGCAGCTATGAGACGGGATTTCCCATCTCCGGTCTTGGCGTCGCCGCCGAAGTTCCGGGCGTGGAGATTTTCCATTCCGGCTCCGCGCAGATAGGGAATCAGCTCGTCTCTGCCGGAGGCCGCGTGCTTGGCGTAACTGCCGCTGCGCCCACGCTTGAGGAGGCATTGGCCCGCGCCTACCAGGCGATTGCAGAGATCCACTTTGAAGGAATCTATTATCGGCGAGACATCGGACATCGCGCCCTCAAGAGGAAACCGTGACACCCGCGATAACATTGGATGAGCTGCTGACCTGGAATGAGGAGTCCTCTCACTTCTGGAAAGCTCATCTTGATGCCAATCCAACTCTGCTGGAGCTGCCCTGCGGCATTGGCGGGAATGCCAATGTTCAAGCCTTCGTGCGCCACATCTGGGGTGCTGAGCTGGTCTGGAGCCAGATTATTTCTGGCTTTCCCGTCACCGATTATGACATTTGGCCGCACGGCCCTCTGGACGCGCTGTACGATATGCATCTTTCAGCCGTGCGGAACTTCCGGGCCCTGCTCGACGATCCGCCCATAAACTGGGACGAGAAATCTGTGCATTACCCGTGGCGCCGTCCTGAGGCGCCAAAACCCACTCCCCGCAAAGCTCTGGCTCATATTCTTTTGCACAGCCAGCGTCACTGGGCGCAGCTTTCCACGCTGGTCCGCTCTCAAGGATTCCCTTCCGGATATCTTGGCGACCTGCTCTTCAGTTCTGGGTTGGAATAGCCGGGAGAACCGGTCTCGGATCGAAATCATAGGCAGCGGAATCAAAAAGACCAGACGCATCGACACCGCTCGGTGAGGAGAGAACTATGACCGCTGCCGTCACAATGGAAGAACTTCTGGCCTGGAGCGAGGAGTCGTCTCAGTTCTGGAAAGCTCATCTGGACGCCAATCCGGCGCTCTTGGAACTGCCCTGCGGGATAGGTAAAGCCGTCAATGTGCAGGATTTCGTCCGCCATATTTGGTCCGCTGAGCTGCGCATGGGACATCGCATCGCCGGCCTTCCCTTATTGACGGCGAAAGATGTGCCCCCGGGTCCGCTGGATGCCCTCTACGATCTGCACCTGCAGGCTGTTCAGCTCTTCCGCGCGCTGCTCGACAATCCCACGCAGGACTGGGATGCAACCATCACCTTTGAATACGACTGGCTGCCGCCTCACGTCCGGACCATTTCGAAACGCAAAGGCCTGGCTCATGCGCTCTTCCACGGCCAGCGTCACTGGGCGCAACTCGCCACGCTGGTTCGTTCGGCTGGTTTTCCGTCGCAATTCAACGGAGACCTGCTCTTCAGCCCTGCCATGAAATGAGCGCGGCGCAAGCTGATCCCGACCAGCACTTGCCGGGCAAAAGCGAAATCGCGACTTGCCGCCCGGGCCTTTCAGAGGCATCCGATAGCTCCCATTCTGATTCCTAGGGAGCCACCGGGGGCGGCACATGCCGCGATTGTTCTTGAAGCTGTTCTGCTTGTTGATTTGAAGCTTAGTCTGCTTCCTTACGAGCCTTTTTACGATTCCGCTTGCGCGCTAAAGCCGCCTTTACGCGTTTCTTCTCACCGGGCTTCAGATAGTAGGAGTGACGCTTGACTTCCTTAATGATGTCTTCCTGCTGTACCTTCCGCTTAAACCGGCGTAGCGCATTTTCGAGCGGCTCGCCTTCTTGAACGCGAACCTCTGCCAAAAAATCCCACCTCCAAACATGCCATGGGGCTCCTTTAGGATACTCGAAATCACGAAATATTGATAATGCGCGGGCCTTGCGGAGAGCGGGGTGCCTAAATGCCGGCGATTAGCCGAGCCCGACCCGGCGAACCAAATCGGCGAACCGGGGATCGCTGCGGATCGGGTCGAAATAGGGGTGAGTCTTGAGGAACTGGAGGATGTTCGACTTTTCCTTGTAGGCCTGCTCGAGCCAATCGAAGGTCTGCTCAGTGTCGCCCAGGCCCAGGTAAGCGTTCACAAACGCACCCGCGGGAATGTAGCCTGCTTTCCTGCGCAGCTTCAGTTCGGCGAGTAGCCGGATCGCGTCACTGCGCCGCCCAGCGTGAGCGTAGGCCCGGATCAGTATGCCGGTCGCGGCGGGGCTTCCTGAAAGAGAAACCGCCTTTTCCAAAACAGGGACTGCGTCCGCCGGCTTGTTGTTGGCAATCAGAGCGAATCCCAAGCCTGTAAGAGTGCCCACACTGTCCGGGTGTAAGGCCAATTCGCTCCTATCCTCGCGGATGGCTTCATCGAAATGATGAGACTGAAATAGAATCCAGGCTACGCTGCCGCCTGGAACCCCGACTGGGTCCAGCGCCCGGGCCCGTTTGATCGAGGCTACAGCTTCGTCCGTACGTCCCTGGCAAAGCAGCCACAGAGCAAACCACTGGTGGGCTTCGGCGCTGTTCGGGTTCAATGCCAGGGCGCGCCTGTATTCCGCTTCCGCTTCGGCCCAGTGCCATTCCTCCTGCAGAACGTTTGCCAGCAGGACGTGGGCTTCTACCAGATCGGGGTCGATTGCCAGCGCTTTTCGGGCGAAGCTGGCCACTTTGGGCCGTGTCTCTTGCGGAGAAACTCCGGCAAGTACCGTTCCGAGAGTGGTGTAGGCTTCTGCCAAGCCCAGGTAAGCTGGCGCAAACGTCGCGTCCCTGTTGAGAGCATCCTCGAAATAGGGAATGCTTTGCTCGACCGAAGCTCTGTTTTCCTGATCTAATGCAAACCTGCCTTTCAAGTAGCTCTCGTAAACTTCAGGCGCGACGGGGCGTGCTGCGGCCAGGCGCTGATGCTCTTCCCCACTGACTGTCACTTCCACTTTTTCGGCGATGGATTGCGCCAGCTCGCTCTCCAGGGTCAGCGCGTCGCGCATTTCGCGGTCATAGGTTTCTGACCAGAAATGCTCGTCGGTCGCACCGCGAATCAATTGCACTGTCACCCGAATGTGATCGCCTTCTTTAATGACGGACCCTTCGACCAGGGCGTCCACGTCCAGTGTTCTGGCAATCTCTGGTGTCGAGGTCTGCGGATTCTTGAAGCGCATGACCGAGGTGTGCGAGGTCACGCGCAGATCGTGGATGCCGGAAAGACGCCCGATCAAGGCTTCGGTGACGCCGTCGGCCAGGTAATCCTGCGCAGGATCACCCGACAGGTTCCGCAGAGGCAGCACGGCCAGTGACTGAATCCGAGGCGCCTGTGTCAGATTTGTGCGATGGCGGAACGAAAGCCAGGCCACGGCCGCAAGAAAGATGCAAACAACGGTGGCCAGAGCAATCCACAGGCGAGTCTTCCGTGGAGCCGCTGCGCTTTGCACGCCCGGGGCTGTCGGGAGCACTTCCGCCTCAGGCGTCTTTTCGGATTCGTCCTCACGCGGCTTGCGGCTCTTGATCCACTCGTCGAGCTCTTCTGGCACGGCGTAGACCGAGCCTCGCTTGTCGTGCAAATGGCGGTGGACCGGCATGCCCTCCCGCCTTTCCCAGCGTTGGGCGGTCGTGACATCACGGTTCAGATAGGCCGCAATTTCCTTCCACGAGTCCAGGCGCTTGTCCGACGGCTTCTCTACGGGCGGAATTTCAAACGACGGCTCACCCATAGAGATCTCCAAGGGATTTCAACTTGTTGCGGACGACATAACGCCCCCATTGTAACCCGGTCAATGAAAGCGGTAATAGACGGCATTTGACGGTAAATTACCGTCCCGCGAGTTGCTGCTTGACCCGCCTGCTCAAAGTGCATGACTGTGTCGCTAGTTCAGGCGATTTGAGCCGCTGAAATTCGATTCACTGCCGTACCTTCCCGACAATCTGGGCCATAGGGCGGGGTGTGAATCTTCTGTGACTCAGGCGCCCATCCCAATACTGGAGATTCCTCATGAAAAGCAACATCCTCGCTTCGGCGGTACGCCTGCTCTGTGTCCTTACGCTGTTCTCAACCGGCGTAGCCCTGGCCCAGGAGCACGGGCCAATCCACTTGAGCGGCCTGATCAACGATTATTCACCCCTCAGTGCGACGGTCAAAAGCAGCCCATGGGAAATGCATGGGCAATGGACGCTGGACATCCACGAGGGATGGAACCACGAAGGGGCCACCGCCGATTTTGCGGCCGATATGACGATGTCCGGCTTTGGCAAGACCTCGACGGGCGCAGTTGATCCGACGCAACCCCTGGTAAACCCTCACACCCACCACATCCGGTTGACGAACGCCAAAATCACATGGAACATCGACGGCTGCCCCGCCTACCTGCCTCCTGCCACCTTGACAGGCTTTCAGATCGCCGCGACCACGGTCAGCCTGATGACCGGGAATGGAAGCATCGCTCCCTTCGAGACGAATCCACCTTCATCCACGCTGCAGGTTTGTGTTAGCGGAGGGGACGTCCTCCAGTACTCGGCCCAGAATACGAACATTACGCTGGTGTTCGCCGGGCCTGCCACTATGCATTTTGGACCGCAGGCCATCCATGGCGTGGTGCGCAATCCGACCGTCGACTCGCCTGGGAAGGATGCAGAAGGCCGTTGATAAACCACCGGTCGGGATGAGCGCTTGTCACCGCTGGCGCTGCTCATAGCCCTCCCCGTCCCGTTTACACAAAATAGTTCATGCAGGAGGGGCTTCGAGCAGCGCCTCTTCCTGCCCTGCGCTTTCAAGGAGATCAAAACGATGCCCCTGTTTACATTCAGTCTCGATAGTTTCCAGATTACCCAAACTCGTTCAGCCCACAAAGACACCGATTACGTGGTCTTTACCGTGAGAAAAAACGCGATCGACCCGCCGGAAAGCTTCCCCGTCACGGCCCTCGGTAACTTGAATAACGGAACGTTCAACATCGGCTTCACTTCGGCCGACAATACCATCTATCCCGACAGCCCCGTTGTGCTCAACTACCTGATCGTCAACTCCAGCATGGGCATCAACGCGGTTACTTCAGCCCTGTCGACGATCAGCGATGATCTCGCCCTCGGACCCCTTCTCGGCCTGCCCCCATTGACCTCCGCATTGGAGTACGTATCAACACAGTATGCTCGCCAACTGAGCCCGATTATCAAGCCCGGCTCGTGCGATGGCCTGGTTGCCGCCGAACAGATCAACATGACTTACGAAGAGCTGGTTAGTTACACCGCGCGTTCGCCGTACTTCCAGCAAGCAACAAGTCACATCGGCAGCAAGGCTCCCGGCGGCTGCAACTCCAAGCCTTCGGCGTATGTCACGCATTGGAGTATGAAGCAGGTCGCCACCGTCCCAAACGTCACCAACCTGCCTGTTGGAACCTCTAAAGAACAAGGAACAGCAGCGCAAGTGCTTTCGGCGGCAGGGTTTCAATTGACGCCGGTGAATGGAAACCCCGATAAGCTCTGGGTGAAAGCGCAAAGCATCTACAGCCCACCAACCCAATCCATCAGCCAGCCGGTGACCGTGACCACCACGACCACTCCACAATGACCATCGGGACCTTCGAACTGGACGCCCCATAGTGCTTCGCTGTGGGGCGTCTTGTACGAAGCGCCAGGCGCAACCCTTTCGGACTGCTTCCATGCTCCCCACGCTCAGAGTGGTCTTAGACTCAGAGTAGAGCCAACTCAGGCTTTGGCTGAGGTTGGACTCCGGGAGGTTGAACCGGCATGATCCGCAGTTACCAAGGGCGTCTGCCCCAGATTCCCGCTAGTTGCTACGTTGATATCTCCGCGCAGGTCACTGGCGACGTCATTCTCGGCGAACACTCTTCAGCGTGGATGAACGCCGTGCTGCGCGGGGATGTGAACTCCATCCGCGTCGGAGCCAAGTCCAATGTGCAGGACTGCGCCGTACTCCACGGTCAGCGGAATCTTTATCCGGTCATCATCGGCGACTGGGTGACCATCGGCCACAACGCCACTGTTCACGGCTGCGTGGTTGAAGACGCCGTGCTGATCGGCATGGGAGTTACGGTCCTCAACAATGCACGGATCGGCGAAGGCTCGATCATCGCTGCCGGGGCTGTGGTCCCGGAGCACACCGTAGTTCCCCCCAGGACCCTCTGGGCCGGCGTCCCTGCAAAGCTTCGACGCGAATTGGGCGATAAAGATCGCGCCCTCATCCTCGAATATGCCCAAAATTATCTGGACTACGTTGAGATCTATCTCGCCGAAGCAGGCAAATAGCCCGATAATGACGTTTTGTTCATCTAAGTCGTTTACCAGTAGGGTCCCGCATCATAATTGTCTTTATAAAGGACGGAAAGAAAACCTTGCCCTGCCGTTTCCATTCCGCTGTTCTTGCCGCACTTCTGTCGCTTACTTTCATAGGCCGCGCACCCGCACAGACATCGCCTTCCGCTCTGAGCGCGTTGCCGGATGCCCCTCAGCCCCAGGTCGTAGTTCCAGACCGATCCGCGGGACCAAATCAGGACACATCGCCAGGCCAGGCCGCGGCGCCAACTCGACTCAAAGACGCGGATGCCGTAACCCTCCTCAACACCCCGGTTCACATTCTCAAGGATCAAGCTGCCATCTGGACCAGTCCGGTTCGGATCCGCGAACGCAACTTTCCGGTTCTGATTCCGCTGGTGCTGGCGACCACCCTTGCCATCACCGTCGACCATCAGGTCGTGTCCTCGTCCAAGCTTCAGAGTGCTTCCCTCAACAGCCACGCCAGCACCGCTTCCGACGGTTTGCTGGGCGGCTTCGTCATCGCCCCGGTAGCCATCTACGGCATCGGCTATCTCCACCACGACGACCACGCAACCGAGACCGGCATACTGGCCGGCGAAGCCATGGTCAACAGCCTGGTTGTCGATGAAGTAATGAAGGCCGCGACGATGCGCGAGCGGCCAACGTTGGACGATGCCAAAGGGAAGTTCTTCCAGTCGAGCGTTGGCCTCGACTCGTCTTTCCCCTCAACGCACAGCATCATCGCGTGGTCTTCCGCCTCGGTCATTGCAACGGAGTACCCGGGAGTCTTGACGCAGGTGACCGCCTACGGTTTGGCTACCGGCGTAAGCCTCACCCGCGTCCTTGCCAAACAACACTTCCCGTCAGACGTGATTGTCGGTAGCGCCGTAGGCTGGATGATTGGGCGCTACGTCTTCCACAAGCATCAGAAATACGAGTAGCAGCGCCACCCGCTCCTCACACCGGCAACGGATTTCGTTCGGGGAAATTGCGCTGGTGCCAGTAGGGATAAATCGGCTGCACCGCGCTAGCCTCATCCAATACCGCCACCTGTGCCGGGGTAAGATTCCATCCCTCGGCAGCGAGATTCTGCCGCAACTGCTCCTCGTTCCGCGCGCCCAGAATAATCGACGAAACGGTCGGCCTCTGCAGCAACCAGTTTAGCGCCACCTGCGGAACCGACTTTCCCGTCTCCCCGGCTACTTTATCCAACGCATCCACAACTTTGTGGAGATATTCATCTGCAATCTGCGGTCCGGCGTCTGCAGTTTTGTGCAGCCTGCTCACCTCCGGCACTGGCTGTCCGCGCCGAATCTTGCCCGTCAGCCGTCCCCAGCCCAGCGGACTCCAAACCAGCGCACCGACTTTTTGATCCATCCCCAGCGGCATCAGCTCCCACTCGTACTCGCGCCCAACCAGCGAGTAGTAGACCTGGTGCGCGACAAACCGCGTCCACCCGTACCGGTCCGCCACAGCCAGCGACTTCATCAGGTGCCAGCCCGAGAAATTCGAAGCTGCAATGTAGCGCACTTTGCCCTCGCGCACAAACTTGTTCAGAGTGTCCTGCACCTCGTCGATCGGCGTGAGCGCATCGAAGCCGTGCATGTGGTAGATGTCCACGTAGTCGGTGTTGAGACGCCGCAAGCTCGCTTCCAGAGCGCGGCGCAGATGGTAGCGCGAGCTACCGCGATCATTCGGACCGTCCCCGGTCGGGAAGTAGGCTTTGGTGGAGATCAGCGCGCGGTCGCGCTTGCCTTCGAGCGCATTGCCCAGGATCGTTTCAGATAGGCCATTCGAATAGCCGTCGGCCGTGTCGAACAGGTTCACCCCAGCCTCGAAACAGACATCGATCAGACGGGTAGCCTCGGCAACATCTGAGCTACCCCAGGCTTTGAAGAAATCGGTGCCACCGCCAAACGTGCCAGTGCCAAAACTAAGCGCAGAAACCTTGAGGCCAGAGCCTCCAAGAAGACGATATTCCATGCCCGTTAGATGAAGATCGCTGCGCGGGGATGCACACTCAAGAAGCTGCGGTTTTCACAGTCTGCTTCGTCCTGCTTTTTCCATCCTTGACGTGGTGCGCCCGCCAGAACGACTCAGCCGCTACCCGTCCAAAGTCAAAAGCCGCTGTGTGAGCTTCCTTATGAAAAACATGACCGTAGAGCGGCGGCCCCAGCAAGAGCGCCATCGCCGTGTCCATATCGAGCGTCGCCGGCAAAAGCCCGCGTTTGATGCCTCGCCGCAGAATCCGCTTCAGGCACACCCGAGAGGGCTCCATCACCCGATGCCGCCAAGCCTCGCCAAACTCGCGATGTACTGCCGAGTACGCAATCATGGCCGGCATCATTCGATCGCGCGCCGCGTCGAAGGCGTCGGGCGGCCTCCGGGTCAGCACCGTGGCAAGGTCCTTGCATAGGTCGCCCGAGTCTACGTCCTCCGGATCACGGTCCAGCCCGTTCACCATCAGCATGACGTCAATAAGCAAAGCCTCTTTGTTGGGCCAGTGGTTGTAGACGGTTGCCTTGCTGACTCCGGCACTCTGTGTGATAGCGTCCATGCTGGTGCCGTCGATGCCGCGCCCGGCGAAGAGGTCGAGCGCGGCCTGCAGTACACGTTCGTGCGCTTCCTGACTGCGTTGCCGGGCCATCGCTATATCTCGATCTTCGAGAAACGCCATGCCCCGAAGACCATGAGGATTGCTGCGAGTGCAATCAGCACCACAAAATCAGTGAACTGGCCGTAGAACGAGGTGCCGAGAAGTGCAGACCGCAGGCCGTCGATTCCGTACGAAAGCGGATCGATGCCGGTTGCGATTCGTAAAGGCAGCTTTTGATCGGCGAGCGGAAACATGGCCCCTGAAAGAAAGAAGATGGGCATCACGAGAAAGTTCATGATGAGCTGGAACCCCTGCATGTCTTGCAGGCCCGACCCGATGGCGACGCCGACCGCCGCAAACACCAGGGCGATGAGCAGCATGAAGCAAAGCGCGATGGGAATGGCCAGGTAGTTCGACGGTCGGAAGCCTGCAATTACACTGATTGCAGTGACGAGCAGGCCCTGGATAATGGCGACTGTACATCCGCCGAGCGTGCGGCCGATCATGATTTGAATGCGTGGTACAGGCGCGACCAATGTCTCCTTCAGGAACCCGAACTGGCGATCCCAAAGCAGACCCAGCCCGGAAAAGATAGAAGAGAACAACACCGACATGCTGATGACGCCCGGAGCCACAAACTGGAAGTAATTTCCGTTGCCCGCGCGCGCAAAAACCGGGCCGAGACCAAAGCCAAGCACCAGCAGGTAGAGCATGGGTTGGCCGAGCGATGCGACAATCTGCGCGCGTGAACGCGTGTATCGCTTCAGTTCCCTGAGCCAGAGGATATAAATCGCACTCATCGCTTGCCTCCCTGCCACATCTTGGCAAATTGCCGCAATTGGTCTGCCGATCCGGCGCTTTCGTCGCGAATGGTTGAGCCCGTCAACGCCAGAAAAGCGTCTTCCAGGCTCTCTGTTTTGGTCTGGTCTTTGATCTGCTGTGGAGTTCCCTGGGCCACCAATTTGCCGTGGTCGATCACGCCCACGCGGTGCGCCACGCGATCCGCCTCGTCCATATAGTGCGTGGTCAGCATCACGGTCACCTTCTCCGCCTCGTTCACCTTCTTCACATGCGACCAAAGCTGGTTGCGGCTCTGAGGATCGAGCCCTAGCGTCGGCTCATCCAGAAACAGAATCTTCGGCGTATGCAAGAATCCGCGCGCAATCTCGAGACGCCTCTTCATGCCGCCAGAGAACTTCTTCACCTGGTCTTTGCGCCGCTCCCAAAGTTCAAACTGCTTCAGCAACTCTTCTGTCCGGTGCCGGCGTACCTTGTGCGGCACGTGGTACAGCACGCCATGGATCTCCATGTTCTCTTCCGCCGTCAAATCCCCATCCAGGCTCGGGTCCTGAAACACGATCCCGAATAGCCGTCGCACCTCGTTCTGCTTGGTTTCAGGGTTCAGCCCGTCCAGCTCAATTGACCCGCTGGTCGGCTTCAGCAGGGTCGTCAACATCTTGATCGTGGTCGTCTTGCCCGCTCCGTTCGGCCCCAGGAACGCGAAGATCTCCCCCTCCGCCACCTCGAACGAAACATCGTTCACGGCTGTGAACGTTCCAAACGTCTTCACCAGGTTCTGCACGCGAATCATCCCGACCTCCAGAGTATCTAATACTGAACGGTACAGTTTAGTTTGTCAACGGCAGATTCTTAACTTGGATAGATCCATGGGATTTGTCCAAATTGACGGCTAGCTCATATCAAGGCAAGCTGACGATCTTCCTCAGCGGGAGGGGCGGAGGGTGCAACCGAAGGCGCAGAAATGTCGGAGAGGAGATCTCCCATCTTGGCCCGACCGGACAAACGGCCCTTGAATACCCGCTTGCCTCCGAGCTGCAGCAGCTTCTCATTTCCCGGGGCTTGGTCTGGCATGTTCTCGTACACGGCGACATATAAAGGCTTACCCGCCTTCAACGTAGAGAGCCCCGCGCTGACCGTCCCGCCCGACTCGCCAGCCTCGACCACGATCATCGCCCTGCTTAATGCAATGATCAGACGGTTCCGGTCCATTGCGCGGAAGACGCTCCAAGGAGCGTCGGGCTCGAATTGGCTGACCACCAAGACCCGATTCCAGTCCCAAACGTCCCGAAGGTCCTTCCGCACGCGGAAATGATGAATGCCCTCTGGAAGAACTAAAATCGTGTTTCCCCCGGCCTCAAGAGCCGCCCGATGTGCCGCAACGTCAATCCCGGCAGCATTCCCAGAGACAACGGGTCCACCTTGCCTTGCAATCTGGTCCGCGCAATCTCGGACCGTCTCGATTCCCTTGTCGCTTGATTTACGCGAACCGCAAACTCCCACTCCCATTTGGCTTAGAAGAGCCAAATTGCCTGAAAAATAGAGAGTCGGCGGTTGTTTGGGAGCGAAAACCACACTCACTGATGAAGGGTATTCGGGGTCGTTGGGACCGACGGCCCGGAGGTTGGGCAGGCTCTCACCGCGAATCCTGGGTGTGGGCATGATCATCCCCTTTTCTCTTTATGATGCATTATCGGTGTCTCGAAGCGTCTTGACCAGTGAAATCCCGAAAATATATCGGGCACCTGCCTCCTGCAATTTCATCGCCACGAACTGCATGGTCGTACCAGACTGGTATTTGTCGTCGATCAGAATTACATCAGAATCCTTAGGTAATTTGGCGTTCAAACGGATCCCAGTTTTTTCCAACAGATTCCACTTGTGATCAATTTGCGCCTCTTTGAGAGGCATCGACTTGGTAACGTCGCACCCAAACCTGTGGGTCAAGTCTGGCTTTCCAAGGGCCCTTCCTACATTGGACGCGATTTGAGTGGGAAGGTCGAAGGTTTTCTTGGACATGTCAGGAACGGACGTGACGTACCCGGCGTCTCGATAGAAGGGCATCGATCCAATCGCTTCAAGACATGCGTTAGAAAGATAGTCGACCGCCTTTGGGTCGCCACTCTCTTTGGCCCGATGCTCAAGCGCACCTAATTCTGTGTAGATTCCGCTCCTATTGTCGGTCAGGTTGTAATCTAGCGCCACGGATAGGTCTAAAGTGTTTCTAAGGAACACCCGCGACCCCTGAGCCTTAACCCAGCCCTGAATTGCAAGAAACTCATCCTCGTCTCGGATGGAGTACCAGAAGTTTCCATATTGCGGGCTTTGACGAAGAGAGATACCAGTCCCCGCCTCAAAAAGTGGCCTAATTGTCTCGGCAAACGGAAAACCTATACTTCCAACAATCTCTGGCCTGTCGGCGACCGACGCTCTCTTGGGAAGCCCAGAGTGAGTTCGCAGGAAGTCAATCCGTCTTGGCTCCTTTTCGCGGTACTCAGCAACGCGCGCCAGTGTAACTGGAGCACGCGAAAAGGTAGGTGGCCACTTGATTAGCATTGGTAGCAGGATAGTCAAACTCAACAGCTAGAGCTAGCTCGAGTCGAGATGCAATCAAAAACGACGCGTGAAACAAGATTGGGGATTTATTGAGGAGGGTTTGCGCGTCAGCCTGGCGGTTTAAACTTAAGCAGTTATGACCACCTTGAAAGCCGTTCGCGGCACCCGTGATCTTTTGCCGCCGGAAACGGCCCTCTGGAACCACATCGAAAAGACGGCGCGCCAGGTCTTCACCCGTTACAACTTCGGCGAAATCCGCACGCCTGTCTTCGAAGACACGTCCCTCTTCGCTCGCGGCGTCGGCGAAGAAACCGACATTGTTTCGAAAGAAATGTACACGTGGGAAGACAAGGCGCGCGCGCAATCAGAAAAGACGGTGTCGCTTACCCTCCGCCCCGAAAACACCGCTGGCGTGGTCCGCGCTTACATCGAGCACCAACTCGGCGAATCCGGTCAACTCCAAAAGCTCTACTACGTCGGCCCGCAGTTCCGCCGCGAACGTCCGCAGAAGGGCCGTTATCGCCAGTTCTCGCAGATCGGCGCGGAAGTCATCGGACCGCCCTCCGCTGGCAGCGAAAGCCCTCTCCGCGATGCAGAAGTCCTGGAAATGCTCGCTACGCTGCTCGACGAGCTAGGCATCACCGGCTGGACGCTGGAGCTGAATTCTGTGGGCTCCCCGGCCGATCGCGCGCGCTACAACGAAGTGCTACGCGCCGCCCTCGTCCCGTTGGCTCCCCAGATGTGCGTCGATTGTCGGCGCCGCGCCGTGACCAACCCGCTCCGGGTTCTGGACTGCAAGGTTCCTGAGGATCAGCCGATCATCGAGACGCTGCCTAAGATCGTTGACTCACTCGACGAAGCCTCCAAGACCCACTTCGCCGCGGTTCTGTCTGCTCTCGATACTGCCGGCGTGCCTTACACACGCAATCACCGGCTGGTCCGCGGCCTCGACTACTACACCCGCACCACCTTCGAGTTCACGCACGGCGGCCTCGGTGCGCAAAACGCGCTGCTTGGCGGTGGCCGTTACGACGGCCTCAGCGAAGCCATCGGCGGACCCAAAGCGCCGGGCATCGGCTTTGCCATGGGCGAGGATCGGCTGGTGCTCACGCTCCAGGCCCTTGAAGCCGCCAAAGTGGTAGAGAAGGCGGACGCCTTCATTGCGCCGCTCGGCGAAAGCATGAACCCGGCGGCGCTGGCGCTGGCCCGCGAACTGCGCCGCCAGGGCCTTCGCATTGAGCTGGGCGACGGCAGTTTTCGCTTGAAAAAGTCTTTCGAAATCGCTGACGAGGCCGCGCGTCGCATCGTCATCCTCGGCGAGGATGAGCTTCAATCCGGTATCCTGACGGTGAAGACATTCTCCACCGGCATGCAAACCAAGGTCTCCCGCGCGGAGTTGGCGGCTTATCTCTCCACGACGGCAGGCGAATAAAGGACACGAGTAGTGCTCGATTTTCTCGGAAGCCTCGAACGAACGCATCTCTGTGGCGATCTGCGCGCCGCCAACGCTGGCCAGGACGTGGTGTTGATGGGCTGGGTCAACCGCCGCCGCGACCACGGCAACCTGATCTTTCTCGACCTGCGCGACCGCTCCGGCATTGCTCAGATCGTGCTGGACAAGGAGCTCACCCCGGACGGCCACTTGAAAGGTGAGCAGATCCGGCCCGAGTATGTGGTGGCGGCGGTCGGCAAGGTGTGCCTGCGCGACAAGGACGCCATCAACCCCAAAATGCCCACCGGCGAAATCGAGATTGAGGCCACGCAGCTACTGGTTTTGAACGACACACGGCTGGCCCCGTTCTCGCCTTCTGAAGAAGCCATTCAGAATGAAGAAACGCGCCTCAAATATCGCTACATCGACCTGCGGCGCCCGGAGATGCAACGCAATTTCTGGCTGCGCCATGAAATCACGCTCGCCATACGCGAGAGCCTCAGCAAGCAGGGTTTCCTTGAGATTGAAACGCCCATCCTGACCAAGTCCACGCCTGAAGGTGCGCGCGATTTTCTCGTCCCCAGCCGCGTTCATCCGGGCGAGTTCTACGCCCTGCCGCAGTCGCCGCAGATCTTCAAGCAGATCCTCATGATCTCCGGCTTCGACCGCTATTTTCAGATCGCCCGTTGCTTCCGCGACGAGGATCTTCGCGCCGATCGTCAGCTTGAGTTCACGCAGGTCGATCTTGAGATGAGCTTCCCGCACCAGGAGACGGTTTTCGCTGTCGTCGAAGGCTTTCTCTCGGCTGCATTTGCCGCCGCTGGTGTCACGCTGCCCACGCCCTTCCCGCGCATCAGCTACGACGACTCACTGCGGCAGTTCGGCAGCGACAAGCCCGATCTGCGCCTGCCCGGACTCACCGACGTGCGCTCCGCCTTCACAGATGAGGCGCTGGCCTCGCTGCAAATTGATCCGGCCCTGCCGGTTGTCGCCCTGCGCATTCCCAAAGTCGGCGAACTGAGCCGCAAGGAACGCGAAGACAACCACCCCATGTTCGATCAGAAAAAGGGCGCCAAGTTTATTGACGATTTCAAGCGCCTGGCGAAGAGCTTCCCTGAGTCCGCTGTGAAGGTGCGGGAACTGACTGGCGCTGCGGACGCCGACTTCGTCATAGTTGTCGCTGGCGACCCGGCACATCCCGTCAAGGCCAGCGACACCAAGTTCGAAGGCCGTCTCTCTGAGCGCGAGATCAACGTCTACTCCGCCGCCGGAAACTTCCGCTCAGAGCTGGCCAAGAAATACGCAGACAAGCATGGCGCGTTTGTCGTTACGGAGAAAGCTGTGCAGGAAGCAGACCCGCGCAGCGGTACACAAGTCGACGGCGCTGCCGCCTTCAACCCAATCTGGATTGTCGACTTCCCCATGTTCGAATACGAAGTTGCGACCGCGAAGTGGATGCCCGCGCATCACCCCTTCACCGCGCCGCATGAGCGCGACATGGCCAACCTGCTTACCGATCCGGCCAGTGTCCGCGCCAACTGCTACGATCTCGCCATGAACGGACTGGAGCTTGGCTCAGGCTCCATCCGTATCCATCGCAAAGACGTGCAACAGCAGATCTTCCAGTCCCTCGGCATCAGCGACGAAGAAGCGAAGGCGCGCTTCGGCTTCTTCCTTGACGCGCTGGAGTATGGCACTCCGCCCCACGGCGGCATTGCGCTGGGCTTGGACCGCATCGTCATGCTGCTCACCGGCGCGCCCAGTCTGCGCGAAGTGATTGCGTTCCCAAAGACCGCGAAGGCGATCGACCTGATGGCCGACGCGCCAACAACTGTGGCGGAACAGCAGTTGAAAGAACTGCATATTCGCGTGGCGCTGAAGAGCTGAGCTCCGGAATTGGATTCGCCCTTGGATGTCTCCTGTTCGTGCGCCGTTATTCAGGGGGCCTATGTGAAACGTGTCGCACTCCCGAAATTACGAGGAACAGTCCTGCGGCCAGGAAGACGCTCGTTGCTAGAAAGTATCCGACCCACTGGGTCTCATTGCTAGGCATCGCTTGCGGCGAGACGCCTCTAAAATCGAGATTCTTGAGCCCGGCCAGCAAAACGATGATACCGAGACCTAGCCGCCACCAGGAGATTCTGCGCGGTTTGGGCGGGCTCACTCGATCATCCATTTTCGATGCCCGAAAAACATTGATCAGCGACCTGCAGCATCTGAGGTTCAGTCGCAATGAGGCTTTGCCAACCACTCATCTCGTCAGTAGATTTCGGCTCGGCTAATTCTATTCCGTGTCCGCGTTGACGTCGTCCTTCTCCTCACCCTCGACCGAGATGCGCAGCCGGCGCAGGAAGTGGAGATCGTTCGGTGTGAACGCCGTTCCAGCGGCGCCGCCTTCAGCGTTTGCGTCGGCCTCTTCGGTCTCCTTCGCGGTAACCTCGTTCAGGCCGATCGTAGCTTCCAGCATTAACAGCACATCAAACCCGTGCTTGCGAATATCCTGAACCACCCCAGCGATTTGCTCGCTCTCAATGACCGACTCATGGATGGCTTCGCCTAGTTGTTGAATCAGTTCGCGCATACGGGATGTCACGGATACCTCCGGGAGCGGCAGTCTGCGCGAAAGGAAGGCGCGGGTTGCGGCGTGAGATTTATCTACCTTACTTCCGTCTCTGGCTGCGAGCAACTGCGAAACGGTAACAACCCTCAAAATTGGAGCGCCAAGGGTCGCTGCTACCATCATAAATGGAATGAAACCTCACTCCATCGGCCGCACTTTGGGCATCGGCATGCGCATCGCCGGGCGCATCGCGGGTCAGCGCGTAGCCGCCGGCGCTGAAGCCGCCAATGCGCCAAGGGACCCTCAGGCTGCAGCCGCCGCTGCTGCTCAAAACCGCGCTGCCGGTCAGGCTGCCGGAAAGATCACTCGCGGCGTTGCCCGTGGCGTGGGAGGCTTTTTGCGCCCCTTCGGACGAGTAGGCGGCATCCTCTGGCTTGAAGTCACCGGCGTCTTCTTTTTCCTGCCGGTTCTGGTCTTTGCACCCACGCTTTGGCGCACCAGGGCAAGCTTTGCGCAGGGTCCCGATCACAGAACATTCCTGGTCTCCGCGGCCATCATTGTGGTGTTTTTTTATTTGAGCGTCAGTTCCTTCTGGCGGGCGCGCAGGAAGTAAGTTACGAGCCCTATTTTTCTATGGCTTAGTTGATTCTGAACGCGACGGACGCGAGAGCGCCCAGACAATAAGCCCGATGATCCCCAGCAGGATAAAGAACTCCAACATTCCCCCACTCCTGCCAAAACCAAAGCCCAAGCGCATCAATCCCAGTGCGTTTGTTGCTGAAACCAACATGATTTTCCTCCGCGGGGCACATTTTTCCCCAATCGCGTAAGGGTAGAGACACGGACCGAGGTGGCAAGTTGCTCGTGACCAGCTCCGACAATTCAGCCTGCGGCAATCGGTTTCAGCGCCGTTTCCGCCACCATGGCCGCGGCGCCAGCGCAAAATTCAACTGCACCAGCACGATCACCCCAATACTGACCCATGTATTGATTATGCAGAGCGCCGCGCCGCAGGCATAGAGCGACTGCGCAGTCAAGATGCGCCGGCAGATGCTTGCGCGCACCTCCTGCGGAGCATCGTCCTCGATCAGGTTTGCGTGGGTGGCATGGGCCCAGCTCCAATAAAGCATCGTCCCCATCGCTAGGATGTTGACCCAATAAATCAGCAGAGCCGAGCGGTAGGTAATGAACTCTGCCAGAAGCCGCGTGGAGAGCGGCAACAGCGTCACAGCAAATAGAAATCCCAGGTGAATCCAGGTCAGATCGCGCGTGCCTTCGCTGATATAGTTGAGCTGCGTTTGCTGCCCGGCCCAGAAAATGCCCAACGTCAAAAAACTCATTCCATACGCCAGCCATTGCGGACCCATGGCGCAAAGCGCAGCCAGCAATTGGCCCTCACCGTGCACCTGTGCGGCCGTAGGAATGTGCAGGTCCAGCACCAGCAGCGTCATGGCCACGGCAAAGATGCCGTCGCTTAATGCGGCAAGCCGTTCCAGGCTGCGCCCCTGCACGCGGTTGTAGAGATTGACGCGGTTGAAGAGGTTGGGCATCGTTTCTCCAGCTTATCCGCGCGGCCGCGGCAGCCGGGCTTGGGGCGCGCTGCGCGTCAGGTGCCAGATAGCCAAACCGAGAGCCGCCACGCCCAGTCCATACCCAAGCAGCGACGTAGCCCCGCTGTGAATCTTCCAGCCTTTGTAGAAAGCGAAGACTGAGGCCACCACCATCAGCAGTCCGCGGAAATGATTCATGACATCAAGCTCTCTCTCCGAACGAGTCGTATCCGCCCTATCCTAGCCAGGAACGCCCCGTGTCCCATCCTTGCGCGTACTTCCGGCGCAAGGGTGACAAGCAGCCCAGCACGTGCGAGCGAATAGCGAGCGTCTGCCCCTCCGCAGGTGGTTGACCACGCTGCGGCCCAATCCCTATCGTGAAAAGAGTACAGGAACGCCGAGAGGAATCCCATGACCGACGCAGTCGCACCAGCTCTCAAGAAGACCGCTCTGAACGCCACGCACCGCGCCCTCAAGGCCAAAATGGTCGACTTTGGGGGATGGGATATGCCGGTCGAGTACCCCGGCCCCGGTGGCGGCCTTATTGCCGAGCATCTTGCCGTTCGCACCGGCGTGGGCCTCTTCGACGTCAGCCACATGGGCGAAATTCAGTTTCGCGGTCCCGGCGCACTTGCCGCCGTGCAGCACATCAGCATGAACGACACCTCGCGCCTCAAAGACGGCCAAGCGCACTACTCCGCTCTGCTCACACCTGAGGGCACATTCGTCGACGACATTCTCGTCCATTGCCTCAGTCCAAACGACTACATGCTGGTCGTCAACGCCGGCACAACCGAGAAGGACTACGCCTGGATTCGCCAGCAGGCCAGTAAATTCCCCTCCATCCACATCAGCGATTACTCGTCCTACTACTCGCAGCTCGCACTGCAGGGCCCACGCTCACTTGAGACGTTGCAAAAGCTGACCAAGGTCGATCTGGCCGCGATCAAAAATTACTGGTTCACCTGGGGTACGGTGGCCGGCATTCCCAACGTGCTCATTGCCCGCACCGGCTACTCCGGCGAAGATGGATTCGAAGTGTACCTGCCTGCGGACGAACCGACCACGATAAAGATGTGGGACGCGCTGATGAACGCCGGTGGGGAATTTGCCATTCGTCCCTGCGGCCTGGGCGCGCGCAACACGCTCCGCCTTGAAGCCGGCATGAGCCTCTACGGCCACGAAATCTCCGAGGAGATCAACGTCCTTGAAGCCGGCTTAGACCGCTGGCTCAAGCTGGAGAAAGGCCCGTTCATCGGCCGCGATGCATTGCTCGCCGTGCAAGCCGCCGGCGGACCGAAACGCAAAATCATCGGACTCGAAATGGTAGACCGCGGCATCGCCCGCGACGGCTACTCCGTCCATAAACTCGATGGAACCCAGGTCGGCGTTGTCACCTCGGGCAGCCCCGCACCCTATCTCAAAACCAACATCGCAATGGCGCTCGTGCCTGTCGAGGTGGCTGTCGGCGGCGAAGACGTTCTGGTGCTGTGCCGCGCCAATTCAGTGCGCGCGAAGCAGGTATCGTTGCCGTTCTATAAACGGGCGAAAAAGTAGAGGATTGATTGCTAGGCAGCTAAATTCATTAGACCGGCGTCACACCTGCATCACTTCAATTTCCTTCTTCGCGGAGAGATCTTCCATGCGCCGGATCTCCTCGTCGGTCATCTTCTGGATTTCTTCTAGAGCGCGCTTTTCGTCGTCTTCGCTGATCTTCTTTTCCTTCGCAAGCTTCTTCAAGGCGTCGTTGCCGTCGCGCCGTACGTTGCGGATCGCCGTCCGATGCTCTTCAAGCACTTTCTTCAGATGCTTCACCACGTCGCGCCGGCGCTCCTCGGTCATCGGCGGTATCGGCACGCGGATCACCTTGCCGTCCGATTGTGGATTCAAGCCGAGATCGGCGCCGCTCAGGGCCTTCTCAATCTCCTTCACCACCGTCGGGTCATAGGGCGCAATCAGAATCAGTTGCGCTTCGGGCGTGGAGACCTGCGCCAGTTGATTGATGGGCATTTGCGTGCCGTAGTAGTCCACCTTCACCTGGTCGAGCATGTGTACGCTGGCGCGACCGGTGCGCGTGGAGGCCAGGCTGGCCTGAAAAGTAGCGACCGCCTGATCCATACGCCGTTTCAGGTCGCCGGAGAGTCCTTTAAGTGCTGGGTTGCCGTCCATAAACGATGCCATTGCGTGTCCCTCGGTTTTGTTGCAACTGCCAACGGCTATTCTACAACCCGAGAGGACTTGCAAGAGAGATTCAGAACGACTTACGCCACAGCCAGACCTGACTTACGCCACAGCCAATCCAGTGGACGCCGCCTGCTCATGCGCATGGTAGCTCGACCGCACCAGCGGACCGGACTCCACGTGGCGGAAGCCCATCTTCAGCGCCTCGGTCTTCAACTCGGAAAACTCACGCGGTGTGTAGAGCCGCGCCATGGGCAGGTGGTCGCGCGTGGGCCGCAGATACTGCCCGATGGTGAGTATGTCGCAATGCACGGCTGCCAGGTCGCGAAAGACTTGGAGCAATTCGCTGGTCTCTTCACCCAGGCCCACCATCACGCCGGACTTGGTGATCCCTCCGGGCCGCAGTTCTTTTGCGTAGCGCAGCAGTTCGAGTGTCCGCTGATAGCGCGCGCCGGAGCGCACCACACGATAGAGCCGCGGGACCGATTCCGTGTTGTGGTTCAGCACCTCGGGCCGCGCCTCGACCACAATCCGAATTGCCTCTTCATTTCCCTGGAAGTCGGGAATGAGCACCTCAACGCGGCAGCCGGGGGCCTGGCGGCGAATCTCTTCAATGACCACCGCAAACGCGCGCGCTCCGCCCACGAGGTCGTCGTCGCGATTCACGCTGGTGATGACGGCATGTTGCAAACCAAGCGCAGCCACGGCCTCAGCAACCCGCCGCGGCTCGTCAAAGTCGATGGGTTCAGGACGGCCTTTGGGCACAGCACAGAATCCGCAGCGCCGCGTGCACAGGTTGCCGAGCATCATGAAGGTCGCGGTCTTCTGGTGCCAGCACTCGCCAATATTTGGGCAGTGCGCGCTCTCGCATACGGTGTGCAAGTTCAGCGAACGCGCCAGTCGTTTCAGGTCGTGGTAGTTCTCGCCCACGGGCGCGCGCGCCTTCAGCCATTCGGGTTTGGGCGCAGGAGCCTTGCTGAGCGGTTTAATCTGCACAAGTTCCATCACGCTTTTATTGTACCGGCAGCGCGGCCCAACCCATTCCAAGTAGCCTCTTGAGCGAACCGCAGATCGCCTGCTTCCAGCATGCATGCTGGTTCAAGTGACTATTGCCGATCGGCTGTGTCACACTTGATAAGTGACTCGCAACGATTCGAAAACGCCGCTCATTCGTCGTGGAGACTTCTCCCACGACGATATTGCTTACAATTAAATTCAGTAGATCAGGGCCTGTAGCTCAACGGTTAGAGCAGGGGACTCATAATCCCTTGGTTGGGGGTTCGAATCCCTCCGGGCCCACCATTCAGCAATTCTTTCCAGCATCTACGTTTGAGAACTCGCTCCGCTACAGCCATCTCTTCGCTGCCGGAGCTACAATGAGCTGTGCGAAAAGTCATTCTTGCCGTCATCGTGATTGCCTTGCTGCTGGCGGTTGCCGTTCCATTGTTTCGATCAGCAACGCCCGTGTTGGACTTGGCCTTTCCAGTTGCTTCCATCGGGCAACGGACACCCATTACAGTGCACGTAAGCGACCCACGCGGCGTCCGTAAAGCCGCAGCGTTTGTTGAACAGAATGGCGCCCGATTTCAAGTCTGGGAGCAGACGCAACCTTCACGCTCGACGGACAGCACGTGGAACTTTGTTGTTGGCGCAAAGACCGCGCCGCAACTGAAAGATGGCAAGGCGAAGTTGATCGTTGAAGCTACTTCGAACGATCTGCTTGGGAAGACCGCGCACCTGGAGCGTGATGTCACCGTCGTGACACAACCTCCAACCGTGAGTGTCGATTCAGAGCAGCACTACCTCTACCTCGGCATGGCCGATCTCGTCACATTTAATGTGTCCGGGAGTTGGACCGCCGCCGGTGTGCGCGTTGGCGATCAAACGTATCGGGCCTGGCCTATGCCGGGCGGCAAGCCTGGTGTGTTTTCGCTCTTCGCTTTTGCATGGAATATGCCCGCAGGCACCATTCCGCAAGTCTTCGCGGCCAACGGCGCAGGCAACGACGCGACCAGCCCGATCACGGTCGTCTTTCCGAAGAAAGAGCAACCGAAGTATACGATTCATGACCTGCAGGTCAGCGATGCCTTCATGCAGAAGGTCGTCGGCGAGCTTGATCCGAACGGTTCAGGCGATCCGGTCACGCGCTTTGTCAGGATCAACACTGAAATGCGCCGCGCGAATAACAAAACGCTTTCTGATCTGCGCTTCAAAACCGCCGACAAGTTCCTGTTCTCGCAGCCCTTCGCCCGGCAGCCTCATTCACAGGCTGAAGCGACCTTTGCCGACGTGCGGAACTATATCTACCAGGGGAAGAAGATCGATCAGCAGGTCCACCTGGGATATGATCTGGCTGTCACGCAACATGTAGGCGTCGAAGCATCCAACGACGGCCGCGTTGTTTATGCAGCGCCGCTCGGCATTTACGGCAATTGCATCGTTGTCGATCATGGCTATGGACTGCAGACCATCTATGGCCACCTGAGCCATATCGATGTGCATGAAGGCGACATGGTGAAGCGCGGCCAGGTGATGGGCCAAAGCGGTATGACCGGAATGGCAGGCGGCGACCACATTCACTTCGCCATGCAGCTCGACGGAGTGCAAATCGACCCGAAAGAATGGTGGGATAGCCACTGGATTCAAGACCACATTGCGAGGCGAGTGGACCTGCCAGGGTTCAAGAATTGAGCGTCAAATGCGGAGCTCGCGCAGACGCCTGCACTTGTATTGATCCGCAGCCTAGAAACTGGACCAAGAACCTAGACGAACGCTCTTTGCGGAGTAACACGATACGCTTTACGCTCCCTCTTGCTTGCATCGGTATTGTGCTTGTGGTCTCCGGTTGCGCCGCTCATCACGTCCCGGTAGTGACGGCCGCTTCGGCGCCCGTCGTTGTCGCCGACACGGTGCGTGAGGCTCCGCCCAGCGATTTTCTGCGTGTCAGCTTTCTTTCCGCCGGAACCAAGGTCACGAGTCTTTCCCGGCCCGGTGCTATGCGTGCATTCGTCACGGCCACAGTTCTCTATTCGCCTCCCCTGAGGCTGGAAGACTTCCCCTATTACTCTGGTTTGGTGAACGACGACATGAGTGTGCTGGTGGCAATGCGATGCCGTCCGCAACACCCGGAAAAAGTGGATGCAGTGCTTGCTACATGGCCGAACATCTTCGCGGCCATACAGCACGACGTTCCGTTGGATCCCGGCACTTGCAATGCGAAATCCGCCGACACCCCAACGCAGGTAGCGTGCTTTGCCAGGGCTTTCAGCGATCCTCCGGCGACAACGGTCCCCACTGCGCTGGCACACACCTTCACTTACGCAGCGTCGCTCTACGACGGTGATCACGCGGCGCTTACCAAATGGCTGCAGGATAACTATGGGATCTTTCCTGCATTCAGCGGAATGGGTTACTCGGTCAAGGATTCCTACTCGCTGAGTGGCCAGCCGATGACCTCGCAGCAGATCCTGGTGAAGTCAGTGTCGCCGGAATACGTTCTGAAGAATGTCTCGCTCTCTGACGCTGGCTGCCGCTGCATCTCGGTTGCACCCTATCCGGGCCGAGCGAGCGACCGCCTCGACCCTGACTTCATTGCACGGGCCGGAGGCAATGGCGTCTGCAAGCCGGTTGAGCGCCTAACCGTTTCTCGGTGAAAATGGAAGCAGCAGGCTGATGTGACTCAAGAAGGCATCACAATCTCGCGGGGCACACGCTTTCGAATCGCCATGATTCTGGCGATCATCGCGGATGCGCTCCAGATCATCGTTTTTCCTTTGTTTGTTGAAGGCGCTGAATCGCCCGCTAACGATGTCCTCGATGTAGGCCTTGGTGCGGTGTTGGCTTACCTTCTTGGTTGGCATTGGGAATTCTTGCCATCGCTTCTTGGAAAGTTGGTGCCAGGGGTCGATTTGGTTCCCTTCTGGACTTTGGCAGTTGCAAATGTCTTTCGGAAATCAAAACAGGCAGCAATGACCATAGAAGGAAAGCCTTGAGGAACACGACACGGAGGGACCTATGGCGACCGTAGGTGCTAGTTTAAGGGAGCCAACGGAAGCGGCAAGGGCAACAAATAGTAAAACGGACCTCTCGGTCCGCACTAAGTTACTGATTCTAAATGTCCTGGTGCCGAAGAAGGGACTCGAACCCCCACACCCTTGCGAGTACGTGGACCTGAACCACGCGCGTCTGCCAATTCCGCCACTTCGGCACAGTACACAAGTTCGGCGGGATTCGCCAAACCGGCAGCATCTTCGAGTCTCGCAAAAGCAGGTCGCGGTGTCAAATTAGGACGGCTGCGGAGCGGGATTGTTTCAGCCTGGAGTTTTGATCCCTCTCCTGAGCATTTCAATGGACTTTGCAAGACGCATTTGCCGAGTCTCTTCCTTTTTGGCTTCGGTGATCCAGCGGCAGTATTCCTTGCGGTTGGTGTAGCTTAGTTTTTCGAAGACGGCAAGAAGGCCTTCCTGGTTCATCAATCGCTTGAATTCGGCCGGCACTTCAACGGTTCGTTCCGCTTCATCCTTCCAGACCACTACCTCAATCTCGTCGCCGGGGCCTTTGCCGATTTTCTCGCGAATTCCCTTGAGCACGCCCAAACTGTGGCTGGCAAGACCGCAATTCATGAGTGAGCCGGTGTAAGGCACACCGTCGATAGTCGATTTCACCGGGACACTGGCTTTGGTGCCGAATTCCTTCTCGACATCGTAGGGGAAAAGCACCCCGGCTCCGCCGCCCATGCCTGCCTGAATTATGGCTTTGAATCTGTACTTCTTCATCGTCGCCGACTCCGCTGCACGTGTTGAGTACGCACTCACTCCAATGTCGACCACTTTCTCACGGAATTGAGACTCGTTCAAGGTGGTTGTCGAGGCGAAGGCAGAAGATAGGGAAACGACTTATGGAGTCGCGAAGTCATTTGGTTGAAGTGAAGTTTACTTACACTTGGAAGTTCACGGCCGGCAAGGAACCCAAGCCGGCCGCAAAAATCGAAGTGCTGAACCGCAAGTGGGAAGGGTCTTAGACCAGCTTGGCGTCGAGCACGATTTCGGTGTTGTTGGCGAAGAGCTTCGAGATGGGGCAGCCTGCCTTGGCGTCGGCTGCGGCCTTGTCGAAGGCTTCCTTAGTGGCGCCGGGGACGCTGGCCGTAGTCGTCAGCGTGATTTTGGTAATGGAGAATCCTTCCCCAACTTTGGCCAGGGTGACGGCCGCATGGGTTTCAATCTTGTTCGGGGTAAGCCCGGCGCCGCCCAGTTGTGCGCCCAGAGCCATGGAGAAGCAGCTTGCGTGAGCTGCGGCGATGAGCTCCTCAGGGGTGGTACCGCTTGTCGCGCCTTCAAACCGCGTGGCAAAGGAGTAGTTTGCGTTGCTCAACACACCGGTAGCTGTCGAGATGGTGCCTTTGCCTTCCTTCAGTGAACCTGTCCAAACCGCACTTGCCTTGCTTGCCATTGTCCCTCCTTGGGGGATTTGAAATCCGGTTGTTCCTGTCAGTGGCGCAGCCAGGGGGAAGTCCGGGCGCCGGCAGGTAGTTGATGGAGTTGATGCGCCAGGTACCTGCCGGGATGTTGAGCGGCAAGCAACCTCCTTCCCATGCTAATCTGTCGGGCATGCTGCCGCACCGCCCCTTGGCCCTCGATCCCGATTTTGTTCCTGATTTTTCACATACTGGTGCCAATGGGGCCGGGCAGGAAAATTCACCGCCGGAGCACCATTGCCAGGTGTGTCCGACCTGCTCGCACCGGCTCACCGGCCACCATTGCAAGCTGGTCTGCACGCAATGCGGTTATTACCTGAGCTGCGCGGACTACTACTGAAGCAGCAGGCGAATTGAACTACAAATAACACTTGATTGTCGCAGGATTACTTGGGACCTTACTTGGGACCAGGATAGGCACACCCTTGGCATTGCAGATCGACTTTCAGCGTATTTCCGCCTGCCTGCTGATCCATCAGCCAGAGGTAGGTATCAATGCTGTGCCAGCATGCAAGGTTGGTTTGGACCGAATTCATCGGAGGAATCAATTCCACGTCGTTCCCAACATGCTCATATGGGAAGGTGGGCGTCTGTGGAACGACGTCCGGCCGGTTGCAGATGCGGTAGGTGTCGGGAACAACCGAATCGTACGTGTGCTGGAAGAAAAGCTCACCCACCCGAGGGCTGGCAAAGGTATAGGCCGTGGTTCCCTTGGAGCCGACACCACTATTGAGGCCCACATCCAAAGCGAGCAGCGTCGCGAGCGCAGCACCGAGGCTGTGTCCGGCAACCGTGATGTTTGATATCCCGCCAGCGCTCACCCGATTCGCAATCGCCGAAATTGCAGACGGCGAATTGGGATCCGCGCCTGCCCGAAGGGACCGATAGATCGCGGTAAAGCCATCCTCGGTCAGACCTCCGCCGGCATGAATCGGATTGGGGACAAAAAGAAAGGAGAAGTCGTGAAGCCACTCCAGCATGGTCTGCGTTCCGCGAACAATCGCCACCAGCTCTCCCGCGGCTGAAGACGCCAGGTATCCGTAGGTCACGGTCTCCCCTGTATGCGGCGAGACGTCGGTAGCCAGTTCGTTGCCGTAGAGAGCGTCAATGAACGTATAACCCGCTTGACTAATCGCGGTGATCGCAGCCTGAGTGTACGGCGCATTCGGCTCTACGCTGTAGGCGATTGTGACCAGTTGGGCATATCGGATGGCGGCTTTCCAGTCTATGGCAGGCATCGTGCGTTCTCCTTCTATGTCGATAACGTTGCAGGCGAAATTATGCTCCTCTGCGGGTTGAAGGTCATCTAGAAACGATAAACGTGAAGATCAGACCCTTTCCGTCACAACAATGCACAGGAGCCGCTGCAAATGGATCCCGTGGGCGGGCGAGAATCTCTCTCAATCGCGAGACTCTGCGGCGAGTGTTGAATGCAACCAATTCCGCCGCCGCTCAAGAAGCCGGCTCCTCAAGAAATCACAATGGCGCTGCTTTCTCCGGACGGGATGACCGCGGCCGCTCCGCCATCTCTGCGAAACTTGCGAACGGAAGATGTCGCCAAAATTCCTTTTGCTTTCCAAAAGGAAGCGTGTCATTATTCCTATTGGAAACCTAAAGGTTGATTCGATATGAAGGAAAGACCGGACGTCTTGCAAGGTACACTCGCGCTGATGGTCCTCAAGACACTCGATGTCCTGGGGCCTCAGCACGGCTGGGGAATCGCCCGGCGCATCGAGCAGATCAGCGGTGACCTTCTGGCCGTCAACCAGGGCACGCTCTATCCCCTGCTGCTCAGGCTCGAGCATGAAGGCTCGATTGCTTCCGAGTGGGGTACATCGGAGAACAACCGCCGCGCGCGCTTCTATCGCCTTACCGGGGCCGGCCGCAAGCAACTACTGGCAGAGACCCGCGATTGGGAGCAAACCGCGGCAATCATTGCGCGCTTCTTCAATGTCAACGCGGAGGATCTGACGTGAGATTGATGCGACGTTTCTTCATACGCTTGTCGAATCTCGCCACGGGGTGGAGTGCCGACCAACGCCTGCAAGATGAGATCGCCGAACATCTTGCGTTGCAGATCGAAGAGAATCTAAATGCAGGTATGGCGCCTACTGAGGCGCGGCGTCAGGCTGCACTCAAGCTTGGTGCGGCGGAGTCGGTCCGCGAACAACACCAGGCCGAGCACAGCATTCCCCTCATCGAAAATCTGCTTTTCGACCTGCGGTACGCGGTTCGCATGCTTCTAAGATCTCCCGGATTCTCTTTCATCGCGATCGCCACAATGGCGCTGGGCATCGGAGCCACCACCGCGATCTATAGCGTGATCGACGCCACGCTGCTGCACCCTTTGCCGTTCCCGAACCCCAGCGAACTGGTGCGCATCCAGGACGATCTTCCAGGCGTAGGCGCGAAGGGCGTCGGCATCTCCGTCCCAGAGTGGAGAGACCTCGAGAGTTCCGGAATATTCCAGTCCGCGGCAATTACCGGCACCGGTGCAAACGTGAACCTCACTGGCAGTGCGCAGCCACTGCGCCTCAGCTTCAAGCAAGTCACACCTAATTACTTCTCCGTCCTCGGCGTAGACGCGCAATTGGGCCGCACTTTCGATCCGCACGATGCCACTCCCGGATACAACCTGGAGGTGGTTCTCAGCGACGGCCTCTGGAGGAGGGAATTCGGAGCCGACCCGCGCATACTCGGCAAAGC
Organism: Occallatibacter sp.; assembly: GCA_049521035.1. GTDB lineage: Bacteria > Acidobacteriota > Terriglobia > Terriglobales > Acidobacteriaceae > Telmatobacter. Next base: position 61,439 of record JBEKPF010000005.1, on the reverse strand, counting down.
AGTGCGCCTGGACAACGACGAGTATCACGTTGTGGGCGTCATGCCGCGCGGCTTTCGCGATCAGGGCTCAACCAGCGATGAGCAGAATGTGGAGCTATGGCTGGGCGCCGGCTTTGCCGGTGTGCCCTTTCCGCCCCCCTTGCGCGATTCACGTCTCCGCAGTCGTGTGGTGATCGCCCGCTTGAAACCGGGACTCTCGATTGCGGCAGCACAGGGACATCTGGATGCGCTGGTGGAATCGCTGAAAAAACAATATCCGGCGGAATATCCGGCACAGACTGCTTGGACGGTGCGCCTGGTTCCGCTCAGCGAAACCGTGGTTGGCAGCGTTCGCCAATCCCTCATTCTCCTGTTCGGCGCGGTAGGACTGGTTCTCCTGATCAGTTGCGTCAATGTCGCCAATCTCCTGCTCGCCAGGACCAGCGTGCGGAGTCGTGAGATCGCGGTTCGCCAGGCTATGGGAGCGCAAAGAACGCGCCTCGTTCGCCAGCTCCTCACCGAGAGTCTGTTGCTGTTCCTGCTTGGTGGAATTGCTGGATTCGGCCTTCTCTTCAGCACCCGGCATTTCCTGCTGCAGCTTGTTCCGGAGAGCCTGCCGCACATGAACGACATTTCCATCAACTGGGGCGTGCTTGCGTTCGCTCTCGCCGTCTCTCTGGCAGCCGGAACTGTCTTTGGTCTTGCCCCCGCATGGCTCATGAGCCGTCTTGATTTGACCAGTACGCTCAGGCAGGAAGGACGCGGCTCCATTGGTTCAATCGGGCGCTCACGCGCCCGCCAGGTTCTCGTCATCAGTGAGTTGGCGCTCTCCCTGGTGTTGATGGTCGTCGCGGGCCTTCTGCTGCGCAGTTTCTGGGACCTGTTTGCGGTGCAGCCCGGCTTCAATCCTGAGCGGGTCATGGCTATTGAGACCTGGCTGCCGGGGCCTAACGATCCCACGATGGATCCCTATCAAACCGCCACGCAGGAAGCGGTCTTGCTGCGCGAGATTCTTCGCCGCAGCCGAACCCTGGCGGGCGTAGAAGAAGCGGCGGTCGGCGACGAGGACGCTCTTCCCCTGGGCCACAGCGGTCCCAGCCGACTGCCATTGATCCGCGAAGGCATCGAGACGATGGACAATCAGGCTCCTCTGATCGAGAGCCCCATCGTTTCGCCCGAATACTTCCACCTGCTGGGAATGCCGCTCGAGCGCGGACGCATTTTCTCCGACCAGGATATTGAAACCACGGCCCAGGTTGCGATCATTAATCAGGCCGCGGCGCGCACCTACTGGCCAAATCAGGACCCGGTTGGCAAACGCGTCCGTTTGCACTTGGATACCCGCGGGCTGGTGAGCACTGCCAAGCCGGCCTGGACCACCATCATCGGCGTCATTGCGGATGCCCGAACAGAATCGCTGGCCGACGCGGGAACTCCGCAACTCTATCGCAGCGTGTACCAGCGCGCCTCCAAAGAAGTGATCATCTTCCTTCGCGGACAACTCGATCCAAGCGCCATCTCAGCGCAAGTGCGGGAGCAGGTCCAGGCCGTCGATGCGACACTTCCCGTCTTCGGCGCGGTGACCCTGGAGGACGTGCTCTCCACTTCGCTTTCCGTCAGGCGATTCTCAATGGAAATGGTCGCGATCTTTGCGGCCACTGCCCTTTTGCTTGCCGGGCTTGGAATCTACGGAACCATTTCCTACCTCGTGAATGAACAAAGACGCGAGATCGCCATTCGCCTCGCGCTGGGAGCTCAAAGAGGTACTATCCTCAAGATGGTCCTTCGCCGGGGACTCCGTCTGGCCGCGGCTGGCGCCGGGCTTGGTGTGGCCGGAGCGCTCATCGTCTCTCACCTCATGGCCGGACTGCTCTACGGCGTGTCGCCTACCGATCTTCCCACCTTCGCTGGCGTCACCCTTGCACTGACCATTGTCGCGCTCGTCGCCAGTTACATCCCAGCACTACGCGCCATGCGCCTCGATCCAATCAAGACCCTCCACTCCGAATAACCTCGTGGGATCGCTCGGGACTCCTCTTCGCAATTGGTTGCCATTCCAAAGGAACTCTCAGGACATCGGTGAATCCACTTCAAACCGGTTCCAACGAAATAAAACCAGGGTCCAAGGATCGTGTTTGCGCCTCGATGGCCTCCCATGCGGAAATTCCTCATCCGTAAACGGCGTCGAGTAGATTTGAGGCCCTCTGCGCCCGGCGGCCGACCGGTAGTGTGTCCGGACGGACCCAAGCAGCAACATTCCATTGCATCCATCGGTAGGCTCGGAGACGACACTGGATTTAGAAATTCGTTGGCAGTTATTTGGCTATGCGGGCGGCTTCAAACTCGTCGCCGGGGAGCCATTGGACCGCTTTGGCTTGATCGCTGGCAAGCCACCCCAGCACGAAGCCGAACCGCGCCATCTTGGCGTTGCCGCGAAAATCCCAATCCACCTGGTACTCGTCAGACGGCTGGTGGTAGTGGTGAGCGACGTAATCCTCGGCTTGCTGGTGGCCCCACTCCGGAGTGTGTCCTTCAAAGAGCTCGCCCTGGTCCACAGAAAAGGCGGGGATACCCACCCTGGCCAGAGAGAAATGGTCGGAGCGGTAGTAATGCCCGGCGGCTGGAGTTGGATCGGGCAATAGAGCGAGGTCAAAGAGATTGGCAACCGTTTGCACTGTGGGCCAGAAATCGATGCGCTGTGCTCCGTTCAGGCTTACCGAGCGAGGGATGCCGATGGGGAGAAGCATGTCGTAGTTGAGATCGAGAGCAATCTGAGAAGCGGGGACGGGCGGGTGCATGCCGAGGAATTGCGAACCCAGCAGTCCCTGCTCTTCAGCCGTGACTGCGGAAAAATAGACTGCGTGCGGTGGCCGCACCGGCGATTGCGAGAAGGCGCGTGCCATTTCAAGCAGGATGCCGCAGCCCGTCCCGTTATCGGCGGCGCCGTTGTAGATGTTGTCACCCTTCGCATCCGGATCGATGCCGAGATGGTCGTAGTGGGCGGTGTAAAGCACGGCCTGGTTCGCACTGCTGGCTCCGGCTACGCGGCCCACGACATTTGAACTAACGTAGCGGCGAACGCGGCTTTCAATATGTCCACGGAGCCGCACCGAAAGCTCGACAGGATGAAATGCGCCAGGTTTTCCGGCCTGAATGATTGCCTGGTCAAGGTCGCCCAGGCCAGCCAAAGTAAACAGGCGCTGTGCCACGTCGTGCTGAATCCAGGCGGCGGCGCGCAGCGTGGCGTCGGGGTCGCCTTGAAGGTAGCTCTTCTCGATAGCCTGTGAGTTGCGCACAACTTCCCATCCGTAACTGGCCAAGTCTCTCCGGTGGATGATGAGCACGCCCACGGCTCCGCGGCGTGCGGCCTCTTCGTATTTGTAGGTCCATCTACCGTAGTAGGTGAGGGCTTTGCCTTTGAAGAACTTCTCGTCGTCCGATGGCGGCTCATTGACGATCACCAGGGCGACCTTGCCCTTCAGGTCGGTTTCCTTGCCATCCGGGCCGGTGAAGTCGTCCCAATGGTACTCAGGCGCGTGAATGCCATAGCCGACAAAAACGATGGGCGCATCGAAGTCAGCCGTCGCTTGCCCAGTCTGGTCTTTGGACACAATTTCCGTTCCATATGCCAGATCGACGGATGCGCCCGTTCCCGGTACAAATGAGAATTTCGTTTTCTCCTCGATGGTGTGGACAGCAAACAGCGGCACGCGCTGGAAATAAGTGCCGTTGTCGCCGGCCGGTTCCACGCCGGCGAGTGCAAATTGGGTGGCAATGTACTCGGCAGCCAGTTCGGCGCCGCGGGTGCCGGGACCGCGACCCTCCAGTAAATCGAGCGAGAGAAATCGCACGTGTGCACGAATCTTCTCCGAATCAATGGAAGCCGCGGCTGTACGGGCGGCCTGCGGCAGGCCGGGAATCTCTGGAATGACCGCAGGCTGCTGGGCGTGAGCGACGGCGGTTAACAGGGCACCGCCGATCAGGACTGCGAAGGCTTGTTTATGAAACACACGATCTCCCCGGGTTGGATTGAGTTCTAAGCAGAGGTAACGATTGAACGCCTAATCGATGAGCTCTCAGAGTAACGCCGGCATGGACTGCCGGACAATTGCCTCGTCCGTTTCGGTGGATAGAAGGGCCGCGCGCTTCAGCACCTTACGCGCCAGTCCGGTCAGCGCCATCCCTCCCGCTTCGCTGAGTGGAATCCAGCGCCGTTCGTCGCCGGGGACGGTCAACGTGGCCACGGCATGCTCAGCAACGGCGAGGATGCGCACCGAGTAGTTCACCTGCATAATGGCGTGGCGGACAATCATGCGCAGCTCCTGCTCTGGAACGTGTGCGTCCAACAGTGCAGGCAGCTCCCACAGTCCTGGCATTACCGTCAGCGAAGCGGCCCTTTTCTCCAGCAGCACTTCCCGCCTCACTCTGCCGCGCTGCTTGCGCCCGTCCCGCAAACAAAGCGCATAAGCCACCTCGCGGCTCTCCATGGGCGGCCGAGGCACCGTCTTGTGTTCCCCGCGAGTCTTGCAATCCGCAGCCAGCGGACAAACCAGGCACTGCGGATTCCGAGGCAAACAAACAGTAGCCCCCAGCTCCATCATCGCCTGATTGAAATCGCCGGGTTGCGCTGGATCCACAAGCCGCGCAGCCAGACCCTCAATCTTGCGCCTGAAGAACGCTCCGCCTTCGCGCCCAACCGCCTCCCAGCCAGCCAGCCGGCACAGCACCCGCTCCACGTTCCCATCGACCACAGCCACCGCCTCGCCGTGCGCGATGCTGGCAATGGCGGCAGCGGTATACGCACCGATCCCCGGCAACAACCGCAGTTCCTGTGCGGTAATCGGCATCGTGCCCTCAAACTGCTCCATCACAACTTGCGCGGCCTTGTGCAACATCCGCGCGCGCCGATAGTAGCCCAGCCCGCTCCACAGCGCCAGCACGTCTTCCACCTGCGCTTTGGCCAACGAGCCAAGCGTCGGAAATCGCGCGAGAAACGCCTGGTACCGCTCCACCACCACGGCAACCCGCGTCTGCTGCAGCATGATCTCCGAGACCCAAATCGCATATGGATCGCCGCGGCGCCGCCAAGGTAGATCGCGCTGATTGGCCGCATACCACCGCAGCAGCTCCCCACGCAGCTCGCCCATCTTTTCCCGGTCCCAATCCTCGTTGACCATGGGTTCCAGCTTAAGGCATCACGCGCCTCCAGGTTTTCATCTTGAAGTGTGCAAAGTTGCACATACTTCCACCCCAATCCCGCGCGATTATCCGTCCTGATTAGGGACACTTCCTGAATTGGGCGCCTCGTTGCTACGACGCAGCGATTTCGCCGAAGCGTGTCTGGCGAGCGATAGTAATGTCAAAGCAAGTTCACGCGCAGAACAGCATCGCAGCATTTGCCGATAGGTAAGCGAGTCGGCTCAAATCAGCCGCGAATTATGGGAAGGTCGCTTCGCTAAGCGACCCGATATCTTGTTCAAACGGGCGGAGGCCTCTTTTATGAAACGAAATGCATTCTTGCTACTTGTTACACTCACGGCCGCGCCATTGGCGCTCATGGCCCAGTCAACCTTTTCTTCTTCGAGCTTTGTCGCCCCGGACCCAGTCTCCGGCGACGGCGGCCAGGTGGCTCCGTCCACCACGCACGCCAGCTCCGGCGGCCACTTTTCACGAATCGCATTCGGCGCGGGCGTTTCCCCGCTGGGCATCCAAATGCAGGCGGCGACCAACATCAATGAGCACTTGAACATTCGAGGCACGGGTAACTTCTTTAACTACTCCACGAATTTCACTACGCAGGGATTTACCGCCAATGCCAAGCTCAACCTGGCGTCAGCCGGCGCTGCACTGGATGTTTACCCGTTCCATGCGGGTTTTCGCATCAGTCCTGGGGTTCTGTTCTACAACACAAACCAGCTCACGGCCTCGAGTACCGTCGCTAGCGGAACCAGCTTCACCCTGAACGACCAGACCTTCTATTCGGCGAATGCGAACTCAACCACCGGAGCCACCCCCGTGAATGCGAACGCGGCTCTAACCTTGAACACCACCAAGCCGGCTTTCACCGTCACCACCGGTTGGGGCAACATGATTCCGCGCAAAGGCGGGCATTGGTCATTTCCGTTCGAAGTCGGCGTAGCCTTTATCGGAGCGCCTGCGCTGAATGTGAACCTCGCGGGCACGGCCTGCTATGACCAGGCACAGACTCAGTGCACCAATATCGCCAGCGCGACCAATCCGATTGCGATCCAGATTCAGGGCGACCTGGCGGCGCAGCTCACCAAATGGAATAGCGATCTTAATCCGCTGAAAACCTATCCTATCGTCTCCGCAGGCGTGGCTTACAGCTTCCACCTCCGGTAAGCTTCGGGCGGCAAGTGGAAGGGCCGTTTCCAGTCCAATCTTCGGACGGAGGCGGCCCTTTGAGCTTACGTTTCGTCCACAAATGCGCATGGAAGATCACAGTCTTCAATCGCCTGGCTCAGCTCAGCAACTCACTCACAATCCCCGGTGTTGCCTGAAGCGCTGCATCGATCTGGGCTTGATCCTTGCCACCGGCCTCGGCAATTTCAGGTTTGCCGCCACCCGAGCCGCCCACCAGCTTGGCCACCGCGCCTACGAGCTTGCCTGCTTGAACACGCTTGGTCAGTCCCGCAGTCACGCCTGCAATCAGCGCGACTTTTCCTTCAGGCTGTGCAGAGCCCAGCACCACAACCCCCTCGCCAAGCTTCTGCTTCAGGTTGTCGACCAGAGTCCGCAACTGGCCGCGCTCCAGCGAGTCAGCGCGCAGCGTGACCAGCCGGATGCCCTTCACATCGACGGCTCGCGTCAGCGCCTCATCCAGCGCGCCGGCAGCCGACTTCATGTGAGCCTCTTCCAATTCGCGGCGCAGCTTCTTCAGTTCGTCTTCCTTTGCGGCAAGCAGACCCCGCAGGCTTTCGGAGAGATCGCCATCGGGCGAACCGGCCACCTGCGACGCCACCTGCGCCACGGCAAAATCGCGTCGGAAGGTGTCCAGCGAGCCCATGCCGCTGATGGCCTCAATGCGCCTCACACCGGAGGAAACCGAAGTCTCACCAGTCAGCTTCAGCAGGCCAATTTCACCTGTGGCGCTGGTGTGCGTTCCGCCGCACAGTTCCGTTGAAAACCCATCGGACAACTTCACCACGCGCACCTTGTCGCCGTACTTCTCGCCGAACAGCGCCATCGCGTGGTACTCATTCACGGCCACGTCAATCGGCACGTCTTCCAGCGTTTCCACTGCCGCGTTCTTCAGCACTTCGCGATTCACAATGTCCTCGACCTCTTGCAGTTCCTCATCGGCCACCTGCGCAAAGTGGCTGAAGTCGAACCGCAGCCGGTCAGGATGCACCGCAGACCCGGCCTGCTTCACGTGTGTGCCCAGAACCTGGCGTAACGCCGCATGCAGCAGGTGCGTTCCGGTGTGGTTGCGGCGGATCGCGTCGCGCCGCGTGCCATCCACCACGGTGTTCACGTGGTCGCCCACCGCGAGCGACTGCTTGAGCAGAGCCTTGTGGGCGCGTACACCCTGAACAGGGAGAACGCAGCCGTAGATCTCCGCGACGGTAGAATTTCCGTCCGCGGAGAGGAAGACCCCTGTGTCGCCAACCTGCCCGCCGGAGTCGCCGTAGAAGCTTGTCTGGTCCAAGACCACATCCACCGAATCGCCTGCGTTGGCTGCGGGAACGCCGACGCCGTCTTTCACGATGGCCAGCACTTCAGCGTTGGTCGCGGTGAGCTGCTTGTAGCCGAGGAACGAAGTCTTGGGCAGATCGCGGAAGACGGGGCTGGCAGATTTCTGGCTGCCGCCTTTCCAACTGGCGCGGGCGCGGGATTGCTCCTCGGCGCGGGCGGCCTCAAAGCCTTCAAGGTCCAATGCGAATCCCGCGTCACGTGCGGCGTCAACTATAAAATCAGCCGGGAGACCGTACGTTTCGTAAAGATGGAATACCCGATCTCCTGGGATAACAATCTGGGCTCTGTATGCGTCTATGCCCATCCCAGCCTTCAACATGCTCTCTCGACTTGCTACCTTCACGGGCTGAAACTCTTTGAAAAGGTCGTCCAGCTTCGTCATGCCTAGATTCAGTACGCGATCGAACTGCTTTTCCTCGGCTTCGACTACTTTGGCAACGCGTGCAGCGGAATCGGCGAGTTCCGGGTACGCGCCCTGCATTAAGTCGCGGACGGCGTAAACCATCTCAAAGAGAAAAGGCTGTTCCTGGCCGAGGAGGCGACCGTGGCGGATGCCACGACGAAGGATTTTACGCAGGACATACCCACGGCCTTCGTTCGAAGGTAGAACGCCGTCGTTGATCAGAAACGTTGCGGCGCGTGCGTGGTCCGCAATGATGCGTAGGCTGGCGGACCCTATGCGCTCTCGCGCTATTGCGTCCTGCCACTCATCCTCGGTTGGTACGCCCGGCGCTTTCGTCTTGGAGAAAGCATTAGCTTCCGGGTATTTGAATTTGACGAATTCAGCTGCAGCCTCGAGTAGTGGCGTAAATAGGTCCGTTTCGAAGTTGGAAACTTTGTTTTGCAGTACAGCCGCCACGCGCTCCAGGCCCATGCCGGTGTCGATCGAAGGTTTGGGCAACGGAGTGAGTTTGTAGGTGGTTGCTTTGGTGACTGGGTCGACAATTGCGGACCGGTCGAACTGCATGAAGACCAGGTTCCAGATTTCGACATAGCGAGCATCATCATGGCCGAACGGCTTATCGACTCCCGGATTCTCCGCAGCCTCCATGCCCATGTCGTAGAAAATCTCCGAGCACGGTCCACACGGTCCCGTCTCGCCCATCTGCCAGAAGTTGTCTTTCAGACCGTACTGGAAGATGCGCTCCTTCGGCACGCCGGCTTCGATCCAGTAGCCCTCGGCCTCGTCGTCGCGAGGAACGCCATTCGCGGGGTCGCCCTCGAAGATCGTCACATACAGCCGGTCCTTGGGAATGCCGAACCACTGATCGCTGGTGACCAGCTCCCAGGCAAAGTTGATGGCTTCACGCTTGAAGTAGTCGCCGAAGCTGAAGTTGCCCAGCATTTCAAAGAAGGTGTGGTGGCGGCGCGTAAAGCCCACATTTTCAAGGTCGTTGTGCTTGCCGCCGGCGCGGACGCACTTCTGCGAGGTAGTGGCCCGCGAATACGCGCGCTTCTCCGCTCCAAGAAAAAGGTCCTTAAACTGGTTCATGCCCGCGTTGGTAAACAGCAGCGTCGGGTCGTTGGCAGGCACAAGAGAAGAAGAGTGCACACGGCGGTGCCCCTTCGACTCAAAAAAGCGCAGAAATAACTCGCGTATCTCGTTCCCTGTTCTCAATTGCATCGCCTTAACAGTGTAATCCGCATCACCCCCGGACGAAGACCTGTCCGCTGGGACCTCGATCGGACGGGACGTTATGCCGCATTTCGTTCCCGCATGAGAAATTACAATTCGCGCTGTAACCGGATAGCGATTGGGGCGTCTCTTGTGGAGTACTTACAGGAGGTTCGGATTGGATAAGTTTGCTATATTGGCGCTCTTGCAGGCCCGTCCAGGCAAAGAGCAGGAGGTTGAGGCTTTTTTGAAGTCGGCTCAGCCGTTGGCAGTCGACGAAGCAGGAACAACCACGTGGTATGCGGTCAAGCTGGGTCCTTCGAAGTTCGGCATCTTTGACACTTTTCAAACTGAGGAGGGAAGAAAAGCCCATCTGACTGGCCAGATTGCCAAGGCTCTGTTCGCCAAGGCCGAAGAGTTGTTCGATCCCGCTCCGCAGGTGGAGATGCTGGAGATTCTGGCGTCGAAAGCTCCAGGAAAGTGAGGAGCTAAGTTTCGGGCCGGCTATTCCTCATGCGGGTAGGCGTCTAAATTTTCCAGCGCGGCGAGGGCTTCATCGGGCACATCCCACTGGCGAAGGATCTTGTAGATGACGCCGGTGGAGAAGCCTGCCGTGACCAGGCGGCGCATCACGCGAGCGGTCTCCTTCGGGTTCTCCGGCTTGCGGATGCCCTTGCGTTCCAGATGCTCGCGGGCCAGCGCTTCTTCACTCGTGTTGGCGTAGCGGGCGTCGATGGTTTCAGCGATCAGATCTTTGGCGATGCCCTTCTGCTGCAGGTCCTGGCGAACTCGGCGTTGACCCATCTTCTCGTTTTGCTGGCGCAGGCGAGCGTAGGTCTCGGCGAAGGCGGCATCGTCCAGGTAGCCATGCTCTTTGAGCCGGAGGACGACAGCGGCGATGGCGGCGTCGCCGAGGTCGCCAGGTTCAACGCGGGTCTTCATCACCCGACGCAGATCGGCTTCCGTGCGCATCTGCCGGCCGAGGGCTTTGATGGCATAGGCGTACAGACCCGCTGCGTCCAGGAAGGCGCGAGGCTTGCCGGATTTGCGTGCGAAGGCCATCAAAACGAATCTCTCTCAACTGGGATGAGGTTCAAGTCGTCATTCTCTTCGTCGTTCGTTGCCCAATTCGCCGCGCACTCATACAGACAAGAAAGACAGAGAAAAACAGCCTGCATTCAGGTACTTCCACTCCCTTCCAGCCTGTTTTGAACCACTTCCACAAAAACACGGTTCAATTCTCTACAACCCTTTTGCTTAATTCGGCACCTTTCCAGGTGCCAATTCTTGAAATGCGCAGGCCCAGAAGGTTAACCCTTCAAAAAAATGCAACCCTCCATGCGAACATTTGCGCAAAATCGCAACCCTCGGAGCGAACATTTCCGGTCTCAGTCGCAACTCTCCCGGCGGGCATTTGCGCTCGATTCCCAGCGCTTAATTCCCCGCCTTTCCCGTCCACTGGTCAACCCAGTCGTTGACGGTTTTGTACCAGAGTTGGGAGTTCTGCGGCTTCATCACCCAGTGCCCTTCGTCCGGAAAGTAGAGCATCTTGCTCGGCACTTTCAAGAGCTGCAAAGTGTCAAAGAGCTGGAAGCCTTCGCTCACATCGAGCCTGTAATCAAGCTGGCTGTGGACCACCAGTGTAGGCGTCTTGAAGTCTTTCGCGTAGAGGGATGGCGACCACTTCCGGAAGGGGTTCTGACTGTCAGGCATCCCATAGTAATCCCAGGGTTTACCCTTGAATTCCCAGATGTTGAACCAGTCTTCTTCCGTCGATCCAAATGCCGATTCGGCATCGAACATTCCGTCGTGCGAAACGATGCATTTGAACCGGTTTGTATGCCCCAGAACCCAGTTAGCCATGTACCCGCCGTAGCTGGCGCCGAGCGCACATTCCCGGTCCTTGTCAATGAATGGAAAGTGCTGCTCGGCATAGTCCAGTCCCGTCATCAAATCAGTGAAAGGCTTGCCGCCCCAATCGCCATTCACCCCATCCACAAACGCCTGCCCATACCCCGTAGACCCCCGCGGATTGATCATAATAACCACGTACCCGTTAGCCGCAAACAGCTCCGCGTTCCACCGATAACTCCACGAGTCCCCCCATGCGCCTTGCGGCCCACCATGCATGAGAAACTTCACCGGATATTTCTTCGCCGCATCAAAGCCCGGCGGTCTAATGAGGAAACCTTGGACCTTGGTTTTGTCAGAGGCCTCAAACCGGAAGGACTCCAATTTTGGCAGGTCGAGTTGCGTGAGTAGAGAGTCGTTGAGGTGGGTGATCTGCTGTGGCAGATACCCTCTGCTGGCGTCTGATGCTTTATCGAGATCGGCAAATGCAACGTCTGATGGTCGATCAACCGACATGAGCGAACCGACGATCCATTCGTTTCCGTGATCGCGCATTGGAGTCGTGAGAATGCCGCTCCACTCGCCTTTTGTATTCTCAAATCGATGCAGATCGCCATCATCGATCCCAACCGAATAGAGTGGGGCTTCGCCCTTATCCCCTGAAACGAAATGGATGTACTTCGAGCCCTGCGACCATGCAAACTCGTCCACCCAGTTATCGAACTTCGGCAACAGATCCTTAGCCGCCTTCGTGGTGCGGTCGTAAAGCATCAGCCGGAATTTATCGCTTTCGTATCCGGCGCGGGCCTGCGAGCGCCAAGCCAAATATTTACCGTCGGGCGAGTAGGCGGGGTTGAAGTTGCCACCCGCTGAGGTGCTGACTCTTATCGGCTTGGCCGCTGGGTTGTTCAGGTCGAGGGTGAAGATGCTGGCGCTGGTGCTGATGGCCGGCTCGGGGTCGGTGTTTTCGGTAAAGGCTAGTTCTTTGGAATCGGGAGAGATGGCGAAGCCGCCGCCCCCTTCAACCGAGAAGGGCGGAACATCGTGAGGATCGTTGGGCGTGAGGTCGCGTACTCCACCATTCTCAACTGAAAGCAGAAAGAGGTGCGAACGCTTGTCGCCCGTGAAGTGGTTCCAGTGGCGATAGAGCAGATGGGTGAAAATCTGCGCCTTCACTTTGCTGGCGACCTTCTCCGCATCCCGATCCGCATTGCACTTGTCACCAGTCGCGCTGTCTGCAGGAGTGATTGCCGGGCAGTCCGGATAGACCGCCGAGGTAAAGACCACCGAGTGACCGTCGGGAGACCAGAGGGCATTGTCGGCTTCAGTGGAGATGGCCGTCAGCTTCTTCGGATTGGATGTTGCGCCAGTAGCAGGGTCGAAGTCGGCTTGCCAGACCTGCTGCTTATTCGCTTCACGCGACGACAGGAAGAGGATGCGCTTGCTGTCTGGCGAGAACTGCACGCCGCTGTCGCCAGGTTGCGTGACGGCCAGCTTCGTTGGCTCTCGGCCGGTCTCGGAAGACGGCGCGATCGCCTGCAGCCACAACTCCATCGTCTTTGTGTTTTGATCCAGATTCACAGTCGTAACAGAGTAGGCCAGCCACTTCCCGTCGGGGGAGATGGCCGTTTCTCCGAGGCGCTTCATCGCCATCAGATCTTCGAAGGTCATGGGGCGCTTCGACTGAGCGGAGAGGGCTGGGCTTAGGGAGTGGACGGCGAGAGCAAGGCAAAGAGCGAGAACGAAGCGGCGCATGGAACTCCTCGAAAGACGAAGCATAAGGCTCATCTGAATGAAGGGAAAGTTTACACCTGAGGCCGGAGTAGTGGTCTGGAACAAGGCTGTCCTATTAACGTCTACAGCCTCACGGTTGGAGTAGCGGAAGCGGTTCGCGCATCCCAGTTGCGTCGGAAATGCGTTGCTACTTTGACCACACTGGCTTTCTCTTCTCCAGAAACGACGCAAGACCTTCCTGAAAGTCCGCCGTCTGCCGGGCGTGCGCGTTTGCCTCCATTGCCTGGGCGATGGCTGCATCGAGCCAGGCCTTATTTTGCGCGGCCAGCAACTGCTTGGTCGCCCGCAACGATTCTGGACTGTTGGCTGCGAGCATCTGCGCGAGGGCACGAACATGCTCTGCCAAAGAATCCGGCGGAACGACTTCATTGACTAAGCCCAGGCGATAGGCTTCTTCCGCATCGAAGAGGCGGGCGGTGAGCAGAAGGTCGCGGGCGCGCTTGTCCCCGATTTGCAAGGCGAGGAATGCGGATACGAGCGCGGGGACAAATCCGATGCGTGCTTCGGTGTAGCCGAACTTCGACGTTGGGACAGCCAGAGTGAAATCGCAGATGGTTGCCAAACCGGTTCCTCCGGCAATTGCGGGACCGTGTACTGCGGCGATGGTGGGCTTGGGCAATTCATAGAGTGTGCGGAACAGGCGGGTGATTCGCTCCGCGTCGGCGCGATGGTCGGCTGGGGTCTGGTTGCTCATTGCCTGCAAGGCCGACAGATCGAGACCGGAACAGAAGGCTTGGCCAGCGCCTTGCAATACAACTACTCGACAGCTACTGACGGCGGCTTCTTCCAGCGCAGCAAGCAACTCCAATTGCATTTCGGGAGTCATGGCGTTGCGGCGTTCGGGACGATTCAGCGTAATCGTCCGAAGCCTGCCTTCATCGGCAACCAGAATCGTGGCAAAACTCAATTCGATCCTCCTGGCAGAGCGGACATTTCTCGAGCGGCCTTGAATCAGTGCACCAAGGCGCCAAATTTCGTGGCGATCTCGTTGTTGGCGCGGATCAGTTCATCCAGTGGTCGTAGTGATGACTTGTGTGCCCCGAGTTTGGCGAGTTCAGCGAGTAGCGTCTCGGTAGGGATATTGCCGACCAGGGCGTCCTGCGCGAAGGGACATCCGCCGAGGCCGCCGATGGCCGCATCGAAACGTCTACAACCGGCTTCATAGGCCGCGCGAATCTTTTCTGCTGCTTCGCCTGGTCGGGAGTGGAGATGGACTCCGATTTCGATTTCGGCCTGCGCGGCAATCACCTGGGACACTACCTCCGATATCCGTTCAGCGGAGGCAAGGCCCACGGTATCGGCCAGGGAAATCTGTTGGACCCCGGAATCCGCGAGGAGATCACATGCGTCCGCAACTTCATCTACGCTCCATGATTCCCCGTAAGGATTTCCGAATGCCATGGAAACGTAAGCCACCACATTGAGGCTCGCGCCATAGGCCAGGTTGCCGATGGCCTCGAGGATGTCCAATGACTCCATGGGAGTTTGGTGCTGATTGCGGCGAAGGAACTCTGCCGAGATGGAATAGGGAAAGCCCAGAGTTTGCACAACACTGGTCGCAATGGCCCGCTCCGCACCTTTGGTGTTGACGACGATTCCAACGATCTCTACGCTTTCAGGAGGGGCAAGGTATTCAAGCACTTTTTCCGAGTCGGCCATTTGCGGGATAGCCGCAGGGGCAACGAAACTCACTGCGTCGATGAGCGTGAAGCCGGCAGTGATCAACTTGCGGAGATAGTCCGCTTTGACTTCGGGCGGAATCTGCAAATGCAAGCCCTGCCAGGCGTCTCGCGGGCATTCTACGATTTTGACTGAGTCATTCATTTGTATGATCAACCGCGAGACGGATGGACTTTCAGGATCTCTCTGGCGATGACCATGCGCTGAATCTCGCTTGTTCCTTCGCCAATGGTGCATAGCTTTACATCGCGGTAGTACTTCTCCGCGGGATAGTCCTTGATGAAACCGTAACCGCCGAATAGCTGCACGGCTTCATCGCAGATGCGCACCGCTACTTCGCTGGCGAAGAGCTTGGCCATTGATGATTCGCGTGTTACTTTGCGGCCCGCATCTTTAAGAACTGCCGCGCGCTGGGTAAGAAGTCGGGCGGCGTCGAGTTGCGTCGCCATATCTGCCAGCTTCCACTGAATGCCCTGAAACTCGGCGATGGCTTTGCCAAACTGACGCCGCTCCTTGACATACTTCAACGCCGCATCGAGAGCGCCGCGTCCGATGCCGAGGGCCAGCGCGGCAATCGAAATCCTGCCGCCATCCAGAACGCGCATCGCGTCGACGAAGCCTTCGCCCTCCGCTCCTAGCAAGTTTTCCGCGGGGATTTCGCAGTCTTCAAAGATCAGCTCGCTGGTGTCGCTGGCACGGAGTCCAAGCTTGTTCTCCTTCTTTCCAGGCCGGAATCCACGCGTGCCTTTCTCAACGAGAAACGCGGACAAGCCATGCGTCCCCTGGCTCTTATCGGTAACGGCAATGACTACGGCAAGATCCGCATAGCGTCCGTTGGTAATGAAGGTCTTGCTTCCGTTGAGCACATAGCGATCGCCTTTCTTCACGGCGACGGTTTTCGCTGCACTTGCATCGGAACCTGAGCCCGGCTCAGTCAGCGCCCAGGAGGCGAGCCACTCGCCGGTCGCGAGACGCGGCACATACTTTTTCTTTTGAGCTTCGTTGCCAGCGAGAAAAATATGATTTGTTCCGAGGGAGTTGTGCGCGGCGACAATGATGCCGATCGATCCATCGACGGCGGAGAGCTCCTCAATGGCGAGCACGTAGTCCACATAGCCCAGGCCCGCGCCGCCATAGGACGGTGGAAAGATGACGCCGAGCAACCCCATCCCGCCTAGCTTTTTTACGACATCCATGGGGAACTCGCTGGCCTCATCCCAGGCCATGACGTTGGGCGCGATCTCTCGCGCCGCGAAGTCGCGAATCTCGCGGCGGAGATGCTCCTGTTCTTCCGTAAGGACAAACGGATATAAGCTCTCTACCGATTCCATCTCCAGGTTCATAAATACGCTCCTTCACGCCTGGCCGGCGACCGCATACCGCATTTGCTTTGTAAGATGCAAAGTCGGATCAGGTCTGCAAGACCCCGGGATTGAATCTTGGTACATCTGGATTCAGGGCGCATGCCTCCAGTGCCGCGATCAGCAATTCTCTGGTTTTTGCCGGGTCGATGATTGCGTCGATCCAGAGTCGCGCCGCTCCGTAACGAGGGTCGGCCTGCGCATCGTACACGGACTTGATTTCGTCATAAAGAGACTTCTTTTCCGCATCGGATAAGACCTTTCCGCCGCGCTCCATTTGACGGGCGCGCACTTCAGCCAGCGTATTGGCCGCGGAAGCTCCACTCATGACCGCATAGCGCGCCGTGGGCCAGGCGAAGAGAAAGCGCGGGTCGTAGGCCTTGCCGCACATGGCGTAATGGCCCGCACCAAAGCTGCCTCCGACGATGACTGAAATCTTGGGAACCACACTGGTGCTCACCGCCGAAACCATCTTTGCGCCTGCACGAATGATTCCGGACCATTCCGCATCCTTGCCTACCATGAACCCGTTCACGTCGTGCAGAAAAATCAGCGGGACCAGGTTCTGATTGCAATCCATGATGAAACGCGCGGCTTTTTGCGCACCCTCGGTGTATATGACTCCACCAACTTCAATGCGTTTCATGCCCGCTGACGGACCTATGGCGACAACCTGGTTCTGGTTGGTCTTCTGATTTGCAACGATGCCCACGGCTCGACCGCCGATGCGCGCATAGCCGCAGAGTACGGTGCGGCCGAAGTCGGCTTTGTACTCATCGAATGCACTGCGATCGACGAGGCGCGCGATTACTTCACGCATGTCGTAGACATTGCTGGCGCCGGGCGCGGGATCGAGAAGACTGTACATATCGTAGGAGGGATATGCGGGCGCATCGCGAGTTGCATCGAATTCAATAGAGTTGAAAGCTTTGCTGGCGGCGGTGTGGTGTTCACCGATTTTGCTGACCAGGGATCGCAGGCGCGCGAGACACAGATGATCGTTGGGCTCCTTGAAGTCGACGGTGCCCGAGATCTCCGCGTGCATGGTTGCACCGCCCAGTTCTTCCGCGGTCGTCTTTTGTCCGATGGCTGCTTGTACTAGCGATGGGCCAGCGAGAAAAAGGCCTGAACCTTCGGTCATGAGGACGGTGTCGGTCATAACGGGGAGATACGCGCCGCCAGCGACGCACATGCCCATGATGGCCGTGATTTGCGGAATGCCCAGAGAGCTCATTACCGCGTTGTTGCGAAAGATTCGTCCGAAATCGTCAGTGTCGGGGAAGACGTCCTCCTGCAAAGGAAGGAAAACGCCGGACGAGTCGACGAGATATAGGGTGGGGACGCGGTTTTCCAGAGCGATGGTTTGAGCGCGCAGGACCTTCTTTGCGGTCATGGGGAAAAACGCGCCGGCTTTGACCGTGGCGTCATTGGCGATGATCATGCAGAGCCGGCCAGAGACCCGACCCAGTCCAGTCACTACGCCTGCGCCAGGTGCGCCTCCGTGTTCTGTATACATGCCGTGCGCGGCCCAAAGCCCTAACTCCAACAGATCCGTGCCTTCATCGAGCAGTAGCTTCAGCCGTTCCCGTACCGTCAGCCGCCCCTTGGCCCGCTGCGCTTCGGCGGCCTGAGCGCCACCTCCAAGACGGATCGAATCCTCTTCGGCTGCGAACGCGGCCATCAACGCCGCAAGTGCCTTACGGTTGGCTTGCGCCCGCGAAGCCTGTGTGTCAAGCTTCGAATCCAGTCTGTTGGGCGAGTTCAATTTATCCGTCATTTCGGGGCCTACGAAACTCGGAGACTATAACATACCCGCAATAATCGATGCACCATTGGACGGGGTGCAGCTCCGGGGCTCTGAACGGCAAAAGGCCCCACCGGGTGGGGCCTTTTGCGGGAAACCATATTTGCGCGCGAGGAAGAAGATGCGCTGAAGCCCTGGCAATCAGGGCACAAATATAAAGCGGCTTTGAATCCCTAAAAGCCTGCCTGTTGTGAGGCGAACTTGCCAATCAACGGGAGTTCGAAACGCTGGCCGCCAAAGGCCTTCACCAAGCAGATCACCCAGATGACGAGGATCGCGAGGCTGACTGGAACAGCGATAATCCAGCCGATAATTGGAATGAGCCCGAGCATAATCTGGATGGCAACCGCCGCAATGCAGAGAAAGATCGACTGCCAAGCGTGGAAGCGAACGAAAGGCTTCTGGTTGTAGGGTGCAACCACCAGAAAGATGATCGCGGGGATGATCGTGATGTAGGCAAGTGCGGCGGCGGAGTTATCAGTAAGGCCAGCTTGCGCTGTTTCGTCGGTCACGGTAGCTCCTTTCAGGGTCGAGACTGGAACGCGGATAGAGAACTCCACGCACAGGCCAGGATGAGCAAAAGGAACGGTCCGGGTCGCGGAAGAGTGGAATTGGTGTTTGGAAGAACGATCTAAGGAAAACGCGGATGCACGTACTTGTCAAGCAGGATTTCGAAAAGTCCCTATTGGGCAAATGACCGGTTACTTGCCGCGAGCGTTGCTCGGTGAAGAGGCCGGACTAACAGGAAAGTCATGAGCTTCTGCGTTTCTCAATACATGGCGCCTGATTATTGCATCGTGGTTGGTTGCGATTTCCGGCTCGTATCCCTACGAATGTTTCGCCACGGGAAAAAGAGCAGCGATTCGGAGGAGCGGAACGGGCGAATCATCTCGAAGAAGAACTGATTGAAAACAAAGGAATACACGGGATCTCGATCTCGGTGGAGGTCCTTCGGGGTCGGGCTGGTTCTTTGTGCCCGGTATCGATTCAAAAGAGGAGCCTACCGAGCACTTCTTAAGGTATATTGGCTCAAAGCCGTGCAAACATCAGGAACCCTCCGGAAGTAAGACGCAAGACAAGGAGATCACCGTGGCTACGTATTGTGGGAAGTGTGGATCTGAAGTACCCTCCGACAAACTATTCTGTGCATCCTGCGGCACGCCAGTAGTTGCTGTGGTATCCGCGCCTGCTGAAACACCCGTTGCTGCTGTACCACCGCCGCCCGCCTATATTCCGTTGGCCACCAACGTCCCTTACGCAGTGCCCATGCATCCCCCAGCGGTGCCGGCAAAATCCGGCAGCAGCGCGCTGAAGATCATCCTGATCGTGATCGCAATCTTTGTGGGCCTGGGAATTCTGGGGGCCGGTGCCTTCGGATTCATGGTGTGGAAGATCGCACACGCGGTCCATGTTTCCGGCTCGGGCAACCAGGCAACCCTTAGCCTGCCGGGTGGCTCGATTACGACTAACGCGAATGAAACCTATAGCGCATCCGAACTCGGCATAGACATTTATCCAGGAGCCGTGAGCGGCAAGGGCGGCATGCGCATGTCTTTCCCCACTGAATCGATGATCTCGGCCGTCTACATCACTTCCGATCCCAAAGAACAAGTAGTCAACTTTTACAAGGCCAAACTGGGCGGCGAAGCGTCCGTAATCGAATCCGGAACCAGCGCGGTTTTGTCATTGCAGAAGAGCAAGCAGGAGACGGTTATGGTTACGATAAGCGCGAACCCTTCGCAGGATGAAGGGAAGACGAAGATCGCAATCGTGCATACGAAGTCCACAAAGTCTGATTAGAAGCCGGTGGAAACCCTCAATACCCGACGCAGATTCCACGGGAGTCTGCGCTTTTGGCGCATTGGAATCGAATTGAAACTAGGTGTTTGGCCATGAATACCGGTTCACCTGTCACTCAAATCGGAAAGTACCAGGTCCTGGGCATTCTGGGAGTTGGCGGGATGGGTGTGGTTTACCGGGGCATGGACAATTCTGTCGGGCGAGAAGTGGCGATCAAGACTCTCACTGAGGCCACTGAAGAACTGCGCCAGAGATTTCAACTGGAAGCGCGTTCCGGTGTGCTGAATCATCCCAACATTGTCACGGTATACGATTTCGGCGAGCAGGATGGCAACCCCTACATCGTAATGGAGTATGTTCAGGGCGATTCGCTTGAGAACCTGCTTCGTGCCGGACGCCAGTTCACGATGATCGAAAAACTGGAAATGGTTCGCCAGGCGTGTCTGGGGCTGGGTTACGCGCACTCCAAAGGAGTTGTTCACCGGGATATCAAACCGGCCAACCTGATGATTCAGCCGGATGGAAACGTCAAGATTGTGGACTTTGGCGTTGCCCGTCTGCAGAGCCAATCCGGTCACACTCAAACGGGGATGGTGATTGGTACCTTCCACTACATTTCTCCAGAGCGATTGCTGGGCAAGACTGCGGACGGCAGGGCGGATATCTGGTCTCTCGGCTGCATTTTGTACCTGCTGCTCACAGGGCGCATGCCATTTCCGGGAGATGATCCAGCAACTCTTCACAGAGTTATTCGCGAGGCCCACGAACCTCTGTCGACGATACTCAGCGGCTATCCACCTACCCTTGACCATGTAATCGATCGTGCACTAGCAAAGGATCCTGACGAGCGGTACGAGACTGCTGAGGAGATGTCGTCAGATCTCGAAGGCATCAACGACGATCTCAAGCGCGAGCATATCGGGGATGTGCTGGCCAGCGTGAGGCCGATGATTGAAAAAGAGCAGTGGACCAGTGTAAGACCCGTCCTGCTCGACCTTCAGCGCCTGAATCCACAGAACACTGAAGTAAAGAAGATGCTGCGTGAGGTGCAGGAGAAGTTTTCGCGTCAGCAGAAGGCTGTGCAACTCCGTCAACTGTTGAGCGACGCCGAGGAGGCGGTCCTTACGCAGCGCTATGCGGAGGCGCTTGAGTTCTACAAGCAGGCGGACGCGCTGGACCGCGGAAATGCTGAGCTGGCACAGAAGATCGAACATGTTCGCGGACTGAAGGAAAAGGCCGACAAGGTTGCCTCACTGCTGGAACAAGCGCGAGAGGCTCGGAGACGCAGCGACTTTGGAGCCGCAGGCGCGCTCATCGATAAGGCACTGCAACTAGATGAGCGCAACACCGATCTGCGTAACGAACGGGCAAGGATTGTTCAGGAGTCTGAACGGACCAACAGAGAGCGTAAGCGGCGGGAATTTAGCGATGCCGCCCGAAACCAGCTTGCCGCGCGGCAGTACACTGACGCCATCAAGAGCCTGCGATCGGCCCTGGAGATCGATCCCACAGACAGCGAGACCCAGCAGTTGTACCAGGGAGCCGTGGAGCGCCAGGAGGAACAGCGGCGGCGCAAGATCATCGACCAGATTGCTGCGGAGATCTCGGAGTCGATTGCGGACGAAGATTACGAGCGCGCGCTTGCGCTGATTCAACGCGCGATGGAAAAGCTTCCCGGCGAAGCAGTCCTGATGCAGTTGAAGCTAGATGCAGAATCGAAGCAGCGCGAAAAGTCCGCAAAGAAACTGGTTGAGAAGACTTCGCTCGAGGTCTACAACCTTTTTCTGACCAGCCCGCAAGAGGCTCTGGTGATTGTCCAGCAGGCACTGGAGCAGGTGCCAGGCGAACCACGCTTGATTGCACTTCAGGAGAAAGTGCTCGAACAGCTCAGAAAGGCCAGCACTGAGGAACTTAAGGCGCAATCACTGAAGCAGGCACAGGCGGCGATTGACGCCAAGCAGTTTGACCAGGCTGCACAAATTCTGGAGACGGCGGCCATTGGACATGCCAATGACCTGGACATTGCGTCGTTGCTGAAGTATGCGCAGGAGCAGCAGCGAAAAGCGGGACTCAGCCGGGCGGTGGCGACGGCTACAAAGCAAGCTCTGCCTCTGATCGCGGCCAACGATTTTGAAGCCGCGATCGCGTTGCTGCAGACGGTCGCTGCACAAACTGGGGATGCATCGATTGAACAATTGCTGCGGCAAGCAACCGCAGGCCTCACGGAGTACAACCGGCGCTTGGATGCGGTGCTGAGCCGGGCTCAAACACTGGGTGCAACCAGCACCGAGCAGGCGGTGCAACTGCTGTCAAGCCAGCCTCAGGACATTCAACGCAATGCACGTGTCCAGGAACTGCGCGGAAGGCTGGACGCAACGAGGGAGCAGGAGAGACTGGCGGCTCAGGCTAAGGCCGCACCGCCCCCGTCGCCTTTACCCCCGGCACCTTTAGCCGCTGCGCAACCGGATCAGCCGATCGAAGTAACGCGACCTTTTCAAGCGGCGCAGGTTCAGGCGGTACAGGCCACACAGTCGTTCCAACCCGTCGAGCCTACGCAGTCAATTCAGCCTTCCCAGTCTACGCAGTCGTTCCGACCTGTTCCCGCCTTCCAGCCAGCACAGGCTGCGTCGCAGCCAGCGGCGCAGGTACAGACCCCTGTTGCACCAGCAACGGCGAAGTCGGGTAAGTCGCTGGTGATGATGATTGTGGTGATTGTCCTGGTGTTGCTGGTGGTGGCCGGGGCCGGAGCGGGGTACTGGTTCTTCTTGCGGCCCGCACCCGCGGTGCCGATGGGTGCGCTTGAAGTGAACGCGACACCGTACGCTGAGGTGGTGAGTGTGACTTCAGACAAAGGCAAAGCATTGCCCCTGCCGACTGAAGATCATTGGACCCCGCTCAGACTGGATGATGTTTCCACGGGCAGCTATACGGTGGTACTCAGGGGACCGGATGGCGCTACTCAAAGCCGGCAATGCGACGTGGCTCAGTCAATACAGGTGTGCACGGCTGTATTGAAACCCATCGACGACAATGCGATCGAGGAAATTATCGGAGGGGCAAAATGAACTGGCGAAAATCGATTTGCATGTCCTGCCTCATCGCTTTTGCTGTGCTGACGCCCCATGCCCAGGAAAAGCCGAAGCAACAAGCGAAAAATCTGGCCGAGAAGGCCAAGAGCGAGAGTAATGATCGCGCAAAACAGGTTCAGGATTTTTGCCAAGCAGCACAGCTTGATCCAAAAGAAAAGAAGTATACCGACGATTGCAATAACTACCGCATGGGCCTTATTCAGGACGATACGGCGATGCTTGCAGCGGCGATCTCGGCATATAAGAGTCACGATTTAGACCGCGCTGAGTCACAGGCGAAGCTCGTTACGAGTTATGACCAGAAGCTATCCGGCCAAGCAAGATTTCTGCTGGACCTTATCCGGAACCAGAAGTTGCTTAACCAGGTTCAGGCTGCCTGGGCAAAAGGTGACTTCGATTCCGTTGTCGCACTGGTGCAATCCATAACGAACAATGACACGAAAGCGGCTGCCAGTGGGTACGTGAACAATGTCAGCATTTATCGTGGATACCTTGATCAAGCGCAAAAGATGGAGAGCAGCAATCCCCAGGAAGCGATCAAGCAACTGAGTTTGGCGAGAGACTTGAACCCGAATGGGCCAGGAAATCCCACAGGGAGAATCGCCGAGTTGCAAAAGGCAATCCAGACGAAGAGCACTCCACCCCCTCCGGTCATCCCGCCGAAGACGGCTGGGAATTCGGCTGCAGAGACTACAAAGAAAGTGAACAAGCTGCTCAGCGATGCGCGGGAAGCTGAGAAACAGGGCAACCAGCAGGACGCGCTTACCGATTACGCGGCAGTTCTGAAGCTGCAGCCTGGAAATCCGGAAGCGCAGAGCAGCACAGACAGAATTCAGAAGGCGATTCAGAGTGACCCGGCGGCCGCAAAGAGCGAACTGAAAACAGCAATCAACTACTTCTACAATTCGCAGTTCGACGATGCACGAAGGGCACTGATGAGCTATCTGGAGGTCCCGCAGACAGCCAGCGACCCGGGCGTTGCAGACTTCTACCTGGGCGCGACACTTATCGAGCGGTCGATGCTGCAAACTCCGCGAGCCCGGTGGCAGGGACCTTCCAAAGATGCACTGCTGGCGTTCGAGCAGGCACGGAAGGCCAACTATAATCCGGTGCGCGCGTATGTTTCTCCGACGCTCCTGAAGATATGGGACTCGACGGCGCCTTGAAGGAACTGTTACTTGTAACCCATCCAATCGATAGGTGTCTCCTCGAATGTTTTGCCTTCGATGATCGGCTTGAGATCGCGATCCAGCAACCCGGCAAGCATCATTAGGAACGTATCGGCGAAGTCACGGACATTGGCCGCGGGAGCGCGGTATGTAAAGTACTTTGTCAGTTGTTCGCGTCCATGCTCTTTGAGATAATCTTCGACATCTAGCTTTTGGTTGCCCGGCCGTATGATTAAAACGGTAAAGCCCCCGTTCAGCCCCCTTGTGGCTGCGCAAAACGAAATATCGATTTTCATTCTCGTCCGCTCGTTTAGAAAATGAAAGATCGGAAAGCGTTCAAGTTCCTGCGAGCCTTCAAGGGTTACTTCCTTGAAGTTGAATCCATGAGTCGCAAAATCAAAAGAATGCAGGAGCACAACGTCATTGACGATTGCATCATCTCCCGCTAGCTCCAAGGCATCAAAGTTCATTACTTCGCTCCCGCAGGGCCATGATCACCAAATATGGTCTGCTTTTCCATTTCATAGAATGGGCTGGCCTTTTCATTAGAGGGATTGTCCACATCTACGACCGTGTAACCCTGATCGACCAACTTCTTCGCCCATGCCTGATTCTCTTTGAACATTTGCGATTTTTGAACGACATCATCCGGGATCGGGTCTGGGGAATATTGCTTTTTCAAATTCTTCCATTCCGCTTGAGCCGCCGGGGAGATCTTGTCTGCAGTGAAAGTTTCGACGGGGCATTGTTGCTGGAGACCCTGCGTATACGCTTCGACCGCCTTGGCCATGCTTCGTCCAATGACGGCAACCTTGTCGCTTGTTCCAGGAAGCACCCGGTCGGCTTTCACACCGTTGAACTGCGAGTGTTGCAATGAAGACACGCTCGGCGGTGCGGTCGCCGGAGGTGTGCTCGGAGTGCTGCTTGCGGCTGCCGGAGGCGGAGCGGCTGAAGCGCTCACCTGCACCTGGGTTGCTCCACTCACGGCCAGCCCAGCCGCAACGCCACCCATCCCGGCTGCACTCGGCGCAGGTATTCCCATCTCCCCAATTATCACCGTGGGGCATCCCATTATGATCGGGTTCATAGGACCCATCGCCAGACCGGGAATCTCGACCACGATATCGCCCATGCGGCAGGCCATCATGAAGTCGATAAAGACGGTAGGGCTCCCCATCATCACCATGCCGACGCCATCGGGACCGGTGATGCTGACAAGTGGACAAGCATGTTGATCCATCAACGCACGCCATGCGGGCATTCCGCCGATCAGCACATCCATGCTGCCTGGCCCTGGAGCCAAAGGAGCGCCATGCGTTGTCGGATCGGTGATTCGTGCTGCAGGGGGCATCAGGATTTCTCCTTGCTCGGTTCCGACCAGGTAACTCCTCCGGGCGCCCCGCTCGACGGTTGAGGGCCGATGCGAAGACCCTTCACGAACGAATCATAGTCCGGACGTACGGCGTTCAATTGTGCCTCCAAGGTCGTCAGGGTAATAATGCCCAACCAGCCTCCCAATCGCACATAAGTCTGGGCATGCAACATGCTCCCGACGGCGTCCATGGTATGACGCACAAACAGCAAATGAGCTTCTTCTGCGCCAGAGAAAGCGACCGCTTGCGGTCCCGCGAATTTCGCATCCTTTAGGCGGCCCCCGATGAGTTCCTTCTGCTTCTCGATATAGTCAGCTATCTTGTTCTCTGCGCTGAACTCATCCTGCCCCAGGCCCACACTTGCCACTACTGCCCTTGCGTCCAGCGTCATCTGTCGAATTCCAAAGTTGGCCACGTAGATCCATCCTCCAGGCATCGCGGTAATGATCCATCTTCCAACCAAGGGAAATTGAGCGATGGCGCCGGATTGTGCCTGTGTTTGTGTCAAATGTCACCAATCGTTCCTCGGAGATGTGCCTGCGCCAATCCAAGCCTTTCAGGGCCTCAACGTCCGACCCTACATCTTCCCGCCCTTGGTCCCGTCGTCTGCCTTGTCGGGTGCGATCGGAGTTTTTGGAGCCGGAGTCTGGCCCGGGCTGCCGGAACCGGCCGCGCCGCCGCTATTGATCAACACCATCGTCCCCGAGATCGAAACCCCAGACGGCCCGATGGTGACAAAGCCCCCGGGCCCGACCAGGCTCAGCTCCATCCCGGCTTGAATCACTACATTCATTCCGCCGTTGATATACACGGTCTGCCCGGCATTCATCGAATATGCCGTGCCCACTTGTATGCTTTGACTGGAACCGACATTGAGCGAATGAGTTCCTCCAACCTGTTCGGTTAGTTTTCCACCTATGCCAAGGTCGGAATTTCCGCCAATCTGTTCAATCGAATTCGACGAAACTTGCCGGTGATATTCGGAACCTATCTGCTCCAGTTGGTTACCGGTGACGACAAGCGAGTCTTTGCCTCCTACAAAGCGGCGATGGTCGTTTTCAGTTCGATGATCCATATCCTTCTCCGCGTTGAGAAAGATCTGCTCGCTTCCCGCCAGGTCTTCAAAGCGCAATTCATTTGCATTCGCCGCGCCACCGCCGGTGCTGCTCCGCGTCACCAAGCCGGAGCGAGTTTTGTTGTCCGGGAGAGCGTACTTGGGAGTATTCACGCCGTTATAAACCGAACCAGTGATCATTGGGTTATCCGGATCACCGTTCAGAAATTGAATAACCACTTCGTCTTCGACACGTGGCCAGAAATAAGATCCCCACCCGTTTCCAGCCCAACTCTGCGTCACGCGCACCCAAGTGCAATCGACCGTTGAGCTTCTGTCATTCTTCTTGTCCCAGAAGAACCGAACCTGGACGCGCCCGAGCGAGTCGATGTGGATTTCTTCGCCACCAGATCCGACCACGACCGCAGTCTGCGGACCGTAGATTCTCGGTTTAACAAAGGTGAGCGCTGGCTTGAAGACCAAATCGGAAGAGACCGCCGTGAACTGATTCGTATACCCGGACCGTTTCTTATCGTCGACCGCGAGATAAGAAGGGACTTGGTCAGCTTGGTGAGTGACCGCGGTCAACAGATACTTACGATTCCACGCGTCACGGGGATTGCTGGTGAGCGTAAAGGTATAACCAGGGCAAAAGGAGCGCAGGTTGCCTTCACCTCGAAGGACTTCCGCAACAGCGTCGGTCGACTGCGCACGAGTCTTCAGAAACAACGTTTCAAGACCCTTGCTGACGTCCTGAGAGCCATCCGCGTAGCCTTCAGCGCCTGCGGGATAAAGATACTGGTTATAGGCATTTTTGCCGTAGGGGCTTCCGCTGTTATCGTCCGATACATCTTCCTTGACATAGTCCTTGTAGTTATATTCCGCGGTTGAGTGTTTGCCCGAAACCATAGTAGCTGTCGAGGTAAACTCGTTCACCCAGGCACCGTACGCTCCTTCTTCTCCGCTCGCCGAATTGAGATACGGGACAGTCGCCGATATGGGGCAGTCCAGATAGGCACTGCGTGAGTCCCCCAGCATGATCTTGTTGTCTTCGTTTGAATGGTCAAACCAGTAGAAAATGCCGCTCTCTTCAAGAATGCGAGAGACAAAATGGAAATCGGACTCAGAGTATTGGGTGCAGTATTCGAGCTGTTTGTAAGCTCCCTCAGTGTGATCCGATAGCGACAATCCGTACTCGCCGATGACGGACTTCGCTATATCGAGAACGGTCTTGTTCTGGAAGATGCGGCAATTCGAACTCAGAGTAAGCTGCCACATCGACGGCACAATCCGCGCCTGGTAAACATTGAAATCCTTGTCGCCCGCGCATTGCTCAAACGACGCAACGATACCGTTGATCCATCTGAATCCCTGTTTGTCGTTCAAGGCGATTGCGACTGCAACCTTGGTGCCGACGATCGCCTTCGGGTCGATGGCGGTATCTACGGTTGAAAGCAATTCGACGCGATACTCAAAGAGGCGCGAGATTCCCTCCGAGCCCTCGAGCGATTCGATCAGCAGCACGTCCTTGCCCAGGGTGCTTGAGAACTGCATTAACCGGTCTGCCTGTTTGGGACTTGCCATGCCAATCCTGCCTATTCGTTGCTGCGATTCCGCTGCGAGCTAGAGACCGCTTTCGTATCGCGGCATGTACGGCGCGACAAGAGCCGCGATCTTTCAAATTGGGGACCTGAGCCGAGATGCCTAGGCCGCAACATCCCAGGCATAAGTCAGCGCACCATCCTTGACTGAAACGCTTACCTTGTTTGCTGCCACGCCTTCGGCAATCCGCGACAGAATCTGGCGCGAGAGATCCGGCAGCATGGTATTCGATAGGATGTTATCGACGTTTCGGGCACCGCTCTCAACTTCGGTACAGCGGGAAGCGATCTCGTTCAAGAGCACGTCATCATACTCAAGAGCGATTTTATGGGTCTCCGCGAGCCGCCTCTGAATCTTGCCCAGCTTGAGACGGATAATCTGTTTGAGAGCTTCGTCGCGTATCGGATAATAGGGCACAATCATCAACCTGCCCAAGAATGCAGGCTTGAATATCTTGTCCAATTCCGGCTTGAGCGCTTTGACCATCCCCTGAGTGTCGGGAGCTGTCTCGGGATCGGCCGTGAGCTTCATCAGAGTTTCTGTTGCCGCGTTGCTGGTGAGGAGGATGATGGTGTTGCGGAAGTCGATTTCGCGGCCTTCTCCATCTTCCATTCGGCCTTTGTCGAATACCTGGAAGAACAGTTCGAGCACGTCGGGGTGTGCTTTCTCAACCTCATCAAGGAGCACAACCGAATAGGGCCTGCGCCGCACAGCTTCAGTCAGCACTCCGCCTTCACCATAGCCCACATAGCCAGGGGGCGAACCTTTCAAGGTAGAGACCGTATGGGCTTCCTGGAATTCGGACATGTTAATGGTAATCATGTTGCGCTCGCCGCCGTAGAGAACGTCGGAGAGCGCAATGGCTGTTTCTGTCTTTCCCACGCCGCTTGGACCGACAAGGAGAAAAACACCGACCGGCTTGACCGGGTCATCAAGGTTGGCTCGCGAAGTGAGTATCCGTTGCGCAATGGCTGAGAGTGCATGATCTTGTCCGATTACGCGCTTCTTCAGATGTTCATCCAGCGTGAGAATAGTTTCAATCTCGTTACGAACCATTTTGCCGAGAGGAATGCCGGTCCAGGCTGAGATGACTTCGCCCACAATTTGCGCATCTACGGAAACCCGCATCATGCCGCGCTCGCCTTGCAACCTGGCGAGTTCGCCCTCAAGCTTGGCTAATTCAGCGCGCACGGCGCTTTCATCGGCCTTGGGATCCTTCTTCTCTGCGGACTCAAGACTCTCCTGAAGGGCGCGAATCTTTGCAGTCAGAGCTTTCTCTTTTTCCCATTGCTCGTTGAGTGTGTCGCGTTCCTCTGTTGCCGAGGCGATATGCCTTTCGATTTCGGCGAGTTTCTCTGCGTGATCGCCGCCTATCTTGGTTTCGCGTTCGAGTACACGCTTCTGCACTTCAAGCGCATCAATCCGGCGAAGAATATCTTCAAGGCGAGGCGGAGTTGAATTCTGGCCAAGGGAAAGACGTGCGCAGGCGGTGTCCAGCACGCTCACCGCCTTGTCAGGCAGCTGACGGCCAGCGATGTAGCGATGAGATAGGCGGACTGTCGCCGTCACTGCTTCGTCGAGGATGCGCAGGTTGTGATGCTTTTCAAGCGAAGCCTTGATGCCGCGCAGCATCGTGCATGCGACTTCTTCCGTGGGCTCTTCCACTTTGACTACCTGGAATCTGCGGGCCAGTGCTGGGTCCTTTTCAAAATACTTCTTGTATTCAGACCAGGTGGTTGCCGCAATAGTGCGAAGTTCACCGCGGGCCAGCGCGGGTTTAAGTAGATTGGCGGCATCGTTCTGTCCAGCGGTCCCGCCGGCACCGATCATGGTGTGCGCTTCGTCGATGAAGAGGATGATTCTTTCGGTGGAGGACTTTACTTCGTTGATCAAGCCCTTCAGACGATTTTCAAATTCTCCCTTGACTCCCGCGCCGGCCTGCAAGAGCGCCAGATCGAGGCTGTGGATATGAACTCCCTGCAACGCCGGAGGCACGTCACCGCTGACGACGCGATTGGCAAAACCCTCGACCACTGCCGTCTTACCGACACCAGCTTCACCGGTCAAAATCGGATTATTCTGACGACGCCGCATGAGAATGTCGATCATCTGCCGGACCTCAATGTCGCGTCCCAGCACCGGGTCAATCTTCCCGGCCTTGGCATTGGCGGTGAGGTTTACGGTGTATTGATCGAGATGCGGTGTCTTACCCCTCGAGGCTCCGAGTGCGGGTTCTCCCCCGCCTGCCCGATCTTCTTTTCCGTCGGGGACCCCGGTACCCAGCGTGGTTTGCGTCTCAGTAGATTTGGCGACGATGTCGTAGAAACTACTACGGAGACCATCCGGAGGAATAGCCTGCAGCTCCTTGCTGATCTCTTTCACCATGCGGGCCAGCTCTTCATCGCCCAACAAGGCAAGGAGCGTAAAGCCGGTGCGGATGTTGCCTGCGTTGAAGTCTATGCTGGCAACTGTCCACGCTTCGGAGAGCATTCTGACCACCGCGGGGCTGAAGGCGGGCGAACGCGCGTTGCCGCTTTTCAGCGAGTCGAGGCTGCGCTCGAGCTCTTTTGTCAATCGGGAACGATCGACGCCAAAATGTTTGAGAATGGCTGCGACGTCGTTATCGCTTCCGTCGAGCGCCTTCAAAAAGTAATGCTCGATCTCGATGTCGTAGTGAGTGCGCGCTACGCATAGGCCGGCTGCGGACTCCAGCGCCTTGCGCGTGGCGTCATTCACTTTCTCGATAAGCGCCTTCAGGTTTGTGCTCATGGTCTATCCGTCCTCAATCTCAAACGTCGTTTACTGTACCAGGTAAGTCGCATCGGCGGGATCACGATTGAGCGGCCTAGTTTTCAACCAGCTCACCAGTCCCAGTTGAGGGCTAGTCTTTCCACCCGAGCCCAACTCGCAGGACGGGGCATCTTCTCGCGCCAGGATCAGTTGCACTTCTGTTTCATAACTTCCGTTAGAGTAAAACCTCAGCCACGCGACAAGCTCGTGGTAGGCGTCTCTTCCGGGCAAAAAGCTCAGATACTGCTCAAAGCGCATGGGACCGAGGGCGATGCGAATACGTCCATGATGATCCCAAACTTCGTCGCCGGCCACGACTCCCACGCCCAGGCGTTCGCTGGCGCCGCCCAATCCGGAGAAGCAGGTCTGGTTTTCCGGATTCAACTTGCGCCACGCTCCGGCAAATTGCTGGATGTGCACCTCGACGCGGAAGTAATCCTCGAGAATCTGCTGGAGCGAAGAGGCGGAGCGCACCTGGCGCGCCAGCAGACCTACATAGTTCAGATATGCGTCGTCGGGAATTCCTCCTCGATTGCGGAGACCCTCGGTGCCAAGTCCGAGCAGATCAAGAAGGCGGACGGTTAGCCTATCTTCTCTTGTTCTCTCGTACTCGATGAAGAAGCGATACTTTTCCCAGCCGCGGTAGAAGAAGGAGATCATGCGATGGTTAAAGATGTTCAGGAACTCTTCCATTGCATGATCTTTTTCCCGGGCTCGTGAGATCAGGAATTCCGTATAGGGCGCGGGCATTACCGAGATTGCCGCGCAAAGGCCCATGAATTCCACCGTCATGCTCATCTGGCCGCTTTCTCTGCGCCGCAAATCAAATATCTCGCTGGGCGGGAAGGCGAGCGAAGTTCGCGCAGAAAAGCGGATGGTTTCATTCTGCGGCGTGATGAAGTAGCCAACTGGCTTCAGGTCCGGTTCCATCTTTTGAAGCAGGCGCACGGCCTGGAAGAAATGGACGCGGAACGGCTCCTCCTCCAGCATCTTGCGAAGAGAGGAGAGCTCTGGATGTTGGGTACTCTCACTTGTCTGCCCGATTACAGCAGAGCTTGCGTTCCAGCTCTCGGTGGCCATTTCCCCAGCGCCTCCTTTCGCAAAGTGCTCCTTGCTGTGAGCTGTGAAAAGCTGTTCATTGAAGCGTAGCTCGCAAGGAATCGATCGAGCACGGCGGCGAAGAGATACAACCCGCTGCCGGCGAACTGCTGTTCGTCGAAGTCCATTTCGACCTGGGTCCCGCGCGCGGGGATAAGGCCGTAGGCCGAATCAACGAGGGCAAACCCAGGCGCAGAATTCATTTTTTGAATCGATCCAACCTGGTTCTCGCTTGCCGTCGCATCGCTCATATTGTGAAGCCGCAGGATTTCCTGCATCGCGGAACGACCGCCCTCGTTGAGAGAGAGATAGTTGAGCGAGAGCAGAGAGATGAGCCGCCAAAAATGTTCCCTACCACCGGAAGGATTGATGCTTGCGGTCGGTCGCCGCAGTGCGACTACAGTTTTTGCCGCCGGATACCCGACAGCATCCAAGTCGCCGGCTTCAGCTCCGAACTGGAAGCGAGAAGGCAAATCGAAGTTGGTACAAAGAGCCTTGACCATGAGTACGTCGGCCTCGGGCTCTTTGAAATTGCCGGTTAGATCAACCACTGAAATGGTCATGGTTGACGGTTCCCGCTCGCCAAACTCGCTCAGGTGCCTCGTGGCTGTCCAGAAAGCGAGATCGTCGCGGCTGCGCGTCTGATGGCGGTACGCGTGCATTGGTTCCAGGACAATCGACTGTCGCAGTCGCGGATTGGTCGCGATCACTTCTTCAATGCTGAAGATCTCCAAATCCGTGGTGTGGCGGCTGTCGGGGACGATGGTGTATTCATGGCGGGTCTGACTCAGAAGAATAGGTTCGGCCGACTGCGTGAAAAGATTGATGGCGGGTGTGCATCCGAGCCGGAAGGTGCGCTCGTTGACGCCGAGCTCCAGCACCTGTTGCCGTTCAGCGCGCTCGAAGCTCGAGAACAGAAAGACGATTTCGGCTTCCTCGCCAAAGCTGGTTTGTGCCAACGGCTCCAGACCTTCGAGATCGAAGAACAGGAACTTTTCGGGGAACGCAAAATACTCCTGCAGGAGCCGATGCCCGTCCATCGATCGGCGCACAAACGGCAACAGGTTGTCTTCAACGTCGAACCCGACCATACGAAGACGGCCAGGTTCGAGGCTGATCAGCCGCCTTTCGTCCTTTGGATCGCGAAGCTGAATCTCGATGCACTTCTCGGAGAAAAGCTCATAGAGCGGATACGCCACGCTGGTATCCCCGGCAAGATGAAAGCGCAGACGCGAGAGCGGAAGTCCGGAGAAAACCACATCCTTCTGACAACGGAGGCGCAAACGAGCGGCAGCGACCGCCTGGGTGCCGACGGACGCGCGTGGCGGGCGCTGCATTCGTTCGGGCTGACGCCACTCCGCCGCTGCAATTGAAAGGGGCCAAAGATCTACGTCATATGCAGTTTGAAAGCGGCAAGGCAGGCCCTCGACGGTCGCCTTCGTCGCCAGATGCGTCCCTTTGGGAACGCGCATCCCCGCGACTTTCTTGCCCTGCGCCGGGTCCGGCTGGCATTCCACAATGGTCATGGAAGGGGTGGGGCGAAGATAGCCCGGATGAATGATTCTGGTGAGAGACTCACTGATCTCGGGAAAATCGTCATCGATCCTGCGATGCACTCTGGCGGCAAGAAACGCGAAGCCTTCAAGGAGCCGGCTTACATGCGGATCATCGCAGCGATCGGGATCGAGCAAGAGCCTGCCGGCAACCCTGGGATACTTGCGCGCGAACTCTCCGCCCATCTGGCGCAGATAGTTCAGTTCCCGCTCATAGTAGTCCAGCAATTCCTCGCGCATGACCTACTTTACCTCGTACTCGCCACTGATCAGTTCCAGTACAGTGTCGAATTTGATGTCTTCGTTCATGTTCTCGTAGACAATCTGGCCTTCGATGTGAAACTTGAGATTCCGGCTGAGCAGGTCGGTGCGAGTCAAGGAAACTCGAGGCTGACTGATGCGCGGCTCAAAGGTTCGAATGCACTTCTCGATGGCAACGGCGAGGGCATTGTGCTCTTTGCCCGCCGATCCATCGAAACTATGAATATCGGGTAAGCCAAAACTCAAAACCGATACCTCAGTGGCCGGGAAATTCTCTAACTCAGGGATGACGAGCTGCCTCGTATTCAGCAACCATTCGACGTCACGCTTGAGCGACTCGCGATACATACTGATCGACGCAGCGCGGGTTTCCGGCCATTGTTCCTGGTCGGTCAGGCGGTCAATCAACGATTGCGTGACAAGAAGCTCAGACTTGTTTCTGGCCAACGCTTCCTCCCGAAAACCATCCAAATTGCGCTATTGAAGAACGGTTGCATCGAGCCATTGCTGCGTCTCGGGATTGGCTGCGCCGGTGTCATCTTCCAGGGTCCAGTGGCGCAGTTCAGGACGAGCGGCGAGAAGACTTCTGACGGTGCCCACGACAGCTTCCGAGATCGCTTCTGCTCCGGTCTCCTGACCAGCGCGCCACACGTAGCGATGCAAATCGATCCACGCCCTGGCGCATTCGCTGGCAAGAATCGGAAGGGTAGCGCGCAGCAGTTCCTTCCAAGCTCCCTTGTTAGCCAGCGCACGCAACGATTGCCTGACTTCGGGACTTGGCCCGACTGCAAAACCTGGCGCAGGTACTGGTCCCTGCATGCGAGCTTCCCCGAGTCGCAAACCTGCACATACAAGATAAGGCACGGGCGAGAGGGGATCTTTTTGAAATAGAAACTCCGCGCTCTCCACCACAAGCGCGTAGGCGTCTGCTATTCCGTTCAGCTCTCCCGCAGTGGCAGTCCTGCGCCGCGTTGTTGAAGGTCCTTCGGTACCCGGCTCCGCCTGATCGTCAGGCCCCTCCTGGCCTTCCTCTGCAGGCGGTTGTTCCTCAACCTTCACGGGATCGGGGTCTGTCTTGCGCCGCTCGTTGAGCAGCGACTCGGCAGCCTGATGAACTTCCGCCAAAGCGCCCTTGAGGTTGGTTAGTATGGGAGCGTTCTCGCCGTAGGCTTCCCGCTGGTAATCATCGAGGCGGTCTGCCGCCTGAAGTGATTCCGCGAGCGCAGCTTCCGCTTCGGCATAGAGGTTCTTTGGACTTGCGGCAAACGCCTGGTCAAATTCTTCGGCGGTGAGTTTGCCGTGATCGACGGCATCCCGGCGCGCTTCCCGCCTGGCATCCGACGTGGCGTCTTTCTCGTAGCCGACGAGTCGCGACTCCAAATAGGACTCCAGGCTTAGACCGCTCTTGGTCAATGGCACTTTACGAACTGCACCAGCGATCAGCCTTCCGGCTATTTCGACGGAGAGCATCCGGAGTTCCAGGTCTCCGCCTTCTTCAATCAGCGGGTAGAGGGTGGGCCAGAAAGTTTCCTGGAGTGAGCGGAGAAGATCGATGCCGGACGCCAGCACCGAGAACCCTTCAACCCTGATTTGTGCTTCAACGAGCCAGCCCGCGAGCCGGAGGTCCTTGGTTCGCTTGGCCAGCGCCTCGCCCGCAACCTTAATCACGGCGCGGTAGTCTGCTTTCTTCTGCTGTGCCAGTGTTCCGACTGGACCTTGGTCGTCCTCTTCCCTTCGCGCTTCCTTAACTTGATCAAAGACCTTGTCATAGTAAAGGTCTTCGCCTGCTGGACTCTCTCCCGCTATCGGCGTAAGCAAATCCTCACGCAGAGGCATCTTGAGACTCCTTCTCCGGAGCGAACCAGGAAACGCTGCGGAGCTCGAGCAGCGGAACCTCGACCCCGTCGATGAGCATCATCTTCGCGCCGTAGGGGATTTCGCCGAATTCTTCATCAGGTTCCCAAGCTGATTCGCGTCCTAAGTGGACCGACTCATCTGGATGCTTGAAAGAGAGCGGACAAAGAACTGGAAGCAGGACCTCACCCAGTTCCTGCAGACGAAAGTCCGAACTTGTGTTGAGGCGAGCTTGCGCCCAGACCAAGTCTCGCAAGTTGGCGGGGTGTTCAATCTCAAGTCTGCGGAGGTAGTGGATTGGAATCCAACTGTAGCTGCCGGCGATGAACACCTCGAGATTCGCGCCGATGCGAGGGTCCGCGTCGCTTATCTCGCTGAAGGGTTTTCCATTCCACGAACCGCCATGAACCGCCTCGCTTTTGGACGGAGAAGTCTCATGATTCGCAAACATAGCTTGACGCGTGCGCTCGGCGTGCAGCGCACTTCGATAAAGCAGCGTCCCTGCGGCAGCATCGGCACTCGCCCCGGCCAGAAGATCCAGCTGCTTCTCTGCGCGGTCATACTCTCCGGCAAATAACAGAAGCTCGAACAGGAACGTGCGACGCTTGGCGTCGAGTGGATTGGATCTCAACTCGTCGCCAAGCGCCTTGATGGCTTCCCGCAGCTTTCCTTCGCGGTAAAGCGCAAGTGGTGTCATTGATTCCTAGGATGATTGGTTCGTAGTTACGTTCCAGCCGGCCTTTCCGGTGGAAGTGACGGTGCCCTTGTCGTCTTGCGAAAAGTACTCGATGGTAATTTGCTCGTATGACAAAGTGACGCTCTCGATTGGGATCTCATCCGACGCGGTGACGACATACGAAGTAACAAATACGCTTTTCAGGTCGACCTTGATGTACGGCTTGCGATTGGCACCCGCTTTCACGGCGCTCAAAGTAGCGGTTGCAGCATGGGTACCGACGGTTAATGATTTGAAGAGGGGAACGCTTGCCTTGTCAAAGGTTTTGGTGACGACCAAGGGATGTATGGTCACCTTTCCCGCTCCGTGCCCTGCCGCAGCTGTGCTAATCGAGGTCACTTGTTCTCCACCCCAACTGAAGCTGCTCAGAGCGATCTGATCCTGAAAGTTCGGGTCCTTCACCTCGCCGGTAATGCCGTCAATTTTGAGGAAATAATCAACTGCCATGTCGCAATCCTTTCGCGTTGGGCCTTGCTCGAAGGCCGGTTAGGGAAATGGGGTTCAACAGACCGAGATCTCGGGGCTATTTGCCTGCGGGTTGAGGAAGATCGGCCACGAGCCTCAAAGACACTGTAAGTTCGTCGAGCTGGAAGTGAGGGCGTAGAAACGCCACAGCACGTAACGCGCCGGGCTTTCCGGATACTTCCACCACCTCGATGCGAGCCTCGCGCAAAGGCTTTTCCGCCTTGGCCGCGGAGGATGCATTGTCATCCATAATGACGTAATTCGCGATCCACTGATTAAGGTACGTCTCGGCCTGTGAGCGACTCATTGCACTTCCGAGCTTGTCGCGCATCATCGCCTTGAGGTAATGAGCAAAGCGGGACATAGCCAGCATGTAGGGCAACTGCGACGAGAGGCGGGCGTTGGCGTTGGCTTCCGGCTTGTCATAGACCTTCGGTTTGTTAGCCGTTTGTACACTGAAGAAGGCAGCGTAGTCCGTTCCTTTGCAGTGCACGAGCGGCACAAGTCCCTGGTCGGCCAGCTCTTTTTCACGACGGTCAGTAATGCTGACTTCGGTCGGACATTTCAGCGCTAGATCGCCCTCATCCGTGCGGAAATTGTGAGTGGCCAGACCTTCTACGAGGCCGCCGCCTTCAACGCCGCGAATGGCTGCGCACCAACCGTACTTTGCGTGGGAATTCGTCAGCCTGGCAGCCAGCGCGTAAGCAGCGTTGCCCCACAGATACTTGGAGTGGTCGCGACCGTCAACTCCCTCTTCGTAGGCGAACTCGTCAATCTGCCGTGTGTCCTTTCCGTAAGGCTCGCGCATCAGAACATGCGGCAGAGTGAGAGCAACGTAGCGGGAATCGTCAGAAGCCCGGAAGCCTTTCCACTTCGCATACTCAGTGCTGTCGAAGACCTTCGAAATATCCCGGATTCCGGTCAACTGTTGATACTCGGAAAGGTTCAGGAGTTCAGGGCCGGCTGCTGTAAGAAACGGTGCGTGAGCCGCCGACGCGACCTGTGCTACGCGCTCCAGCAATTCGACATCCTCGCCGCTCCGACCAAACTCGTAGTCTCCAACCATCGCTGCGAATGGAGCACCGCCGAAGACTCCGAACTCCTCTTCATAGACTTTCTTGAAAAAGGCGCTCTGGTCAAATTCTGGTGCGCGCTGCAAATCTCTCAAAAGGTCCTTCTTCGAGACATTCAGTAGTTTGATTTTGAGCTGGTCGTTTGTCTCGCTCTGGTCAAGCAGATGCTTGATACCGCGCCAAGTCCCCTCCAGTTTCTGGAAGGCAGGGTGATGCATAACCTCGTTCAATTGCAGCGAAATCAACCGGTCAATCTCGGCAATGCGCGTGCCAATGCTGGCTTCCGCATCACGGCTGAGGGTCATTTTCCCTTCAAGGACCTGGTTGACGAATTCCTTAACCATGTCCTTGCCACGCTCCTGAGCGACAGTATCTTTACCGAAGCGGCCTTGCGCCACAATGGAGTCGAGGAGCGATACTTCAGTGGTCTTTGTTTCCGCGGCCTGCGCCGCAACTGGATTGGCCGGGCTACTCATTCTTGTCTCCCTCCGCCTTGCTACCCATCTCGCTGCGCAGCTTATTCAACTCTTCCGTCTTTGAAACCGCGTCAAACAGGGCTTGGTCGAGTTGGTCGTTACCCTGTAGGCTTCCGCGCAGGTTGGAGAGCCTTGTCCGCAGGTCAAGCAGTTCCTTGATCGGGCCAACCTGCTCGGCCACTTTGGCGGGCGAAAAGTCCTCGAAGCTTTCAAAGTGCAGATTGACACCAACCTGCCCCGCCTTGGGGTCGGAACTCAGCTTGTTCTCTACCGAAAACTGCAGATGGGGCTGCATGCCCTTGAGCACGCTGTCGAAGTTGTCAGGGTTGATCTCGACGAACTTGCGATCCTTTAAGGCGGCAAGTGGCTTCTCTGGTTGTCCTGTAAGGTCGCCCAGCACACCCATTACGAAGGGAAGTTCCTTTAGTTCGATAGCGTTTCCAACTTCCACATCGTAGGTGATCTGCACCCGGGGAGCCCGGACGCGACTGAGTTTCTGCTGCGTACTTTCTCTGGCCATAACACTCCGGTGATGCGACGAGATTCGGTAACCCCAAAGAAATCACAAAAACCGCTTTCTGTCTAGATAATTTTTCAGTTATCCGGCGGTAACGTAAGTCGGCTTTCGACCGGGTTACGGTTGACAAAACTTTCACTTCAACGAGCGATTTATGCGAGGATGATGGTGTCTACACTGACTTTTCCGATCGCTGTTTCTTTGGTTCACTAGACAGGATTGCTAAATGCGGGTGACTTAATTGTGCACGACTCGACGAGTTTGGTGCACAAACGTAGCTTCCGGTTAAGTATTGCTGGACAGGCTTTGGACCTTCAGTCACATACTCGGGGAGACTGAAGTGGTCGCGCTGCTGGGCTTCGCCAGTGAGACGGATTGGACAAGAGCCATTACCGGTGGCACATTTCAAGTAGGTCCCAGTTCGCTAAGCTGAGCCCGAGCTGCCTGCCATCCTTGTTATCGCGATTCCCCGCTGATTTCCTTTTGGGCACTGTTTCGACGGAGCCGTTAATATGACATACTCAGTCGAGGTTGCTTAAAGATGCGACAACTTCAACCCGTGATCTGGTCCAAAGGCACATTTCTCTCACCCCAGCATTTGCAGGCACAGGAGCGCTTTGTCGAAGACAGCGCGCGATTTTATCTGGACTCGCTGAATACGCGCTCCTGGGGGCTTCGAGAGATTCAGATCGATACCAAGGCCTTGTCAGAAGGGCGGCTGGCGATCACCCTTGCTTCCGGTATCTTCCCCGATGCGCTTCCAATCGACATTCCGGCGTCAGAATATCCGCCGCCGGCCCGGATACTGGATGAGTGTTTTCAGGATGGGCGCTCAAGCTGCATCTTTTATCTCGCCGTGCCGGAATACCTGAATGGAGGTATGAACGTTTCAGTCGATCGAGGGCGGGTAAGCACGCGATTTCTGGCGCAACTCTTGATGGTCCGCGATGAGAATACCGGGACTGGAGAGAAGCCAGTACAGGTCGCGCGCAAGAACCTTCAGATTCTCGCGGAGGGCGAGAATCGCGAGGGGTCTGTTCTGCTGGGCTTAATACGCATTCTCCGCTCAGAGACGAGCATGTACCAGGTCGACCCGGCGTATATTCCTCCGTTGATCGATATCCACGCGCACCCCACACTGAAGCGCATTCTGAGCAATATGGTTGAGCTGTTGATTGCGCGCAGCAGCCAGCTCTCCGCTAGTCGGCGACAGAAGAATCAGTCGCTAGCGGACTTTACGGCTTCCGACGTTGCGAATTTCTGGCTTCTCTACACGATCAACAGTCATCTCCCCGGCTTGAGGCACCTGCTGGAGTCGACCAATGTTCAACCAGAGCTTCTATTCAATGAGTTCTCTGACCTGGCGGGAGCGCTGACTGCGTTCTCCAGCAAGATCGCACCCAAGGATCTCCCAGCATACAATCACGAACAGCTTGGCGCGTGTTTTGGAGAGCTTGACCGACTTATCCGCATCATGCTCGAGACCGTGGTGCCCAGTAACTTCGTCGCGTTGCCACTGAAGCTGGTAAGAGATACCATCTACGCAACGTCGATCGATAAAGATGCTTACTTTGAGGGGTCGCGATTCTATCTCGCAGTCTCGGCGGACATCCGCGACGCGGATTTGATCGACCGATCGCGGAAGCTGCTCAAGGCATGCTCAGCAACTCAACTTGAGACGCTGGTGCGTAACGCGCTGCCTGGTTTGCGACTGCAGCATGTGTCGCCACCGCCGCGGTCGATTCCTGTAAAACTGCGGCACCAATATTTCGCCATTGAACAAGGCGGCCCGGTCTGGGAATCGGTGTTGCGCGCGCGGAATTTCGCAGTCTACGCGCCAGCCGAGATTCTGAATCCGCAGATGGAACTCATTATTCTTCTTGCCCAAGCCACTTAGCAGGTTGGGGTTTCCTTCCAAGAAACGAAGTTCTTATTTACTTTCGTTTCGAAGAGATTGCCGATAACATAATCTTTGAAAAAACTACCATCTGGTGCTCCTTGTCTATCTGCTAGAGTTAGTACCCGCATGTCTGAAAAGCTCCACGGCAATTGGGGTGAGGCCTACGCAGAAGAGATAGCCTTTCTACCGAGAAGCATCGGCATTGTCTCTGTTGCTTGGGCTAGTGCTTCATAAGAAAAATCACGGTCACAAGGATTGCGATCAATAGGACGATGATCACAACACCCATAATTACTAGCAACTGTTGCGTCTTCGCCGCGGCCAATTCAGGAGGCTTGACAGGCGGAGCCTGCTGAACGGGGGGGAGTGGAGGCGGGGGCGGCGGAGTGAACATTCCAGGTTGATGTGGCATACTGCCTGGGGCGGTAGGCATCGCTCCGGGCTGTGCCCCGAATTGCATGGGATAAGCCGGTGGTGGCGGAAACCCGCCCTGCTGAGGCATGCCTCCCATTCCCAGCATGCCCGCAGGTTGAGGTGGAATTGGAAAGTGCGACATGAGGGGAGGCACTGATTGTGGCGCAAATTGCGGTGCAGGAGGGGAACTCTGCGGGGGCGGCGGAGGCGTTGGGTTCTGCGCGCCTGCACCTCCACGCATTGCAAGCTCGCGCATCCGTGAGGCATCCAGAATCCGTGTGAACTCGCTTGGCCCCGAGGCGGCAGGAACCGTCGGCGACGGACTCGAAACGGGCGGATTCACGAATGCCGGGTACTGAGGTTCCCGCGAAACAGGATACGCAGGTGGAGCGGCAGGCTCACTGGGCGTAGCCAAAGAAGCGAATGTCTGCGTCCAGATGCCCGGTTCAGCACCCCGCGGTGGGCTCACTGGCACGGGCTCCTGGCGTGAAACTGGTTGTGTCGACGACTGCATTGAGGGTTGATCCAGCATTTGAATCAGGCGGGTGATGCCCACTCCAGAACTTGGCGCAGTGCTTTCGACTGGCGGTGGTGGCGCCAACGCGAACGGACTGCGACTTCCCTGCGCGGGGTTTTCCGTGGAAGGTGGGAGACCGTAGTCGAGGCTGGCTGTGGCTGGCCGGCGCTCTTCGCGATAGACAGGTTGAACCGGAGCGGATTGCTGCTCCAGCGACAGCATCTGCGTGAATGAACCTGCGGTTGCGGGAGGGGGAGCTGTGGTGCTGCGGACTTCCGGTGGTGGCGCTGAAGAGGTAGCGCCTGCGCCTCCGAATGTTCCGAATAGCTGCGTGAAAGCTCCGGGCTGGTTTTCAGTTGGCGCCGGAGTTGCCGGAACGGGGGCATCTGCAACTGACATTCGCGGAGGCTCAACTGCGGAGCTTGCTATTGGCGCCGCGCGCAACAACTCCGTAAATCCACCCGAAGAGGGAGCCGATGATGATGGTGGAGCCGGAGGAACTGTCCTTGCAACCTGAGGCGCTGCGGGTTCCAGAGTCCCCAGCGTTCGAAGCAAGGAAGTGAATCCCGAGTCTGCCGCTGGGCGCGGAGGTTCGGACTTGAGGGGCTCCTTTACGGCAGACGCAGGCGACTCATTTCCCAACGTTCGCAGCAACTCGGTGAACCCCCCGCTCCCTTTAGAACTGGACTCCGGGGCCACTTCCGGAGTGGCGGCACGCTCAGCGGATGCCATGCGCATGCGATCGAGAAGTTCAGGCGAACTCGCTGCCGCGCCACCGCCGAATACAACCTTATGGACTACAGGCTCGGCAACCGGCGTCGGGGCCTGTGGTTGCGGAACAGGCTGCTGTTTTGGAGCTTCGGCGGTCAACCTGTCCAGAAGGCCAGGCTCGGGTGCAGAGTTCGACAACTCTCTTCCCGTTTCAGGCACCATCACTGTCCCAAAGGCGCCTGTTGCTCCAAAGTCCTGATTGGAACCGGAATTATCAGGCCCCGGAGGCTTTGAACCTACGGGTCCACCAGGTGTCATCGGTTTGTCCATACTTGTCAGGCCTCCGGTTCAATGCGGGTAGCATAAACTAATTCGTCGCCCCGATTTACCTATTTATCTGAAAAGATTTTGGGTAGAATGCGGTTGCGCCTCACTCTACCGGACGAATAGACTCATCGAAGAATTCTCTTGTCTTGTCCGGATACCCGGCATGCTCGATGTAGGAAGGTCATGCTCCAGTCGCTGAATGTTCGCACCTAGCGCGTCCGGGTGCGAGCCCGATCTCTGGCACTCTCCCATGGTGGACTCCCAACTATGAAATTCCTGTCGCGGGTCGTCTGGTCAGAAGGCATGCATCTCGGTCCGCATCATTTCCAGACGCAGAGCCGGTACTTTGAAGACACGCTCTGGTTTCTCAGTTCCAATCTGCGCCAGGATCCGTGGGGAGTTCTCCATTACTCGCTCGATACTGAGTCGATGCGGAACGGCTTGGCAATTCTGAGCTTCGCATCGGGCATTCTACCCGATGGGCTGATTTTCGATCTGCCCGACTGCGATTGCGTGCCTGATCCTGCGCACCTGAACAACCTGTTCTCATCCATTGACAGCGAGATCATTCTTTACCTGGCGATTCCGCCGCGCCAAGACCAAGGTCTCGACTGCGACCATAGCGGCGGCTCGAGCACGCGGTACAGCGCCGTACAACGTACACTCAGAGACGATTCCGCTGGCCAAGGCGAGTCCACGATCTCTTTCGCGCGTAAGAACCTGGTGCTGGTGAGCGAGGCTCAGCTTGCCGCCGATGCGATTTCGTTCCCAATAGCGCGCGTATTCCGCGATGGACAGGGAGGGTTTGCTAGCGACCCTGATTTTATTCCACCCTGCCTGCGCATCAGCGCGAGCGAAAGCCTGGTTCTGCTGCTCCACCGGCTTGCTCAGGCGATCGAAGAAAAGATCGTGTCTACACGAAATACGCGGCAGAGTT
Source organism: Occallatibacter sp. (assembly GCA_049521035.1). GTDB lineage: Bacteria > Acidobacteriota > Terriglobia > Terriglobales > Acidobacteriaceae > Telmatobacter. The sequence goes on along the minus strand of JBEKPF010000005.1, from coordinate 17,923 downwards.
CCGGCGGCTTTGAACTTGGCACATCCGCTCTGGACGTCGCCAACTACTGGTTTCTCCATGCGCTCGGTTCCTCACTGCCGGCGCTGCGCCATCATCTTCAGGACCGGCGCAGTCATCCCGAGGACGTCTACCGGGATCTTGCCCGGCTTGCAGGAGCGCTGAGCACGTTTGCTCTCGAATCGAATCAAGAGGAGATACCAGCTTACCGGCATCGGGATCTGACTTCCACCTTCAAAGAGATGGATGCTCTAATTCGGCGATATCTCGAGGTGGTATCTCCATCGAACAGCGTCACTCTGCAGTTTCGCAAAGCGGACAGTTATATCCATGTGGCCGATGTGAAGGATGAGCGATGCTTCCGGCGTTCGCGATGGATCTTTGGCGTTCGCTCTTCGGTGGCTGACTCGGTGATCCTTCGCCAAACGCCGGCACTCGTGAAAGTCTGCTCAGCGGAGGGAGTTACGAAGCTGGTGCAGCGCGCGCTTCCCGGTCTTGAGCTCATGCACGTTCCCGTGCCACCTGCTGCGCTGCACGCGCAGGCGGATATGCACTACTTTTCCATATCCCTCAGCGGCGCATGCTGGCAACATATTCTCCAAACGAAACAGGTTGGCGTGTATGTGCCCGGCGATCTTGGCGACGCAACCTTTGAAGTGACCATCATCATGGAGGCCTCATAATGACTGCTTCCCCAGCTTCTGTTCCTCAAGAGACAAAGACGAGCAACCTGGCGCTGGCTTTCCAGGAAGTTTTTACAGTCATCCTGCGAACCCGGTTCTTCGTGCAGCATGTCGAAAACGCTGAGACGTTTCGCGCCACATTGCGCAAGATGATCTCGGCAGCGGTCAAGGACGCTTCCGCGATGGGGTACAGTGATGACGCTTCCAAAATGGCCATCTACGCAATCATCGGATTCCTCGATGAAAGTGTGCTGAATTCCAAAGACCCCACCTTTGCCGATTGGGCCCGACGTCCGCTGCAGGAAGAGATGTTCGGCGGACACTTCGCAGGCGAATTGTTCTTTCGCAATGTCACCGAGTTGCTGAATCGCTCCGAATCTACTGAGGTCGCGGATGTACTGGAGTTGCATGCGCTCTGCCTGCTGCTGGGCTATCGCGGACGGTACGCCTTCGGAGACACCTCGGAGATTCACTCCGTTCTGCAGCGGATTCGCGACAAGATCGCTCGTATTCGCGGCGCATATGCTCTCTTTCGGCCGGCAGAGACCCCGGCCGCACCACCTGCGCCGAAGCGTGATCCCTGGGTCGGTCGCCTGACTATCGCTGCAGTCGTCCTTGCTGTGCTGACCATTCTGGCCTACGCGGGATACGTTGTAATTCTTGGACAGTCCATTCCGACGATCTCTGAAATCAATCAACAAGCTACCCCAAACGTCGCAATTCATCGTGCAACCAGCCTTGCGGAGTTATCCCTATGAAACGCGTACTGATTGGGATACTGGTTTTCGTTCTTTATATGGCCCTAGTGATTGTGGGGGCAATTGCGCTGCACTTTGAAGGCACAAAGTTGATACTGTTTTGCGTCATCCTTGGATTACTGGGAGCTTTGACCATTGCCTTCGTGGTCTGGTACCTGCACAAAGTGAGCGGCGGTTCCTCGGGGTCTCTGGGGCCTGAGACGCCTGATGCCATCAACCTGAGTACGCTGCTTCGCGATGCAGATGCCAAGGTTCGCCAGGCCAATCGCTCGGGCGCAAAATCGCTGGCTGCACTACCCCTCATTTATGTCATCGGTGACGAGAACTCCGCGAAAACTCAGACCGTGCTTCAGTCCGGTCTTGACCCCGAATTAATTGCAGGCAACGTTTATCGGGATGGGCTTGTGGTGCCCACCCAGCTTGCCAATCTGTGGCTGGCTGGTAACTACGTGCTTGTCGAAGCTGGGGGTGCGCTGCTGCGCCAAGGGCCTCTGTGGTTGAGGCTGGTCAGAGCGACGATTCCCGCGCGTCTTGGTTCCGTATTTGGCGACAGCCGTCTTCCCGCGCGTTCGGTGGTGGTCTGCGTAAGCATTGAGCGCATTCTGGCTCCCAATACCTCCGAACAGATCCGCGTGCTGGCCCAGGGCCTCAACGAGCGTCTACGCCAGCTCTCGCAGACGCTCGGCATCTCGCTGCCGATCTATGTGCTGTTCACAAAGCTCGACAACATCACGCCGTTTGCTGAGTACGTGAGCAGGCTCTCGGACGAGGAAGTCAAGCTTCCGATCGGATCTCTCCTGTCATCGCTTTCAACCGGCGCCGGTCTCTATACCGAACAGGCTACGGCGCTGATCGGGGCTCGATTCGATCAGCTTATCTACGCCCTGGGCGAGTTCCGGATCGACATCCTTTCGCGCGGCGGCGAGCTCCAGAGCCTTGCGCGTTCCTACGAATTTCCGCGTGATCTGCGCAAAGTGCGTGCGGGCATCGTTTCGTTCCTCGCGGAAATTGCGCGTCCGAGCCAGATCGGCGTCAATCCATTTCTGCGTGGTTTCTTCTTCGCAGGAATGCGCGCTCACGTGGTGGAGGATGTTCTGGAAGTTGGTCTGGTTCAGCCCCAGGCTGCAGCGCCGGTCAACGCGGGGGCGACGCGCATCTTCTCTCTCGCCTCCTTGCAACAACCGGACCAGGTGCCGCAATCTCGGCGAGGTGGAACGCGCAAGGTGGCGCAATGGGTTTTCCTTCCGCACTTGTTTTCGAAGATATTGCTCGCGGACGAGTCGGCTTTGGAGACGAGCCGAGCCAGTACCCGCACCAGCTTTCTGAAGCGCGCGCTGCTGGCGACTGCGAGCGTCATCATTCTGATTGTGTTTTCGCTGATTACTATTTCGTTCTTCAAGAACCGTGCGCTTGAAGAACGCCTGGCAAAAGCCGCGGCGGCTCCAGTCTCCCCTGTTTCTTCGGGAACATCCGCTGCTGTGGGCGACCTCGAATCGCTCGACAAGCTCCGAGCTGTAGTAGCAGAGCTTGAGGGCTATCGCAAGGATGGTCCGCCCGTCATGGCCAGGTTGGGATTGTACAAAGGCGATGCTCTCTACCCTCTTGCGTGCCAGGCTTATGCGAACAAATTCCGGACACTTCTGCTGGCTCCGACGCAGGAGAACATACTTGGCAAGCTGCGCGCAGTGCCAGCGACACCAGCTCCCGACTCGGACTATGGAGCGACGTACAGGCCGCTGAAAGCCTACCTGATCACAGCCTCGAATCCTGATCCGGACACGGCGCAGGACACGGTGGATTTCCTGCCCGCCGCTCTGCTGACAGAGTGGGCCGGCAACAATACGCCCGATCCCAACCTATCCCAACTTGCGCAGACGCAGTTCCAGTTCTATGCGAATCTTCTGCCTGGACAGTCGTCGTGCATGGCCAATGCAGCGGGCGGGAAAAACGATGTTGTGATTGCTCATGCGCGCTTCTATCTCAATGGGTTCCAGGGATTCCAGCACGTGTATCAAAGCATGCTTGCGGCAGCCAACCACAAGGTTCCCGGCCTCAGCTTCAACGACAAATTCCCCGGCTCGTCGCAATACATCTTTGACAACTATCCAGTACAAGGCGCATTCACCAAGGGCGGCTTTGCCTTCATGCAAGACGCAATCCTGCACCCCGACCCCTATTTCCGCGGAGAAGAATGGGTCCTGGGTCCTTCATCCGGGCCACCGATCGATCGCGCAGCGCTCTCTGTTCAGTTGAAAGCGGCATACGTTGCTGACTACATCCAGACCTGGCGGACTTACCTCACTAAGGCGCAGTTCATTCCCTATAAGAATTTCGCCGATGCCGGCATCAAGCTTGGCGCGCTGGACTCGAATACTTCCGCGATGTTGGAGTTGTTCGCGCTGATCTCTGTCAACACCGGTGTGGCCTCGACGGATATTTCGAGCGCTTTCCAGGCGCCGCAATCCGTTGTTCCACCTTCCAGTCCTGACAATCGCTTTATCGCGCAAACAAACCAGGCTTACATTCAGTCGCTGCAAGGGCTGGAAGGGTCGGTGAAGACACTTTCTCTGAACCCCACCAGCGCAAACGATCCCACTGCTGCTATGCCCGTGGTACAGGCTGCACTTATGGCTGAACAGGCGACGGAGACCTTGCGCAACGGCTTTGTTCCGGATTCTGCCGGACTGGACAAGACTAGTTTCACTCTGCTCGAAGCACCCATCGAGTCGGCGAAGAATTTGGCTGCGCAGGCTCCGGCCAACGCTGCGGGCGGAGGCGCCAAAGCTTTCTGCGCGCAAATCGGACCTCTGCTTGCGAAGTTCCCGTTCAATCCGCAGTCAACCACGGAAGCCTCCACCGACGAAGTTGCACAGGTCTTCGCGCCGGGGACAGGATCGTTTGCGCAGTTCGGCTCATCGCTCAAGGCGCTGGCGGTTCTGCAAGGCTCTCAGTACGTACCTGCGCCGGGTTCGACCGTGCACATTAGCCCGGCGTTCTTAGGCTTCCTTTCGAATTCGCAGAGGATATCCTCGACGCTATTTCCCGGCGGTGGAAACCAACCTTCGCTCGACTTTACGCTCAGCGAAGTCAAGACACCGGGCGTTTCCGAAGCTGTGTTGAACATTGATGGCAAGCAGATCAGTGCAGGAGGTCAATCGGCCACTTTTCATTGGGTTTCGCAGCCATCCAGCAAGATTACTCTCGCCACACAAAAGAATACGGCGCCGGTGATGACCGGCCCGTGGTCGGTTTTTCACCTTGGATTTTCTGCCCCGCAGGTGTCTCCCAATCGTTTGAAGTTTTCTTTCAGCTTCAATAATCAAGCGCCTGAAATTGTTCTGTTCGACGCTTCAGGTCCGGGAGCGCCTTTGCTGAATCCTGAGTTCATGAAGGGATTCCATTGTGTTTCCAACGTGGCCCGCTAACGCGCATCCAATTGAGCTGCATGTTGCGGCAACGGAGAAGTCTTCTGATTGAGCCTGATTCGCTGATTCTCATGGCATGTAGCATGGCAACTTTCGTACCGCAATTGTTATATCGCGATAGCAACCGGATCATGAGAGTATGGCTGGAAGAACCTGATACCGGCAATTTGCAATGTGCAAGAATAATCATCCGGAGAGACGATTCTCTCTGGAACCACTGAAGTGGGACCATGAGCGAAGAACTCAAGAACGAGCCTACTCACTACGAAGCAGCCTCCATGGCAGAGCCGACGACGGACGTCGGAGGCGCTGATGGGCAATCTGCGGCGCCACCCATTCGTATCGCGGTTTCTGCTCTCAGCGATATAGGCTGCGTGAGAACCAACAACGAAGATGCCTTCGGCTACAACGAAACCCTTGGCATTTACGTAGTGTGCGACGGCATGGGTGGAATGGCCAGCGGCGAGGTTGCCAGCTCGCATGCAGTGGCAGCCATCGTGAACAGTTTCGCAGAGACTGCTGCTTCCGCCGTCCCCATCAGCACGAGGCTTCTAATCGCCATCAACGCTGCAAATCTAGATGTCTGGGAGAACGGGCAAGTTCCCGAGAACAAAGGAATGGGAACTACGGCCGTGGTTGCCGCTCTCGACGGCGACAAACTAATTCTTGGCAACGTGGGAGATAGTCGCGCTTATATTATCCAGGGTGGGCAGTGCGTGCAACTTACCGTAGATCATTCCTATATCAACGAACTTATTCGCAATGGCACTCTGACCATCGAGAACGCGCACAACGCTGACCTCCGCGGTATGGAGTCCATTATTACGCGCGCTGTGGGCGTGGCGGCGGAGGTTCAACCTGATTTCTTCTCGGTAGATCTCAAATCTGGAACGGCAGTCTTATTAGCGACAGACGGCCTCACTCGCTATCTTCTAGCAGACGAGATAGCCGCTATTCTCAGCGCGTCTTTGTTTGATTCTTCCTGCGCGAATTTGGTCGACCTAGCCAAACAGCGCGGCGGTCAGGACAATATCACCTGCATTCTCCTTCTAGCTCTATCAGCGTAATTTCAATTCGTAACCGCCAAGCTATTACTAAAAAAACGGAAAAACTTCGAAACATTCGTTTCAATAGTGTGTTGAGTCTGTAAGTCTTCCAGCGTGTTCGCTTCATATCTTTTACTTGACTTCCGCAAGACCTTCATTTACCTTTTGGGGCGTCTAGCAATCATCCCCGAAATCATCCTACGGAAGTGAAATATGGCTCGAGTTAAGAGGCTTGGTGTTCTCGGATTTGTCGCGGCAGCGGCGATATTCACGATTGGCATGGAAGCTCAGGGAGGGGACAGTGGAGCGGCGATCCAGGCGAAACTCGTCTCGCAAATCAAGTTGACTAAACCAACGGCAGACCATACGGACATTGTCACGGCTGGTGATGTTGTTTTGCTGCGTAAGGACGGACTGATGATGTGCAGTTCGGCTTCGTCTTACGCTTTCTCCAACACTTACAGCAATGGGGCTCTCACCGCGAATTATAACAACCGCGCGAAGTCGGCCGCGAAATCCTGGGCCATGGGGAAGATTCCGGTATTTGGCAGTGGAGGCAGCGCTACCGATGCTGCCAAAAATGGCTGCGCATCACGCAAATTTGTCGCTGGGGAAAAATTCTGGGTAACCGGAGTGACTCCGCAGAAGGACGGGGTGGTTGTAAGTGTGTTCAGTGATCCGTATCAGGATCCATCGAACCCTTCTGGTGATAAGGTTCACTTCTACGGAGAGATCAAGTTCGCATTCGCAAAAGACTCGACGCCTTCACCAGATGATTTTGTGAAGACGATTTCTGAGCTTATGACAGTCGCGCCGGCAGATGACGGCGACAAGGGCGGACAGGGTGATCAGAATATCCAGCCGGCACAGACGGTTGCGGCTGCGCCAGCTCCAGCTCCGGCGCAAACACCGATGGCAGCCATCGCACCGCCACCACCGCCCACCGATGTGCCTCCGCCCACAATCGCGATCGGTCAGACCAAAGATCAAGTAACCGCGGCATTCGGACAGCCGACGCGGCTCGCCAAGCTGGGAGCGAAGGAAATCTACTACTACAAAGACATGAAGGTAACTTTCACAAGCGGGAAAGTCAGCAACGTTGAGTAAAACGCTCGCGTATCCGGGAGGAGCGCAGGCATGAAATGGGGATGAGGATTCGATGACCAAGCACCTTGTTTGCAATGCCATGAGAGGCAGATCCGCAGCACTGATTCTTGCCGGGCTGATCATTTCAGCCAATTCGGTTTGCGCAGTCGCCAGTACAAGCAAGCCTGCTGCTCCGGCTCCCAAGGCTGCAGCACCAGCAAAGCCCGCGGCCGCACCCGCCAGGCCTGCGGGAGGAGCAACAGCGTCGCATGGTGCAACCGGAGGAGCCGCCGGGCACACCACGACAACAACGGGCGCACACACAACGACAACGACGACGCACACGACTACAACCACAACGCACACCACCACGACGACGGGGCATACAACAACCGCGGGCGGTGCACACCCTGGCGGAGCAGCGGGCGGCGTGCACGGTCCGGCTGGCGGTGCTGCGCACTCCACGGCTTTCCACAGCCCTGCGCCCCGTGGCGCCAATGAGCATGTAACTCGGAGCGGCAGCGCGGTCCGCACCAGGCCGGGTGGCAGAGTGAGTGATGTACACGATGCACGGAGAGGAATGGATGTGCACCACGGACTGGGCGGCGGGCGCAGAGTGTCGATGGAGCGTCATGACGGCAGCCGTGTATACGCAGAGCGTGGACGTCGAGGATATGTGGAGCGCGGATACCACTATCACGGCCACGACTTCGCAAGGCGTTCCTACTACTACCATGGCCGTGCCTATGATCGCTTTTACCGGGGCTACGGATACCGCGGACTTTACCTGAACGTCTACGCGCCGGGTTTCTACTTCCGTCCCGCTTTTTATGGATGGGCATATAACCCGTGGGCAGTGCCAATCGCCTTCGGATGGGGATGGGGGGTTGGCAATCCGTGGTTCGGGTTCTACGGCGGCTACTTCCAACCGTACCCAGTATATCCTTCGGCAGCTTTCTGGCTGACGGATTACATCATCTCGCAGGATCTTCAGGCAGCCTACGCAGCGCACCAGGAGGCTGCTGAGGCTGCTGCTGCGCCTCCGGCAGGTGGAGCTCCGGTGCTTACCCCCGAAGTAAAGCAGATGATCGCCGATGAGGTGAGAAATCAGTTGGCACTTGAGAATCAGGAAGCGGGGCAGAATGCGCAGCAGCAGGACGTAGATCCCGGTTCCAGCGGCATTGCACGTCTTCTGAGCGACGGCCGTCCGCATGTGTTTGTTGCCGGTGGCAACCTGGATGTGACGGATACTTCTGGTCAAGAATGCGCGGTGAGTGACGGCGACACTCTGCAGTTGAGAGAGCCACCTCCATCCGATGCGACGTCGGCGAACCTGGTGGTCCTTTCCAGCAAGGGGCAGCCAGAGTGCCAGATCTCACTGACGGTCCAGGTTCAGTTGACCGACCTGCAGGAGATGCAGAATCACATGCGGGAGACGATTGATCAGGGACTTCAGGATCTGCAAGCGAAGCAGGGCACCGGTGGTTTGCCGGCGGCTCCTCCATCGGCTGCAGGCCCGACCGCTCCAGCGACGTATGCCGCCGTGGCGCCTCCTCCGGAGCCAAATCCCGGCGCTGACATCCAGCAGGCGGATCAGCAGAGTGACCAAGCTGAGAAGGATGTGACAGCGGAAGCGGCGCAGGACAGCGGCGGGCAGGCAAGTGCAGCTCCGGGTGCTCCTGCTGCGCCAGCCGCTCCGGCTCAACCCGCATCCATTGAGTTGGGGCAGACCACTGACCAGGTAAAAGCGGCAATGGGTGCGCCGACGAGGATTGCAAATCTGGGACCCAAGATCATCTACTACTACAGCGGCATGAAGGTCACCTTCAAAGACGGTAAGGTGAGCGACGTGCAGTAACTTCATGGGCGGGCGCGGGAGGGGACCAGCGATTCCCTCCCATGCTTTGGAAGAGTGCCTGCTAATCCAAATCTGCTCTTCGACATATGCTTTGTTGCCAACCTAGTTATTGTTGTCCAACGTGAAATTGGGTGATGTAGTGATATAGCCCAAAAACGTTCACGAGCCAAAGAACAACCGCAATCACCACAACGGCGTTTAGGAGTCCCTTGATCGTTCCTTGCATGGGGACGTAGGTATTTACGAGCCATAGCAGGACTCCGACGACGAGCAAAGTAATAACCACAGTTACCAATGGCACGCCTCAACCTCCAATCAGCTCTTCATTTCTCCGCTCAAATTCATCTGCACACAAAGACATCGCAGTGAACATAACTTCCTGCTAGCGGGGATCTCCCATCAGATGGTGTATGGCCACGTCGTAGCCGCGCCGGAAACCTTCACGGTAGTCATCCAGGGCGCTGGGCGAGACGTGGGGATGACGATACTCGTCCCGATTGTTCACATTGGGAGCGCGGTGATTGTCGAAGTCTTTGCGTGCACCCTCGACCCCATCGTGAAAGCCCCGACGTTGGATCTCCCGAAACTCTGCCGGCGGGACATCCCAACCGTGGTCATCGCGGTCCTGGGCATAGCTGGGAGAAACATGCCCCAGGGGGGCTGCAGATGCCTTGGCCGTGACTGGGCTGAGCATTATCAGCATCAGCGACATTGCGAGAACTGAAAGAATGGTCCATTTTAGTTTCATACTCAAATCCCTTCTTCGCTCGCAGTAGAGATGAATCAATGGCGTCCGGTGTTGCCTCTGAGGCTCAGATCCGACGGAAAAGCAGGCTCGACAGAGTACCGACTTCGGCGACAACCTGCCTGTTCTCTGCGGGTTTGGATGCACTACGATGGGTTTATGCCGCTGCTCGACATTCGAGACTTGCGTATTCGCTTCGGAGCGACCGAAGCCGTACGCAGCATTAGCCTGCAAATCGATGAAGGCGAAGTGCTTGGGCTCGTGGGTGAGTCCGGATCTGGCAAGAGCGCCACAGCAATGGCGATCCTGGGATTGCTGGGACAGGCCGCACGAGTTTCGGGGTTAATTCTTTGGAAGCAAGCCGAAGCGGAGATTGACCTGCTTCGGCAACCGGCTAACAGCCTGCGACGCGTACGAGGCCGGGAGATCGCTATGATCTTTCAGGAGCCGATGACAGCTCTGAATCCGGTGATGCAAATTGGCCAGCAGGTGGCGGAAGGTTACCGAACGCACTCCTCCTCGTTGACCGGACGGGAGTCGAGGCGCAAAGCGATTGAAGCGCTGGAGGCTGTTGCGATTCCTGATGCAGCCGAGCGTTACGGTGATTATCCGCACCAGTTTTCAGGTGGGCAGCGACAGCGAATTCTGATCGCTATGGCGTTGATCAACAGGCCACGACTGCTGATTGCGGACGAGCCTACAACGGCGCTGGACGTGACTGTTCAGGCACAGGTGCTGGAATTGTTAAAGGAGCGGCAGCGGCAGTATGGGCTGGCCATGCTCTTTATTTCGCACGATTTGGCGGTGGTAGGCCAGATGGCTGGCCGGGTCGCGGTAATGCGCACGGGTGAGGTGGTGGAGACAGGGTCTTCGAGAGAGCTCCTCGCAGATCCGGCGCACCCTTACACCCGGAGCTTGCTGGCGGCGGTACCAACGCTGTACACCAACCGTAACCAGCCGTTGGTGACTTTGGATGCTAATCCAATAGAAACAGCGTTATACTCTCCCCGTGCGGGGTAAGTTCACGGCAGATATCGTGATCGAGATCGGGCGGGCTCTTGTCTCACCCTCTGGATTTCCGCCGCGCGCCGGCGGGTGGGAGCATTGGAATATCTGGCAAAAGCCAAAAGGACTCGACCGATGACGCAACTGGTATGTGTCTGTACCGCAGTATTGCTTCTGAATCTGTCTGCATGTTCGATTGAGACAGTGCTACATGGATTGTCGTCGGTACAGACGTCCGAGACTCAGCAATCCGTGCCGCCCGACTGGCAGTCGCAACCTGCAAAGCCCGTTGTTGTGGCACAGACCGCTCCGCCGACAACGCCAGCACATAAGGCAAAAAAACCAGATCCGAAGCCCGAACCCACTCAACAGGATCTCTTCGACTATCTTCGTGGAAAGCTTCTTTCCCTCAGCCCAGACGACGGACTCAATGACAACTTGGAAGTCTCGTTTGATCCGGCCACGTCGATCATGTCGATTACTCAGCCCGACGGCCACTGCGACATCTTTTTGAATGCCATCGACGCGAACAGCGCTTTGTGGGAGGCAGTAGATCCAAGCGACACATACCATCCGCGTGACGAACTGTTGCGGCTCACGCTTACATCGCAGAGCGGGAAGAAGGCGAGGGTCTGCTACGACAAGCGAAATCAGATCAATCCCAGCGCTGCCTCGAACAGAATTCGATTGTTCTTTTCCCATTCCAAAGCAGACGCAATCCCTGACTTTATGAATTCGATGGATAAGGCGGTCAAGAAGCTCGTGGCGCTTTCCGGTGGCACCCCGGAGAAGAAGATCTTTTAGGAAACCGCTGTATCGATTTCCCCCGCGAAGCTGGATCTGCCTTTCCAGACCCAAGCAGCTACACAATCTGTCAATGGCGGAGCAAGCTGCCCACGCTGCGCACGCCGCCTAGAAACACACTTGCCGCTGCTCTGCGAGCCAAGAAGCGGCGAGGGTGCGTATGAATTGTAACTACTTGGCTGCGGCTGGTTCCGCAACGGGCTCGCCGGCAGGAGCTTCAGTTGTGGCATCCGCTACTACCTTGACCTTTAGGTGGGCGGTGACCTCACGATGCAGCTTGATGGCAACGTTGAAGTCGCCGAGGCTCTTGAGCGGCTCGGCCAGCTGAATCTTGCGGCGATCCACTTCAAAGCCTTTGGTCTGCAGGTCTCCGGCGATGTCCGCAGATGTGACAGAGCCAAAGAGTTGGCCGTTCTCGCCCGACTTGCGGGTGAAGCTGAGCACAACGGGTTCAAGCTTAGCGACGAGCGCCTCCGCTTGCGCCTTCTCAGTTGCGGACCGCCGGGCAGCGGCCGACTTCATCTGTTCAATAACGGCCTTGTTCGCCAAAGTCGCTTGCAGTGCCAGCTTGCGAGGCAGCAAAAAGTTGCGGCCATAGCCTTCTGCAACCTTCACCACATCACCGCGGTGGCCCAGATTGGCTACGTCTTCCTTCAGAATTACTTCCATAACGAACTCTCCATTTTTTGCGGGCGGCGATGCCGTGGGCGCATTTGTCTTTTGGACGAGATACCACGCCCGGAGGCGCGCCGCGCAGAGTAAAGCTCTCACACCGGAAAGATTGTCACCCGTCAACTCAAGCTCGATCGAGGTCACTTTTCGAGACGAAGGCGCCGACGTAATGAGCAAGAAGCCGACTGACGATTGCCGGGTTGAGAGTTAGTGCCGCGTGGCGAACGGCAGCAGGGCGATGTTCCGAGCCTGCTTGATCGCGCGGGTCAGGCGACGCTGGTGCGTGGTGCAAACGCCTGTGAGCCGACGCGGTACGATTTTGCCGCGCTCTGCCACAAACCCTTGCAGCAGACGAACATCGCGGTAAGGGATCGCGTCAATCTTCTCGGTGCAGAACTTGCAGACCTTCTTGCGGCGGAAGAACTTTCCGCGTCCGCCAGGTCCACCCGAGGGCCGTCCGCCGGGACCGCCAGATGATGGCCGTCCGCCAGAGCGGACTTGACCTGAGCCGGGGCCCGACTCGGATGTTGCTTGGGGTGCTGATGCGCCCGTCTCGGGCGCCCTTCCAGGAGTCTCTTCAGACATGGTGTTTCCTCTTCACTCTCTTTGCTCCCAGTGGATCCGCTTGGCGGACTCGGGAGACAGGATCAGGCCGACGCCAGTTGTCCCAGGGGAGTTCTGGCAGCGGCAATTCGTAGAACTGCTAGGCGCTGGCCGAAACCGGAGCTGCAACCTCAGCCGCTACCGGAACCGCTGCGGGGGTTACGGGAGCGGCGACAGGCACCGGCGTGGCGGGGGCTGCATGTTCCGTGCTTACCTTGCGGCGGGTGCCGCGCAGGGCCTTTACCTTGGCAAGACGCTTCTCTTCTTCGTCGATGCGCACGGTGATGAACTTGATCACCGGCTCGGTGACGCGCAGACGGCGTTCCAATTCCAACACCACCGCACCATTGGCCTCGACGGTCAGCAGAACGTAGTTGCCATCATTGAACTTGCGCACCATGTAAGCGAGCTTGCGCCGGCCCATCTTTTCGACAGTCTTCACCACTCCGCCGCCACCGGTAACGGTGGTGGAGAAGCCGGCGATCAGCTTGTCGACATCCTCCTCGGCCACGTCAGGCCGGATAATGAACATCACTTCATACAAACGGGGCATCTGCATTCCTTTTCCGCCGGGCACTCAGGGTCCGGCATTCACCGCCGGTTGGAGAGGAATTCCATTCGCTTGATGGAAAACCGTTCTCTCGCCTTGGCGGCTTCGTACTCTGCATCTTTCAACGCCGGACAAACTACTCGCGGCGGTTAAACTCGTTCATCGCCGGTCCTGGCCCTTCTTCGATGAGGCGCCGCGTAGCCGTCGCTACCCGGTCCAACACCTCGTCCAGAACCGTCAAATCCGCTTTGCGCATCGGCGAGAGCAGATAGTCCTTGCCCAGACGCTTGCCGCCACCAGCCGCAATAGCCTCGGGTGGAAGGTCTGGACCGACTCCGATTCTCAGGCGCAACCACTCCTGATTTTCCAGGGCGCCGGTTACGCTGCGGGCTCCGTTGTGCCCCGCCGGCGATCCCCTCTCCCTGATTTTGAAGGTCCCCAGCTTCAAATCCAACTCGTCATAAATCACGAGCAAATCCTTTGCCGGATTCGCTTCAAACTCCAGAATCAGAGCGGCAACTGACAGCCCGCTCAGATTCATAAAGGTCTCCGGCTTGGCCAGAACCACTTCCCGTCCTGCAATTCTGCAAGTAGCAGTAACGGCCCGGCATCGCCGGTTCTGGACCACAACCCCCTCTTGCTGGGCGATGCGGTCGATTGCCATGAATCCCGCGTTATGCGGCGTCCAAGAATATTCCGGACCGGGGTTGCCCAATCCCACAATCAAAAAGGGACCGGGCAACGAACCATACAACCCGCAGGATTCACTTGCCTCAGCCAAAGGTTACTTTTTCGCCTCGGACTTTTTTGCTCCTGCTGCCGGTGCCTTCGCTCCCGCCGCCGGTGCAGCTTCGACGTCAGTCTTGCCCTTCTTGGACACTTCTGGCTCCGCCGTTGTCGCAGCGGCAGCAGCGGCCTCAACCTCAGCAGCTGGAGCCACTTCTTCGCGAATCGAGACGACGTGGGCTACAGTCGCGTCCTCGGAATTGAGGAACTTGATGGAACCCGAGTGAGGTAGATCCTTTATGCGCAGCGAACCCCAAAGCTCCAGATTGCTGACGTCCACGTCAATGTGGCTGGGGATGTCTCCCGGCAAGCACTCGATTTCGACTTCACGCAGCACCTGGTCCAGAATTCCACCCGCAGTTCTCACTCCGGCAGGAATGCCCAGCAGCTTCACGCGGACGCTGACCTCTATCGCCTTATCCATGGCGATACGTTTCAGATCGATGTGGATAAGCTGGTCCTTGATGGGCTCGCGCTGCCAATCGACGATCATGGCTTTCGCGGTCGGGTTACCCGCAATCTCGACGTCAAAAATCGTGTTATGGCCAGACTCTGAAAAGAGGATCCGGGAAATCTGTTTGGGATCCACTTCAACTGCAACCGGGTCATGCCCGGAACCATAAAGCACAGCGGGAATTTTGCCCGCGACGCGCACACGGCGAGCGGCATTCTTGTTGAACTTGCCCTCACGGGGCTTAGCTATGACTACCTCTGGCATTTGCTCTCTCGTTTCTGATATCGGGCACGGTGAAGCGGCTTCTGGCCGCTAGCTTCCAGCTGCTAGTTTTCACTGCTACTTCGAATTTGATTGTTCCGCTCCCTTTGTTCGCGACCGCCGGATCAAACCTGGCAGCCGAGGTGGATGCTTAATTGAACAGCGTGCTTACGCTGGTTTCCATATGGATGCTCTCGATGGCCGCGCCCAGCAGGCCGGCAATGGTGAGGACCTTGATCTTGGGTAACTTCTGCGGTGCGTCGCTTGTCGCCACGGTGAGTTTTTGCGCCGCCTCGCGCAAAGGGACAGTGTTGGTGACTACAAGCTGCTCCAGACGTGAATTCGCGATGCGATCGATGGCCGGACCGGAGAGCACAGCGTGGCTCGCGCATGCATATACGGTGGCTGCGCCGGCGGTGTAGAGCGCGTCTACCGTCTTAACCAGAGTGCCTGCGGTGTCAACAATATCGTCGATGATGAGGCAGGTTTTGCCTGCCACGTCGCCGATGACGTGCATCACTTCCGTGACATTCATGTCGGTGCGGCGCTTGTCGACGATGGCGAGGGGTGCGCCCACCTTCTGCGCGAAGAAGCGAGCCCGTTCCACGCCACCAGCATCTGGTGACACGACGGTAGGGTTGGGAAGGTTGAGCTCGCGGAAGTAGCTGACGAGGACGGGGGAGGCGTAGAGGTGATCGACGGGAATATTGAAAAAGCCCTGGATTTGGGCGGCGTGCAGGTCGACAAAAAGGGCACGATCGGCGCCCGCTGTGGTGAGTAAATCGGCAACCAGCTTGGCACTGATGGCAACGCGGGGACGGTCTTTGCGATCCTGACGGGCGTAGCCGTAGTAGGGCACCACTACCGTGATCCTGGCCGCCGAGGCCCGCTTGAGCGCGTCAATCATTACCAATAGCTCCATCAGGTGCTGGTCCACCGGATAGCAGGTGGGCTGCACCACGAACACATCCACGCCGCGAACGTTCTCAAGCAGCTGGAAATAAACTTCGCCGTCTGCGAAACGCTGCAACTTGGCTTCGCCGACCGGTACGCCAATGTGGCGACCGATTTCCTCGGCCAGCGGGCGGTTGGCTGTCCCGCTGAAGAGCTTGAACCGCTTGTCCTCGCTCAGGTTGCGGGCTCGCTTGCGATCTGGGGCTGGTTTGCCGTCCTTCGCCTTTGCATCCTGCGGGGTGCCCTTTTCCGGGTCTTTGGGCGCCCCATCGCGGGGTACGTTGGACCCGCTCTCGGGCTGCTGCGTGTCTTCCGCCGTCACCGTCAAAACTTCCGATCCCATTTTCGAAGTCCTCCAAGCTGGTTGGCTTTGGCTGCTTCCCGGAATTGCATTCAAGAAAACCTGGCTGGGCGACTAGGATTCGAACCTAGATAAGTGCCTCCAAAGGGCACTGTCTTGCCATTAGACGATCGCCCAACACAACAGCCGATGGCGAGTCTCTCTCGCACAACGGCTGCCTGTCAACATCCCTATTGCACAAGCATTTCGCGCCAGTAGGCTGCACGCGGCAGGGTGCGGGTTAAGGTACTTCGCACTTCTGTCTCGTGGAACCGATCACTCAGCGCGTTCAAAGTCGTTCTGGATCCAGCTACTGATCCCGGTGCGGACAAGCGCGGACTCTTGAGGTCCGGCCAGGTTCTCGTCATTTGCGAGAACACCGGAGGAGCCGGTTCCCTGCTGACCTCTCGGAATCCCTCCCGAAAAGGCGCTGGCATAGGCGCGGCTCAACTCACTTAGTTTAGCTTGGCTTGCGTTCTGGGTCAAACCCTCAGCGGCGCAGAGGGCGTCCCAGTCGCGAAAGGCCTGCGGGGTGGAGACTCCAATGTCCGGCGTCGTGACCACGCACCAGACCGGCTCAATATCCGATAACGGGTAAACTTCCTGTCCGCGATCGAGGCCCAGCACCGTGCCGCCAATCAGGAATAGCGGCACATCCGAGCCAACCTCCGCGGCAATTTCGAGGCGGCGCGTCAACCAGCTTCGAACGGAAATCCCCAGCTCGACCTCCAGCCCCACCAGTGCCGCAATCGCATTGGCCGAACCGGCACCCAGTCCTCCCTGGACCGGCAGCTTCTTCTCGATGTGGATCTCGACCTCGGCCGTGCAACGCAACATCTTCAGCGCCAGCTCGACCATCTTCCAGGCGGTGTTGCGCTCGTCAAGAGGGACACGTTCGTCATTCGAGGTCAGGCGAATCGAAGTGGCACTTGCGGTTCTGGCGGTGACCGCAACAATGTCGTGCAACTCAAGAGTCTGGTAAACGGTGGCGAGCGAATGAAAACCGTCAGGGCGCGGTGCACCGATATGCAAACCGAGGTTGATCTTGGCGTGCGAACGAACTGCTGTGGGCATACCTGTTCATTGTAGAGGCGGGGGTGCTTTCGATGAGGCGCTGCCGCAGCGGGATGGGCCGGCGACGGGTTCCTACCCATGCAAGGCTACAAACTTGTGGACTTTTGAGTGAAGAGATGGAGGAAATGGGTGGTAATTCGCTCGAAAGCCTATTTGCAGGAGTACGGAAATCGGCGGAATCCACTGCTGGATGTCATACAAAGACCGTGCAACTCCGCGCGATAAGGTCCATTTGCATATAATTTCGGCGCCTTTTTGTACGTTTAAGTAGGCGAGATTGGGGATTTGCCGGGACCTAACTGGTTGAGCGAGCCCAAAGGAGAAGTGACGATGCGAGAAGAACAGCGGCAATATGCGCGCAGGAAGCTGGACAAGGAAATGCGGTATTACAGGATCGCGGCGAGGGAGGAGCATCCGACACAGGAGTTGTTGCGGACGGTGCGCCGGGTGCTGGGCGTTCCAGTGGAGGAGATTGCGCGGGAGTTGAAGGTGAGCAAGTCGGTGGTCTTCCGGCTGGAGGCGAGCGAGAGGCACGGAAGAATCAGTTTCAAGTCGATGACGCGCGTGGCGAATGCGATGGGGTGCCAGATGGTTTATGCACTGGTTCCGCGGGATGGAGGGACGCTGGAGGAGATGGCGGAACGACGGAAGTGGAGCAGACTGCTGGAGGAAGGCAGGGAGTAGTTTCTTGGCGGGGGTGGTGGGGTGAACCCCTTGAGTGAGACAGTCTTTTGAAGACACAGTCGCCGTTTAGTGTGATTGTCTTCTCAAGGCGTTGCTTTTCCTTGAGCATATTCGATAACCGGTGAAGCGGAGTCGGGC